>CAYZRP010000085.1:0-28756 GCA_964480865.1 uncultured Anaerolineales bacterium | reverse complement strand
CGCTCCACGCTCTACGCTCCACGTTTTTTTTGTGGCTTGACAAAGTGTATAATCAACACTATATTTAGTGTTGTTGATACACAAATGGGAGGCCATATGGCGAAGACGGCGACAGCCCCACTGATCGGGTACTTCAAGGCGGAGCCGAGCGAGTATGTCTTGGTGCATTCGGCCGGTCAGTTGCTGCGCCACGGGGCCGGCCTGGCTTTCTGGTATTGGGGGCCCGTGACCAGCCTGGCCTCGATCCCGCTCAGCACGATCGACGTGCCTTTCATCTTCACCGAGACGACCGGGAGCTTCCAGCCGGTGTCCATCCAGGGACAGCTCACCTATCGTGTCGCGGAGCCGCTGGTGTTGGCCCAGGCCCTGAACTTCGGCATCGATCCGGTCACGCGGCGGCATCTGAGCAACGACCCAGAGAAGCTCCCGGCGCGCATCCTCAACGCCTTGCAGGCGCGCGTGCGGGCGGCGCTGGCGGGCCGATCGCTCGAGGACGCGCTGAGCGAGGCGGCTCAGCTGGCGAACATCGCGCTCGAAGGCCTGCGCGAGGACGCGGGGCTGGAGGCCCTGGGCATCGAAGCCCTCGGCGTGGCCGTGCAGGCCGTCAAACCGACGCCCGAGCTCGCCAAGGCCCTTGAGGCCGAGTACCGCGAGGGCCTGCAGCGGCGCGCCGATCAGGCGATCTACGCGCGGCGCGCGGCTGCCGTCGAGCAGGAGCGTCGGATCAAAGAGAACGAGTTGAGCAACCAGCTGGCGCTCGAGGGCCAGCGCCAGGCGCTTGTCGATCTCGAAGGCCAGAACCAGACTCGTACGGCCGAGTTCCAGGCGCGCGCTAACGAGATCTGGCTTGGCCCATGGCGCGGCACCGACTCGCGCACGCTGCTGGCGCTGGCGTTCAAGGCCATGGGCGACAACGCGCAGCGCATCGGCACCCTGACGATCACGCCCGAGCTGCTCAGCGGCCTGATGGCCGCCCCACGCGAGGGCTGAGGGAGGCCGACATGCTCGACCGCATCGTCGTGGTGACGCGTTCGACGCAGCTCGAGGACCTGATCGCGCGGTTCAACACCGAGGCACAGGCGCGCTTCTATCTCGAGCAACTCGGCGCGTCGTACGAAGCCGTGCAGACGGCGCACGAACGCTATCAGGCGGCGCTGCTGATGTTGCGCGCCGCGTTGCCGCAACGCGTCAAGCAGCACGTGATCGAGCGCGCCTTCCTGCCCAACTACCTGTTCGGTGAACGCGACCTTGTGGTGACGATCGGGCCGGATGGCCTGGCCGCGAACACGGCCAAGTATCTGCCAACGCAGCCGCTCCTGGCGGTCAACCCCGATCCGCTCAGCGTCGACGGCATCCTCGCGCGCTGCTCGATCGCGGCGGCGGGTGAGTGGATCGCGCACGCTCTGGCCGGGCGCGCGCCCGTGCGTGACGTGAGCCTGGCCGAGGCCACCCTCCACGACGGTCAGAGTCTGCTGGCCTTCAACGAGCTTTTCATCGGGGCGCGCACACATGTCTCGGCGCGCTACCGCCTGACGGTCGGCAGCCAGACCGAGGCGCAGAGCTCGAGCGGCGTGATCGTCGCGACTGGCGCGGGCTCGACCGGCTGGCTGAAATCGATCGTGACGGGCGCCGCCGGCGTCGCGGCCGGGCTGACCGGCGCGGAGTGGACGCCGCCGGCGCCCGAGAGTTATCAACTGCCCTGGGAGTCGCCCCGTCTGACGTATACCGTGCGCGAGCCCTTCATCAGCCGCGCCTCGGCGGCCGGCCTGGTCTACGGCGCCATCGAACCGGGGTCCGCGCTCATCATTCGTTCCGAGATGCCCGAGGGCGGCGTGATCTTCAGCGACGGCATCGAGTCGGATGCCCTCGCCTTCACCGCCGGCTCGATCGCCACGATCCGGCTCTCAACGCGCCAGGCGCATCTGGTGCAGACGCCAGGGGCGTAGAGCGTAGAGCGTGGAGCGTAGAGCGGTTCACGCTGCCGCGCTCTACGCTCCCCGCTCCCCGCTCCCCGCTCCACGCTCCACGCTCCACGCTCCACGCTCCACGCTCTACGCCCCACGATCCCCGCCCTGACGGGCGAGCATCCATTGCGGATATTCGATCGGGAGGCGGCTGACCTCATCGAGGCGCTTGAGATGGTCGGCGCTGAGGCTGATGGTGACGGCGCCGAGGTTGTCGGCCAGTTGCTCGGCGTTCTTGGCGCCGATGATCACGCTGGTGACGGCCGGCTGATGCAGCAGCCAGGCGAGCGCGATCTGCGGCACCGTGGCGTTGAGTTCCTCGGCCACCGCGCGAACGACATCGAGGATGTCGAAGGCGCGGTCCTTGTTGACCGGCGGGAAATCGAACGAGACGCGGCGGCTGCCTTCGGGCCCCGAGCCGTCGCGCGTGTACTTGCCCGAGAGCAGGCCGCCGGCCAGCGGCGACCAGACCATCACGCCGACCTGCTGGTCTTTGACGACCGGGACGACTTCGCGCTCGAGGTCGCGGCCGGCGATGGTGTAGTACGACTGGATCGACTCGAAACGGGCCAGGCCGTGCTGAGCGCTGGTCCCGAGTGCCTTCATCAGCTGCCAGCCCGCGAGGTTGCTCGCGCCGATGTAGCGCACCTTGCCCTGATGCACGAGGTCGTCGAGTGCGCGCAACGTTTCATCGAGCGGCGTGACGGCGTCGAAGCCGTGGATCTGATACAGGTCGATGTGATCGGTGCCCAAACGTTTGAGGCTGTCTTCGACCGAGGCGTGGATGTGATAGCGGCTGAGGCCGATGGCGTTGACGTCGGCGCTCATCCGCCCGCGCACCTTGGTCGCCAGCACGTAGCTGTCGCGTGGCCGACCCTGGAGCGCCTTGCCCAGCAGGGTCTCCGACTCGCCGAACGAGTACACGTTGGCGGTGTCGATGAAGTTGATGCCGGCGTCGAGCGCGCGCGCCACAAGGTCATTGACGACCTCCTGCCCCTGCTTGCCGATGACCTCCCAAAAGCCCTTACCCCCGAACGTCATCGTGCCGAGGCAGAGCTCCGAGACGAGCAGGCCGGTTCGGCCCAGCAAACGATATTTCATTGACTGTGATGTGGTCATGCTGTGAGCGATCTCCTGTAGCCGCAATGCTACAGCCTGGAGTGCGCTTCAAGTCAAGGGCCGGATCGGCGTATGGGTTGTCGCGTATCGCCGCGTTACATCCCGGCCCAACCCAACACCCAGAACACGGCCATGCCCACCCCGATCGTCAACAGCACGTTGCGGGTGCGCCAGGCGATCAGGCCGGCGACGATCCCGGCATACAGGCGCGGGTTGGCCCATGGAGTCACGAAGGCACCGTCGCGCAGGAGCACCTCCGGGAAGATGATGGCCGAGAGGACGGCCGGCGGCACGTAGCGCAGCGCGCGGGTGACTACCTCGGGCGCCTCGAAGCGGCCCAGCAGGGCGATGAACGACAGCCGCGTCGCGAAGGTCAGCAGGCCGCCGATGATGAGAACCGGTAACCACTCCATCGATGCCTCACGGATTGGGGAACGGCCGGCGTGGCGTGACGCCCGTCTGGGCCTCGGCGATCATGCCAGAAAGGATGCCGGCGGCCGCGGCCAGCAGCAGGCCGAAGTTGTAGGGCAGACCGTGTGCGACCACGGCGACGACGCCGGCGGTGATGGCCGCGACCCACATCGGGCGCGTGCGCACCGCGGTGAACACGAGCGCGATGAACGTCAGCGCCAGGGTGAAGTCGAGGCCCCAGCTGGCCGGGACCGACGCGCCCAGGAAGACGCCCACGGCCGTGCTGAACTGCCACGAGGACCACAGCAGGAACGCCGCCCCGAGCGTGTACCAGTGCTGGTACGGCGGTTTGACACCGGCATCCGAGTCGCGCTGGTAGCGGACGATCGCCACAGCGTAGGCTTCGTCCGTCAGCAGATACGCGATGAGCGCCTTCCAGCCGGCGTTGAGGTGGCGCAGATAGGGCGCCAGCGAAGCGCTGTAGAGCGCATGCCGCAGATTCACGACAAAGATCGTGGCGACGACGACAATGCCCGCAGTGGCCTCGCCGATCAGTTGTGCGGTGACGAACTGGGCCGAGCCCGCGAACACGATGGCCGACATGGCCTGCGCGACGCCGGCCGGCAGCCCGGCGTTGAGGGCCAGCACGCCGTAGATCAGGCCGAATGGCATCGTGCCGAGCAGGATGGGGGCCTCGTCGAGACAGCCTTGAAGGAACTCGCGCCAGCGGCCGCGATTAGAAGAGTTGGTCATAGACGTGGGGCCCAGGATACCCGAGCTGCGCGCCAGCGTCTTGAACGAAATTGCTTCAGCTCACGGGCGTTGGATGGCGGCGCCCGGCGCGACGCCGTACACGCGTTTGAAGTGTCGGGTGAGGTGGCTCTGATCCGCGAAGCCCACGCTCTGCGCCGCCTCGGCGATGGCCATGCCCTGCGCCAGCAGGGCGCGAGCGCGATGGACGCGCATCTGATTTCGATAGGCGTGGGGCGGCAGCCCGACGTGGCGCCTGAAGAGCCTCACAAGATGGTAACGGCTGAGGTTCGCCGCCTCGGCCAGTTCGCTCAACGACAGATCGACCGACAGGTCCGCGTTCAAGAGCTCGCGCACGCGAGAAATGTTGCGCGGCAGGTCGGGAAGCGGAGAGGAGCGGATTGGCGCGTCGGCATGCCGCTGGATCAGATCGCCGAGCGTGATGATCAGGGCGCTCTCGCGGTCGAGCACATGCGGCGAGAGCTCGATGGCGCGATGCGCCCACGCCAGGCGCGAGGCCAGTTCGGCATCGTGGATCACGGCCCGCGCGAAGAACGGCAGCCCCGCCTCGACCCCGACGATCTCACGCGTGATCCCGGCGATCAACTCGCACGACGGATACAGCATGCGGTAGGTCCAGCCGCTCTCGGCCACCGCGGAACCCGTGTGGATCTCGCCGGGATTGACGATGACGATATGGCCGGCCGGCGCCACTTCCGTTCCGCCCCGATAGCTGAACGTCTCGGCGCCTTCCACGATCACGCCGATCGCGTAGCCTTCATGGAAGTGCGGGGCGAAGCGGTGGGTGATGTAGCGCGCCGACAACAGATCGAGATCGCCCAGCGCGGTGTCGCGCCACAGCCGGGCGCGCTCGCGGGGAGGAGTCCTCGAAGCCATCCCCGAATTGTATCGGCAACGGCCGCGATCTCCGGAAGGGTCCGACCGCTACCGAAGACAATCGCGTCTTGTTGTCAAAGAACTTTTTTTGCCACGAATTTCACGAATTGAATCGAATGGGCACGAAGGATGTTGAGAAAGTGATCGAGCTTTCAGCAAACTCTTTAGCCGACTTCGTGCCCATTCGATTCAATTCGTGAAATTCGTGGCAAGTTCTCCAGCCGATCCGACTTACACGCGATTGCCCTGATGGCGACAGGTCTAGGTCTTTGCAGGCCGTGTCCGGCTCTTCTTCAACGTCAGCCGCATGACGTGTCGTCGCCCACCCGCCCGTCCTATCTCCACAAAGCCAGCCTCCTCGAATGACGGCACGAAGCCCATGAAGCGATAGCTCGGCGAATCGGGGTCGACGGGATAGGCTTCGATGCGGGTCGCCCCTGCGCTTCGCGCGTGTCGGATGGCGGCCAGCAGCAGCCGATTGAAAAGGCCTTGCCCGCGATGTTCGCGCTTGATGAAGAAACAGACGATCGACCACACCTGCTCGTCTGGCCTGGCGTCTTCGCCACCCAGATCGCGGTAGGTGTCGCGCGGCGCGATCGAGCACCACGCGACAGGCTCGTCGTCGAGGTAGCCCAGGATCCCGACCCGCACGCCCTTCTTGATGCGCGCCGTCATGGCGGCCTTGCGCGCTGGCCCTTTCGCTTTGCGGATTTCCGCCGGGGCCGCGGGCCAGACCATGCACCAGCAGGCCTTCGGCGCGCCCCGGCTCTCGAACAACGCCACGAAATCGTCGAGCCGTTCGCGCGTCACCTCTCTGAACATCAGGCGAGGTTCGACCCTCGTTGGGACGCGCTGTTGTTTACGGCCAGGGGAAGGATTCGTCATCGTCAAAACGCCGATCGTGCTGAATGACCGACAAGTCACTCCCATCATATCCGGCGATAAGCCGCACCAGCCGACCATTCCTGATATCGCTGCAGACTGCGGTCGGCGGTCCGCCGTCCGCGGTCGCCCCTCCGTGATACACTCGCCGCGTGTTGACGCCTCAACCCATCACCCTCACCGGCCAGTTCGTTCAGTTGGAGCCGCTCAGCCTCGATCATGTCGCCGACCTCGCCGTCGCCGGCGCGTACCCCGACATCTGGCGTTACATGCCCTATCCTGTCGTACGCAATGAGGCCGATATGCGCGCCCAGATCGAGGATCTGCTTTCGCGGCAGGCGCGCGGCAC
This sequence comes from uncultured Anaerolineales bacterium, assembly GCA_964480865.1. GTDB lineage: Bacteria > Chloroflexota > Anaerolineae > Anaerolineales > UBA6663 > UBA6663. Next base: position 22,384 of record CAYZRP010000085.1, on the reverse strand, counting down.
CGACCTGCCCTTCGCGGTGCGAAACCTCGCCGACGGCCGCGCGATCGGCATGTCGCGCTATCTCGATATCCAGATCGCGAATCAGATGCTCGAGATCGGCGGCACCTGGTACACGCCCGCTCTGCAGCGCACGGCCGTCAATACGGAGTGCAAGTGGCTGTTGATGACCCATGCCTTCGAGACGCTCGGCTGTCTGCGCGTACAGATCAAGACCGATCTGCGCAATGAGCGTTCGCAACGCGCCATCGAACGCCTCGGCGCCGTGCGCGAGGGCGTCCTGCGCGACCACATGCGCATGCCCGATGGCTACCAGCGTAGCAGCGTCTACTACAGCGTCCTGGCCGAGGAGTGGCCGAGCGTCCGCGATCGACTGCGCGGCTGGCTCGACACCCCGCGGTGAACGGCCATGCCCATCGACGTCCCCGTCCTGCGGGCTCGCGCCAGTGCGATCGCCGATAAGCTGTCGGACCCGGCGACCTGCGCGGCCGAGATCCGCAAGCTCTTCCGCAACCAGGCCGACCACTCGCGCCGACCGAACCAGCGCGCGGTCGGCGGTCGGCTGGATGAGACCCTGCGTACCCCCACACCCGTCATCCACGAGATGGGTGTCGCGCTCCGAGTGCCCGTCCAGAAGCACCCCGAGGCCGCCGGCGCTCTGGCACGCGCGCTTTGGGCAGCCGGCTCACGTGAAGAGCGCCGCCTGGCCGCCGACGTCCTCGGCTTCCTGGCCGTCGCGCAGCCCGACGAAGCGCTGACCCAGCTAGAGGAACTTCTGCCGCGCTGCGACAGCGCCGAGATCGTCGATGCCCTGGTCATCGGCGCCTTCAAGCCTTTGCTCCTGCGTGAGCCCGGCCAGGCCCTGGCCGTCGCGCGACGCTGGACGCTGCAGCGCAATAAATGGCTCCGACGCGCGGCCGCGCTGGCCGTCTACACCCTGGCCCAGGAAGGCCGCTGGGACGATCTGCCCGGCATGTTCGAGATCCTGCGTAAGCTGGCCTCCGAATCCGACCCGACCGTGCGCCCGGCCGTCGTCGATGCCCTGCGGACCCTGACCGCCGAGCGCCCGCTCGATGCCCGGCCCTTCCTGCACGAACAGGCCGTCCGCAACGACCACAACAGCCGCTTTCTCGTCCGCTCGGTCATGAAGCTCCTGCCGGAAGCCTGGCAGAACGACCTCGTCCGCGACCTGCGGAGCTAAAGCGTTTGCCACGAATGACACGAATTGTGACGAATTAGCACGAATACCCTCTGAGTGACTCTTTCACGCACCAGCTAGCAAAACATTCGTGCCAATTGGTTTCAATTCGTGTCATTCGTGGCAAAGCATTCCCTAAACACGACATCGAGATTCTCTGGTAGACTCAAACCCGCGATTTACCAGACTAGACCCCGCCCGGGTTCACGCTCAGGCGGTGGTGACCTGCCGTTAGGAGGGCAGTTCGTCATGGCTCTGACGAAGGAATCAAAACAGCAACTTGTGACGGATTTCGGCCGAAAAGAGGGCGACACGGGGTCGCCTGAGGTCCAGGTGGCGATCCTCACCAAGCGCATCGTCTACCTGACCGAGCACCTGCGGGCCAACAAGGGCGACAACTCGTCGCGCCGCGGCCTGCTCAAGCTGGTCGGCGCCCGCCGCCGCCACCTGCAGTACCTGGCCAAGCGCAACCCGCAGGCCTACGAGCAGGTGGTCGCGAAACTCGGTTTGCGCCGCAAGTAAGCGCGCGAGTAAGCGCGCTAGTAAGCGTCTGTTTTTGAACGACATGCCGGGTGGTGACGGGACACGCAAGAGCGCAGCACGATTGAGCTCGCTGCTGTCCCGTCGCCGCCCGGTTTTTGTTTGATGTCGTAAGCATTGCCGGATGACCGGTTGGGAATTGGAGCGTGCCCGCAAGCGTAGCTTGTCGGCAGGCTCCAGTCCCTGACCCGGGCGCCGGTGGAAAGGGACTCACATGCCTGAGGCAAAGCAGTTCACAATTGATTTCGCCGGCCAATCCTTGACGATTGAGACCGGCAAGCTGGCCGGGTTGGCCGGCGGCGCGGTCACGATCCGCGTCGGCGACACCATGGTCCTGGCCGCTGCGACGATGTCGTCGAAGCCCCGCGAGGGCATCGACTTCTTCCCGCTCAGTGTTGAATACGAAGAGAAGCTCTACGCGGCAGGCCGCATCCCCGGCTCGTTCTTCCGCCGCGAAGGCCGCCCCGGCGAAGGCGCCATCCTCACCGCGCGCCTGATCGACCGCCCGCTGCGCCCGCTCTTCCCCGCGGACTTCCGCAACGACGTTCAGATCGTCTGCACGCCGCTGTCGGTTGACCAGATTCACCAGCCCGACGTCCTCGCGATCGTCGCGGCTTCGGCCGCCCTGACGATCTCGGACGTGCCGTTCGGTGTCGCGCCCTTCGACGGCCCGGTGGCCGCCGTGCGCGTCGGCCTGATCGAGGGCGAGTTCGTCATCAACCCCTCGTTCGAGGACATGGATCGCTCTGACCTCGACCTGCGCCTGGCCGGCACCCGCAACGCGATCGTCATGGTCGAGTGCGGTGCCAACGAAGTGCCCGAGGAGACCATGGTGCGCGCGCTGGAGTTCGGCCATCAGTCGATCCAGCCGCTCATCGACCTGCAGGAGCGCATGCAGCGCGAGGTCGGCAAACCCAAGAACTCGACCTACCCCAAATTCGAGTTCCCGGCCGACGTCGTCGCCAAAGTGCGCGGCATCGTCGGCGATCGGATGAAGGCGGCCGCCGCCCCGTCCGACAAGACGACCCGGCGCCTCGCCATGGACGCCATCCAGGCCGACGTCGTGGCCGCTTTCGCTGAAGACCCGAGTGTCAAGGGCTCGACCCTGAGCGGCATCATCCACGACCTCGAGGAAGAGGCCGTGCGCGACTCGATCCTCAACCACGGCGTCCGCCCGGACGGCCGACACTACAAGCAGATCCGGCCGCTCGAGTCGGAAGTCGGCCTCAGCCCGCGCGCGCACGGCTCCGGTCTGTTCACCCGCGGCGAGACGCAGGTGCTCTCGTTGGCCACGCTCGGCACGCCCGGCGATCGCCAGGAGCTCGACACGCTCTCGCCGGACGACGAGAAGCGCTATCTGCACCACTACAACTTCCCGCCCTTCAGTGTTGGCGAAGTGCGCCCGATGCGCGGCCAGAGCCGCCGCGAAGTCGGCCACGGCGCGCTGGCCGAGCGCGCGCTGGTGCCGGTGCTGCCTGACGAGAAGTCGTTCCCCTACACGATCCGCGTGGTCTCCGAAGTGCTCAGCTCGAACGGCTCGACCTCGATGGGTTCGACCTGCGGCTCGACGCTGGCCCTGATGGACGCCGGTGTGCCGATCAAGGCGCCGGTGGCCGGCATCGCCATGGGTCTTGTGACCGACATCTACACCAACAGCGGCAAGTACGCGGTGCTGACCGACATCCAGGGCATCGAGGATCACCTCGGCGACATGGACTTCAAGGTCGCGGGCACCGCGCTGGGCATTACGGCCCTGCAGATGGACATCAAGATCAAGGGCCTGAGCGCCCAGATTCTGTCCGAGGCGCTCGAGCAGGCCCGCGAGGCCCGTGGCGAGATCCTCGAGGTCATGGCCGGCGCGATCTCCGCGCCGCGTCAGGATCTGTCCGACTACGCGCCGCGCATCCTGACGGTGCACGTCGATCCCGAAAAGATCGGCGCCATCATCGGACCCGGCGGCAAGAACATCCGCAAGCTGCAGGAAGACACCGGCACCAAGATCGACATCGAGGACGACGGCACGGTCTTCATCTCGAGCACCGACGGCGAGGGCGCCCGGCGTGCCCGCGTGCAGATCGAGGGCCTGACCGAGACGGTCAAGCTCGGCGCGATCTACACTGGCCCGGTTGTGCGCGTGACCGACTTCGGCGTCTTCGTGCAGTTGCTGCCCGGCACCGACGGCATGTGCCATATCTCGCAGCTCGCGTCTGAGCGCGTCAACAAGGTCGAGGACGTGGCCCGGCTTGGCGACGAGTTGACCGTGATGGTCACGGGCATCGACGACAACGGCAAGGTGCGCCTCAGCCGCCAGGCCGTGCTCGAGGGCTGGACGCTCGAAGAGGCCCAGGAGCGCGATCGGCCGCGCGGTGGCGGTGGTGGTCGTGGCGGTGATCGCGGCGGCGACCGCGGCGGTGATCGTGGCGGTCGCGGTGGCGATCGCGGCGGCCGTGGCGGTGGCTACGGTGGTCGCGGTGGCGGCGATCGTGGTGGTGGCGGCGGCGGTGGCGATCGCGGCGGCTACGGTGGCCGACGCTGAGCGTCACTTCAGGTACACAAACGAACCGGCCGGGCTTTCAAAGCCCGGCCGGTTTTTTTATTTGAGGATGCGGTAGCTCAGGTGCGTGACCAGCGGCGTGGGCACGACGCGCAGGATCTCGAGATCGCGCGGCTGGATGGTGAGATGCTCGAACAAACGCACGCCGCGGCCGAGCAGGACAGGGGCCAGGTCGACATGGATCTCATCCACCAGACCGGCATTGAGGGCCTGCTGCAGGACACTGGCTGTGCAGACGACCACATTCTTCGCTCCGGCGGCCGCCTTCGCCTGACGGATCGCGCTCTCGACCCCATCCGTGACGAATGTGAAGGGCGATCCTTCAAAGACCCATTCCTGCGGGGTTGAATGTGTCACGATGAAGGCCGGCGAGCCTGGGGGATGACCGCCCCAGCCGCGAGCGATGTCGAATGTCTTGCGGCCCCAGACACCGGCGCCGAACGACGCCAGGCCTTCACGCAGAACCGTTGCGCTCTGCGCCGGTACCTTCAGCGGCGGCACTCCTTCCGCCATCGCCACCTCGGTATCGCCTCTGAAGTACCAGTTGAAGAGGCTTGAGCCATTTTCGCCAAGGCCCTGCTCTGGGTTGTCGTTGATGCCGGAGATGAAGCCGTCCAGCGACATCGTCATGTTGAAGACGACCTTGCTCATGTCTGACTCCTTTTCGTGGAACCTTCCTTTGTACGCGGATCGCGCGGATAGGGACGGATGCCGCGGAGGTGCGTTACGACTCGTCGAAGAACTCGGTCACGATCGGCGCCAATACGTTGACATCCACTTCGTGGGTCTGTCCGTCGAGCACTTGGTGTCGGCCGCGCGGTAGAGCAGCAGCAAGCGCTGCCGCGGATGTGCTCATGAACGGGTAGCTCTCGCTGCCGCTCATGACAAGCGTGGGGATGGCGAGGCCGGCCGCGCGCTTTGCGGGCACGGCGGCTTCAGCCCCGAGCGCAGCGACGTCGTAGGCCATCGTTGGCGCGACAGACTCCCACATCGGCCACATCGGGTAGGCGCGCATTCCGGCGATGTGCTCGTCGGGCACGCCCAGGAGCTTCATGAAGAGCCCGACGGCTTCGGCGTGCTGGCCACGCGCCAGCGTCTCGTTGAGCTCCCGGCTGAAGGCCACCCAGGCGCGGCGCGCATCGGGATCGTCGTTGTAGGGCGGCTCATAGAGCGCGAGCTTTCTGACCTTGCCGCCGAGTTTCAGCGCTGCCTCGAAGGCCAGCGCGGCGCCCGACGAGATGCCGAACACGTAAGCGGGTTCGCCGACATGATCGATCAGGGTCTCGACGTCCTCGATCTCGCGCTCGACGGCGAAGGGCAGCGTGTTGGCGCTGTCGCCACGGCCGCGCCGGTCGTAGTGCACGATCGTGAAGTGCTCGGCGAGCGCGGGTAGTGCAGCCAGCCTGGCGGTCTCGGTGTCGAGCGCGCGCTGCTCGAACATGCCGCCGACCAGGATCAGGGTCGGGCCGTGGCCGGTACGATCGAAAGCAATGCTCGTCCCATCTTTTGAGTGGATGGTTTCCATGGGATGTTCCTTTGTGTGGGCGCGATGAATTTAGCGGCGCAGGCTTTCGAGGAGATCGTCGAGGCGTTCATAGCCCTCGCGTGTGCCGATCTCCATGCCTTCGTCGATCATGCGGTCGCGATCCGCGATCGATAAGTAGACGGAGTGAGTCGTCACGCGGCAGCGATCCTCGGGCAGCGCTTCGAAGCGGCTCTCTTCGAGCACGACGTGGCCAGAGCGCGGCCAGCCTTCGAACTCGAACGTGCCGATGATGCGCTCGGGCGCCGTGACTTCGTGATACACGCCGCGGAAGGCGAAGGCGTGGCCCTCAGGGTCGGATTGGATCCAGCGCCACCTGCCGCCGCTCACGGGCTCGAACACGTCGATTGTCGTCGTGTAACCGCGTGGCCCGATCCACTGCACATAGACCTCGGGGTCGGTGTTGGCGCGGAACACGAGCTCGCGCGGCGCGTCGAACTCGCGCGTGATGAACAGATCCTGCTTGCCGGGTTCAGCCGTGATGCGCGTCAGGTTGCGTGAAGCAGCCATGTCACTTCTCCTTGTGCTTGAGCCGTTCCAGGACGTCGTCGAGGCGTTCGTGGCTCTCGCGCCAGTAGCGTTCGAGCGGCACGACCCAGTCGTAGACCGGCTTCAGTTGATCGAGGTGGGCGCGATAGAGTCGCTGGCGCCCCTCGCGGCGTTCGCTCACCAGGCCGACCTTCTTCAGCACCGCCAGGTGCTTTGAGACCATCGGCTGGGGCCAGCCCAACTTCTCCACCAGTGCGCTGACCGAGCGCTCCCTGTCGCCCAACGCCTCGAGCAAGTCGCGGCGCTTGGGCTCCGCGACTGCGTTGAAGGGATCGTGCGTGGTCGGGCGGCGAGCCATGGGCTATTTATATACCGATATAGGAATGTGTCAAGGGGGCAAATCTTGTCGGATTCAAAACCAGAAATCGGGAGTGTCACGTTGTCCCCCGATGTGCCGCGCGTTGGCGCCAGACATCGGAGGACATCGGGACACTCCCGATTTCTTATTCGTCGTTCGTCGTTACGCTACAATGAAGTGGTGACCGACAGTCCCGAATCCCCGCGCTGGAATACGCCGACCAAGTTCCTCGTGGCGCTGGCAACCCTGGCCGTGATCGGTGGTTTGCTGGTGTACTTCAGCAACCTGATCGGGCCTGTGCTGGCCTGCTTCATCCTCACCTACCTGCTCAGCCCGCTTGTCGCGTGGTTCGCGAAACGGGTTGGAAGCTGGGGGACGGCCGTCGGCGTGACCTATGCACTCCTGATCGTGGTGATCCTTGTGGTGTTGATCGGGGCCGGCTTCGCCGTCGAGCGCCAGATCGAGGGCCTCATCGCCTTCCTGCTCGACATCAGTCGCGACCTGCCCAGTGCGCTGCAGACCGCCTTCGACACCACCTACCAGATCGCGGGCTACACCTTCACCCTGCGCGACTCAAACCTGCTGCCGATCGCTCAGCAGGCACTCAGCGCCGTCCAGCCCGTGCTCGGCCAGACCGGCGCGATCGCCACGAACTTCGCCTCGGGCACAGCCACCGCCCTGGGTTGGCTGGCCTTCACGTTGCTTGTGTCGTTCTACATCATGATCGACTTCCCGCGGCTTCTGCCCGCCATCGAGCGAGCGGTGCCGGCCGGCTATGGGTCCGATGTGCGGCGGTTGGCGGTCGAGCTCGGCCCGATCTGGAACGCCTATCTGCGCGGCCAGGTGACGCTGTCGCTGATCATCGGCGTGATGGTGTCGGTCGGCACTACTGCCGCCGGCGTGCGCTTCGGCCCGGCGCTCGGCTTCGTCTCGTTTTTCCTCGAGTTCATCCCGTACGTCGGCCCGACCCTGGCGGCACTCACGGGCACCCTTATCGCGTTCTTTCAGGGTGGCAACATATACGGCATCGATCAACTCGTGTACGCCGGGGTCGTGCTGCTGCTTTACATCGTGTTGCAGCAGATCCAGGGCAACCTCTTCTATCCGCGCATCATGGGCCAGAACCTGGGCTTGCATCCGGCCATGATCCTCGTAGGCGCGCTGCTCATGGCGCAATTGCTCGGCTTTGTCGGCCTGCTGCTGGCAGCGCCGCTGCTCGCGACGGTGAAACTCTTCGGCGGATACATCTACGCGAAGCTGTTCGACCTGGATCCGTTCCCCGAGAAGCCGATCCCGCCGCCGGTCGTCACGCGCCGCGGCCTGACGGTGCCGCCGGCGCTCAGGGCCCTGTTCGTACGCCGTCGCGCCAAAACGCCGACCGACTCGGCGCACGAGTGAGCGCTGGCATGCTCGATCCGGGTCAGATCGATTTTTCCTACACCGTGTTCTGGATGCGCCAGGCGCGCCAGTGGGACGCCGGCCGGCGTGCGTCGGTGCGCGCCTCGCTCACCGCCGTGCTCGCACACGAGGACTTCCTCAACAACGCCTTCGCGCGCACCTACAGCGTGCCAGGCCTGGATAATCAGGCGCACGCCGGCGCCAGCCTGCTCGCGCTCCAGAAAGTCCTTGACGCGCTCGACGCGCACGAAGGATAGATGTATACCTACAGACCCCCCGCGCCATCCGTGCTGATCCGCGTCATCCATGTACAGAAAACAGCCACAACCCGCCGCGGCAACTGGGCCCACGAGTCGCCCAAGATCGCGGATAATTCGATAGGCAGCTCAAGCGGGCTGCCTCATTCAATCTAGGAGCGTTCCATGTCCGACAACCACCACCACCACGACGATGAAGTCAACACCGAAGTGTTGGCCGAGACCGATAGCTACGCGATCTGGCGCGCCGATGACGGCGAAGAAGTGACCTTCAACCTCGAGCTCGGCAACGTCACCCTGCACCTCTTCAAAGAGGAGTGGGATGAGCTTGTCCAGTTGATCCGCCAGGCCGCGAAGTAACTCCTCACAGGCGTGTTCGCGCCGCACCTGCCGCCCAGCGCCGCGCTCCCGATCGTGCTGGCGCTCGATCCGCAGGCCGAAGCCGCCCTCGCGTCATATGTCGAGGGCGGCTTCGGCGGCGGCGAGCCCGGCCAGGCGGTGGCGGCCCCGGCTGACGCGCGCGACGTCGACGCCATCCTGACCTTCCGCTGGCCCGAAGACCTGGCCGCCTCGCGCGACAGGCTTCGGCCCGGCGGCCGCCTGATCGTCCTCCTTTCGAACGCACCGTCAGAGCTTGAAGATGGCGAGCGCCGGCTTGCCGAACTCAACCAGCACGGCTACATCCACTGCCTGATCGAGGCGCTGCCCGATGGCGGTTGGCTGTGCCGCGGCGAGCGCCCGCCGATCCACTCAGGCGGCAAGCGGCTCAGCGGGCTGATCTCTTCAGTTGAGATGGGCTCCGCGCGCGCGCTTGTCGTGCTCGTGAAGCAGACGCCGAACAAGCCGACCTGGCGGCTCGAGCCCGGCGAGCGCCGCGTGTGGGAGGCCGCCCGGCTCGTCGATCCCTCGACAGGGCAGCCCGCGCTCCTGGCGTTCACGTCGCTGGTCAAGGCCGTGGCCTTCATGCAGCCGGCCGTCCTCGCAGGCCTGCTCACCGGCATTAACAAGACCGGCCGGTACGCGCTCGAACAGGTCGAAGCCTGGGGCCTTCCCGTGATCGTCAACCCCGCTTTCGAGGATTGGCGCAATGCGTCTGTCGCCGAATCTGTGCGGATTGACCCGGCCCATTCTCTGGCCTCCGAAGAAGGTTGAGCCTCCCCGCCAACCATCCTCGACGAACCCTTCCGCCTGACGCTCTCTCCAATGGCTATCCTTCCATAACAAGGCGTGTGGTGGTGGCCACGCGCCGAGGGAGCTGGCAATGTCGATTGAGGGTGATGTGCTGCGTAACGGCATTCGTGCCGCGCGTGCCGGGGACGCGACCACGGCCCTGGAACTGCTGCAGGTGGCCGTAGAGCGTGAGCCGCGCTCGGTCGACGCCTGGCTGTGGCTCGGCCTTGTGGTGGAGGACTCGGCCGATGCCGAGGAATGCTTCAATCGCGCGCTCATCCTTGAGCCCGGCAATGCCAGAGCCACGGCGTATCTGAAGGCCCTCAAGGAAGGCCACGCGCCAGAACTTCCGGCTGAAGACGCGGCACCGGCAGCGCTGACACTGGCCCCCAAACCCGCGGCGCCATCCGAACTTGATCGCTTTCGTAAGAGCCTGGGTGTGTCGGTCGAGTCGACGCCTTCGCCTTCGCCCGCTGCCTCGCCGCTCGTAGCGCTGGCGAACATCCCGCCGGCCCAGGCCGTCAAGCCGAAGTCCGTCGCTGCCGCGCAACCAGCGAAGAAGACAAAGTCCAAGGCCGGCAAGATGCCGCGCTTCAAATTGACCACGACCCAGGCCGTCGTGGCCGGCCTGCTCGGCGTCTGGGCGATGGCCCTGTTCTGCGCCCTGCCGGCGATCTGGATTCTGTTTCAGATGAATGGCGCCGCCGGAAGCGTGGGAGCGTTTGCGACTCTGCTGCCAAGCCCGACACCGGCCGCTGCCAGCGACTTGATCGCGACGGCCCGGCCGACGGCCCAGCCCACTGCAGCGCCGACGGAGCCCGGCGTCGAGGCCGCCGCCCCCACGCCGGCCGCGCCCGCTGTCGTCGTGATTGAGCCGGCGCTGGCCGCAGGCCGGTTGTTCGTGCAACAGGAACGCTATCTCGATGCGCGCGCCGCGCTCCTTCCCGTTGTGAACGCCCAACCGGATCTGGTCGAGGCCCGCGCCCTCCTCGCGCACGCTGACGTCGGGGCACTGATCGAAGCCTACGATGCCGAACCGCAAGGTCTGACGCCGGCGACCGCCGTTCAGGATGCCGATGCCGCCGTCGCGTTCGCCCCCACTCAGGGCGATCTCTATCTGCTGCGTGCGCTCGCGCAGGCCGAGGCGCTACGACGCAGCGATGACGTTCAGGCGCGCGAGACTCTCGCGGCTTCCGCCCGCGCCGATCTCGAGGCCGCGACCCGCCTGGGCGTAAGCGGCTCGGCTTTCAGTACCTGGCTGCCGCTGCTGCAGGCTCGTGTTGGGCGCTGCGACGATGGATACAAGACGGCCACTCAGGCATTGGCCCAGGGCGGACGGCTCACTCGCGAGCGCGCCTGGCTCCAATACGGCGCCGCGCTCAACGCCTACTGCCGCGCGCGCTACGACGAGGCCGGATCCTATTCGCGGCAGGCCGCCGAAACCCTCGACGGCGCGTTCCCGCAGGCCCGCGAGCTCGAGATCCTGTCACTCCAGGCCCGCAAGCGCACCACCGAAGCATTGAAGAAACTCGATGACTGGCTGGCCGCCGAACCTGCGACGAGCGCGCGACGCCTCGATCTGCGCGCCTTCCTGGTCTATGAGGCCGGCGATCGAGCCGGCGCCGAAAACGACCTGAGCACCGCCCAGGTTCTGGGTGGCTCGACCGGCGCCTGGCAGGCCTACACGCACGGCCGCCTCACGGTCGACGGGGGCAGCGACGCGGGGTGGGACTCGGTGCGCGGCGCGATCGTGTCGCTCGACCCGGCGCTCGGCTTCCTGCGCGAACGCTGGGTGACGGTGCTGGCCGAGTCCGGCCAGGATCCAGTGCCGTTGGCTCAGCCCATCGAAGCTTCAAACGCGCAGGCGCCTGAGATCGCCAATCACGGCGCACCGCCGCCGAACGCCGGCCTGTTGATGCCGCTCGAGTCAGGCAGCACACCGCTCCTGCTGGGTCAGACCGCCACCGTCCTGCATTTCCAGTCCATCGAGCCGCTGACGCTGACGCAGGTGGACGCGTTGCGGGTCGAGGCGCTCGGGCTGCAGGCCGGCGCTCCGCTCGACAAGATCGAGGTGTCGTTGTGGGATCAGTCGTCGAAGCACTGGGTGCCGCAGACGCTGACTGACGCGGGAACGGTGCTCGTCAAGCAGCCGGGTCGCTTTGTCGCCGCTGAAGGCGACGTGTATGTGTCGATCCGCCTGCAGGTGGCTGAGCGTTGGGGCCTGCGCCGCCTGACGTTGTCGATCGCCGGGCTGCGCGCGGATGGGCAGGGCGTGCAGCTCGGGCCGGATCCGTCGGCGCCCGGGGATGTGTCTGCGTTGACCCCGGCCGAGCAGGCCACGGCGCTGGTCGACGTCGACAGGCTCGATGCCGCGACCGCCGTGCTGACGACGGCCCTCGACTCGGCAGCGCCCGCTGACCGCGCAGCCATGCTCGATCAACTCGCGCAGGTCGACTTCATGCGCGGCGATGTCGCTGCGGCCGTCGATCACATGGTGGCGGCGCTGGCGATCGAGAGCCAGCCCGAGCGGCACTTCGTGATGGGGCTGGCCATGGACCTCACCGGCGATGTTGGGGCGGCGCGGCGCGAGTACGAGCTCGCCGTCGCGCCGGGCAATCCGCTGTCGGCCGTGTCGCGTGGCCTGGCCGAGGGTCGCATCGCACAACTGACGCGCTGAGGGTCAGAACCCCTCAGCCTTCAAGATGCCCGCGAACGCGCGCGTCGCGTCCTCGCGCGCCTTGGCCTGCCAGGCCGGAGACGATGGCGCGAAGAGCTCACAGAAATCGTGAGCGATGGATGCCCTCGCCGCGGCGCTGCCCCCGAACCGCCAGAGCCGGTTCTCGAGGATCATGGTTCGCAGGCTGCGCACCGTGGCCGGCAACGATTCGCCAAACGTGCCGAACTCGAACGTCGTCGAATACACATCGGCTGCCCGGCCGCGCGCCTCAGCCAGGGCGTTGACGTAGTCGATCATGTCGCCGTTGATGGCGTAGAACTCGCCGGGCGTAGTCCGCACCACGAGCGGATAGTCGAAGCGCTGCTTGAGTTCGGCCGGGTCGCGCGCGTCGAGCGCCGAGTTGACGATGGTCATCTGGTCACGCGGCCCGTAGCCGGTGTGCAGGTCGATGTGCAGCACGCGGTCGTAGCGATCAAGATGATCGGCGTACAGCGCGGCCATCACCCGCGTTTCCTCCTGCGTGTCGACGCCGCCGAAGTAGATCCCGTTCGCGAACTGATACTGGCCCATCAGCGTGGCCGCGCGGATCTGGTCCGAGCCAGGCGTGATGAGCTTCGTCGCCAGGTTCCCAAGAAACGACAGCTGCGTGGCCGTCAGATGCTCGACCGGGCCTTGCGGGTTGAGGAAGTCGTTGAGCCGGGCATAGCCGGGCGAGACCGGCGCGGGAGACGGAAACGTCGGCCACCAGAAGTTGCGGTTGAGGTCGACGTTGGCGCGATTCACTCGTCGGCCGTGCTGCATGCCCCACGGATTGATCGCATGCACGAGCAGCAGCCCGACTCCGGCCGGATCCAGCCGCTTGACGAACTGATCGAGAAACAACTCGAGCATCGCAGCGCCGACGTAGCCTTCGGCGCCATGTTCGCCGGTCGTCAGGATCACGAGCCTCGAGCCATGGTCGCGCGCCGGCGCGCTGATCCAGTCGATGGTCAGGTCCTCGTCCCCGCTGAGACGATGAGTCGCCAGCCGGGCGCCGGGCCAGCGCGTTTGCAGCGAGGGCAGGCGCGAGCGAAAGCGATCCCGCGAGTCGGAGTAGTTTGCCGCGTACATCAGAACGGCCCGTACCCGATCGCCACGGCCAGCCCGAGCGCCGCGACCGTCACGATCCCGACCCACAGCCACAGGCCGAGAGTCCAGCGCATCCATTTCGCATAGCTCACCACCGTCAGGCCGAGTGCGATCAGCAGCACCGGGTTGGTCGGATACGCGAGGTTCGAGAAGCCGTCGCCGAAGATGTAGGCCAGCACCGTTGTTTGCCGCGTGACGCCAACCAGATCCGCCAGCGGCAAAAGGATCGGCATCAACAGGAACGCCTTGGCCGAGCCCGAGCCGATGAAGAACTCGATGAAGAGCGCGAGAACATAGATCAGGAGCGTCGCGACGAACGGATTGGCGCCGGCAAACGCGGCCGAAGCGCTGTGCAGGAGTGTGTCGAGGATGCCGCCACTGGCTACGATGTGCTTGATGCTCGCGGCCATAAGGATCAGGGGGATGGCCGGCGCGATGCCGCTGACGCCTTCGAGCAAGGCTGAACCCACAGAGCGGCCCGACGTGCCGGCACTCCACGCGGCGCCGGCGCTCCCTAACAGAAAGAGCAGGCCCACCAGCGGCAGCGACACCGCGCTGAGAGCCGGCACGAATGGCCCTGCCAGCAGCACGGCCGCGATCACGACGGTGACGGCCAGGAGCACGCCGAGGCCGCGCAGCAGACGCTTCTCCGACGCCGACGAGTCGTCGAGGCGCAGGTCGGCGTAGCGAGCCCGAGCCACACTGTCCTCGGCATGAACGGGCGACCGCGAGGGATCGCGCTCGATGCGACGGGCGTAGTTGGTCAGGAAGAGCGCGAAGGCGACGAACACCACGAGGAAGATGACGACGCGCAGCTCGGCGCCTGAGAAGAGCGGCAGCCCGGCGAGGCGCTGCGCCACGCCCAGCGTGAACGGATTGGAGATCGCGGTCGAGAAGCCGAGGTTCGTCGCCAGCAGGCTCATCCCCAGCCCCACGAGCGAGTCCCAGCCAAGCGCATACGACAGCGCGATGATGACGGGCACCAGCGGCACGATCTCCTCGAAAATGCCGAAGAACGCGCCGAGCGCCATGAACACGAACGAGACCGTCAGCAGCAGCGCATACTTGCGCGGGCCAAAGGCGCGGACGAGCCGGGCCAGCCCGGCCCTGAGCAGGCCGCTGCGATCGAGGAGCGCGAAGGCCGCGCCCACCATCAACAGGAAGACGATGATGACGATGATGGTCGCGCCGTCCGAGCCTCCAAGGACCTCGAGGGGCGCCGTCAGCCAGCGCCACACCGGGTAGTCCGGCCGGGGCGTGGTTTGAAACGACGCGGCGTCGATGACGTCGCGGCCGTCGACCGTCAGGCGCGCGTTTTGGCCGGCCGGCACGACCAGCGTCAGCACGCCGGCCACGATCATCAGGGCCAGCAAGATGAGCAACGACTGGATGAAGGCCTTCTGGCCGATCTGTGCGCCCGCTTTTTGTTCCATGAGTCCCCCCGGAGGTTCGCTCGAGTGTACTGCACCTGAGGCTCATGTTTCCATGAGGTCTATGACGGCGCGGAGTCTTTGCCGCGGCAGAAACCCTGCGCTGTCCGCGATCGAGGGCGCGGCTACAATGCCCGGATGGATCTCGCTCTGCTGGAGAGGCTGCGCGGGCCTGAAGGTCAAAGCCTGCTGAGCGCGGCCGACGCCCTGTCGCCGACGGAGGCCAATCAACTCGCGGTCATCGAGGCCTTGAAGCGATTGGCGGATCCGGCGCTGGCGCGGGCCGTCCTCGAGACCGTGCTGCTGCGCCAACGTGCGCGGACGAAGTTCACGCGCGCCGATCGCATGTACTTCGAGCGCGAGGCCCTTGAGCAGGCCAGCGGCGAGCGCATCGCGCGTCATCGGGCCGAGCGCTATCGCGGCGTGGCCTCCGTCGCTGATCTTTGCGCGGGCCTTGGCGGTGACGCCATCGGCCTGGCGGCTGTGGCGCCGACGGTGGTCGTTGATCGCGATCGGTTGCGACTGGCCTTGGCCGACGCCAATCTTGGCGCTTACGACCTGCGCGGCGAAGCGATCCTGCGCGATCTCGAAATCGACGGCCCACCCGATGCTGCCGCGCTCTGGTGCGACCCCGGCCGACGGGCCGGTGGGCGTCGTCTGCATCGCGTCGCCGACTATCAGCCGCCGCTGCAGCTCGTCGCATCCTGGAGCGGGCGCACACCGGCTCTCGGCGTCAAACTGTCACCGGGCGTGGACCTGGAGGAGTTACAGGGTTTCGAGGCCGAGCGTGAGTTCATCTCGGTCGAGGGCGAACTTAAAGAATGCGTGTTGTGGTTTGGGCCGCTGGCGACGGTACGCTGGCGCGCGACGGTGATGAGCGCTGAGTCGAGTGAGACGCTTTGGAGTGAGCAACACGACACGCATCATGCGTTTACAGCGCCGGCTTCGATCGAGCCTGTCGGTCGAGTGCTCTACGAGCCCGACCCGGCCATCATTCGGGCCGGTCAGGTTCGGGCGTTGGCCGAGCGGCTGGGCGCTCACCTGATCGATCCGACCATCGCGTATCTGAGCGCCGATGACGCCGCCGCAACGCCGTTCGCGCGCGCCTTCGACGTCGAGGCCGTCCTCCCCTTCCATCTCAAGCGTCTGCGTCAGCTTCTGGTCGAGCGCGGCATCGGCAGTGTCACGGTCAAGAAGCGCGGCTCACCGATCGAGCCCGAAGACCTGATCCGCCGACTCCACCTCAGTGGGGATGGGCCAGAGGCGGTCGTCCTGCTCACTCGCCAGGCCGGCGAGCACGTGGCAATCGTGGCGAGGCCGAGGGAGCGTGCGAACGCGGGAACATGAGAGCGGAGGCCATGAGGCGACATGTGAGCGATCGGTTGACCCCGGCAGACCGGATTCCTGTGCCCACGGTGTCGTGTCGATAGGGGGCAGGAGATTCCCAGCCGTCCAGCAGGCCCACCGCCAGGCGCACCGAAGAACAGCGTCGCCCATGTACCCAACCGTAGGGGCGGCCCTTGTGGCCGCCCTCTCAGCCATGGCGAACGACGGCCAGGCATCGACCGGGCCAGACCCATCGCAGTGCCATCCACGATTGTGGCAGTATCAGCGGAGCATCCTCCCTCGTTGCGACCCGACTTGCTTGTTGGGCGAGTCTGCGGCGCATAGAAGCTGACCGCGACTGAGAAACAGATGACACCTGGGCATCGATGACAGGACGGACGGAGCGGACGGGGCCGTTGCGCAGCGAACGGTCGACATGGCCGAGAGGGCGGCCACAAGGGCCGCCCCAGCGGTTGGGTACATGGGCGACGCTGTTCTTCGGTGCGCCTGGCGGTGGGCCTGCCGAATGGCTGTGAACGGCGCACATGAAAGGCCATTCAACCTTCGTCCTTCGTCACCGGTCCGTCTCGCTCTACCCAAAAGGTGCTATCATAGCCGCGCACTCCGAGCGAAAGGGTTATTGATGCGCCAAGAGATCCTGACCTGGACCCAGGTCGATCGCCTGATCGACGCGTTATTGCCGCAATTTCGAGGCAATTTCGACGCCATGATCATGATCACGCGCGGCGGGCTCGTGCCCGGCGGCATGATCTGCGAGGCGCTCGATATCCGCAACGTCCTCACGGCGGCTGTCGATTTTCCGGCTGATTTGGGGTCGGCCAAGCTCATGGTCTGGCCGACGTTTCTGCAGTTCCCGGATGACTCGCTCCTGACCGGGCGGCGCGTGCTGGTCGTGGACGATGTCTGGGGGAGCGGGCGCACGATCACGGCCGTCAAAAACCGGGTCGAAGCGGCGGGCGGCTCGCCTGAGTTGTGCGTCCTCCACTACAACCCGCAGCGGTCGCTGTTCACCAAAGCGCTGCCGACCTACTATGCAGCCTTCACCGACGCGTACATCATCTACCCCTGGGAGATCGATCGTGGCGGCCCCGAGGGCGTGGCGGTCAACCCCGCCGGGCCGCTCGAAACGAACTGATCCTGGTGCTCGCTTAGGGTCCGCCATGGGCGGACCCTTTTTGTTTCCTACTCCTACACGGCCTGTGGTTCTTATCGAATGTTATACAAGAAATAGCCTATATAAATGCTCCAATTGGTATCATTAAGCTAGTGTTGCGCGAGATAGTAAGCCAGGAAGTGACTTATGTTGTCTTCGAACCTCAAAATCTGGATCGCACTTCTCGGGGCAATCGCCGGGGTCATTCACCTGATTGTGCTCAATCTTCGGCTGGTGACCGCCGGGTACGGCGTTGACGTGCCGTTCACGCTCAACGGTGTAGGCTTTCTCACGCTAAGCGCTTTAGCTCTGTGGCGGCCCGACTTCCTCAAGGGACGTGAGTCGCTATACAGGTGGGCGTTCATTGGATTCACAGCGCTCACGATCGTGGCCTGGGGAGTCCTCGGTGATCGAGGCGATGTCCTCGGTTGGGTCACGACGTTGCTGGAAGTCGTTTTGTTAGTTCTCCTGGTTATGGATGGCCGACGAAGTTCAGTGGCCTGACCCTGCTTCCATAACCGGATAACCTTGAATCTGTCGGAGGGCGAATGGCCGCATTGAAACGAACCCACGAGTTGAAGACTGATGTCAAGATCGAGGCGAAGATCGAGGCGAAGATCGATCGGAAGGTGGTCACCCGCCTGCCCACCGATGCCGGCGACTTCCGGCTCGCCCTGTACCACAACAACCTTGACGACAAAGAGCATCTCGCGCTCGCCCTGGGCGAGGTGCGCAATCGCTCCGACGTGCTCGTGCGCGTTCACTCCGAGTGCTTCACCGGCGACGTCCTTGGCTCGCAGCGCTGTGACTGCGGCGAGCAACTGCGCCGCTCGATGCACCTGATGGCACACGAAGGCCAGGGCATCCTCCTCTACCTGCGCCAGGAAGGCCGCGGCATCGGCCTGCTCGACAAGCTGCGCGCCTACAACCTGCAGGACCAGGGCTACGACACCGTTGAAGCCAACCTTGCGCTCGGCCACCAGGCTGACGAACGGGATTACACTGTGGCAGCGTTGATCCTGCGCGATTGGGGCGTGCGCTCAATTCGTTTGTTGACCAACAATCCGCTCAAGATCGACAGCCTGCGTGAACTCAATGTCAAGGTGAGTGGCCGTGTGCCATTGGCCCCGACCTTCACGCCGAACAACACGACTTACCTGCGCACCAAGGTCGAGCGCATGCGACACTTGCTGCAACTTCCGGTCTGACGCCTGGCGCCAGCCCGTCGCGCCACGGGCGCCCTGCCATGATCCGACCGCGCGTCACGGTCACTTACGCACAAAGCCTCGACGGTTCTCTCGCGTCAAGCGTGGGCGCGCCTTTGGCCCTCAGTGGGCCCGAAGCCCTGCGTTACACGCATGAACTTCGCGCCAACCACGCTGCCATCCTCGTCGGTATCGGCACCGTCCTGGCCGACGACCCACAGTTGACGGTGCGTCTGGTCGAGGGCAAGAACCCGCGGCCGATCGTGCTCGACACTCAGTTACGCTTTCCGCTCGGCGCGCGCCTGTTCCGACACCCAACGTACAAGCCGATCCTCATCACTGGCCCGCAATCCTCAGAGCCGCGACGACGCGCTCTGGAGGAGGCTGGCGCGCGCGTCGTCCGCGCCCCGATCGATGCATCGGGCAGGCTGCAACTCTCGACGACTCTCGGGCTGCTGCGCAGCATGGGCATCGAGAGCCTGATGGTCGAGGGCGGCGCGCGCGTGATCACGGCCTTCCTCGCCGAGAAGCTCGTCGACGCGGTGGCCGTCACGGTCGCGCCTCGCTTCGTCGGCGGGTTGCGCGCGTATGACGCCCCGGTCTCGCTCAACCTGCGCGACGTCCGCTACAGCGTGTTGGGCAGCGACGTGATCGTCGAAGGGGTGCCTGAATGAGACGCGCCGCGCTGTGGTTCACGGCGCCCCGCGTCGTCGAGGTGCGCGAGGACGACCTGGCCGAGCCCTCGACCGGCGAAGCGCGCGTGCGTGTGGTCGCCTCGGCCATCAGCCCCGGCACCGAGATGCTCGTTTATCGTGGCGAATTCCCGCCTGAGCTGACGCTCGACTCGACTTTGAGCGCGCTGGGCGGCGGCTTTCAATATCCGGTGCGCTACGGCTACGCCTGTGTCGGCCGCGTCGACGCGCTCGGCCCTGGCGTTGACCCATCCTGGGCCGAGCGACGCGTCTTTGCCTTTCAGCCGCACGCCAGCGCTTTTGTTGCGCCGATCGCCGATCTGCTCTTGATCCCGGACGATGTCGCCGACGAAGACGCACTTTTCCTGGCCAACATGGAAACGGCCGTCAACTTCCTGCTCGACGGCGCGCCGCTCATCGGCGAGCGCGTGGCTGTGTTCGGCCAGGGCGTGGTCGGGCTGTTGACGCTGGGGCTGCTGGCCGGGCTGCCGCTCTCGGCCTGCGTCGGCGTCGATCGCTGGCCCGCGCGCCTGGCCATGGCCAGGCGCCTCGGCGCGACTGACGTCCTCGATCCGCTCGCGCTGGACGCGGCGTCGCGGCTGCGCGCTCTGGGCGGCGCCGGCGCAGACCCGGAGGACGCGGCCGGCTTCGACCTGATCTATGAGCTCTCTGGCGCACCGGTGGCGCTCAACCAGGCCATCGCGGCCGCAGCTTTCGACGGCCGGATCGTCGTCGGCTCGTGGTACGGCGCGAAGCCTGCCACGCTCGACCTCGGGCGACGGTTCCACCGTGGCCGGGTGCGCCTGATCAGCAGCCAGGTGAGCACGCTGACGCCGTCGCTTGGCGGGCGCTGGACCAAGGCCCGGCGGCTCGAGGTAGCCTGGCGTCGCCTCGCGGCGCATCGTCCGTCACAGTTCATCACCCATCGTCTGCCGCTCACGCAGGCGGCCGAGGCCTACGGGCGCATCGACGCCGAGCCCAACAGCTGCCTGCAGATCATCTTCTTGCACGGGGGGAACGACTGATGTACACAGTGGCCGTCAAACGCGACTTCGTCGCCCAGCACTTCCTCATCGGCGGCGATTGGGGCGCCGAGAATAACCTGCACTCGCATCACTACGTGCTCGAACTGCGCCTCGAGGGCGATCACCTCGACCAGCACGGCTATCTTGTCGACATCGTCGAGATCGAGCGTGCACTCACCGAGTTGGTGAACCACTACCGCGACCACATCCTCAACGACCTGCCCGAGTTCGCGGGGCTCAACCCCAGCATCGAGCACTTCTCGCGAATCGCCAGCGAGCAACTCGCCGCGCGCATCAGCGCCGGCACGCTGACGGCCCTGACCGTCGTCATCTGGGAGAACGAGATCGCCTGGGCGTCGTATCGAAAATCGTGGTGAGGCGGCGGCGATGAGAGATGAATGACGAAGGACGAATGCCGCTATCAGGCGCGGTGTGTCCTGGCATATCGCGTGTGATCTGGAGCGCCTGGCCACGCGCATCGCGTGTCGTCCAGAGCACACCTGAACATGCGCATCGCGTGTCGTCCAGAGCACACCTGGCCACGCGCATCGCGCGTCGTCCAGAGCACACCTGGACTTGCGCATCGCGTGTCGTCCAGAGCGCCTGGCCCGATAGGAAGTTGAGACTCCCGCAATGAGCGCGAAGGATCTCCCTCAAAGACGCCTTTGCGCTCGGAGGCGCTCCTCCCAGGACCAGAGAGTCCGACAGGAGATCCTTCGCGCTCATTGCGGTGGCCTCCGGGCAAAAAATCAGGGGCGCTCTGGATGACACGCGGAATGCGATGGACCTGGCCGGGCGTTCTGGATGACACATGGCGCGCGTGGCCGGGCGCTTTGGATGACACGCGGAATGCGATGGACCCGGCCGGGCGTTCTGGATGACACATGGCGCGCGTGGCCGGGCGCTCTGAATGACACGCGGCGCGGCGGACTACGCCGGACGCACTAGATGACACGGAGCGGGCGCCGGAATGACACGCGGTGCGTGGTTGAGGTGTTGGGATGGCACGCTGAGCTTGACCTTCGTTTCGTGTCTATCTTCAGATCCTTGAAAGTCCGTCGATGCATGTTGCGCTCGTCATCTATGGTTCGCTCGATACACTTTCGGGCGGTTACCTTTACGATCGCAAGCTCGTCAAGCACCTGCGCGCTCGCGGCGACGTGGTCGATGTCATCAGCCTGCCGTGGCGCAACTACGGCAGGCATCTGCTCGACAACGCTTCGGGTGATCTGCGGCGACGGTTGGCGCAGGGGTCGTGGGACCTGATCCTTCAAGACGAACTCAACCACCCGTCGCTCTTCGCGCTCAACGGTTGGTTACCGGCCCGGCCACCGCGCGTGTCGATCGTCCATCATCTGCGTTGCAGCGAGGACCGGCCCGCCTGGCAGAACGCGCTGTATCGGCAAGTCGAGCGGCGCTACCTGAACAGCATCCACGCCGCCATTTTCAACAGCCAGACGACGCGCTCGGTCACAGAGGACGTCGCGGGGCTCGCGATCCCGGGCGTGGTGGCCTACCCGGCCGGCGATCGCTTCGGCCCCGGCCTGGGCGAAGAGGCTGTCGTTGCGCGCGCTCGCGAGAGCGGGCCACTACGCCTGTTGTTCTTGGGAAACCTCATCCCGCGCAAGAACCTGCATGTCCTTCTGGATGGGCTCGCCGCAGTGCGCGCGCCCTGGACGCTGAGCGTGATCGGCGGAGCGCCAGAGCCGGCTTACGCGGAGCGCGTCAGACGTCAGGCCGATAGACTCGGCATGACGGAGCGAGTCAGATGGCGTGGTCCTGTCTCCGATGATGAGGTGCGCGCTGCCTTGCTCGAGCATCAGGCGCTTGTCGTGCCGTCGTCATACGAGGGTTTTGGCATCGTGTACGTCGAGGCCCTGCGCTTCGGTCTGCCCGTGCTGGCCACGACCGCCGGCGCGGCGCCGGAAGTGGTCGGCCACGACAGCGAGGGCGCCCTTGTCCCGCCGAACGACCCCGCCTCCATCGCTGGTGTGCTCGAAGGCTGGGCCAACGATCGTGAGCGCCTCGCCGCGCTTGGCCTCAACGCCCTCGCCCGCGCACAGACGTTCCCAACCTGGGAACAAACCGGGCAGACGATCCGCGACTACCTGTTGTCCTTCATGGGCTGAGGATTCATGAGCCGCGAATTTCGCGAATGACGCGAATTGGGAGGATTTATGTCAAAACAGACTCGAGTTAAAACGTCTAAATAGCCGAAATCGC
>CAYZRP010000084.1:0-29414 GCA_964480865.1 uncultured Anaerolineales bacterium | reverse complement strand
CGTCGTTCGCACTCCCGATGTCTTACTTCCCCCAACCGTTCGCACACCCGATGTCTTGAGTCGGTTCGATCAATGCAGCGACGTGAACTTCGGGGCGTCGATAATGTCGGTGGGTTGGCCGGGCTGGCCGCCGGGTTCGAGGCGCAGGCGATAGTCGACGTGCGTGCAGGCGTTGCTGCCGGCCTCGTCGCTGGCGTAGACCACAAGGACCACCACCGAATCGAAGTCGTCGGCGTTCAGCACGATGCTGCTGCTCGTGAGATCGAAGACGCTGGCCTGGCGGTCGCGGATGCCGACGGCGCGCGCGGCCACTTCAGGGTCCCCGGTCAGCGAGAGCGTGATCGGGCCAGAGGCCGTCACGTCGATGGCCTCGAGGCCGAGGTGTCCGACGTTGCGCTGCACGGTGCCCGGCCCGGTGAGCGTGTCGGCCGGGATCAGCGGATGGAAGTCGGCGCCGTCGTTGAAGTCGCGCAGCAACATGGCCTGCGCGAAGCCCATCCACTCGATCGATAGATCCAGCCCGTTGACGCGCAGTGCGGTGCGCACCGCGTTGACGCCCTCGAGATCGCGAGCCTGCTCCCAGATCGCGCGGACGATCTCCAGGCCGTGTCGATCCGACAGATATCGGAAGAACGGCCAGACGCTGTACGGGTCGGCGCGGCCCAGGCAATCGTCAGCGGCCGACACGTAGTCGATGATGTAAGCTGTGTCGTCCGACTCGCCCGGGAAGGCGAGGCTCTCGGACCACATCGCCACGGCCTCCCACATCCACTCGGGTCGTTCGCCGCCGTCGTAGCCGTATTGCACAGAGTGCATGAACTCGTGCACGACGGTTGTGTCGAGATAGTCGGCGAGTTCCTGGTCGCTCGAGAAACCGTCGCCGGTGGCGAAGCCGCGGCGCAGATGCATGTACGAGCCCTGCGCGTGCCGCTCGACGACGTCGGGTGAATTGGGGTTGTCGCCCATGGGCATCTCATCCACCGTCCACACGTAGCCGAGTTCGTCGTCCTCATCGCGGCCGACATAGACGTCGTAGAGATCGTTGCCGCCCCAGCCTGAATCCGGCGGAGGGGCCACCCAGCCCCAGTCGTCGATCACAAGTGTCCACGCGCCCTCGAGGCGATCGCCGAGGTCAATCACGAAGGTCGGCGTGCCCTGATGGTTGGCCGGCGTCGCCGGTATCGAGTCGCGGCCGGAGAGGGTGTAGTGAACACGGAAGCGATCCGTGTCGTACACCTGCTCTTGACCAGAGAGTTCGAGGTACTGGCCGGCGTTCGGGTCGGCGGCCGGCTGCGCCACGCCATGGTCGCGGCCGTTTGGCTCCGGCCGATCCGTCGGATCGGGCTGTGCCGTAGGCGCGGGCGCCTCTGTGGGCTCTACCTCCGTCGGGCGCGGTCGCTCGGTGGGCGGCAGTGGAGTGCTGGGCGCTAACGTCTGGCAGGCCAGCGAGGCCAGGGCCAGGCTGGTCCAGACGAGGGCGACAGGGTGGAGGCGGCGCGGCATCAGGAAGAACCTATCACAGCCCGACGGTGCGGGCCAGACAGGGATCGTTGGCGCTGGATGAGAATCGCCGGGCTAGCGTTCGAGAGCGCAGTCGGCCGGGTTGGCCGGGTTGTAGTAGACCATCACCTGGGCGCCGACAGGATAGCGGTCGGTGATCGTGTATGGCTCACGTGAGCCCTGCACCCTGAAGTAATTGCTACCGGCCTTGATGATGTTGCCCTGATAGGCCTGTCCGTGGACCTCATACTGGTAGACGACCACGGGCACGACGCTCGTGCTTTCGCCGCCGCCGCGGACCTCCACGCGCGACATCAACACCACACCCGGGGTTGCCGGCCAGGCCTGGCTTTCCTGACGCTTGGACTGACCCTGCTGGTAGCGCGTGTAGAAGAAATATCCGAGCCCGCCGATGATCGCCAGCGGCAGGATTACGCTGCAGCAACTGATCAAGATCGAGAACACGATCGAACCGCTCATCAACCAGGCAAATGGATTATCCATGATGGCTCCGCCGCTCCTTTGTCATGAGGATGAACGCAATGACGATGACTTCTAAACAGCAATGCCCGTCAGGGCGTGATTCGGCTCTGACGGGCATTGCTCGAAGGTCGGGTGGACGCAGTCGGTTCAGTTGAACAAGCCGGCACTCGTGATCGCCCAGGCCGCGACTGGAAGACAGACGCAGAGCAGCAGGAAGAGACAACCGCCGCCGACCGCCCAGGGCAGCCAGCTGGGGCGTCCGCCGGAGCTGGCGGGTGCCGCCGACGAGCCGACGGGTGCGCTCGGGCCAGGCGACGGGGGCAGATTGAAGCTGCCGCCGCTCGACCCGACCACGGGCGAAGCAGGTTCGGGCGCGGAGCCCATCGAGGGCAGCGGGGGCACGGCCGGCTGCGCCGTGAAGACCGTCGCGGCCCCTTCAGCCGGGATGCCTTCGACCGCCAACTCGACCGTCTGGCCAATGCCGATCACGTCGCCGTCTTTGATGTCTGTCGGGGCCGTGATGCGCACGCCGTTGACGAACACGCCGTTGGTGCTGGCGAGGTCCTCGATCGTGAAGCCCGACTCTGTGGCACTCAACCGAGCGTGTTGGCGTGAGACCTCGACGTCGCTGACCGCGATGTCTGCTGACGCGTCGCGGCCGATGATGGCCACGATCTGCGTGAGGTCGAAGGTCTTGCCGGGGTTGGGACCCTTCTTGATCGCCAACCGAAAACGCCCTGAAGAAGTAGACATCCTGTGTGCTCCTTGCCTGGCCGATCTCGCAACGACGGGATCAGTTTCCCGCCGGAGTGCTTTGATCCGATTTAACCACATTCAGCGCCAACTTGCGATGAATGCTCTTGGCATTAACGACGGCTTTATCCGTTCTTGCGGACAAGCAGTCTCAATCCGCGCACACCGGTCACCTGGACGGCGTCGCCGATGTTGAGCGCCTGGCCGTCGCTGGCCTCAACCGTCCATAACTCGCTGCCGATCTGGGCCGACTGGCCGGTGCGCATGTGGCCCGTCTGACCAAGCAACACCTGCGAGCCCAGCAGCGGCTTGCGCGGGATCGTGCGCAGGGCCACAAATACCAGCGTCAGCGACAGCGCGCCCAGCACCACGCCCAGGACGATGATCAGCGGCACACTCACTCGATACACCGGCAACGTCCCGGGCGAGTTGAAGAACACGAGCGCGCCAATGACGAAGAAGATCACGCCGCCAAGCGTGAGCGCTCCGAATGTGGCGGGAGTATACGCCTCCGCCACAAACAGGCCAAATGCCAGCGCGAGAAAGAGCACGCCGAACCAGTTGACGGGCAGGAAGCCCGAACCGTAAAGGGCCAGGATCAACATGCCGGCGCCGACCACGCCTGAGATCCAGCCGCCGGGCGTCTGGACCTCGAGGTAGAGGAGCAGCAGACCGACCGAGAACAGCAGCGACAGCACCGTCGCATTCACGAGGAGCGTCAGGGCCTGCTCGAGCAGGTTCATGTCGATGGGGTCGATGATCAGGCCGGTTGTCGAGAGCGTGCGCAATTCGGAGCCGATCTGAACCTCTTTGCCGTCGAGCTGGCGGAGCAGATCGGGCAGATCGGCAGCGACGACGTCGATCAGGCCGGCATCGAGCGCCTCACGGGCGGTGACGGCGCGGGCGGTGTCGACAGTGGCCTGAGCGAGCTCCATGGCACCCGGTCCGCGGCGTTCGGCCAGCGCGCGGGCCTGGGCCATGAGCGCCTGACGCGCCTTGGCGTCGGCCGTGGTCGTGAGATCCTGGCCGCTGCCGTCGATCGGGCTGGCGGCGCCGATCAGGGTCTCGGGCGCCATGCCCGAAGCGTGCCCGGCCAGCGTGATGAACGTCCCGGCGCTCCCGGCCATCGCGCCGTTCGGGCCGACGAAAACGACAACGGGGATCGGGCTGTTGCGGATCGCGCTGACCATCCGCTCCATCAGGCTGAGTTCGCCGCCGGGCGTATCGATCTGAACGATGACCAGGGCAGCCGATCGATCGACGGCGTCTTCAAGGCCGCGATCGAGGTAGTCGGCCATGGGCACGGTCAGTGGCCCGCTGAGCGTGAGCAAGACGGCGTGGGTGCCCGTGCCGTCGCCTTCCTGGGCGCGCGCGACCGGGAGTGACCACACGCTGACGCCCAGGGTCAGCAACACAAGAATTCGAAGAAACCTGTACATACCGTCAACTCCTTTAGTCAAGAAGGACGTCCTCTGATTCTACGTCCACTTGCCGAGAAAGTCGCAATTGCAGGCAAAACGGCTCATTTCGTCAGGTCGACCTGACGAGTTGTGGCCCAAAAGCGCCACGGGCGGCGAAGGAGCGGGCCGGTACAATCCGGGCTGTGCCTACTCCCTTCAACCACCTCGTTCTGGCGCGCGCCCTGTCGGAGCGGCTGAGTTCCGACTTGCGCGAGGTGTTGGCGATGCAGGAACCCGCCTGGCTTCTGGGGAACATCGCGCCGGATGTCCAAACCGTATCGCGTCAGACGCGGCATGCCACTCATTTCTTCCCGGTTCCGTTGGATGGCGCGCCACGAGCACATCGCCTGTTGTTCGCCGATCATCCCCAACTTGCCCGGCCGCGCGATCTCCCGACGTCGCGGGCCGCCTTCCTGGCGGGCTACCTGGCGCACCTGGAATTCGACCAGCACTGGATCTCGGACGTCTATGAGCCAATCTTCGGCCCGCAGCAGCACTGGGCGCCGACGACCGAGCGCATTTATCTCCATAACGCATTGCGGGCATGGTGGGACGCGCAGGATCTGCTCAGCCTGACCCCAGACGACGGCATGATCCTGGCGCAGGCTCAGCCGCAGGGCTGGCTGCCGTTCGTCCACGATGCGGATCTGGTCACCTGGCGCGATTTCGTTGCCGATCAGTTGCGGCACCACATCGTGCGCACGGCTGAGGTTTTCGCCGAACGCATGCAGGTGGCCGTGGCGGATTTTGCGCAGCTGGTCGGGTCCTCGGAGCTGATGGCTGAGCGGGTGTTCTCGCATTGCTCGACGGAGCAGTTGCTCACCTATCGTTCTAGGGCGATGGATGCGGCGGTCCATCTCTTGACACGTTATTGGGACGGCGCGCTCGCGAGCGGGTCATGACGTCGGCGCGGGTACAATCGCCCCATGACTATTCTGATCACTGGCGCGAACGGCCAGCTGGGGCAGGCCCTGCTGAAACTCCTACCCGATGCCGTTCCCGCGAACCAGCCCGAATTTGAGCTCGACAGACCCGAGTCGGTCGACCGCCTGGTTGCGGCCGTCCGGCCAGACGTCATCATCCATGCGGCGGCCATGACCGACGTCGATGGCGCGGCGCGCAACCCCGACCTAGCCTATCGCGTCAACGGCCTGGGCACTCAGACGATGGCGCTGGCCGCGGCCCGCTATGGGGCGGCGTTGGCGTACATCAGCACCAATGAAGTCTTCGACGGCGAGGCCGGCCGGCCGTACGCCGAGTTCGACCAGGTTCGGGCCATCAATCCGTATGGCGCTTCGAAACTGGCGGGCGAGTGGTTCGTCCAGCACCTGTCGAACCGGTTCTACATCATCCGCACTGCCTGGGTCACGGCGCCGGGTGGCCGCAACTTCGTGCATCGCATCCAGCAGGTGGCCGACGAGCGCGGCAGCCTGCAGGTCGTGAACGATGAGGTCGCCAACCCGACCTTCGTCGGCGATCTGGCGGACGGCATCGTCAGGCTGATCGCGACGGGCTGTTACGGCATCTACCACCTGACCAACGCCGGCCCCGTCTCGCGCTACGACTATGCCAGGCGGATCCTCGAGTTGACCGGCCGTTCGCACGTGCCGATCAAACCGATCACGCTGGCGGATTACGGGCGCGCCTCGACTCCGCCGCGCTACGCGCCGCTCGCCAATTACATGGCCGCCGGCCTTGGCATCACGCTGCGGCCGTGGGAAGAGGCGCTGGCTGAGTTCGTGGCCGTTTCTCAAGCTCACTAGTCGTGGAGCGTAGGGCGAGGAGCGAAGAGCGATCACACTACCGCGCTCAACGCTCAACGCTCTCCGCTCCTCGCTCCACCATGGCCCGATTCTCGATCATCATCCCGAACTGGAACGGCGCGCGCTGGCTGGCGCCGTGCCTCGAGGCGTTGCGCCGGCAGACGTACACGGATGTCGAGATCATCGTCGTCGACAACGCGTCGGTCGACGAGTCGCGTGTGTTGCTGGCCGAGCGATTTCCCGACGTGCGGGTCATCGCGCTCGATCGCAACCGCGGCTTTACCGGCGCGTGCAACGCGGGGTTCGCGGCGGCGACGGGCGAGTACCAGGCGCTGCTCAACAACGACACTGAGGTCGACCCGAACTGGGTGGCCGAGGTGGTGGCGGCCTTTGAGCGCCATCCGCAGGCCGGCATGATCGCGTCGAGGATGCTGCTCTTCGACCGGCGCGACACCTTCCACACGGCCGGAGATCTCTTCACGCGCGACGGCACGCCCGGCAATCGCGGCGTCTGGCAGAAAGATGAAGGCCAGTTTGCCGAGGGCGAGGTCTTTTCGGCCAACGGCGGCAGCGCGGCCTATCGGCGGACCATGCTCGAGAAGGTCGGGCGGCTCGACGACGATTTCTTCTTCTCCTGTGAAGATGTGGATCTGGCCTGGCGCGCGCAACTCGCGGGCTGGCGCGCGATCTATGCGCCGCGGGCCGTGGTGTATCATCATCTTTCGGCCAGCGGCGGTGGCGTGACGGCCAGCTTTCACGATGGCCGCAACTTCATATATCTGTTGGCCAAGGACGTGCCCGGCGTCGTCTGGCGGCGATACGGTTGGCGCATGTTGAAGGGGCAGCTGCGCATCACGTGGTCGGCGCTCAAAGCCTGGCGCGGGGCTGCGGCACGGGCGCGGCTGCGCGGCCAGCTGGCTGGCCTGCTCAACGTGCCCAGGATGCTCAAGAAGCGCGCAGCCGTCCAGGCCACCCGAACGATCAGCGATGCCGCGGTGCTGGATCTGCTCAGCCCGTAGCCGAACACACGCATGCACCTGTCGATCATCATCCCGGCTCACAACGAAGAGAAGCGCCTGCCGCCGACTCTGCAGGCGATCGAGGCCTTCCTCAACAAACAGGCATACGACAGCGAAGTGCTCGTTGTCGAGAACGGCAGCCGCGACCTGACAGCCGTGGTGGCTGAGGCCTTTGCGGCCGATCACCCGCGCGTGCGCGTCTTGCGCGAGACCGGCCGGGGCAAGGGTCTGGCCGTGCGACGCGGCATGCTCGAGGCATATGGGGACTTCCGTTTCATCTGCGACGCCGATCTTTCAATGCCGATCGACGAGTTGTCCAAGTTCCTGCCGCCGAACCACCCGGACGCCGACGTCATGATCGGCTCGCGCGAGGCCCCGGGTTCGCGGCGCTTCAACGAGCCCGCCTATCGTCACTTCCAGGGGCGCGTCTTCAGCACGCTCGTCAAGTGGTTCGCGGTGCCGGGCTTCGAAGACACGCAGTGCGGTTTCAAGTGCTTCAGGGCGCGCGCTGCTCAGGATATCTTTGCGGTGCAGCGCTTCGATGGCATGAGCTTCGACGTTGAGGCGCTCTTCATCGCCCTGCGCCGTGGCTATCGCGTGGCCGAGGTGCCGATCGACTGGTATTACCGCTCGGAGAGCCGAGTCGACCCGATCCGCGAGCCGCTGCGCATGCTACGTGACATCCTGATTATCCGCCGGAACTGGGCGAATGGGTTGTATCGAGGAGCGAAGAGGGAGGACGGAGGAGGGAACATTGCCGCGCGGTAGCGTTCGCTCCTCCGTCCTCCCTCTTCCGCGCTTCAGGCGCCCATCAGGTTTCTGACATGCCGGATCTTTCTCTGGAGCAGGAGTGGTTGGCAAAGGGCTATTCGCTCGTGGCCGGCATCGATGAGGCCGGTCGCGGAGCGTGGGCCGGGCCCGTGGTGGCTGCCGCCGTCATCCTGCCACTCGATCAACCCGACGTGCTCGCCGAATTGATCGAGGCAGGTGTCAACGACTCGAAGAAGGTCGTGGCCTGGAAGCGCACGAAACTGGCGGACCTGATCCGCGAGCGCGCGGTCGCCTACGGCATGGGCGGGGCCAGCGCCAAGCACATCGATCGTGACGGTATTCTGGCCGCGACGCGCACCGCGATGCGTCGCGCTGTGTCGATGCTGCGGCCGCAGCCGCAGGCGTTGTTGATCGACGCTGTGGATCTGACGGCCTCGCTGCCGATCCCGCAGAAGCGCCTGAACTTCGGCGATTCGATTTCGCTCAGTATCGCGGCGGCCTCGATCCTCGCAAAAGTCAGCCGCGACACCTTCATGACGCAGCTCAACGAGCTCTATCCGGGCTACGCCTTCGCGCGGCACAAAGGCTACGGCACCTGGGTCCATCAGGAAGCACTCGCCAAGCACGGCCCGAGTCCGATCCACCGGATGACGTTCAGGCCTCTCAAGGAGATTGCTGATTGCTGATCGAAACCCAGTCAGCAATCAGCAATCAACAATCAGCAATGACTCTGGCTCTTGTCCATGATTGGCTCAACCAGATCGGCGGCGCCGAGGACGTGCTCGAGAAGCTGGTCGGGCAGTTTCCTGGCGCGCCGATCTACACGTCGATCTACGCGCCCGCGTTGATGCCGGCGGCGTATCGACAGTGGCCGATCAGAACGTCGTTCATGGATCGGCTGCCGGGCGTGCATCGCCATCACCAGCCGTATCTGCCACTGTACCCGCTCGCGTTCGAGCGTTTCGACCTTGGCGGCCACCACGTCATCCTGTCGAACAAGAGCGGCTTCTGTCATGGCGTGCGCAAGCCTGAGGGCGCGACGCATGTCTGCTATTGCCTGACGCCGACGCGCTACGTCTGGGGTTTCGACGACTACGCCGCGCGCGAGGGCCTGAGCCCGGCCGTGCGCCTGGCGCTGCGGCCGCTTCTGGCCTGGCTGCGCGGCTGGGATCTGCGGGCCGCGGCTGGTGTCGACACCTTCATCGCCATCTCGACCGCCGTGCAGGAACGCATCCGCCGCGTTTACAAGCGCGAGTCGTCGATCATCTATCCGCCCGTCGACACGGCGCGTTTTGTCTCCGATCGCCATGCGTCACGCGGGCGCTACCTGCTCAGCCTCGGTCGCCTGATCCCGTACAAGCGCGTCGACCTGGCCGTCGAGGCCTGCACGCGGCTCGGCCTCGAGCTGTGGGTGGCGGGCTCCGGGCGCGATCGCGAGCGCCTCGAGCGCCTGGCGGGGCCAACGGTGCGCTTCCTTGGGCGCGTGCCCGACGCCGACGTGCCCGGACTGTTCGCCAACGCCCGCGCCTTCATCTTTCCGGGTCTTGAGGACTTCGGCATTGCGCCCGTGCAGGCCCTGGCCGTCGGCACGCCTGTGGTGGCCTTCGCCGGTGGTGGGGCGCTCGACACCGTACAGGACGGCCGGAACGGCGTGCTGTTCACCGAGCAGACTGTCGAGAGCCTGGCTGCCGCGCTCGAGCGATTGGATGGGCTAGAATTCGATCGCGCGGCCATCGCCGCGACGGCCGCGCCGTTCGACACTCAGGTGTTCTTGAACCAGATCGTTGACGCGGTGAACCTTGCCGCTGCACGCTGACACGTCGGGGGCTCCATGACCATCACTCTTCCATTGATCGGGCGGTTCCTCAAGCGCTGGTGGTGGCTGATCGTGCTGCCGGGCCTTGTCGCCGCGGCATACACCGTCGCCACCTATCCCTTCAATGCGCCGACCAGCTATGCCCTGACCATCCGCTTCTCGGCCGGCGACAGCACGCCCGGCCCGGCCACCGCGGACTTCGACTCGACGTACTACAGCTATCTCTCCTCTGAATACATCGTCGCCAACCTGAAAGATTGGACGCGCACTGGTGCTTTCATGACCGCGGTCAGTGAAGAGCTGGCGGCCGAGGGTATCACCGCCACTCCGGCCGAGGTGGCCGGCCAGATCACGGCGGCCGACAGCGACCGAAGCATTTTGTACGTGTTCTTCGGCGGCCCCGACCCCGACCGTCTGGCAGCCATCGCCAACGCCGCGATCCGTGTCCTCGAGACTCGTAATGCCGAGGCGCTTGCGCCGCTGAACGGCGAGAACGCCAACGTCGTTGCGCTCGACGTGCCGGCCCCGGGCGCGACGGCGCCTGGCCTGCGCGATCAACTCGAGCCGCTGCTGCGCGTTGCGCTCGGCTTTGGCGTCGGCCTTGTTCTCGCGCTGGCCGCCTGGGCGCTCGATCCGCGCGTCCACGACAGCCACGACCTCAGCAAACTGCCGCTCTTGGGTCGAATACCACGTTAGTCGAGTAGTCGAGTAGTCGGGTAGTCAAGTCGTCGGTTGTGTCAAAGACTACCCGACTACCCGACTACTTGACCATTTGACTAACGTGTCACATTTCTGTGTCCATGGATGCCACACAGTGGGTTGGCCGAGATCGCTATGCTAGAATGACCGGCGATGTCCGTTACTGATCTCTTGTCGTTGTTGAGGCGTCGCGGGTGGATCGTGCTGCTGGCAGCGGCACTGACCGCCGCGAGCGCTTTCGTGTTCAGCCGGCTGCAGCCCACGATTTATCAATCGACGATCGTGGTCAGCGTCACGCCGTCGCGGCCCGACCTGGGGCTGGCCGAGGCGTCGATCCGGCTGCTGCGCAACTACGTCTCGTACATTCATACGCGGGCCTTCGCCCAAAAAGTGATCGATGCCCGGCATCTCGACCTGACGGCCGACGACCTGCTCGGCAACGTCACAATCGACAGCGACGAGTCGCGCCTGATCGTCCAGATCGACGTGCGCAACCAGAACGGCGACCTGGCCAACGACGTCGCCAGTGCCTGGGCCACTGAGTTCGTTGGCTGGCGACAGACCGAGAACGCCAAGGTGCGACGCGAAGATCAGGTCGATGCCCAGATCGTCGACGCGCCGAAGTATTCGCTCTACAGCCCGCGTACATCGATCAACGTGTTGGCGGGCGGCATTCTCGGCGCCATCATCGGGGCCGTGATCGTGTTCGTCCTCGAGTATTTCGCCGCGGCCTACGTCCGTACCCGCCAGGATCTCGAGCGCGGGCTCGGCCTGCCGCTGTTGGCGGCGCTGCCGTCCGGGGCCGAGCGCGGCCCGCAGGCCCAGGAACGTCGCCGCCCCGACGAGGCGCGACAGGCGCCGACGCGCTGATCGGCCGGAGTCCCTCATGACGCCATCGCTGCTGACCCTGACCCAACCGAATTCGCCAGCCGCTGAAGCCTATCGCACGCTGCGCAGCAACCTGATCTTCGCGAGCCTCGAGCAGCCGCTGCAGACGCTCGTCGTCACGTCGGCCGCCGCTGACGATGGCAAGAGCGTGGCCCTGGCCAACCTTGCCGTCGTGATGGCCCAGGGCGGGCGTCGCACGATCCTGGTCGATTGCGATCTGCGCAAGCCGCGCCAGCACGTCCTCTTCGGAGTGCCGAACGTCGCGGGCTTCAGCGAATGGATGACGGAATCGGCCGGCGCACCACCAGCGCTGACCACGATCCCGGGCGTGGCGGATCTGCAGCTGCTGCCGGCCGGCGCAGCGAAAGCCAACCCGGCTGACCTGCTCACTTCGCCGCGGATCCGCGAGTTGATCACCAGCCTCAAATCCCAGGCAGACTTTGTGCTGTTCGATGTCGCGCCGCTCCTGGCCGTCTCGGATGCGGCGTTGTTGGCCGCCAACCTCGACGGCGCCGTCCTCGTGGTGACTTCGGGCCAGGCCCGCCGCGACGACGTCCAGCGCGCGCGCGAAATGCTCGAGAAAATCCGCGTCCGCGTGGTCGGCGCGGTGTTGACCAACGCACCTCAAGAATAGTCAAGTCGTCGGCTGGTCGGCTAGTCCCGTAGTCCCGTAGTCGGGAGGTCGGACTGCTGGTATCGTGTCCCCCGGTAACTTGCCATTTCGACGACTTGACCGATCGATTTCAAGAGTATTCGACTACCCGACTACTCGACTACAGGACTAATTCCATGAAAGGCTTGATTCTCTCGGGTGGAAAAGGCACGCGCCTGCGCCCCTTGACTCATACGCGCGCCAAGCAACTGATCCCGGTGGCGAACGAGCCCGTGTTGTTCCGCGTGATCCGGGCCATCCGGGATGCCGGCATCAACGAGATCGGCATCGTCGTGGGCGACACCGAGCCCGAGATCCGCGAGGCGGTCGGCGACGGCTCGCGCTGGGGCGTTTCGATCACGTACATCCGCCAGAGCGCGCCGGGCGGGCTGGCGCATGCCGTGAAGGAGTCGCTGCCCTTCATCGGCGACGATCGCTTCGTCATGTTCCTGGGCGACAACGTCATCCAGGGCGGCATCAGCCCGCTCATCCGCCAGTTCGCGGAGAGCAACTGGAACAGCCAGATCGTGCTCAAGCGCGTGCCGAACCCGAGTTCGTTCGGCGTGGCTGAGTTGAACGCTGACGGCTCGATCAAGCGACTTGTCGAGAAACCCAAGAATCCGCCGTCGGATCTTGCGCTTGTCGGCATCTACATGTTCGACGAGCACATCCGTGAGGCCGTACACGCCATCCAGCCGTCGGCGCGCGGCGAACTCGAAATCACCGACGCGATCCAGTGGCTTGTGACACAGGGCTACGCTGTACATCCCTACGTACATGAAGGCTGGTGGATCGACACAGGCAAGAGCGTCGACATGCTCTCGGCCAACGACCATGTCCTCGAAGAGCTCAAGCCGTATTGCGCCGGCACTGTCGACGCGACCTCGAACGTCGATCCGCGTGTGACGATCGAGGCCGGGGCCGAGATCATCAACAGCGTCGTGCGCGGGCCGACGATCATCGGGGAAGGCGTGCGTATCGTCAACAGCTACGTCGGACCCTTCACGTCGCTCTACCATCATGTCGTCGTCGAGAACAGCGAGATCGAGCACGCCATCGTGCTTGAGCACTCCAAGATCCTCAACGTCGTCGGGCGCATCCAGGATTCGCTCATCGGTCGTGAGGCCATCGTCCAGCACACGCAACGCCGGCCCGCCGCGCTGCAAATGCATCTGGGCGATTATTCGCAGGTGGATCTACCGTAGCTGTAAGCGGTCAGCCTTCAGCGGTCAGCCAGGCGTGTTCGTGCCTGGCCGCTCATGGCTGATGGCTGAAAGCTAACTGCTGAAGGCTAACCATGAAGAATCTACTCGTTACCGGCGCGGCCGGGTTCATCGGCTCGAACTTCGTGCATCACATGCTGGCGAAGTATCCGGGCTACAAGCTCGTGGTCTTCGATAAGCTGACGTACGCCGGGAGGCGCGAGAACCTGAAGGCGGCCGAGGGCAACCCGCAGTTCGCGTTCGTGCGCGGCGACATCTGCGACCGTGTGGCTGTGGATGCCGCGATCCGCGAACACGGCATCGATACGATCGTGCACTTCGCGGCCGAGAGCCACGTCGATCAGTCGATCCACAGCCCGATGGTGTTCACCGAGGCTAACGTGACGGGCACTCACGTGCTCCTCGAGGCGGCGCGCCAGAATAAACTCGAGCGCTTCCATCACATCAGCACCGACGAAGTCTACGGCGCGATCCCGGCGCCGAACCGCTCGAAGGAGGGCGACCCCTTCGAGCCGCGCAGCCCCTACTCGGCCAGCAAGGCCGCGGCCGAGCACATCGTCTACGCCTACTTCGTCACCTACGGCCTGGCGACGACGATCACGCGCGGGTCCAACAACATCGGGCCGTTCCACTATCCCGAGAAGGCCGTGCCGCTGTTCACGACCAACGCCATCGACAACCTGCCGCTGCCGATCTATGGCGACGGCAAGCAAATGCGGGATTATCAGTACGTCGGCGACCACTGCGAGGGCATCGACCTCGTGCTGCATAAGGGCGTGCTGGGCGAGGCCTACAACGTCGGCACGGGCGTCGAGACTTACAACATCGACATGGCCCATAAGATCCTGGCGATCCTCGGCAAGCCCGAGAGCCTGATCACGCACGTCGCGGATCGCGTCGGTCACGACCGGCGCTACGCCC
Source organism: uncultured Anaerolineales bacterium (assembly GCA_964480865.1). GTDB lineage: Bacteria > Chloroflexota > Anaerolineae > Anaerolineales > UBA6663 > UBA6663. The sequence continues at coordinate 15,466 of CAYZRP010000084.1, read as the reverse complement.
TCGACGTCAGCAAGCTCAAGGCGCTCGGCTGGGTGCCGGCTAACACCTTCGATCAGGCACTCGAGAAGACCGTCAGGTGGTTCGTCGAGAACGAGTGGTGGTGGCGCCCGATCAAGTCGGGCGAGTTCAAGGCCTGGTACGACAAGAATTACGCGGCCCGGTGAGGCGCCGGCGGCGCTGACGAAGGACGAAGGACGAAGGGTGAATGGCCATTCACCCTTCGTCCTTTTGTTAATGGTGTATCGGGCACGGGTTCGCCACAAACAGGCATGCGTTTGCTGTGGTGAGGGCTTTGAATAAATCGGCATGGACCCTGGCAGGTAGGCCACGCGCACGCTTCAGGACATTCGCCTCGCGTTCCGTGCGTCATTCCGGGCGCTTGATCCTCGCGCTTGCTCTCACGCGTCGTGTGTCCCCGTGCGTTGTATGTCCACGGGCGTTGGTTGTCCCCGCGGAGTATGTCATCGGGCGTCGTGAGCCCACACACGTGGTGTGTCATCCAGAGCGCCCCTGATCATCGCCCGCGGGCGCCTTCAATGAGCGCGAAGGATCTCCTGTCGGACTCGCTGGTCGTGTCAGGGGATCGTCGATCCATACGGGTCTTCGGCGGAGATCCTTCGCGCTCATTCAGCATGCCTCTATGCAGAGAGCAGGGGCGCTCTGGATGACACGCGGAACGCGCGGGAGTTGGCGCGGTCTAGGACGTGTCACACGGTCGCACACATGCATGCTGTGTGCACGCTAACCACGCGAGGGTCAGCGCATTAGGTGAACTGTGCGTGCAGTGTTGGTTCCCGTGGCGACGCGCCGTTAAGCTCAAGCCCGTGTTGGGACACGGTGGGTAACGACGAACCGCAAGGGCTGAGTCCCACACGTTTCCGCCAGGTTCTTGAATGGACTCTAGGCATCGGCGTCTGCCACACACGTAAATGGCCAAGGGCGAGGGCCGCAAGATCAATCGTCGTTCGTCATTCGTCGTCCCTCGTCCATCGTCTATCATGGGCGCGTGTCACGCACTTTCATCATCCCCGCTGACTTTCATCAACGCTTTGTCGATGTGTGCGGCCAAAAAGGCGTCGAGATGTTGGCCCATTTGCCCGAAAGAGTCGAGGATTGGGAAGGGCGATTGAGGCTAAAGGGCCTGAGGCTCGTGGAAGGCCTATCGTACAACCTCGTGTTCTATGGCGAGACGCTTGCCGGCCGGCCGGTTGTGCTGAAAGCGGCTCCGGAATCCGAGGCCCTGGCCAGCGAGGCTGCCGCGTTGCAGGGTTTCGGTTCAGATCGCGCGGCGGCCGTGATCGAGGCCCGGCTCGATGAAGGCCTGCTGGTGACCGAACGCCTTCTGCCGGGCACGCAGCTGTCGCGGATCGCCACCGAGCGTGAGGCGCTCAACACCGTCGTCAGGCTCTTCTCGAACGGCTGGCCGGCGCCCGATCCCCTTGTGGTCGACGACGTTGCGGCGTTCACGCGGTCGCTCGATCGCCTCCCCGATACGTCTGGGTCACTCAACCCGGGCCTGATGCGCGAGGCCATGGATGTGCGCCGGGCCTTGTTGGCGGATCCCGCCGAGGCCAGGCTATTGCATGGCGATCTTCACTACGGCAACATCCTGGCCGATGAGCGGCGCGGTTTTCGCTTGATTGATCCCAAAGGGCTGCGGGGCGACCCGTTGTTCGATCTGGGCTATCTCGTCAGTCGGGTTCAGCCGCTGGGAAGCGATGCGTTGCCGCTCGGTCGTGCCGTGGCCCTTCGACTTGATGTGTTGGTCGGGGCCTTCGGATGTGAGTCGAAGCGCCTGGCCGCCTGGTCGTTTGTGGCCGCGGCGCTGTCTGCTATCTGGACAGTCGAAGACCACGGCCATGTCAGCGACGACGAGATCGACGTGCTGAAGCAACTGGGCCGTCACTTACAGGGTTGAGGTCCTTTCGGATGAGCCGGGATCCAGGGAAGCGGCAGTCTCGGAGCGAGGGTGACAGAAGGCCCGCTCATCGGTGGCTAAATCGGAGTGGGTACGCCTATTTTGCGCTGTTTTCAAGCTAATCTTAGCGTTTGTGAATGTGGTCCCGATAATGCTCATGATACAATCGTCTTTGTATGAGTTGGACGAAGTCCACATCAAGACGATTCGCCGGTCGCCCTGGTGCGTGCCGGCGTTTTTAATGGAGGAGTGCAGCTTCCTATGACTACCACACCTGCCGCAGCACCTACCTTTGCCAAAGGCCTCGTCGGCGTTGTCGCCGCTCAAACAGCGTTGTCGTCAGTGGACGGCGCCAATGGAATCCTGACTTATCGTGGCCTGAACATCCACGATCTGGCAGGGCGGGTGTCGTACGAAGAGGTCGTGCACCTGCTCTACTTCGGCAAGCTTCCCAACAAGAAGGAACATGCCGCGTTGAGCGCCGAACTGGCCGCTAATCGCAAACTTCCGAAGGCCGTCCTCGAGCACATCCGCACGGCGCCGCGCAAGGCAACGCCCATGGACGTGCTGCGCTCGGCTGTTTCGATGCTGGCCTACTTCGACAAAGAGACCGAGGATATCTCGATCGAAGCCACTCAGCGCAAAGCGCTCAGGCTCGTGGCGCAGTTCCCGACGATCATCGCCGCGATCCATCGTGCGCGTCAGGGCAAAGATCCGATCGCCCCGCGGCCCAAGCTGAACCACGCCGCCAACTTCATGTACATGATGCACGGATCAGTGGCGTCGAAGCTCGAGAACGATGCCATGAACCTGTATCTGGTTCTGCTGGCTGACCACTCGCTCAATGCGTCAACGTTCACGGCTCGCGTGGCCTCGTCGACGAATGCTGACCTGCATGCCGCGATCACGGCGGCCCTGGGCGCCCTGAAGGGCAACCTTCACGGCGGCGCGGCCGAAGCGACGATGAACATGCTGCTCGAGATCGGCAAGGTCGACAAGGTCGACGGCTTCGTCGAGAAGGCTTTCGACACGAAGCGCAAGATCATGGGCATCGGCCATCGCATCTACAAGACGGGCGATCCCCGCGCGCGCCATCTGCTCGAGTGGGCCGCCAAGATGGAGCACGACCAGGGCAAGGGTCAGCGCTACGTCGACATGGCGCTCTCGGTCGAGCGCGCCGTGCTGCGCCACAAAGAACTGTATCCGAACGTCGACTTCTTTTCGGCGCCCATGCTGTACTACCTGGGTGTGCCGACAGCGCTCGACACCTGCATCTTCGCCGCCTCCCGTATAGCCGGCTGGAGCGCGCATGTCATTGAGCAGTATAAGGACTCGGTCCTGATTCGGCCTGGCGCCGAGTACATCGGCAGCAAGACCGAGGCGTTCGTGCCCCTCGACGACCGCGCCTGAGCGCAAGACGAACGACGAAGGACGAACGACGAAGGTTGAACAACGGTTCAACCTTCGTTTTTGTTTAAGCCCAGGACCTGCAAGCCCACCGCAGGCCGGCCAGATATTGGTGCGGGGCGTTTCCTTCGACCAGGTCGTTTACTGTGCCCGCCTCGCGCGTCGCGTGTCATCCAGAGCGCCTGACCCGCTACACAATGTGACTCCTGCAATGAGCGCGCGGGAGGATCCCGCGCTCATTGGGCGTGGCTCCGGGCAAATAGGGCCAGGCGCTCTGGATGACACGCGCTGCAGGGTGCTGACACGCGCTGCCAGGCAGGTGCTCTGGATGACACGCAGGGCGGGGTGATCGCCGCTGAAGGAAGCGCAACGTGTGGGCGACGGCGCTGGGTGATGCAGACGAGGTCCGCTGGATGACAAAGGACGAATGACGAAAGTTGCCTGAGACAACCTTCGTCATTCGTCCTTCGTCGTTCGTCTGCTGTAACGTTTCTTACACCGCTCCCAAAACCTCAACGGCTCCACTATCGAGATCGTAATACGCGGCGACGAGTTTCATCAGGCCGTCGCGGTGCAGGCGGTTGACCGAGGGCGATCGGCGACGGATCGCTTCAAGCTGGTATTCAGCGTTATAGCGAACCGAGCGGTCGACGATGTCGTCCTTCTCGGTTTCCATGACGTGCCCGATGATGGGCCGTAATGCCTCAACGAGGCTGTGAATGTGTCCCTCGGCGTGCGCGCCAAGCTCGATCGTCGTGAAGGCTGCCTTGACAGCGCCGCAGGCCTTGTGGCCGACGACCATGAGCAGCGGCGGCGCGATCCGTTCGGCCGCGTACTCGATCGAGGCCAGCATCGAGTCGCTCAGGATGTTGCCGGCGATGCGCAGGGTGTATAGATCGCCGAGCCCCTGATCGAAGATCAGTTCGGGCGCGACGCGTGAGTCGGCGCAGGCCAGCACGATCGCCAGCGGGGCCTGGCCAAGGGCGACGGCCGCGCGCCGGTCGGAACCCTGGTCGGGGTTGACACCCAGCGAAGCCTGAAATCGTTGGTTGCCCTGCATCAAGAACTCGAGGGCGCGGTCTGGGGTCAAGGCTTCGACGCCGCGCGGAGTGGCCGTGGGCAACGCGGTGGGCAGCGCCTGCCACTGTGACGGATCGACCGAGCCATCGGCCGCGAGTTCGGCGCTGCAGGCGCTCAGGCCAGCCGCGCTCACCAGAGCGCCGGCGGCGGCTTTCAGAAATTGACGACGATGGAGACGAGGTGACACGTGTTGTTCGACGCGGTCAATGCGTCGCCTCCGGAGTGGCCGTGGGTGCCGGCTCATGATGATCAGCAACACCCTCGCCGGGTGGGGCGCCTTCGATGGGCGCTCCTTCGCCAGCCGGCGTGGCCTCTTCAACGGGCGCCGTTCCTTCGCCTGGCGTTGTCGCATCGGCGGGGGCGGCTTCTTGAGTCGGGGCCTCCTCGGCTGCGGCATCCTGCCCGTGATGTGTCTCTGCAGCGTCTTCTTCCACGCTTTCGGCTTCGTAGCCCGGCGGGCGCTTGAGCACCGTCACAAGCCCCGTGTCAAGGTCGTAGCGCGCCGCAGCAATCTTGAGTTCTCCGATGGCCACGAAGTCGCTCAAAATCGGGCCGATACCCGCCAATCGTTCGGCGACCCGCAGCGTGTTCTCGTTGATCGCGTTCTCCCAGGGATCGCCTTCGCGCTCCGTAGCCGTGTTGATGGCGGGACGCAGCCCCTCGACGAGAGGTGTCAGTTCATCGAGGACGGGTTGATGCATCACGACCGACTCCAGGGCAACCCGTACCGCGCCGGATCGCTCGGGGCCGAGCACCAGGATGGCTTTCGTGCCGAGATGCTCCACGGCGTACTCGATGCTGCCGATCAATTCATCGTCGAGGGCCATGCCGGCTGAGCGCACAACGAACAGATCGCCGAGCCCCTGATCAAAGATGACCTCGGGGGTCACACGCGAGTCGGAGTCAGTGACGATGACGGCAAACGGATGCTGACCTGTGGCGATCTGCGCGCGGCGTGGCTCGGTGCGACCCGGGTTGAGACGCAGGTCCAGGGCGTAGCGGCCATTGCCTTCAAACAGACGTTGGATGGCGTCACTGGGCGCCACAGCGTCGTCGGGCCGAAGCGTCGCCGTCGGATAGGCGACGTTGAGCGGTTGTCGCTCCATGGGACGACAGGCGGCAACCCAGGCGCCGATACCGGTCAGACCGACCAGCCGGAGCATCGCGCGACGGGAGAGGCGAAAGTGCGGTTCCATCGTATGCAGACCTGCATAAGGCATGCCTGAATGCGGCATACCGCCGTCTCGATGCTAACATCCGCCTAACCTGACGTCCGTAAAGGCCTATGGAAAGCAATCGAAAACTCGCGTAAAGGAAGGAGATGTTTGCCGCACATGGCGTGGCAAAGAAATGGGATCCCCGCTTAATCGACGAAATCCGCGCAACCCTCGGCTGAATTCGCAGGATGAAGTCCTCTACAATCAGGCTGTGACACCTGAAACGGCCGAGCAACTGGCCCGGCTCAACGCGCAGTTCTACGAGCAGTTTGGCGACGATTTCGGTGACTCTCGACCGCGGTTGAACCCCGGTGTTCGGCGCGTCATCGACCAGGTCGCCGAGGGGGCCGCCGTGATCGATGCGGGCTGCGGCGATGCCAAGGTCGGCCGACGACTGCCGGGCCGTCGCTACCTCGGGCTTGATGCGAGCGCTGCACTGCTGGATCGGGCGCGCGAGTTGACGAACGTGAGCGGCGGTCGCGCGGACCTGATCTCCCTGGCAGATCTATCGCGTTGGCCCGCGGATGCGCCGGACGTGGCGCTCTGTCGGCTCGACCTGCTCACGCCGGATGTTGAGCTCATCCCGAGCCAGCGTGCCGATTGGGTGCTTGCGCTGGCGGTCCTTCATCACATCCCGGGGCGCGAACAACGGCAAGATCTTGTCGGCCGCTGGGCGGCGTGGCTCAAGCCGCACGGTCGGTTGGCGATCTCGTGCTGGCAGCCGCAACGTGGCCCGAGGGCGGAGCGGTTGCGACATCCGTGGTCCGAGGTGGGCCTCTCTGACGACACGCTCGAGGCCAATGACTGGTTGCTGGGCTGGAAACGAAAAGGACGTTCCGGCCTTCGTTATGTGCACGTGGTGGCGCCGGACGAGATGTCTGAACTCCTGGACCGGGCCGGCTTGAAGCTGTTCGAGCGATTTTCAGACGATGGCCACCGGCGCGATCAGGCGGATTATGTCATCGCCGGGCGTCCGTAAGGTGGGCAGGCGCGAACGGTCAGGGACTCTGTCGCGGATTTCGCAGATGGATTCGCCTGACATCGAGTGGTGTTCCGAAGCCTTGGTGTTTGAGACCTTCAGCTTCAACCGCGGCCAGCTTCTCCCGCCGAAAGGGCGCTCGTGAACTCCCAGCAGGCCAGGGCAATCGCGTCTTGTTGTCGACGACCCTTTTTTGCCACGAATTTCGCGAATTGAAACGAATGGACACGAATGACGTCAGACAATTCTCAAGCTCTCAGCACCATCTATAACTGACTTCGTGCCCATTCGTTTCAATTCGCGAAATTCGTGGCAGATTCTCCCGCCGGGCCGATTAAGACGCGATTGCCCTGCCCAGCAGGCGTCGCTGATGATTCGCCTATACATCGTTGGTACAATCGGCCCACATGTCGGCCCGTGCGCTCGATTGGGGGCGCACCCCACGGAGATGACTCTATGTCAAAGTATTTGGAATTCCCGCTCCCCGGCGGCGGCAACATCCTGATCGAGACGCCGGATGAGCGCAAGCCGGGGGCGAGCGGTTTCGTCCGTTCTGCCGATCCGACCGACGCCGCGGACAAAGCCACACAGACGTTCGAGGCATCCATTGAAAGCGTTCGCGCTACAGCAGACGTGCTCGTGCGGCAGCTTCAGTCGCTCGACACGCCGCCTGACGAGATGGAGTTGTTCTTCAACCTCAAGGCTGTAGGCGAACTGGGCAAGCTCGTGGTGGGCCGCACTAACAGCGATGCCAACTTCAACGTCACGCTCAAGTGGCATCGTGAAGCCCCAGAGAGCGAAAAGGATGAGCCTTCCAAGGGCTGACACATCTTTCGCAGTCACAGGCGCCGACCTCAGGGTTGGCGCTTTTTTGTTTCCGATTCGGCAGCTCAGCGTCCGAGGACCTGACGTCTGATCGGCGCCCATATACATGATTTCACTGAGGCGCAGGGGTTATAAGTCAGGGGGGTCTGGGGCAAGCCCGAGTTGATATACTTAATTGGCCAATGCTGATCGAAATAGACTTGAAGGCCGGCGACACTCCAGACGACGCGGCACTTACCCAGGCAGAATCCGAAACAGAGCTGCTCGAGCTTCTTCGAGAGGGCAAAGCGACCGAGTCCGCGAAGGTTCTGGAACGCGATTACCGAGTCAATCAACGCCTGGCCCAAAGCGCTGCCAAGCTATTGACGCGTGGCTTACCCGTCCAGGTGCAGGATCTTGATGAGCGTTGGCTGACGTTCGCGGTCCGAGAGGAACTTGATGCTGTAACCCAGCGTGTCTTGCTGGAAGGCATGCGGGCCCTGGCCACTACAGGCAGGTCCACAGAGGCCGCTGATTGGTATCGGACTGAGTTCCCGGCGACCACAGACCTCAGTTGGGAGGCCGTTCTCTTGCTGCAGGGCAAGCCCTTGCGGGAGGTTGAGCCTTCAGGGGGCGGAAAACGTCGACAGCGCAGACGCGCGCGGCTGAAATGGGCAGTGCTGTTCATGAGCCTACTTGTGATATCGGCTGCCCTGGGGATCGCCCTGGCTGTCTATCTTGGCATGATTTGATGATCTCATGAGTGGAGGAATGTTCTTTTGAAATCGCCCAGTAATCCTTCGCGCCGCTGGTCTCGACTGGTCCTGGCGCTAGGCCTCGGCTTCTTTGCGCTAGGTGCGGTGTCAGGCTTCGAAAAGCCGCGTGTTGCTGCGGCCGGGGCGCCGATGCAGGTGCCGGCGGGCTTCGTCGATGAGCTCGTGGTCGGCGGGCTGCTGGCCCCGCGTGAGATGGCATTCGCCCCGGATGGCAGGATCTTGATCATTGAGCGCGGTGCTGATGGCACAAACGACATCAATTGGGCCAGTGTGCGCGTGTTCAAGAACGAGCAGTTGTTGCCGACACGCGCGCTGACGCTGCCCACGTGCGGCGATAGCGAGCGTGGCCTGTTGGGGATCACGCTGGATCCGTCCTTCTCGGTCAACGGCTATGTCTATCTCTACTACACGCGACAGGGTCAGGTCGCCCCGGTGTGCGGATACGACACCGGCACGGACGGCGTAGAAGGCCCGCGCAACCGCGTTTCACGCTTCACGATGATCGGTGACACGATCGACCCGGCATCTGAGCGGATCCTGGTCGACAACATCCTCACCGAAGTGGGCTATCACAACGCCGGAGATCTGGCGTTCGGCGCCGATGGATATCTCTATATCTCGACCGGCGAAGCCGGTGTTCCGACAATGTCTCAAGGTTTAAACAACCTGAACGGCAAGATCCTGCGGATCCTGCCCAACAACTCGGCTTCAGCGCCCTACTTCTCGACGACGGGCAATCCGTTCGTGTCGCAATCCGGCTCGCTGAACTGCAGCACGCTGGCGCTGATGACGACGAGTGGGGCCTCTGGGCCGTGCCGGGAGGTATACGCCTACGGGCTACGCAACCCGTACCGCTTCACGATCCGCCCGGGGACCAGCGAACTCTGGGTCGGCGATGTGGGCGGCGGTGTCTGGGAGGAGATCAACGTCATCGTCGCCGGAGGGAACTACGGGCATCCGGTGCGCGAAGGCTTCTGCAGTGCAGGCACGCTATGCACCCCCGGATCGCAGCCGGCGCCGCCGCCCTACCTCGACCCGTTGTATGCCTACCCACACAACGCGATCTATGCGAACTTCGATTCGGCCGTCATCGGCGGCACCTTCCTGGAGAACAGCGCCTGGCCGGCAGAGTACCAGAATGATTACTTCTTCGCCGACTTCGCTCGCGGGTTCATTCGCCAGTTGCGGTTCGACTCGAACGCTCAGACATGGCAACCTGTGAATCCCGACTTTGCCACCAATGGTGCCTCGATTGTTGCGTTGCGCGCAGGCCTCGATCAGAACCTCTACTACGTGAACTTCCTCAGCGAACAGCGCGACAGCGAGTTGAGGCGGATTCGCCCTCTGAACGCCAACGAGAATGCTGCGCCGACCGCAAACGCCTCGGTGTCGCCGACAGGCGGACCGATCGATACGGTCTTCACGTTTTCGGCCCAGGGGTCGACCGACTCCGATAACAACCTGCCGCTCACCTATGTGTGGGATTTCGGCGACGGCTCCTCGACGGTTTCTACGGCGGCGATAACCGTGACCCACACGTACACGGCCACTGGCGTCAAGACGGTGTCGTTGCGAGTGACGGATAGCGGAAGCCCGCCGGCCACCTCGCCGGTCGCCACTGTGCGGGTGTTTCCTGGCAACAACCCGCCAACGGCCACGATCGCCCTGACGAACACAACGTCGCCCGGTCGCGCGAACTACTACATGCAAGACATCTGGGCGTATGGAGTGGCGAGCGCCTCAGACGATACGGCCCTGCCGGATGACGCGTTCTCGTGGGAGATCACGTTTCACCATCAGACGCATCAACACCCCTTCGAGCCCTATGTCGCCGGTTCGGGCGGGTCGTTCACGATTCATGTCGAGGAGCCCGATCCCGTGCAGTGGTACCGCGTCACCCTCCGAGTACAGGACGAGTTCGGACAGGTGACCAGTGTGTATAGCGATGTCCAACCGCTCGTCGCGCAGGCTGTGTTGAACACTCAGCCTGCGGGCGGGGTCGTGCTGGTGGATGGCGTCGCCCGGACCACGCCGTACACGTTCACGCGCGTGGCCGAGTACCCGGCCACGGTTGAGGTCGTGCCCGTCCAGTCGTTTTCCAACTGGCCCCAGGCGTTCGACCACTGGCAGAGCGGAAAACCCGGCGGATTCACGCTCAACATGCCCGCGGCCGGCTGGTCAGATACTGCGATTTTTGGCCCAGTGCCTCCGGGGTTGCTGTACTGGATGCCGATCATCGGTCACCCCTGAGCCACGTTCGTGCCACCCGATGACCCCGCCCTCGCCTTGTTGCTTTGGGTGGCGCGAAGTACGGGAACCGCCAGACCGACTTGAGAAGGCGCAGTGGGATCCGGACGAGTGTCTGGATCCCACTGCGCTTTCTTGATCCTGATGAGCCTCAAAGTCTTTGGCAGCTCCGTACGGCTTCGAAGATCAGATCCCTCCGCGGCCAGATTTTCGAACTGACAGCTCTCATATGCACAATCAGAATCCGCCAATCATCGATTTCCACCGGAGTGAGCGATAATCTAGCGATATCCGCCATCGTGAAGCGCGAGAATACCTGCTCGGGCTTGTGCCATAGCGCCCGAGCTTATCGTTCGTATGGATCAAGCGTATGACTTTGACCGATCTCGCCGAACGTCTCACAGCTCAGATTGAAACCGTCATTGTTGGGAAACGCCAGCAGATCGAGTATCTGCTTGTCGCGTTGTTGTGCCGCGGTCATGTGCTGATACAGGATGTGCCCGGCACCGGCAAGACCATGCTCGCGCGCGCCGCGGCGGCCAGCCTCGGGCTGAGCTTCAAGCGCCTTCAGTGCACGCCGGATCTGTTGCCGAACGACATCACCGGCGTGAGCATCTTCAATCAGCGCTCGACCGATTTCGAGTTCCGGCCAGGCCCCGTGTTCGTGAACGTCCTGCTGGCCGATGAGATCAACCGCGCGACGCCGCGTGCGCAGGCCGCGCTGCTCGAGGCGATGCAGGAGCATCAGGTGACGGTCGACGGCGTTACACACGCGTTGCCCGCGCCGTTCATCGTGCTCGCCACGCAGAATCCTGTCGAGTTCGAGGGCACCTTTCCGCTGCCCGAGGCGCAACTCGACCGCTTCCTGCTGCGGCTGTCGCTCGGCTACCTCGAAACCGCCGACGAGACCCGCATGTTGCGCAACTTGCGGCGCGTTCATCCGATCGAGAACCTGAAGGCCGCCGTCGATGGCCAGGCGTTGATGGAAGCCGCGGATCAGGTCGCCGACGTCAACGTCGACGAGACACTTGAGCGCTACATCCTCACCCTGGTGCAGGCGACCCGCGTGCACCCCGACGTCGCGCTCGGCGCCAGCCCGCGCGGCTCGCTGGCGCTCTACAAAGCCGGTCAGGCGCTCGCGGCCCTGCGCGGGCGATCGTACGTACTGCCGGACGACATCAAGGAGCTTGTGCCGTATGCCCTGGCGCATCGCCTTGTCATCCGACCCGAGAGCCAGTTGCGCGGCCGTACAGCGGAAGCGATCCTGGCCGAAATCGTCGAGCGGGCGCCGCTCGATCTGGGCGAGTTGAAGTCGAGCTGAGGGCGGGCAGGCCGCGTCGATGCATCGATTGCTCTTGTTCTTGCTGTTTGTGTTCCTGATCGCCGCAGTCCTGCGCGTCGACTTCTACTTCACGATCGCGTATCTCTTCTTCGGCGTCTATCTGCTCGCACGGCTGTGGGTGCAGCGCGGGCTCAAGAACCTCAAGATCGAGCGAAGCTTTGTCGACAGGGCCTTCCACGGCGACACTGTGGCGGTGCATCTGAAAGTGCGCAACGCCGGGCGATTGCCGATCACGTGGGTGCACCTGCGCGAGTCGATCCCGGTATCGCTTCGATTGAACGCGCCGCGTCATCAGGTCTTCAGCCTCGACCCGGGCGAGGAGCATGCCTACGACTACCAGCTCCAATGCGGCCGGCGCGGCGTCTACAACCTGGGCCCGGCCCGCGTTCAGACCGGCGATGTGCTCGGCCTCGTCAGGCCAGAGACTGTCGAGGGGAGCCCCAACCGACTGATCGTGTATCCGAAGGTCGTGTCGCTGCAGCGGCTCGGCCTGCCGACTCGCTCGCCACTGGCGACGTTGCCGGCGCCGCTGCCGCTGTTCGAGGATCCGACCCGGATCGTGGGCGTTCGCGATTATGCTCCTGGCGATTCGCTGCGGCGCATCCATTGGACGGCCTCGGCCAGTGCCGGCACCTTGTTGGTCAAGCACTATCAGCCCGCGATCGCGCGCGAGACCCTGATCTGCCTGGATATGAGCTTCGACGGCTATCACGTTCGCGCCCGTTACGATGCCATCGAGCTCGCGATCGTGGCCGCGGCGTCGATCGCCAATCACATCGTCGTGACTCAACGACTGCCCGTCGGGCTGGCCACCGACGCGCAAGACGTCTGGCTCGGCGAGCGCACATCGTTCCGGCTGCCGATCCGCGCCGAGCGCGCGCATCTGATGTCGGCACTCGAGATCCTGGCACGTGTCAACCCGCTCGACAAAGCATCGTTCGTGGATCTGTTGAACCGGCAGCGCATCCACATGCCCTGGGGCACGACCCTTGTGGCCATCACCGGCCGCGACACGCCCGAGCTCCTGGATGCATTGGCGCAACTGGTGCGTGCCGGCTTTCCGGCCGCGCTCGTGTTGGCCCAACCCGAACGGCTGGCGCCAGACACGCGCCGACGCGCGGCCATGCTGCGCGTCCCGGTCTACCCGCTCATGTACGAGCCTGATCTGGAGACGATGCGATGAACGCCAGACCGTGGCTCCCGGCATGGTTGCCCGAGGTCCTGGTGCCAGTGCTGCAAGGCGGGATGGCCGGCTGCATGGCGTGGTCGCTGGCCGCCTTCGCTCAGTATTTCTTTCCCGATTGGAACGTATGGTGGACCGTGACGGTCGCCATCCTGGCCGCCTTCGAGGCCGGTTTCACCTTCCATCTGTTCAAACGCCGGTTTGTGTTCATGACGGATCGCTGGAAGATGCGGCTGGTCGAGGTTGTACTTGTGTTCATCGTCGTCAAGATCGGCGGCCTTGTAACCCAGCCGCTGCCGCCGATCGCAGAGCTGTTGCGGGTGTGGACCGATGATCTGCTCAACATCCTCGACCTGCAGACCGTCGTCAACTTCGTGATCGCGTTGTCGGCTCTCCTGACGACGACCGAGACGCTCGAGGATCTCGACAAACTCTCCGATCCTGAACGATCGCTGGCAACCAACACGCCGCGTGATCGCCTGTATGGGCGCTACTTCAGCGGCGGCTTTCTGCTGATCGTGATCTCGGGTCTGACCCTTGTGGGGCTCGACTTCCTGTTCGACTTCTCCCGCCCGCCGATCACGGGCCTGATCCTCAATGCGCTGCTCTACTTTCTGCTCGGCCTGGCCCAGATCGCCGTGGCGAACTACATGTACTGGGCGGCTATCTGGGATTTCGAAAAGGTGGAGGTCAGCGCCAGGCTGGGCGGGCGTTGGACGTGGCATGCGCTGGCCCTGGTGGCAATCGCGGCGCTCGTGGCCTTCCTGTTGCCGACCGGTTACAGCGATGGCGTATTTGGGCTGGCACGCCTGCTCATCGCAGGGGCCGGCTTCGTGGTCTACCTTGTGTACGTGGCCATCGCTTACATCTTCGCCGCCGTGCTTGGGCTGATCGCGATGTTGTTCCCGAACGTGCCGATCGATTCCACGTTCACGGCGCCGCCGCCGCCCCCGATGCCTACACCAGATATTGTGTCGGAGACGCCCGTGGTGCCGGACCCGTTTTGGGAGCAGATGCGCCTGGTTTTGTTCGGCGTCACCATCGTTGTGATGATCGGCGTGATCGTGTTCCTGTATTTGCGTGATCGGCCCGAGTTGATCAAGCTGCTGCGCGACATGCGCTGGCTACGCGGGTTGCTGCGGATCTTCGAGTCGCTGCGCCGCCGCGGCCTGGGCTGGGCGAACTCACTGCGCCAGGGTCTGGCCGATGGGATCTCGCGACTGCGCAGCCGGGTGCCGGAGGGGAACCCGCTGCGTTTCTGGAGCCTGCGGCGCGCCTCGCCGCGCGATCAGGTGTTGTATTACTATCTCAGCACGCTGCGTCGCGCCGGTGACCAGGGGGTCCGCCGAGGTGCGGCACAGACGCCGAACGAGTATGATCCGGTGCTTGGCACGCATGTGTCGGAGGCCGAAGCTGACGTGCACGCCCTGACCGAGGCGTTCGATCGCGCTCGATACGATGCGCAGCCGGTGCGGGCCGAACAGGTTCACGCGGTGCGCGCGGCCTGGGAGCGCCTGCGCTCTGCACTCCAGGGCAAACGCCGTCCGCCCCCATCCTGAGCGGCCTGAGCCGTTCGTTCAACGAGGTCCTGCCATGACGACATCCGCCTTTCGGTTTGGCACCGTCGGTGCACCTTTGTCCACGCCCAAGAACCCGGGCGGCACGGTCGGGGGCGCGCGACGCCTGGCCGAGCTCAAGCTCGACACGCTCGAGCTGGCCTGGGTGCAATCGGTGCGAGTGAGCGAAGGCCGTTGCGCCGAGATCAAGGCGGCGGCCGGCGGCTGCGACGTCGCGCTCTCGGTGCACGCCCCATACTTCATCAACCTTAACGCGACGGCCGAGGAATGGCCAAACAGCCGCAAGCGCCTGATGGATGCCGCCCACTTCGGCAACCTCGCCGGCGCGACGGACATCATCTTTCATCCGGGCTCGTACTTCGGACGCCCGGCCGCCGAGGTGCTCGAGGTCGCCATCCCGCGGCTCAAGGCCTGCGTCGACGAGCTGCGCGCGGCCGGCAACCCGGTGACGTTGAGGCCCGAGACGATGGGCAAGAGCGCGATGCTCGGTTCGCTGGAGGACACGCTCGAGATGGCGGCCGAGATCGAGGGCGTGCTGCCGTGCATCGACTTCGCCCATTTGCACGCGCGCCCGGGCGATGGCTCCGTCAACTCCTATGCCGAGTGGACGACGATCCTGAAGCTGATCAAGAAGAAGCTCGGCGGCAAAGCACTCAAGCGTCTGCACATTCATCTCTCAGGTATCGAGTACGGGCCCAAGGGCGAGAAGAACCACGTCACTCTGGCCGACGGTGACCTGAAATACAAAGACCTTTTCAAAGCGCTGCGCGACGCCAACTGCGGCGGCCGCATCCTGTGCGAGAGCCCTGCGATGGAAGACGATGCGCTTGTGATGCAGAAGGCGTGGAAGAAGATCGCGGCGGCGTAAGGCGTGGAGCGTGGAGCGTGGAGCGTGGAGCGAACGCTACCGCGCCAGATCGCGGTAGCGTTCGCTCC
>CAYZRP010000083.1:10471-29438 GCA_964480865.1 uncultured Anaerolineales bacterium | reverse complement strand
GCGGCGTGGCCTTCGACGCCTGGCCGCCGGTGTTCGAGTAGACCTCGGTGTCGAGGACCAGGACGTTGACGTTGCGGCCCGAGGCCATGACGTGGTCGAGGCCGCCGTAGCCGATGTCGTACGCCCAACCGTCGCCGCCGACGATCCAGACGCTGCGCTTGACGAGCACGTCCGCCAGGCTGAGCAACTCGCGGGCCGGGCCTTGCGTTGCCGCGTCAGCCTTGAGCAGTAGCGCCGCGAGCGCCTTCTTCAGATCGGCGACGCGCTCGCGCTGCGCCTGGATGCCGAGCTCGGTGCTCTGGTCGGCCTCGAGCAGGCCCTGGCGCAGGCTCTCGGGCAGGGCCTCGCCCAGCCGTGTGACGAGCTCGCGCGCGTACTCGTTCTGCTTGTCGAGGGTCAGGCGCATCCCCAGACCGAACTCGGCGTTGTCTTCGAAGAGCGAGTTCGCCCAGGCCGGGCCGCGGCCGTCTTCGTTCGTGGCCCACGGCGTGGTCGGCAGGTTGCCGCCATAGATCGACGAGCAGCCGGTGGCATTGGCGATGACCGCACGATCGCCGTAGAGTTGCGAGACCAGCTTGAGGTAGGGCGTCTCGCCGCAGCCCGCGCACGCGCCCGAGAACTCGAAGAGCGGGCGGAGGAGCTGCGTGTCTTTGACCGTGCTCAGGTTGAGCTTGGTGCGATCGACCTCGGGCAGCTTGAGGAAGAAGTCCCAGTTGCGGTTCTCGACCTCGCGCAGGCCATCCAGTTTTCCTTCGCCGTTCAACGCGGCGCCGTCCGAGCCGACACCGTCGGTGGGCGCGAAGAGCGGCGCCATGTTGATGGCCTTGAGGTTCGGCTGCGACTTGTTCTTGGCCGGGCAGATCTCGACGCACAGGCTGCAGCCGGTGCAGTCATCGACCGACACCTGCAGCGTGTAGCGATAGCCCGGGTATTCCTTCCACTTGGCCGACGTCGACTTGAAGCCGGCGGGCGCCGCTTCGAGTTGCTCGGAGGGATAGATCTTCTCGCGGATGACGGCGTGCGGGCAGACGAACACGCACTTGCCGCACTGGATGCAGACCTCGGGATCCCAGACCGGCACGTCCTGGGCGATGCAGCGCTTCTCGTACTGCGTGGTCGCGGTCGGGAAGGTGCCATCGGCCGGCATGGCGCAGACCGGCAGGTTGTCACCGACGCCGGCGATCATCGGGCCAAGCACCTGGCGGACGAAGTCGGGCGCCGCATCCGGCACGGCCAGATGGAGCGGGCGCGCGCTGCTGACGACGGCCGGGATCTTGACCTCGAACAGGTTAGCCAGGGTCGCGTCGACGGCTTCGTAGTTCTTCTTGACGACGGCCTCGCCGCGCTTGCCGTAGGTCTTCTTGATCGCGTACTTGATCTGCTCGATCGCTTCCTCGCGCGGCAGGACGCCGCTGATCGCGAAGAAGCAGGTCTGCATGATGGTGTTGATGCGGCCGCCCATGCCCGTCTCGCGCGCCACCTTGTAGGCGTCGATGACGAAGAGCTTGACCTGCTTCTGGATGATGTGCTCCTGCGCGGGGCGGGGCAACTGATCCCAGACGCGGTCAGCACCGTACGGGCTGTTGAGCAGGAAGATCGCGCCGCGCTCAGCCGTCGCCAGGATGTCGAACTTGTCGACGAAGTTGAACTGATGGCAGGCGATGAAGTTCGCGCGCGTGATCAGGTAGCTCGAGTGGATCGGCTTGGGGCCGAAGCGCAGGTGCGAGACCGTGGTCGAGCCCGACTTCTTCGAGTCGTAGACGAAGTAGCCCTGCGCGTAGTTGGGCGTTTCCTCGCCGATGATCTTGATCGAGTTCTTGTTGGCGCCGACCGTGCCGTCCGAGCCGAGGCCGTAGAACATGCAGCGCACGGTCGAGGCGTCTTCGGTGCTGTAGTTGTAGTCGACGTCGAGGCTGGTGTGCATCACGTCGTCGACGATGCCGACGGTGAAGTGATTGCGCGGCGCGTCCTTGGCCATCTCGTCGTACACGGCCTTGACCATCGCCGGCGTGAACTCCTTCGACGACAGGCCATAGCGTCCGCCGATGACGGCCGGCATCTGGGCCAGGTCGCCGCGGGCGACGGCTTCCGAGAGCGCCGTGATGACGTCCTGATAGAGCGGCTCACCGGTCGCGCCAGGCTCCTTTGTGCGATCGAGCACCGCCAGGTGCTTGACCGTCGCGGGCAGCGCACGCACGAACAGATCCGACGGGAACGGCCGATACAGGCGCACCTTGAGGACGCCGACCTTCTCATCGGGATCCATGGCCGCCACGGTCTCCTCGGCGACCTCACCGCCCGAGCCGATGACCACGATCACGCGCTCGGCATCCGGCGCGCCGACGTAGTCGAACAGGCGGTAGGCGCGGCCGGTCAGTTCGGCGAAGCGATCCATGGCGTTCTGAACCACGGCCGGGACGACGTGGTAGTAGGGGTTGGCGGCTTCGCGCGCCTGGAAGAAGACGTCGGGGTTCTGGGCCGAGCCACGCAGGACCGGGCGCTCGGGCGTCAGGCCGCGAGCACGGTGCGCGCGCACCAGCTCGTCGTCGGTCATGGCGCGCAGGACGTCGTCGGGCAGGTATTGGATCTTCTGGACCTCGTGCGAGGTGCGGAAGCCATCGAAGAAGTGCACGAACGGTACGCGCGCTTCGAGCGTCGCGGTCTGCGCGATGAGCGCGAAGTCGTGAGCTTCCTGCACCGAGGCGCTGGCAAGCATCGCCCAGCCTGTGCTGCGCGCGGCCATCACGTCGGAGTGGTCACCGTAGATCGAGAGGCCGTGGGTGGCCAGCGTGCGGGCCGCGACGTGGAAGACCGTGCTGGTCAACTCGCCCGCGATCTTGAACATGTTCGGCAGCATCAGCAGCAGACCCTGCGACGCCGTGAAGGTCGTGGTCAGCGACCCGGTCTGCAGCGCGCCGTGCACAGCGCCAGCCGCACCGCCTTCGCTTTGCATCTCGGCGACCAGCGGGGTCGTGCCCCACAGGTTGACGCGGTTCTCGGCCGCCCACTGATCCGCGAACTCGCCCATCGGAGATGAAGGGGTGATGGGGTAGATCGCGACGACTTCACTCAATCGAAAGGCAACCGAAGCCGCGGCTTCGTTGCCGTCGATCGTCACAAAGGTTTTATCTGCCATTGGGGCTCCAGATCCAGGCCTGCGGGAATGTAATCGACATAAGTGCCGACGGAACAACCCTGGACACTAACCTTTATGAATAGCCCAAAGGAGAGGCCCTCCCTAGTGATGGATGGCCGCAACTTGGATGACGTGTGTCTGGTTTCTGGACGCGGCTGGATTCCAGGGCGATTCCAAATCGGACGATCTCGTCCATTTGGGTGAGCCGACTGACCCGTTAGCCGGATGTTAGCCCCGCGTGCGGCGCCAGTTGGCGCTCTGGCCTAGTGTGGGCGCATCGGTGTTCGGACGGGTCAAGGAGGCACTATGTCGGCTGGTTCTCCCTCTGGTTGGCAGGCGCTGCGGTCGGTACTGGCCCGGCGGGACTTCGCGTTGTTGTGGGCCGGCCAGGCCACGTCGCAACTGGGCAGCCAGTTTCACAGCATCGCCGGCGCCTGGCTGGTGCTCAAGCTTACGGGCAATCCGCTCGGGCTGGGTGGGGCGCTGGCCGTCGCTGGCATCGCCAACGCGCTCTCGACGCTGGCCGGTGGTGTGCTGGCCGATCGTCTGACTCCGCGCCGGCTGATGCTCCTGACCGACGCTGTGCGTCTGCTGCTGGCGACAGCAATGGCCATTCAGGTGCTGACCGGCACGCTCGCCGTCTGGATGCTCTACGTGTACAGCCTGTTGGGCGGCCTTGCTGCCGGAGCCTTCTCGCCGGCGGCCATGTCGATGGCGCCCCGGCTCCTGCCGCCTGACCGCCTCCAGAGCGGCAACTCGCTTCTTCAGGGCACTTCGCAACTGATCGGCATCCTCGGGCCCGCGGCGGCCGGGGCGCTCATCGCGCTACTGCCTGACGAAACGCTTGGCATCGGCCTGGCCATGATCGTCGACGCCCTGACGTTTGTGGTCTCCATCGCCACCCTTTGGGCGATGCGCAGCCCGGGCATCTCCCTGATCTCGGAGGATCGCGAGCCACTGGGCCAATCGCTCCTGGCCGGCGTGAGCTACGTGGCTCAGGATCCCGCGCTCCGGTTGATGTTCATCCTCGTCGCGCTCGGGAACCTGTCGTTCGCCGGCCCGATCCTGGTGGGTGTGCCCTTCCTGGCCGATACTCGCCTTCCCGAGGGCGCGGCCGCCTACGGCCTGATCCTCTCCGGCTATGCCGGCGGCAACCTGGCCGGGATCCTGTTGTCGGGCGTCACCCGCCTGTCCGAGCGCGGGATGCGCACGTTCCTGCCGGCGATGTTCGTCGTCTTCGCCCTGGGGATCGCAGCCCTGGCGTGGATCAACTCCACCTGGGTCGCGGCGCTCGATCTGCTGATCCTCGGCGTCCTCAACGGCTACCTCGGCATCTTGCTCTTCACCGGGCTGCAACGCAGCACGCCGGCTTCGATGATGGGGCGATTGATGAGCCTGGTGCTGGTCGCGAGCGTGGCGTTGACGCCGCTCTCGCAGGCAGCCGCAGGTGCCCTGTTGACGTGGAGCGAGCCGGTAGTCTTCGTCGCCTCGGCGTTGTGTCTGCTGGCGTGCGCGCTGCTCGTGGCTGTGCCGGCATCAAGCCGGCTCGTGAGCCGCGATCTCGTCGGCCGACCGGCATCGGAAGTCCGCTAGGGGCATCTTGATCCAATCTGAAAGGTGGCTAGGCCAGATCTAAATCGGGCTCTCCTACTCTGACGACGTCGTCGGGCGACACAGGGTGTGTCGCCTCAAGCCGATGAGGAGGACTCGATCATGACGATGAAACGCACGGCGCTCGCGACCCTTGTGGCGGTCGCGTTGGCGGCCTGTTCAAGCACCGGTGCCACAATCAGCAACTCAGGCAGCGCGACGACCACGACGGCGCAGAGCGATGCAACGATCGCCAACACATCGGCAACGACGCCAGAAGGAGCGGGGGCGGTGTCGGTTGCGGACGCTCAGGTCGACAACGCCGCCACGCATGAGTCGCCTGACGATTACGTGACGCCCAACCTGGAAGGGACGACGACGATTGACCTGAACGGCGACTCGATCACTGTCGAAGGAGTCGGCGCTACGGTTTCGGGCTCAACAGCCACGATCCAGACCGCGGGCGTCTATATCCTCAGCGGAACGTTGACGGACGGCCAGATCGTGGTCGACACTGACCAGGACGGCACCGTTCGTCTGATCCTGAATGGCGTGTCGTTATCGAGCTCGACGTCAGCGCCGATTTACGTGGTCAATGCTGACAAGGTCATTATCGAACTGGTCGCAGGCACGACCAACACAGTGTCGGATGCTTCGACGTATGTCTACGCCAGCGCAGATGCTGACGAACCCGACGCCGCAATCTTCAGCGCCGACGATCTGACGATCTACGGCGATGGCGCCCTGATCGTGAACGGCAACGCCAACGACGGCATCGCCAGCAAAGACGGCCTGATCATCGCCGGTGGCACCATCACGGTCACGGCGGCGGATGATGGTATCCGTGGCAAGGATTACCTGGTGGTCGAGGGCGGCACCCTGAGCGTAACCGCACAGGGCGACGGCTTGAAGGCCACCAACGACACAGACGCTTCCAAGGGCTACCTCTCGATCCAGGGTGGGGCGCTGACCATCGTCTCCGGCGGTGACGCGCTCTCGGCCGAGACCGATGTCACGGTGTCGGACGGGACGCTCAACCTGACGGCGGGCGGCGGTAGCAGCGCCCAGATCGCCGGCGATGCGTCGGCCAAGGGCATCAAGGGCAAGGTGAATGTGGTCATCGACGGTGGCACAGTGACCATCGATAGCGCCGACGACGCCCTGCACTCGAACGGCACGATCACGATCAATGGCGGCACCTTCACACTTGCCAGTGGTGATGACGGCGTGCATGCCGACGCGGCCATCCACTTCAAGGGTGGCGATGTCACGATCGCACAGTCGTACGAAGGCATCGAGTCGGCCAGCATCACGCTCGACGCCGGCACACTCCACGTCAACTCGAGCGACGATGCGCTGAATGCTTCGGCGGGTGGGGCCGGCGACGCCTTCGGAGGCGGAATGGGCGGCGGCATGCAGAGCGATGGCTCGACGTTGACCATCAATGGCGGGTCACTGATCGCCAACGCCGGCGGCGATGGTCTCGACTCGAACGGCAGCATTGCCATGACCGGTGGCACGGTGTTGGTCAGCGGTCCGACCGAGCAGATGAACGGCGCCATCGACTACAACGGCGGCTTTGTGATCTCAGGTGGTCTGCTGGTCGCGGCGGGGAGCGCGGGCATGGCCGAAGCGCCGGCCGCGAACTCGACGCAGAGTTCCGTGCTGATCTACTTCAGCGCGGTCCAGCCTGGCGGGACGACGGTCAATATCCAGGACAGCACAGGTCAACATGTGCTGACCTTCACGCCGGCCAAAGACTTCCAGTCCATCGTGGTGTCGTCGTCGGCGCTGACCTCGGGCGCTTCCTACACGGTCTACACTGGTGGCACCGCGACAGGCTCCGTCGTTGATGGGCTGTTGACCGATGGATCGTACAGCGCCGGCACCGAGGCCGCGACCTTCTCGGTTTCGGGCACTGTCACGCAGGTCGGCTCAGGCGGCGGCTTCGGGCCCGGCGGTGGCGGTGGGCCGCGAAGGCCGTAGGGCAGACAAAGGACAAAGGACGAATGACGAAGGGCGGAGGATGAGCGGTTGTTCACCCTCCGCTCTGCGTCTGTCGTCAGTGTCCCGGCGCGGCTTCGACAACGAGGGTGTCGATGGCGTATAAGCCGGTGCTCGTGGTGATGAAGAGGCGGTGACCATCAGGCCCGCCAAGGCCCACGTTCGTCGCGCCCTGTGGGAGCGAGATGAGGCCGAGGTCCTGGCCGTCGGGCGTGAGCACATGAACGCCATCTGGCGCTGAGCTCCAGATGCGGCCTTCGGAATCCACAAGGAGCCCATCGATCCCGGAGCCGATGGCGCGACGCTCGCCGACACTGCCGTCACCGTTGAGCGCATAAGCGAAAACCTGGGCCAGAGTCGTGTCGCTGACGTAAAGGGTTGACTCGTCCGGCGAAAGCCCGATGCCGTTGGGCATCGGCAGATCGCGAATGATGGCGGTGAGAGACTGCGTGACAGGGTCGAGTTGGTAGACTCCCTGGAACCCGATCTCGCTCTCGCGGCCGTTCAAGCCGAAGGTCGGGTCCGTGAAGAAGATCACGCCATCGGAACGAACGACCAGGTCGTTCGGGCTATTCAGTCGTTTGCCCTCGAACGTTTCAACCAGCACCGTCACAGTGCCGTTCGCCTCCAGGCGAGTCACGCGACCGGCGTGCTCGGCCTGCAGGATGTTGCCACTCCAATCGAAGGCGTGACCGTTCGCGCCGTTCGAGGGATTGAGGAAATCGCTCAACGAGCCGTCCGTGCCAACCACCGCGACAATGTTGTCGCTCATGCGGCTGAAGATCAACCGCCCATCGGCCAGCCACAGCGGTCCCTCGGTGAACCCGACGTCGTCGAAAAGGAGTTCGAGGGTAGCCCTCTGCGGAAACAGCGCCTCGAAGTCGGACACGGCGGACGACGTTGGCGCGGTCGTCGCGAGACCGGGGGCTGTGGCGGCTGTCACGGCAGGGGGCTGCGTGGGTTGAACCGGTTGGGCACAGCCCGCGATAGTACCCGCGGCGATCAGGCTGACGGCCAGACTCTGGGCGAACAGGGGGTGGATGGTCAATCTCTGGCGAGACATGGCACGTCTCCTGGATGGATCAGCGGCCCAAGCGTCGGCAACCGTTCGACGCGCGCTCACTTTGTATCGCCAACGCGCCGTAGGGCCAGGGTGCCGTCGCGGCTCTCGACTCGCAGGCGCCGCAGACCTTCTACTTCCGACACGAGCCTGGCTCCATCGAGCCCGTACCCGCGCACACTGATCTCGGCCACGAAGTCAGGATGCTCGGTGCGCAGCGTCAAAGTATCGCCGTCGCGGCAAACCTGACGCACTTCAGACGTCAGGTAATGCACGGTCACGTCGTCAGTCAAACGCCACTCGATCGGAAGGATGGCGCCGCGCCGTCCGTTCAGGCGGATCGGCCCGCCACCGAAGAGCGCCTGGCCGCGATAGGTGATCACCGACTCGACCGGATCTTCGAGATAGTTGCTGGCGAACACAAAACTGCCGCGGTCGCCGGCACTCAGACGCAGATCGACCCAGGGCTCCGCGCTGAAGAGCGCCGGGCAGCCCATGCGGGTCGCCAATTGATCGAACAATGCCAGGTCCTCGATGGCGCCTGTGGTCAGGCCTGCTCCAAGGACCAACGCCTCGCCGGCGCCCAACACTTTGATAAAGCCGACGACTTCGCCTCGATCACGTGTGGCGAAGACCTCGGCGAAATCCCCGGTGTGCGTCTCGAGGAAGTTGACCGGTACTTCGCTCTGGCCGAAGACCGTGATGGCGTGCGTGCCCAGCGGGATATCGGCGTCGATGGCCTCGATCCCGAGCGCGTCTCTCAGGAGCGTGCACGGCTGGTGGTCGAAATCCTCCACGCACATCCGGCCCGCCAGGATCAGGCGGCCTCCGCGCCTGACGTAGTCGATCAGCTTGCGTTGCGTCTCGGCCTTGCACTGCTGGCCGACCATGGCCCACAGCACCGGGATGTGCGCAACATCCAGCTCATCACGCTCGAGTTCGACCGCCGCATACGGCCGATGGGTCAGGGTCAGGCCGCGGGCGAGCAGGTCGAAGAGGACGGTGTCGCGCTCGTTGGTCAGCAACGTTGTCGCGACCTGGGTGGCTGCGTGATTGACCTCGGTCATGTAGTCGTCGATCTGGAAGCCGATGTGGGTCGTGATCTGGGGCACGGCCGTGACGAGGTCGGTTCCGTAGGCATTCAGCGCATCGGATAGGCCGCGGTAGCGCGCGAAGTGGCTACGGGTGGTGCCGTCTTTGCGCACCGGGTGCCCCCACGCGTGACGCCGCGTGCGACTGAGGATCGGGTCGTTCTCGCCATCGAAGAACAGGTAATGGTTGATCGCGCGCATCCCACACGATACACACAGGCGGCTGTGCAGGTCGTAAAGCGACGTCTGCCCGCCGGAGAAATCGAGATTGCCGCCAGCCTGGAACTCGATCGAGAAGAGCGCCTGCTGGGGGTTCTGCAGCGCCCGGGTCATCTCGTTGACCAGGATCATGTGATGAATGTTGCCCTCGTGGATGAACATCGGATAGACGTCGGTGGCGCTGACCATGCCGTCCATCTCCAGCACCTTGACGAGCTGCGACAGACCGATCGGGAACGTCTTGCCGCCGTTGCCGAAGCCGTGAATATTGACGACCGGTGGCACCTCGAGTCCGTTGGCGTGCGCTTCATCCAGGAGAAACGCCATGTAATCGTGGATGTACTGCCGGAAGAAACGTCGATAGTCTTCGACCGTCTGGCGCGCGTGCGGCGTGGCGGCGTCTGTGAGGCCTTCGCGCAGCAGGTCGACGGTGACGGGCGCGCCGTAGCGTGCGGTCAGGGCCGGTCCGTGAGTCGCCTGCAGATAGGCCGTGAAGCGCGCAAGGGTGTCGGGGTTGCAGTCGAGGTGGTTGGTGACCCACTGCAGCATGCCCATCTCGTTGTCGAGTTGGACCATGACGATGCGTCCGCCACGGGTGATCTGCCGGGGTGCCAACACCTCGAAGACGCCCCTGTACCAGCGCGACACACAGGCGCGAAAGTCGGGATGCAGGTAGCTGGCGAAGCGCCAGACCGGGTTGTTTGGGGTGACGAACAGGCAGTCGGGATGGTTGTCGAACACCCAATCCGGGATGCCTTCGTTGGTCGTTTCGGCCATGATGTAGGGACCCGGGCGGGCGATGATCCAGAAGCCCATCTCGGTCGCCAGGTCGAGGAAGCCGGCGAGATCACGCATCGGGTGCGTCGCGCCATCGACGTCAATGACGCCTTCGGTGACTTCGTGCCAGAGCCAGGGGATGTAGGTGGCAAGGGTGTTGAAGCCGGCTTCGCGCAACCGCTCGAGACGGGATCGCCACTGATCGACCGGCGCGCGAAAGTAGTGAAACTCGCCTGCCTGGAGCATGACGGGTTGACCGTCAATCTTGAACTGACCATCGGCCACCGTGAACGTCGACATGTAAACATCCTTGGCGTCGCGCGGAGTCGTCGTGCCGTCGCGCGGGCGCACCTGTTGTAACACAGCGATGGTGCGCCTGGCAATCCGGAAGTCGCCGCTTGTGATCCTTCGGCTGTGATGATGCTCATGTGAATGTCTGCCGCTGCGCTGTGTCAGGCAGGTCATTCATGCACGGGGCTGCCAGGGAGACACGCATCACGCATTGACGCGAGTTCGGGTCGCGCGTTGGTTGAACAGGGCTTCGCGGGACCTTCGATGTCGCTCAGGCCGACGGAGATCGGCCAGGCGTGCGCGAGGTGCAACAGTGCGGCCGATGCGGAGACGATGTTTGCTACGGCGATAGGGTGGCGCGCGAGGCGTCAGCGTGGCCCAGCTATCCCGAGGGGAACGTTCGACTGAGTCGCGAAGAGGGTCCAGCGCCTGCGACGATCGCGCCCGTGGCACAGAGAGCGGGGCGCATGTTCATGAACCTTACACGAGGACATTTGCCCCGTCACGAATTCGCGCCGTGAGAACGCTCCCACCTATTCGTCACCCCCTAAATGGGCCCGGCGATATTGACAGCCCGCGCAAGCTGTGTTAACTTTTCAAACGTCCGAATGTCGTCAAAATAAGCGTACAAGTGAACTCTCTTCCCAGGGAGTTTACTTTTACCTATACGGGTGAAACGTTTCACTATTCGACCGGGTCTGGTGCCCTATGGACTAAACGGGTGATGTCGACCAGGTTGGCCCGGTATCAACGTGCTATGAACAAACCATTCGAAAGCGCTTACGGACACTTCTCTGACGATGGTCGCGAGTATGTGATCACGACCCCGCACACGCCGCGACCCTGGGGCAATGTCATCAGCAATGGCGATTACGGGCTGATGGTGAGCCAGACCGGTTCCGGCTACAGCTGGCGCGGCAATGCTGGCCAGAACCGGATCACGCGTTCGTTTCAAGATCTCGTCAAGGACAACTGGGGCAAGTACTTCTACATCCGCGATCTGAAGCGCAACGTCTACTGGTCTGCGGCTTACAAACCTGTCATGGCCGAGTACGAGTCGTTTTCCGTGACGCACGGACTGGGCTACTCGACGTTCGCGCAACGCGTGCACGGGATCGACAGCGCGCTGACGCTCTTCGTCGCGGCGCACGACCCTGTCGAGGTCTTTCGGTTGACTCTGACGAACACCGGGACTGATGCGCGCGAGCTCGACGTGACCTCGTATGCCGAGTGGCTGTTGGGCTTTGCGCCGGACGAGCATCGCGAGTTCCACAAGCTGTTCATTGAGACCTCGGCTGATCCGGCGAAGAGCGCAGTTTATGCGACCAAGTGCCTGTGGGGCTTCGCCGATGAGTTGGGTCGCCACAACAACACCGACTGGCCCTACACGGCCTTCATGGCCGTGAGCGAGCCGCTCAAGTCGTTCGATTGCGACAAAGAGACCTTCATCGGCCTGTATCGCAACGACGACAAACCGCGTGCGATGACCGAGCCCAGGCTGGCCGGGCGTAGCGGCCGTTTCACCGACGCGATCGCGGCGCTGCAGGTGGCGGTCACCCTCGCGCCGGGCGAGACCAGGACGCTGGTGTTCACGCTGGGCGCTGCCGAACGTGGCACCGAGGACGTTGCTGCCCTGATCGATCGTTACACGAGCCCGGCCGCGGCTGATCAAGCGCTGGAGGACGTCAAAGCCTTTTGGTCGCGTTACGTCGATAGTGAAAAAGTCGACACGCCTGACCCGGCCCTCAACTTCATGACCAACTACTGGCTGAAGTACCAGGCCATGTCGTGCCGGTTGTGGGGCAAGTCGGCGCTGTATCAGGTGTCGGCCGGCATCGGCTTCCGCGACCAGCTTCAGGACAGCCAGATCTTCCTGGTGAGCGAGCCTGAGCTGGCCAAGAAGCAGTTGCTGCTGCACGCGGCCAATCAGTTCAAAGAAGGCGACGTCTACCATTGGTGGTTCTCGATCCGCGGCGGCGGGCCGCGCACCAACTGCTCAGACGATCTGCTCTGGTTGCCGTTCATCCTCGACGCCTATCTCAAAGAAACCGACGACTACGCCATCCTCGATGAGGTGGCGCCGTACCTCAATGGGGGCAGCGGGGACCTCTACGACCATTGCAAGCGGGCCATCGAGCGCTCGTTCTCGCGCTTCTCGCCGCGTGGCATTCCGCTCATGGGCGACCACGACTGGAATGACGGACTGAGCGCGGTCGGCACGTTGCTGAAGGGCGAGAGCTTCTGGGTCGCCGAATTTCTGTACATGATCCTCGGCACCTTTGCTCCGGTGGCGCGCCGGCGCGGTGACGAAGCCTTCGCGGCTCGCTGCGACGGCGTTCGTGACAGCCTCAAGCGCTCTTTGGAGCGCCACGGCTGGGACGGCGAGTGGTACCTGATGGCGACCACCGACGCCGGCCTGTTGCTCGGCGCGCATGACAACGCCGAGGGCAAGATCTTCCTCATGCCCAACAACTGGGCCGTGATCAGCGGCATCGCCGACGGCGATCGCGCGCAATGCGCGATGGACTCGGTGACCCGATACCTGCTCAAAGACCACGGCACGCTCCTGAACTTCCCGGCCTTCACAAAGCCGCGGCCCGACATCGGGTACGTGACGCGCTACGCGCCCGGCCTCCGCGAGAACGGTGGCGTGTACACCCATGCCGCCACCTGGTCGGTCTGGGCTTACGCCGCAGCCGGCCAACCGGAACGGGCGTATGAGGCGTTTAGCAAGATCTGTCCACCCAACCGCAGCGCCGACATCGACGTGTACAAAGCCGAACCCTACGTCACGCCCGGCAACATCGATGGCCCGCTCTCTGAGTACTACGGGCGCGGTGGGTGGACGTGGTACACGGGTTCGGCGCAGTGGCTGCACCGAGTCGCCACCCACTGGATCCTGGGCGTTCGCCCACAGGCCGATGGGCTCCTCGTCGATCCGGCCATACCGGCTCAGTGGTCGGGGTTCACGGTGACCCGCCGATTCCGTGGCGCGGTCTACGAGATCAACGTGCTCAACCCCGACCGTGTCAGCGGTGGCGTCAGGCGTCTGACCGTCGACGGCAAGGTCGTGAGCGGTCGGGTGATCCCGGTATTCGCCGATGGCAAGACCCATCGAGTTGAGGTCATCCTGGGCGGCCCTGAAGCGTGAACATCGGCCCGGCCCGTTGTGGCCTGGGCCGATCGAGCAACGGCAACCTGGTGAGAAGACAGGAGGAGAGTATTGAAGAAGAGCAAGCCCTTCGTCTGCCGTCTGGAGTTGCAACCATCAAGAGGAGAAACGCAATGAATGCATCTACGAGGCTGATCAAGTTAGTCATGTCAACGACGGTGGTCGCCAGCCTGTTGCTGGCGGCCTGCGGCCCGCAACCGACGTCGGCGCCTGCCAACACGGAGCCGGCCGCGGAGCCGACCACGGCCCCGACCAACGCGCCCGCGCCGACTGACGCGCCCGCGCCGACCGATGCGCCGGCGCCGACCGACGCGCCCGTCGAGGCTGCACCCGTGACCATTCGCTATGCGGCATGGAACGTGGGCACCGAGGAAGAGAACAACGTCCAGCGCCAGCTGATCAAAGCCTACACCGACGCGCACCCGAATGTGACGATCGAGTTCGTCGATATGTCGGGCGAGGGCGGTTGGGAAGCCAACCTGACGGCCTATGCCGCCAAGGGACAGCTGCCCGATGTCTTCATGGCCAGCAACGTCCCGCTGTATGTCCAGAACCAGTGGCTGGCGGACCTGACCGACCTCACCGCCAATGACGCCGACTATCAGGACATCCCCCAGATCCTGCGCGAGTCGTTCGTGTACGAAGGCAAGGTGCTTGGCGTGCCCTCGGGCATGTTGTTGATGGGCTATTTCGTCAACAAGGACCTCTTCGAAGCCGCAAACCTTGACGCGCCCGAGTATGGCGTGTCGGTCGAAGACTTTCAGGCCGCCGTCGAGGCGCTGACGGACGTCGACAAGAGCGTCCTCGGCCTCGACGAGATCGAGCCCGTGATGGGCTGGTACCCGCACACCCAGGACGCGAACCTGTTGTGGTTCAGCTTCGATGGCGCGAACATGAACTACAACTCGGCCGCCTTCAAGGACGCCGTGGCCAAGGCCGCCGAGATGCTGCCTTACACCTGGACCGGCCTCGAGAAGAACGCCGAAGGCAAGCCGGTGGCCGGCGCCTTCAAGTCGGCTGGCCCATGGGAGATGTTCCTGAACCAGGAAGTCGCTTTCAAGTGGGACGGCGCATGGGTGCTTCCCGACTATGTCTCCAAGGCGACCTTCGACTGGGATTACATCGGCATCCCGGGCGGCAGCCAGGCCCTCGTGGCGGACGCGCTGGTCGTGTCGAGCACCTCTGAGAACGTCGAGGAGGCCTACAACTTCGCCAAGTGGATGGGCTTCTCGAAGGAAGGCTACGCCGCGCAGGCCGAGTTGGCCCGCGCCGCCGGGTCCGCTCCGAACACCCCTGTCTCGCTCGATGATGCCTCGCTGGCCCTGTACCGCGAGTTCGTCGACAAGCCGGGCATCAACCAGGCGCTCGAGAACCTCGACACGAGCGTGGTCGAGTCGCTCGCCAAGGCCATCCCGGGCTACATCAACGCCCGTTGGGAAGGCAAGCCGGGCATCGATATCGGCGACCAGAAGGACGTGAACGTGGGCTACATGCTCGGTAACGCCCCGCTGGGGATCTTCAAGTTCGAGGACTACTCGGCTCAGCTCGAGGAGTTCGCCAACAAGCAGCTCGCGGACGCCGCCGCGGCCGTCAACAAATAAGCCTGTTCGAAAGAAAGGGCGTTGCGGAAACGCAACGCCCTTTCTCACCGGGCGAGATCGCCCTTGCGCGAGGAGAGCCATGAAACCAACCAGGCTCCAGAGATGGCTGGCAGCGGCCCTGATCCTGACCATGGCCGTGCCCGCGCCGGCCCGCGCGTTAGCAACGGCGCCGCTTCGCACTGCAGCGGTCACGGCGCCGCGGTCCACGGACGCCCCGGACCTTCTTCCTCGCCTGACGCTCCTGGCCGGGTCCGATACCGCCCAGGAAGTCCGCGCCGATACCTTCAACCTGCCGCTGGCGTCCGATGACGTCGCGGCCCAATACGAGAAACCGAGCGTCAGGCTCGAGACCGGTCAACGCCTGCAGTTCAGGCTGAGCGTGGCCGTGGCCGGCGCGTACGTTGTGTCGTTCGACATGGCGGCGGCCGAGTCGTTCATGAACACACCGGAAGCTGAGCTTCAGGTCGACGGCGCCTATCCTGTCGCCGATGCCCGGCGGATCGTCTTCCCGGTTTTCTACGCCAATTCGTCAGATGAGTTCCCGCTCGACCGGTATGGCAACGAGGCGCTCACACGCCAGGTTCAGCGGATCGTCTGGACCACTGTGCCGATGCGCGATGCGGGCTTGAGCCGCAAATATCCGGTTCAACTCGACCTGACTGCCGGCGAGCACACCTTTGACTTCGGCGTGACGCAGGGCTCGCTCTATCTGGGCAGCATTTACATCGCGCCTGCCGAACCGTTTCCCAGTTATGCGACGTATCTGCAAGCTCACCCGTCGACCGATGCCTCGAACGTCCTGATCGAGCTCGAGGCCGAGCACACGGCCTTTAAGGACGACACGTCGATTCGCCCGACGGCCAGCCGCAGCCTGGCCGTGACGCCCTACGATACGTACCGGCTGATGCTCAACACCCTGGGCGGCGAGGGCTGGAAGGCCAGTGGCAGCACCGCCTATTACGAGATCGAGGTGCCGACCGACGGCTACTATGAACTGACGCTGCGGGCGCTGCAGGACACCAAGAGCAATTTCACGGTCTTCCGACGCATCACGGTCAACGGCGAAGTGCCGTTCGACGAACTGAGCGCGGTGCCGTTCAAGTATTCGACAGCCTGGGACAACATCACCCTCGGCGGCGACACGCCCTACAAGATCTTCCTGCATAAGGGCATCAACGTCATCGGCGTCGGCGCGACCAACTCGCCGTATGCCGACGCGGCCGATCGACTGCAGCAGGTGCTGCTCGACATCAACGAGCTATCGCTCGAGGTCAAGAAGCTCACGGGCAACCAGATCGATCCGTTCAAGGAATGGGAGATCTCGGAGTACATCCCAAACCT
This sequence comes from uncultured Anaerolineales bacterium, assembly GCA_964480865.1. Taxonomy (GTDB): domain Bacteria; phylum Chloroflexota; class Anaerolineae; order Anaerolineales; family UBA6663; genus UBA6663. The sequence goes on along the minus strand of CAYZRP010000083.1, from coordinate 13,156 downwards.
CAAGGAACGCCTGACGACCATCGCCGACCAGCTCCGCGCCGACAAAGAAGCGCTGGTGGCCGTGAATGGCGTGGAGGGTTCGCAAGAGGTCCTCACCTATCAGATGGTGATCGACAGCCTGGACTTCCTGGCGCAGGATCCAGACAAGCTGCCGAACCGCATGAACCGCTTCTCGGAGGGCTCGAGCTCGGCGGCGCAGCTCCTCGGCAAGGTGTTGCCGACGCTGCAGAGCCAGCCACTCCAACTCGACAAGCTCTACGTCCACTCGCCCGATCAGACGCCGCCGTCGGCCGATGCGCCGCCGCTGCTGCAATGGTCGGAGGATCTCAAGCGCTTCGTCAACTCCTTCCAGCCCAACCCCTACCAGACGATCGGGGCGGAGGAGGGTGAGCTTGAGGTGTGGGTCAACCGCCCACGGCAGTACGTCGACCTGCTGCAACTGATGGCCGATCAGCAGTTCACGCCCGAGACCGGCATCAAGGTCAAGTTCTCGATCATGCCCGACGAGGGCAAGTTGGTGCTGGCCAACGCCGCCGGTATCCAGCCTGACGTGGCGCTCGGCGTGAGCACGAACATCCCGTACGAGCTGGCGGTGCGCAACGCGCTCAAGGATCTGCGCTCGTTCGACGATTTCGATTCGTACATCCACGTCTACTCGCCTGGTGCGCTGCTCAGCTACATCATCAACGACTCGGTCTACGCGATCCCGGAGACTCAGGATTTTTGGGTGACGTACTACCGCAAAGACATCCTCGACTCGCTCGGGATCCCCGTCCCGCACACCTGGAATGAGGTCATCGAGATCCTGCCAGAGCTGCAGCGCTACGGTATGAATTTCAACACGCCCCTGTCGAGCGGCGCGGGCGGCAAGGTCTACCTGATGACGGCACCGTACATCTTCAATCAGGGCGCTCGGCTGTACAGCGATGATGGCTTCGCGACGGGCCTCGAGAGCGAAGAGGCTATTGACGGCATCAAGTTCATGGCCGAGAGTTTCACGCTCTACGGCATGCCGTTGACCACCTCGAGCTTCTATGAGAGCTTCCGCTACGGCAGCCTGCCGCTGGGTGTGTCGAATATCGAGACCTACATCAAGCTTGTGACGGCAGCGCCCGAGATCGAAGGGCTTTGGGGCATCGACCTGTACCCCGCGACGATCGCGCGCGACGGCAAGGAATACCGCTACGCGACCGGCTCAGCCCAGGCCAGCATCATGTTCGCCAACACTGAACAGCCCGAGAACGCCTGGACCTTCATGAAGTGGTGGATGTCGACCGAGACCCAGGTGGACTTCCAGCAACAGCTCGAGATGAACTACGGCCGCGAGTACTTGTGGAACTCGGCCAACCTCGAGGCTTTCAGGCTCTCGTCGTTCCCGGCCGAGCACAAGGACGTGATCCTGCGTCAGTGGGAGTGGCTGCAGGAGCCGGTCAAGCTCCCGGGCAGCTATATGCAGGAGCGCGAGATCAGCAACGCCTGGAACAAGATCGTGTTCGACGGTGTTAACCCGCGGGTGGCGATCGATAGCTCGATCATCCTCATCAATCGCGAGATCACGCGCAAGATGGAGGAGTTTGGCTACCTGAAGGATGGCGTCAAGGTGCGGGAGTTCAAGATCCCGACGATCGACACCGTCAAAGGATGGATGAACGGCGATGGCAACTAACACCCGCGAGCCTAACGTCCTCATGGCGCCGACGTCCAAGCCGATGGGCTCGCCCGGCACCAATGCCCTGAGCCGCTGGCTCTATCAGGAAGGGGGCGCCTATGCCTTCCTGTCGCTGTATGGTCTGGCGTTCATCGTGTTCATCATCGTGCCTGTCCTGGCCGCCGTCGGGCTCTCGTTTACGTTCTTCGACACCATCCAGGCGCCGAGCTTCATCGGGCTGAAGAATTACATCGTCCTGCTGACCCAGGACGACGTCTTCATGCGCTATGTGCTGCCGAACACCATTCAGTTCGCCGTGATCGTCGGACCGGGCGGCTATGCCCTGGCCTTCCTCCTGGCCTGGATGCTGGCGCAGCTTCCGAAACTGCCGCGCACGATCATGGCCTTGATCCTGTATTCGCCTTCGATGACGACCGGGGTCGCCATGACGGTGGTGTGGAAGACGATCTTCAGCGGCGACCAGAACGGCTACCTCAACAGCTATCTGCTCAGCCTGAACGTCATCCAGGAGCCTGTCCAATGGCTGCAGTCGCCCCAGTACCTGATGGCGATCATGATCCTCGTGACGCTGTGGAGCAGCATGGGTGTGGGCTTCCTGGCGATGCTGGCTGGCATCCTCGACATCAACCCCGAGCTCTACGAGGCCGGGGCCCTGGACGGGATCAATAACCGGTTCCAGGAGATCATGCACATCACCATCCCGTCGATGCGGCCGCAAATGCTCTTCGGCGCGGTGATGGCGATCGTCGGTACCTTCCAGGCCGGTGCGATCGGCGTGACTCTCTCGGGCACCAACCCGACGCCGCAGTATGCCGGGCAGTTGATCGTCAACCATATCGAGGACTTTGGCTTCCTGCGCTACGAGATGGGCTACGCGGCGGCCGTATCGGTCGCCCTGCTGCTCATGGTCCTGTTTTTCTCGCGGCTCGCCAACCGTCTGTTCGGAGGTGAGAGCTGATGGTCAAGACCCGACGATCGCTTTTTAACTTCGGCATCCGCAACAGCGGCATGAACCC
>CAYZRP010000083.1:0-10371 GCA_964480865.1 uncultured Anaerolineales bacterium | reverse complement strand
AGCATCCTGATCACGCTGCTGTCGATCGGCGTGTCGATCCTGGTGTCGACGATGGCGGCCTACGCGCTCTCGAAGAAGAAGTTCAGGCTCAAGCAGGCGCTGTTCGCGATCAACACAGTGGCGCTGATGTTCGTGCCGATCGCTGTGACGATCCCGCGCTTTCTGGTCATCGAGCGGCTGGATCTGATCAACAACTTCTGGGTGCACATCCTACCCGGGTTGGCGATGCCGGTCGGCCTGTTCCTGCTCAAGCAGTTCATCGACGGCATCCCAGATGAGGTGATCGAGGCCGCGCAAATCGATGGCGCCTCCGACGTGCGCATCTACTGGGCGATTGTCCTGCCGATGATCATGCCCGCGATCGCGACCATCGCGATCCTGACCTTCCAGGCGACCTGGAACAACGCTGAGACGTCGACGCTCTACGTCAATGACGAAAGCCTCAAGTCGTTCGCGTTCTATATCACGACCCTGACCGCGACGACGTCGTCGGCCGGCACCAATCCGGTCGCCGGTCAGGGCATCGCGGCGGCGGCGTCGCTGATCATGTTCGTGCCGAATCTCGTGATCTTCATCCTGCTGCAGAGCCAGGTGATGAACACGATGGCCCACTCCGGCCTCAAGTAAGAGAGGTGCACGTGAACGCCAAGAGACCGAAGAGCGCCGAACGCCGGATGACGATCAATGAAGGATGCCTGCAGATCGCAAGCGCCTTTCATCGTTCGGTGTTGGTCACTCGACGCGCCGTGGCCGACCTGGCGCGCCGTCCGCGGTCATGGTTGCGCGTTCTCCTTCTGCTGGTGGTGGCGCTGATGATCGGTCGGCAAGAGAAGGGCGTCGACGCAGACACGCCCTACTCGACCTGGGCGTGGGGGCCGGGTGGCAGCGCCGTCCTCACACAGGATGCTTACCAGCCGGTGGCGGAGGTCGACCTCGACATCAAAGGTGCGTCGGATCTCTTCATCGCGCCCGATGGCCTGATGTACATCGCCGACACCGAGCACGGCCGGATCCTTAAGCTCAAGGACTTCGAGGAGGTGGGCTCGTTTGGCGAGGACGTGCTGACCGGACCGACCGGCATCTTCGTCGATGAGGAAGGCGTCATGTACGTGGTTGACGCCAAGCAGAACAAGATCGTCATTTTCGACGCGGCCGGGAAGGTGCTGAACGAGTTCGGGCGACCGACCGAGCCGCTGTTTGGCAAGAACCGCGAGTTCCTGCCGCGCAAGATCGCCGTGGATGCGCGCAAGAACCTGTACCTGATCAGCGAGGGGTCTGTCAACGGCATCGTTCAGATGAACACTGCCGGCAACTTCATCGGCTACTTCGGGGCCAATGCCTCGACGATGTCGCTGAAGATGATCCTGCAGCGCATGTTCCTGACGCCCGAGCAACTTGACCAATTCGTGCGCAACGAAGCGGCTTCGCCTTCGAATATCGCCATCGACCGGCAATCGCTGATTTACACCATCACAGCCGGCACGAACCCGCGCCAGACCATTCGTAAATTCACTGTCGCCGGCAAGAACATCTATCCCGATACCTATGGCTCGTCGACGTTCCGTGACATTCACGTCAACAGCAGCGGGATCGTGCTGGCCGTGGATGCAAACGGCCAGATCTTCGAGTTCGACTCAAACGGCTGGCTCCTCTTCCTCTTCGGGGCCAAGGACACCGGCGACCAACGTCTGGGCACGCTGCTCAACCCTGTGGCGATCGACGGCGATGATGACTTCATCTACGTCCTGGATCAGGACAGGGACTCGGTCACGGTCTTCGAGACCACGGCCTTCGCCAAGCAGGTTCACGAAGGCATGCGGCTGTTCACCGAGGGCTACTACGAGGAGGCCAAGCCGTATTTCGAAGAGGTCCTCAACGCCAACGGCTCGTTCATTCTCTCCTATCAGGCCATCGCTGATGCGTACTTCAAGGCCGGGGACTATCCGGCCGCACTGACGGCTTACCGGTACGCCGAGGACCAGCGCGGTTATTCGCAGGCGTTCTGGGAGCTGCGCAATGAGGTGCTCCAGCGCACGCTGACCCAGGCCCTGGGCTGGATCTTTGGCCTGTGGCTCGTGTCGCTTGTGGCGACGCCGCTCGACAGGCGCTATCACTGGTCGAGCCCGATCAGGACCTGGCTCAACGGGCTGCGGCGGATCCGCCTGGTCGATGACTTCGCGTTCATGTTCCGCTTCATCCGGCATCCTTCAGACAGCTTCTACTACATCAAGACTGGAGAGCGGGGCAGTTTGCTTTTCGCTTTCCTGGTTTACGCGGCCATCATCGTCATTCGGGTTGTGACGCTCTACGTGACGGGCTTCTCGTTTGCGCCCTACGTGACTTTGTCGCAGATCCCGCTCGAGTCAGAAGTGCTCACGACCCTCGGGCTGTTCTTGCTCTGGAACGGCGCGAATTACCTGGTCTCGACCATCAGCGATGGCGAGGGTCGTGTCCGGGACGTCATCATCGGGAGTGCCTACAGCCTGTTCCCGTATGTCCTGTTCGCGCTTCCCATTGCCCTGGTCTCGAATGTCCTGACCCTCAACGAATCCTTCATCTACAACTTCTCGCTCGATCTGATGTGGGCCTGGACCGGGATCATGTTGTTCATGATGGTCAAGGAGATCCACAATTACTCGTTCTCCGAGACTGTCCGGAACGTCTTGATCACGTTGTTCACCATGGCGTTGTTCCTGTTGACGGGCTACATCCTGTATATCCTGTTCAACCAGCTCTTCGACTTCGTCGCCGCCATCGTTCAGGAGGTCGGTCTCCGTGCTTAACCGACGCGCGCTCCACCGCGGCCTGGCCGCTTCGTTGTTGTCGCTGGCGCTCCTGGCTGGTCCACTGGCGCCCATCCCGGTCCTTGCGGGCGAGGTCGCAACGGCCGAACGCCAGCCGTCAATCCCGGATGGGTTCCAGTTGGTGGGCGAGAACACGACCTATCAGTTGTATGCGAACCCGACCCTCGTGACGTTCAAAGTCGTCGACAAGCGCAGTGGTTACGTCTGGAGCTCGAATCTCGACGCAACCACCTCTGAGGACAAACTCAACAAGACCTGGACGGCGTTTGCGACGAGCGGCCTGAGCATCGACTACCTCGACAAGAAGGCGATCGACAAACGCGCCTCTCTCAGCAACACAGAGCACACGACCGAATTCAAGCCCATCGCCAAAGGCTTCCAGGCGACAGTGACCTTCACGGAGGTCGGGATCAGCCTGGCCGTCACGGTTGTGCTCGAGGAGGGTGGGGTGCGGGTGGATGTGCCCGCGGCCTCGATCGTGCAAGCCAACCCGGACTTCAAGCTGGGTGTCCTGCATCTCTTTCCGTTCTTTGGGGCCACCCGCGAAGATGCGGTGTCGGGCTACATGTTCATCCCGGACGGGTCAGGCAGCCTGATCCGTTTCGCGGCCACGACCAAGGCCAAGAACATCTTCTACGGACGCTATTACGGGCGCGACCTGGGCATGGTTGGGACGTTCCCGTGGGATCCGTTCGTGCGGCCGGCCTACGACATCCAGCTCCCGGTGGTCGGCATGATCCACGAGGAGAAGAAGAACGGCTACATCGCGATCGTCGAGAACGGAACGACATATGGTGAGATCCAGGCCCATCCGGCCGGGGTCACCACCCGGTTCAACTTCCTCTACAACGCCTTCATCTATAACGAGAGTTACTTCCAGGCCACGAACCGCGCCGGCGCCGGCGTCACGACGCTCCAACGCCGGATCAACTCCTTTGACATCACGCTGCATTACCGTTTCCTGACCGGAGAATCGGCTGACTATGTCGGGATGGCCCGCGACTATCAGCGCTATCTGATTGAAAAGGGCGCCCTGAAGAAGATGGTCAGCGAGAGCTCGGACGTTGGGATCCGGCTCGAGTTCCTGGGCGGCGAGAAGGAGCGCGTTCTCCTCTGGAATCGCTTCATCCCGATGACCACGGTCGGGCAGATGGCTGACATCCTGGCCGACCTGAATCTGCCCAATCCCGAAGTTGTCTATTACGGCTGGCAACCGGGTGGGGCGTCGGCGATGCCGCCCGAGCAACTGTCGATTGATGGCGGCCTGGGGAGCGTGGCCCAGCTCAAGACCGTAGCGGAGAGCGTGGCGGCGGCCGGTGGACATCTGTCGCTGTACTACAACCCTCAGGCGGCTTTCCGCGATGAGAGCGGTTACTCGCCGCGCAACGATCTGGCGATGGCGATCACCAACGTCAACCTTGTCGGCTATAGCCGCGGTGAGCCGCTCTTGTTCTTCAACACTGACACCGTGTCCCGGCGCTACAACTCGCTGAGTCAGTCGGTGGCCGATGGCCTGAGTGGCGGGATGGCGCTGAACGGCATCGGCTCGATGGTCTATAGCGACTTCAAACGCGGGTACGAAGTGAACCGGGAGGAAACGCGCCGCCGTTACGCCGAACTGTTGGCAGCCTCGAGCGTGCGGCAGGCGTATTACTCGCCGGCCGACTACGTCTTCAGCTCCATGAGCGCCTACTACGATATTCCGCTTGGCGACAGTGGCTATCTGTATACCAGTGAAACTGTGCCGTTCGTGCAGATCGTCCTGGCTGGCTATGTTCCCTACTACGGGCCCGTTATGAACTTCTCGTCTGACACACAGCACGATTTGCTCCGCCACGTCGACTACGGCGTGTACCCGGCGTTCTTTCTGACACAGGACATCACCGCCAAGATCCTGAACACGCATTCCAACTGGATCTACACGTCGTCCTATGGCCAATGGTCTGCCGAGATCAAAGAAACCTACACCTGGATCAACAAGATCCTCGGGCCGGTGCGCGGGGCCACTATCGACGCGCGTGAAGCGCTCGCTCCTGGTGTCTATGCCACGACCTACAGCAATGGCCAGCAGGTCATCGTCAACTACAACAGCCAGGCCTATCGGGGCGACGGCGTGATCGTCGATGCGCAAGACGCCCTGCTCCGGGAGGTGCGTCCGTGACTGCCACTCGAAACACCGTCACTCGTAGCACCGTCCAATCTAGCCTCAAGGTGCCGGGACTTCGCCCAGGTACACGCGAAGCGCTTTACGGCTACGCCTTTGTCGCGATCTGGATCGTTGGCTTTGTGATGTTCACGGCCGCCCCGTTGGCGCAGACCTTCATCTACAGCCTGAATCAGGTCACGGTTCAGGGCACCGGCATCAGCTTCAAGCCACTCGAGTGGGCCAATTACTCGCGGGCTCTCTTCACAGACCCGACGTTTGTCGAGCTGTTGATCGGGTATGTCGTCGAGATCCTTGTATCGCTGCCGATCGTGCTGATCTTCTCGATGATCATCGCGATGTTCCTCAACCTCGACTTCAAGTTCAAGGGTCTGTTCCGTACGATCTTCTTCCTGCCCGTTGTGATCACGAGCGGGCCCGTTATCCAGGAACTAACGTCGCAGGGGGCCACGAAGGCCCCGGGCATCGCGAACGTCGGCGTGGTGGCCGATTTCCTCAGGGAACTGCCGAACTACATGCGCACACCTGTGGAATATCTGATGACATCGTTCATCTTGATCCTGTGGTTCTCGGGCGTGCAGATCCTGATCTACCTCTCCAGCCTGCAGAAAATCGACAAGAGCATCTATGAAGCGGCGTCGATCGATGGCGCCTCGGCCTGGGAGTCGTTCTGGAAGATCACGTTGCCGTCGCTTTCGACGACAACCATGGTGATTGCGCTCTACACGGTGATCACGCTCTCGCACTTCTCAGAGAACAAAGTCATCAAGTACATCTACAAGACGACCTATGCCGTCGATGGAGGCATCGGCTACGCCAGTGCGCTCTCGTTTATCTACTTTGGCGTGCTGGTCCTGGTGCTTCTGGCGGTGTTCCTCTTCTTGAACTTCCAGAGCCGCGAGAAGAACGCCTGAGGAGGCGACGGCATGCAGAACTACATCCGCCAACACTGGAAGAGCTTCCTGTTCGGCAATCGAGTTAGCTACGGCCTGGTCTTCAACGTCGTGTTGTACGCGTTGTTGATCGCGATCGGGTTTGTGTACCTGTACCCGTTGCTGTTCATGTTCGTCACGAGCATCAAGAGCGCCGGCGACCTGCTGAACCCGATGGTGCAGTGGGTTCCGACCGAGGTTTATCTCGACAACTACATCAAAGCTTTCAAGGTGCTCAGCTACCCGACGACGCTGATGTCGTCGATTCTCGTCAGCGTCGTACCGTCTGTTGTTCAGGCGGCGATGTGCTCGGTGATCGGATATGGGCTGGCGCGTTACAACTTCCCGGGCAAGTACCTGATCTTTGCCTTGATCCTGGCGACGTTCATCATCCCGGCCCAGAGCACCGTGATCCCGCAGATGTTGACCTATCAGTCGATTAAGTTCAATGATCAAACACTGCTCGGGAGCATCTGGGTGTTGATCTTGCCTGCCTTCTTCGGCCAGGGCTTCAGCAGCGCGATCTTTATCCTGATTTTCTATCAGACCTTCCTGTCGCTGCCAAAAGTACTGGAAGAAGCAGCGCGACTCGACGGCGCGTCGGACTTCGAGATCTTCTGGCGCATCGGCCTGCCCGCTGCGATCCCGGCGTTCATCGTATCGATCATCTTCTCGATCGTGTGGTATTGGAATGAGACGTACCGCACCGTGATCTTCCTGGATGATGGGCATGGCGGCGGTTTGCAGACCTTGCCGATGCAGCTCTCGCGGTTTGCCCAGGCCTATGAAAACTTGTACCCGCCAGGCGTTGTCAACGTCCTCGACCGGATCAACGAAGCCGTCAAGCTGAGCGGCACGTTCCTCAACATCCTGCCACTCCTGATCATGTACTTCGTCCTGCAGCGCTGGTTTGTGGAGTCGGTGGAAAGGTCCGGCATCACAGGTGAATAGGCTCCTGACCTTCGCCTGCGTCGCGACGCTCCTGGCGGCCTGCGCCGTGCCAGCCACCTCGACCCCGGTCCCGGCGACCATTGGGGTCGCCGCGCCGACGGCACCAGCGGCCAGCGCGACGCCGCCTGCCGCGCCGGAGCCCACGACTGCGCCAACCGACGTGCCACCCACGGCTCCGGGCATGCCCGCCGTTGACGTGGACGCGATCAGCGCGGCCGAGATGCGCGCATCTTTCGACTTCTTCTGGGAGCAGGCCAACACCGATGTCGGTAGCCCCGGCTATGGCCTGATCCGCGACCGCTACCCGGGCTCTGACGGGATCGCGAGCACGGCCTCGGTCGGGTTCGGCCTGACGGCGTATACGATCGGGGTAGACAAGGGCTATATCACGCGCGCGGATGGCTACGAACGCGCCAGCCGCACCCTTGATACCCTCCTGGCACTGGACCGCCACGACGGCTTTTACTATCACTTCCTGGATATCACCACCGGCAAGCGCGCCTGGGAGAGCGAGGTGTCATCGATCGACACCGCGATCCTGCTGATGGGTGTGCTGACAGCCGGTCAGTATTTTGGCGACGAGGTGGCCGACAAGGCGCAGACGATCTACGAAGGCGTCGACTTCCCGACGTTCCTCGACGAGGATCGGCAGATGTTCTATATGGCCTGGCGGCCGGACAAAGGCTACGAAGGCCATTGGGATTTCTACGCCGAGCAGTTGATGCTCTATATCCTGGCGGCTGGCTCGCCGACGCACCCGACCGACGAGCAGCCCTACTACGCCTTCACTCGACACGCTGGCGCGTATGGGGGCGGCCCGGCGTTCTACCACTCCTGGTTTGGCTCGATCTTCACCTATCAGTTCAGCCACGCCTGGATCGATTTCCGCGGCACCGAGGATCGGGATGGCGTCAACTGGTTCGACAACTCGGTCAATGCGACGTTGGCGCAATACTCCTTCGCAGTTGAGCATGACGCCGACTTCGAGACCATTGGTCCGAACGCCTGGGGGCTGTCAGCCTCCGACGGCCCGGATGGCTACAATGGTCTATACGGGGCCCCGCCGTCCGGTTTCGACAATCAACAGCATGAGGTCGACGACACAGTGCCGCCCTACGGCGCGATCGCGTCGATCCTGTTCGCCCCCGAGCAGGCGCGCCAGGCGATGGCTTATTACGCGACGTTGCCGGAACTCCAGGGGCAGTATGGTTTCACCGATGCGTTCAATCTGACAGAGAACTGGTATGGCCCCGACGTGATCGGCATTGACAAGGGCATTACGCTGCTGATGCTGGCCAACGCCGAGGACGATCGAGTCTATCGAACCGTGATGCAAAACGCGTGGATCCAGACGGGCCTCGAGCGCCTGGAGATTCGCAAGACCGAGTAGGAGCCCTGGCAATGACGACGATCAAAGACGTGGCGAAGCGCGCCCAGGCGAGCATTACCTCCGTCTCGTATGCGCTGAACGGGACGGGGACGATCAGCGCGGCGACGCGCCAACGCGTGCTCAAGGCCGCCGAGGAATTGAACTACCACCCGAACGCCTTTGCCCGGCATCTCAAGAAACGCAAGACGCGAACGATCGGTGTATTCATTTCGCGGTTCGGCGGTTCCTTCTATGAAGAGATCCTTGAAGGCATCCACGAGGCCGTTCTGCGCACCGACTACGAACTGCTCGTGTGCCCCGAGAGTCGCAATGTGCGCAAGATCCTCACGCAACGTCAGGTCGACGGCGCCATTGTCTTTGACTCCAAAGTGCGCAGCGATATTCTCATCAAGCTTGCCTCGAAGCGCTTTCCGATCGTTGTGCTCGACCGTCAACTGCAGTCGGACTACATCCTGTCGCTGTTAATTGACAACCGACAGGGTGTCGTCGAAGCGTTCGAGCACCTCTACAATCAGGGCGCGCGCCAGATCGCTTACGTAAGCGGCGCCGCCGATTCGGTGGACAACGCCGAACGCATGGAGGCGTTTCTCGAAGAGGCAGCACGTCATTCAGTCGTCGTCGAGCGGTATGACGGCAATTTCGTCGAGCAATCAGGTTTCGACATCGCCCAGCAGATCATCGCAGCCCGGCGGATGCCCGACGCCGTCTTCTGCGCGAACGACCAGATGGCGATCGGCTTCATCAAGGCCCTGCACGACCATGGCCTCGAAGCGCCGCGCGATGTGGCGGTCGTCGGCTTCGACGACATCCAGCTGGCTCAATATATGCGTCCGAGCCTGTCGACGGTCGGTGCGTCGCGCCACTCGTGGGGGTCGCAGGCAGCGACCCAGTTGATCGACTTCCTCGACAAGGAGAGCCCGTTCAAATCCGAGCGGCTGCCCACACGCCTGATCCAGCGCGAGTCGTCGACCAAGGTGAAGGTCGCGGAAGCGCTGCCCACCTGATGGGCTCAGGCGCCTCAGGGCGCTCGCAAGGTCAGGTCCAAAAAGTCATACACAAAGTGCTCGCCGGCGTCGTACCCTTCGACGGCGAGACCGACGTGGCCGGCCGCGAAGGCGCCCGAGTCCGCTTCGGCCACGATCTGACCGTTGATGGATAACACAAAGTGGGCGCCGCTCGCGAGCACAGCCAGTTGGTTGACGCCATACGGCTGGATGGCGTCGGAACGCGTCCAATCGACCGGATGGAACCATTCGCCGTTGACGACGACCGACAGCGAAAAGTGCTGATGGTCGGTGATGCGATACCACATGTAATTGCGATTATCTTGAACCCTGAAGAGCACGCCGCAACCGCTCCCGGCACGGCTTCCGGCGACGTGTTTCGTGTGTGCGATCAGGTTGAGATCGGCCAGCCGGTAACCCGGCAAAAACGCCGTCGACATGCTCGACGGCCGCCTGACGAGCCCATCCCAGCGATAACGGCCTTCGGCGATGCTTTGCGTGAGAGGGGCAAAGTACTCGCTGTCCAGTGTGCCGACCGTCCATTTGTTCTCGTTCGACATGAACGAATCGAACAAGAACGTGTTCCAGCGCGCCCCGCGCGATGACTCCCTGAGGGCCTCCGGCACAATCACGCTCGTCTGGCAATACGGGCAGGTGACGATCGCGGCGATCCCCTTGGGCTGGATCGGCGCAGCACATGACGGGCATTGCAGGAGTTGCGCGCGAAGCGGGTCTGTCATACGGGTCTTTGCCTCCACTCTGGCATGGGGCGGCCCTTTGGGGTGTCGCCTTGACCTGTGCCGGATACGTCTCAATTCGGGAGTGTCGCGTTCGCGGCCAAGAACGCCAGCGAACGGGTATCCCGTTTCCTGGCGTTCTTGGCCGCGTAGGGCTTGAGCGGCGGCGTGGGCAACAGGATCTGCAGGCCACACTCAGCCTCGCCAACCTGTGCACGGCCGATCCTAGAAGATCGTCTGATTCAAATTGAAAGCCCTGGCGATCGCGCGAAGCTCGTCGTGGGTGAGCCCTTCGCCGATCTCGCCGGCCATGAGGTTCATGTACTCGTAGCGCGCGCCGGTCTCGGCGTACTCGATCCGATCGGCGGCGCGCTTCACCGAAATGTCGG
>CAYZRP010000082.1:0-29656 GCA_964480865.1 uncultured Anaerolineales bacterium | reverse complement strand
TGCAGACGATCAAGGGGCAGAGCCAGGCGTTCGTGAGCGTGGCATCGGGCAACCATGCCTTCACGGCGGTCTATGGCGCGGCAGTGCCGACGGCCACATCCACATCGGGGCCTTCACCGACTCCTACTCGCACGTCGACGCCTACGTCGACGGCGCAACTGACCTCAACGCCGACCACGACACCGCCTCGAACCGCGACGGTGACTCAGACCTCGACCCCGGCCCCGACCACCGTCACACCGGGCGGCTTCACCCAGACCACCATCGCAGATTTCAACTCATCCTGCGCTGTGTTGACCAACACCAGCGTGACGGGCATCGGCGGCGGCGCCATTGCCCTGACGGGAGCTTTGTCCGACGAATTCACCGGACCGACTCTGGACGGTGCTCAGTGGGTCTCGGGCACCTGGTCTGGTGGGGCTTACGTGCCCAGCTTCAATGCTGGTGCGATGACCGTTCAGGCTTCCGGGGGGGCCTGGGTGCGGTCACAAACGACCTTTACTCGGGGCGCTATGGAGGCCGTGGCGGCGTTTGGTACTGGCTCCTATCAGCACATCGGCTTTGCCAGCAACGGCTTTGAAGGCAATCGGTACCTGATCTTCAGCACCTTGCAGGGCAACGGGCGCATATACGCGCGCGCGAACAACAATGTCAGCGAGCGGAATCTTGATCTGGGCGCGGTGCCCGTCGGCCTGCATCACTACCGCATCGAATGGACGGCTCTGAATGCCAATACAGACCGCGTCCTGTACTACCTCGATGGCACGCTGGTGGCGAGCTTCGACCTGACAAACGCCGGCGCTGCGAACTACTACCTGTACATTTCCAACAGCGCCGCCAACGGGGCAGCCATGCAGGTGAGTTCGGCCCAGGCGGCGCCAACTTATCGCACATCGGGAACCTACGTGAGTTGCCCGCTGGATGCCGGTGTCGGGCAGTCGTGGCAAACCCTTGGGTGGGAATCCTCCGTGCCGGCGGGCACCTCTCTGTCCATCCAGGCGCGCACTTCAGCAAATGGTGCAACGTGGGGGGCCTGGCAGCCCGTGACATCGAACGGCGCGTCGCTGGCCACACCTGACCGGTTCGTCCAGTATCAACTGGCGCTTTCAACGACGAATGCACAAATCACGCCGCTGGTGGGCGCCGTGACCCTGACAGGTCTGGGTGGGGCCACACCGACCCCCACAGCCACAGCAACCGTGGCCGTTACAGCGACTTCAACCGCCACGTTGACCTCAACGGCGACGCGCACTTCTACCGTCGTGGCAGCCAATACCCTGACACCAACCGCCACCGCAACGGTGGCCGCGACATCCACATCAACGGCAACTTCCACAAGGACAGCGACAGCTGCCCCCACGGCATCGCGTACATCGACTGTCACAGCAACGGTGCCCGGTCCAACGTCGACTCCGACCCGTACCTCCACACCGACCGCGACCTGGACACCGACGACGGTCACCGTCGCGACCGTCACGCCAACGGCCACATCCACGCCGACAGAGCCAAGCACAAGCACGCCGACGAGCACGCCGACGAGCACGGGCACAAGCCTGCCGACAGCCACCAGTACGCCTGTAGGCGTGGATTTCCCGACGACCGGCGTCCTCGACACATTCAACCGGCCCGATGGTCCCATGGATGCTAACTGGACGGGTCAGACCGGAGGCTACCTGATCGCAAGCAACCAGCTGGACGTGGGTGTTGGCGGTGACATCTTCTGGGGTGCGACAAGCTATGGCCCTGATCAGGAGGTGTTCGTGACGTATGTGACGGTTGATCCCGCTGGCGGTGAGGTCGATCTTCTGCTCAAGTCCCAGAGCCCGACAACATGGACCGCCGGGACCATCGCGGTCTGGTACCGGGCACAGGCTGGCGTGGTCGAAGTCTGGACGTATTCGCCCGCACAGGGATGGGCCCTGTATGGTGATGGCATCCCCGTCACCCTGGTTGACGGTGATCAGTTCGGCGCGCGCGCTCGCTCAAACGGCCAGGTGCTGGTCTATCGCAATGGCGTTTTGCTCGCTACGCGCGACACCTCCGCATGGAACTATACGACGGTGGGCGGATACGTTGGCCTTTGGTACGATCTTGCCAGCCAGACGCTGCTCGATGCGTTCGGGGGAGGCACGATCCCTTGACCGGGGGCACGGGTAGAGTCCGAAAAACCGAACTCACGATCGTTGATCTAAGAAGCCTGAAACGTAGGCCGTTTCAGGCTTCATACTTATTGCTCATGTTTGACACATACATTACCGGGTGAAGGGGAGAAGGTGTTAACCGCTATGAACATCAACGAAAAAAAGCGCCAGTCCTGGCCGCGAAAAATCACTTCGACGTTTGTGACCCTGTTTTCGATTTGCCTTGTCGGCGTCCCCCTTCTGGCCAGCGGAGATCCCCCCATCTTTCTCCCATCCGTTCTGGTGGGAGTCACGGCCACCCCAACCCGAGTTCCAAGCACCCGCACACCCACGCCCACGGCTGTCGGCTCGGCGCCGACGGCCACATCTGTGGGATCATCGCCAACCGCCACCGCGCGGCCTTCAGGCCTTGTGTCGTTTCCACTTGGTCCCGGACATGCTGACGCATCTACCCATCAACTGATCCGCACCGCTGACGATCACGCTTACCTGTTCGCCGGCAAGATGACCACGAACCTCATTCGCGTCTACCGTCAGACGACGACCAATCTGCCGGCTTCGGCGGCGGAGTTCAGCCAGGATGCTTCGGCCACTGTTCCAAGTGGGAGCGTAATCTCCGTTGACGCAGCTTACGACGGCAAGAGCCTCGTGTATGTTGTGGCTAATACATCTACGGGCGGGATCTACGTCTTGCCGTATGACACGCAGACGCATGGATTCCGTTCGACGTTGACCGTCGCGACAGATGGTGGGCAGATCAAGGGCGACACGCTGTATGCGGGCACTGAGGGTTTGGCTACCGCAGTCGACCTGGCCGGGACACTGCACATCGCCTATTGGACCAACGGGTTCCGGATCCGTCATTGTGCCGTCACTTACACAAACAATCAACTCTCGGCGTGCACGCCGTTTACCGTCGATGCCGGGGGCGCGCAGGCCAGCCACCCGGCCGTGGCGGTCTCTCCGTCGGACGGCTCACTGACCGTTGCCTGGCAATCCGATCCGACCAGCAACCCGGGCCTCAACTCTCGTGTCCTTGCTCGGCGCCGTGCCAGCAACGGGACGTGGGGCGCAACGGAGACTGTCAGCACGGTGCCGCCGTACTATGGCCGGGCTTCAAACGGTAACGAGGTCAACGTCGATAACGGGCCGAGCCTCGTGATCACGTCGAACGGCGCGCGGCATCTCGTGTTCAACCAGCATTTCGATTCCACCGGGGATTACGGTCGCGTCATCTACGTCACGGACGGCGGCAGCGGTTGGACAACGACTTCACTCAACTGGTACTCGCACGCTTCAGCGCTCGCCGTTGGATCCAATGGTCAGTTGGCCATCATTGGGCATGGTGGAGCACCGAGCACGAATGCGGTCGCGGCCTGCAAAAACAACCGGAACATGTGCTATGCGCTCAAGCCTGCGGGAGGGTCCTGGGGGCAGGCGCAACTTCTGGCCCAATACACCCAAGACCTGTCTTACGACGGCAGCCCGTCCACCAAGTGGTCGGCTGTGGGTTTCAACCGCCCGGACGTGATCGAATTTGCGTTCTTCAGTATCCGTGACAGCACGAATGGCTACTACAACCCGACACTGATCTATGGGCGATTGCCGTAATGCGCCCCTGATCCATATTTCCCATATCCACCCGGGTGACCAGATGCGACACTCAGGTCTTCGGGGTTTTCCCCGGGCCAGGAAGGTTCATGTCTGCATTCGCCCGTACCGTGGTCCGCAATTCAGCCGCCGGCTTTCTCGCGCAGTTCGCCATGCGTGTGTTGTCGTTCGGCTTCAATGTCCTTGTCATTCGACAGCTGGGCGCCGAGTCTTTTGGCCAGTACATGGCGATCGGGGCGTTCGGCGAGCTCTTCTTGTTCATCGCCGACCTGGGCCTGGCGCCTTACGCCGTTCGTGAGTTTGCTCGCGTTCGTGAACTGCCCGACGCACAAGATCGTGCGCGTGCATTGTTCGGTAACCTGCTCTGGCTCCGTATCGCGCTCGCTTTCGTCTCGGGAGCCTGCACGGTGGCGGCCGGCGTGATCACACAGCGGCCGGTCGAGGTCATCGTGGCGTTGACGGTCAACGCCCTGTTCCTGTGGGTCTATGGCATCCAGGGGGCGAGCGATGTGACGCTCAGTGGTTTTGAACGCCTCGATCTATCGGCCGGCGCAAAAGTTCTGAACCAGCTTATCTTCGTCGTGGCTGGCGGCGCGGCCCTCGCCCTCGGCGCGGGGTATTTCGGCCTGATCGGGGCCAACCTGTTGGGCGGCATTGCCATGGCTGTCGTGTGCTGGCAGGGGGTGCGCCGCCTGGGTGTCCGCCCGGCCCCGCCACGCGTCGCCGATTGGCCGCGCCTCTTGCGGGCGGCCCTTCCGTTTGGCCTTGTGACGTTTGCGTTAGGCCTGTCGTACCGCTTCGACACGGTGCTGCTCGACATCTGGCATGGTGACATCATCACCGGTCATTATCGGGCGGCCTATAATTTGATCTTCTCGTTGGTCATGATTTCGAACGTGATCAATACGGCTCTGTATCCGACGCTCACCCGACAGGCGGCGCGGCATCCGGAGCGCGTGGCCGATGTCACCACCCGTATCCTGCGCTATCTGCTCTCGGCTGCGATCCCGTTGGCCGTCGGCGGCTTCTTGTTGGCGGCGCCGCTGATCGACGTGCTCTATCGCGCTGCCGAGTATGGCGATTCGGTGCAGGCTCTGCAGATCTTGATCTGGGTGCTTCCGTTCATGTACGCATCGGAATTCCTGGGTTACGTGATCCTCATCACCAATCGAGAACGGCTTGTCGCTCGGGCTGTGATTGTCAGCACGTGTGTCAACGTGATCCTCAACCTGATCCTCGTCCCACGCTACGGCCTGCTCGCGGCCTCGGCGATGACGGTGATCACCGAAGTGGTTCTGGTGGGTCAACACGTGTGGAACCTGCGGCCGTTGTCGCAGCAGATCGATTGGGGCCGGTCTTTGCTCAGGCCGCTCGGCGCTGCGATTGTGATGGGGGTGGTGATCACGTTGCTCACTCCCTGGTTGCCCTGGTGGGCCCTCATCCCAGTGGGTATCCTGACGTATGGCCTGGCAGGCTTCCTGCTCGGTGCTTTCGGGTTCGCTGATCTCGCCTTCCTTCGGCGCTCGCGGTCGGCTTCAGCCGAGGCGTAGGCGGGCGCAGACAGTTCGATGATGAGTTATCCGATGCGCATCGTCATCGCGATCCACCACTTTCCTCCGAAATACACCGCCGGCGCGGAATGGCAGGCTTTTCGCCTTGCGAAGGGCCTGATCGCGCGCGGCCATGACATCCGGGTGATCACGATCGAGGATGTTCAGCGTGGCGGCCCTGACGGATCGCTGGTTTGGGAAGATACGACCTACGAGGACGTGCCTGTGCGTCGGCTGGCCTTCGACCTTGCGAAGGTGCCCGACCGAGATGGATTCGAGTATCGAAACCTCTGGGTTCGCGATCATCTGCGGGGTTGGCTGCGCGAGTTGCAGCCTGACCTCTTTCATCTGTACGGCGGCTACTTGATGACCGCGGCAGCCCTCGAAGCCGCCGAGGAGCTGGGGATCCCCAGGCTGGTCAATGCCGTCGACTTCTGGTTCATGTGCAGACGGATCACGCTGTTGCGCAGCAACGGCCGGGTGTCTGAGTTGCCCGTGCGGCCCGAAGCCTGTGTGCAGTGCCTGGCGGAAGAACAACGCAGGTACCGCTGGCTTGGCCAGATCGTCCCGAGCCTGATGCAGCGCTACCACTCCAGTCAAAAGGGCGCTGTCGCGCGGTTCAAGGCGCGGCACGAGTACTTGCGCCAGCGGCTCAACGCGACCGATCAGGTGATCGTCAATTCAGAGTTCCTGCGCTCGACCTATACAGAGTTCGGCGTGGAACCTTCGCGCATCGCCTGTTTCCGGCAGGGGCTCACGTTGCCCGTGGCACATGGCCTCAGCCTGGAAAAATCGGTCAGCGCCGAGCTGCGGGTCGGCTACTTCGGGCAGATCGCGCCGCAAAAGGGCATTCACGTTCTGATCCAGGCGGCGCTTCGGGTGCGCGATCCGCGGCTGTGTGTGCGCATCTACGGCGATACGACGCGGTTCCCCCGGTATACGGCTGAACTCCAAAAGATGATCGGATCGGATCCCCGGATCACGTTCGCCGGCACCTATCGCGGCCCGATCGAGCAGGCAGAAGCGCTTCGTGGGATCGATGTTCTTGTCGTGCCGTCGGTGTGGTACGAGAACAGCCCAAACGTCATCCTGGAGGCGTATGCCCACTGCACGCCCGTCATCGCGGCCGATTGGGGCGGCATGGCGGAGATGGTCGAGCCGGGCCGAGGCGGGCTCAAGTATGCGCCGGGCGACGCTGTCGCGCTGGCCGGCCTGTTGGAACGGCTGTTGACGGAGCCTGGCCTCTTACCGTCTCTTCGGCAAGACTTTCCGGCTGTTCATACCATCGAGCAAGAAGTGGCCGAAACTGAGGCGATCTACCACCGCCTCGTCGCCCGGCCTGAGCCTGAGGCCTGATCGCCATGCGCATCGGCATCGACGCCCGCTATCTTTCGCACGGCCTTGTCGGTGGCGTCCATCTCTATCTGCGCCACCTGCTGCCGGAACTGCTCGTCCAAAGCTCCGGGCATCAGGTGGTGGTGTATGCCGATACCAAACGCCCCTTTGAGCTCGACTCTCTGCCCGATCACGTGACCTTGCGACTCCTGCCGTATCGCAATGGAACATCGAGCGTCACGCACGACTGGTTCACCCTTCGTCGTTGGATGAGCCAGGATCGGTTGGACGTGGCTCACTTTCCCGCCAACTACGGGTTCGCGCCCCGGGGCGTGCGCAACGTGATCACGTTGCACGATGAGATCAACATCATGCCGTGGCTCGACATCCTGCGCGGTCATCGCAAAGACCTGCGTACCTGGGCCATGATGACCTATCTGCATCTCGCCTCAAGTCGCGCTGTCCGGGAGGCCGATCTGCTGTTGACCGTCTCCGAATATGCGCAGCGCCAGATCGCTCACTATGCGCGGCTTCCGCTCGATCGCATCGTGCCCATCTATCATGCGCCGACGCCGGACCTCAGGCGCGTCACGGATCCCGCTCGTCTGGCGGAGGTGCGCACGCGTCTCGGCGTCCCGGAGCGGTTCGTGCTGGCGGATGGGATCAAGAACCCGGGCGTGCTTGTGCGAGCCTGGCGACGGTTGCCGCCTGAACTGGCCGGGCGTTACCGGATCGTGTTCTTCTCGCGTCGCCCCGATCCACCGGAGCCCGTGCGCCAGGCCGTCGAAGAGGGCAGCGCCGTGCTCTTGATCCGCCCCAGCCGGCCAGACCTGATCGCGCTCTTCAGCCAGGCGGCGGCCTTCGTGTTCCCATCCTGGATCGAGGGCTTTGGCATCCCGATCCTCGAGGCGTACACCTGTGGGGCGCCGTTGATCGCCTCGACGGCCGGCTCGATCCCTGAGGTGGCGGGAGACGCGGCGCTGTTGATGGATGCTGAGGACGACGCAGCTCTGGCCGACCATGTGCGGCGGGTGTTGTGCGAGCCCGAACTGGCGGCCGAGTTGCGCGCCAAGGGGTTCCGGCGCGCGGCTGAGTTCAGCTGGGGACGGGCTGCTCAAGAAACCCTGGCCGCCTATCAACGCGCGACAGCGTCGGGCTGAGGCTCGAAAACTGCCTGAAAATGGCGGTTTTTGGCGCGAGTGACCGGTGTTGGGAAAAAGGGCCTATACCGGCCTACTGGGGTCCACATGGTAGACTGCGCACGAATGCCCCGTTAGCTTTTGCGGTGGCCTCGATAAGGAGTGCATCAACGTATGACCAAAGCCTTGGTGACGGGAGCGGCCGGGTTCATCGGCTCGCACGTCGTCGACGATTTGCTGGAACTCGGCTTCGATGTGGTGGCCCTCGACGACCTCAGTGGCGGCTACCAGAGCAACGTTTCAGATAAGGCCACCTTTGTGTCGGGCTCGGTGACGGATCATGAACTGATCGATCGACTTTTCGATGAGCACCACTTCGACTACGTGTACCACCTGGCGGCGTACGCGGCCGAGGGGCTGAGCCACTTCATCCGGCGCTTCAACTACAACACCAACCTTATCGCCAGCGTCAACCTGATCAACGCGTCAGTGCTGCACAACGTCAAGTGCTTTGTCTTTACCTCATCGATCGCGGTCTACGGGGCGAACCAGGTTCCGATGACCGAAGATCTCGTGCCCAGCCCTGAAGACCCCTATGGCGTGTCGAAGCTGGCGGTCGAACTCGATCTGCGCGCGGCCCACCATATGTTTGGCCTGCCGTACATCGTGTTTCGCCCGCACAACGTCTATGGCGAGCGCCAGAACATCGCGGACCGCTATCGCAATGTCGTCGGGATCTTCATGAATCAGATCCTGAAGAACGAGCCGATGTCGGTGTTTGGCGACGGCGAACAGAGCCGCGCGTTTTCATACGTCAAGGACGTCTCCCCGATCATCGCCCGTTCGGTTCAGTATCCGCACGCCTACAACCAGGTCTTCAATGTCGGTGCTGATGTGCCCTACACGGTGAATTACCTGGCGCAGTGCGTCGCGGAGGCCATGGGCGTCGAGCCTGAGATCACGCATCTCGCCCCACGCAATGAGGTCGTACACGCCTACTCTTCGCATGACAAGGTGAAGGAAGCCTTCGATATCGAACCCCAGTATGACCTGCGCGAGGGCCTGGCCCGCATGGCGGCCTGGGTTCGCCAACACGGCGCGCGGAGCACGCCGCTCTTCCAGGCGATCGAGGTGTCCAAGAATATGCCGCCGTCGTGGTTGCGGGCGGCCGGCTGATCGTGGCTTTGAGATCCGCCTCTATGAGCGCTCCTAATATCACGGCTGTCGTTCTCAACACCAACCGGAAGGACGATACCCTCGCCTGCCTTCAGGCACTGGCTGGCAGCCGCTATCCCGAGCTGCACGTCATCGTGCTGGACAACCACTCGACGGATGGATCCCCTGAGGCGATTCGAAGTGCCTTCCCGGATGTGACGGTGGTTCAACTCGAGCGCAATCTCGGGTACGCCGGAAACAACAACGTGGGGATCCAGCTGGCGCTCGAGTCCGGCGCCGACTGGATCTTCGTCGAGAATGAGGACACGCTGGTCGAGCCCGGCTGTTTCGAAGCCATGATCGCAACGGCGCAGGCGAATCCGCGCATCGGCGTGATCGGGCCGTTGGTCTACACCTTCGATCCCGGACGGATCATCAGTTCCGGCGGCGGGCGAGTGCGTTGGTCGGTGGCAGATGCCGAGAACGTGGCGATGGGCGCTGAGGATCACGGCCAGTTGAGCGCCGGCCCTGTCGATTTCATCAATGGGTGTGGCCTGCTGATCAGTCGTGAAGCCGTGAAGCGTGTTGGCGGATTGGACGAATCCTTCTTCATCTATTTCGAAGAGACCGACTGGTGTCAGCGCGTCCGCAAGGCCGGCTTCGAGGTCTGGTTCGAGCCGCGGGCCGTGATGCGACACAAGGCGCCGATCACGTGGGTCGGGTTTGGGCCAAGCACGTTGTACTACATGACGCGCAATCGCATCCGGTTCTTTGCCCGGCACACACCCTGGCCACAATGGCCGCTGACGGTTGCTCGCGCCCTGCGTGGCGCCTGGCGCGGCGCCACGCAGCATGAGCGGGCCGGCCGGCCGGAGCATGCCCGGGCCACGCGGATCGCGATTCGACATGCCCTTCAACAACGTTGGGGAAAGGTCGATCCCAATCTCTGGAAGACGGATACGGGCGATCGCACGCTGGCGCACCCCACCGGATAGCGCTGCGGATGAAGATCCTGTTCCTCTCGCGATGGTTTCCCTGGCCAGTCGACAACGGCGCCCGGATTCGGATCTATCACTTGATCCGAACGCTGGCGAGCCGCCACGAAGTCCATCTCATCTCTTTCACCGAGCGGCCCCTCGAACCGACACAGGTCGACGAATTGCGACGCTGGTGTGCGTCCGTGGAATCCGTCCCGTACAGGCCTTTCAGGCCGGATGGCGCACGGGCGCTGGTGGGTTACTTCGATCCCCGACCGCGGTCGGTGCTGGACACGTATAGCGCGGCATTCGCGGCTGCGGTCGATCGATCGGGTGCCTGCGATGTGGCCCTGGCGTCGGAGATTGATATGGCGCCGTACGCGTTGAGGGCCCGCGCCCGCTGGCGAATCCTTGAAGAACTCGAAGTCGGCGTGATCGCGGGCGCGGTCGAGCGTGCCCAACCCCCGGCGGCGACATATCGGGCCCAACTCACCTGGTGGAAGCTTTCCCGCTACGTGCGCGATCTGTTGCGCCGGTTCGATGCTTGCAGCGTGGTCTCTGAGGCGGAGCGCGAGCGGGTGAGCCGCCTTGCGCCTGCCGGAAAACCGGTTGTCGTGATCCCCAACGGGGTCGACATCGATGCTGCGACGACCGTATCGGCTGATCCAAAGCCCGAATCGCTCGTCTACGCTGGGGCGCTGACGTTCAGTGCCAACTACGATGCTGTCGCCTATTTCCTGGCGGACATCTATCCGCAGTTGATCGGCAAGCACCACGGTCTGACGTTCACGGTCACGGGCAGGACCGATGGCGTCGACCTGGCTCGTCTGCCTGACCACCCCGGCGTGCGCTTTTCGGGCTATCTGGATGACGTGCGGCCCACTGTGGCCGGGGCCTGGCTCAGCGTGGTGCCGCTGCGGATCGGCGGCGGCACCCGGCTCAAGATCCTCGAGTCGCTGGCGCTCGGCACCCCTGTCGTGTCGACGAGCAAGGGCGCCGAGGGCCTCGACCTGGTGGATGGCCGCGATGTGTTGCTTGCAGATACGCCGGACGCCTTTGCGCGAGCCGTGACACGGGTGTTGTCCGAGCCCGGGCTCCGAGCATCCCTCTCCAAGGCGGGGCGTCTGGCGGCAAAGCGTTATGATTGGACTATGATGGGTGGACGTTTGCTGGCCTTGTTAAGCCAGTTCGAGGCCACTGGGAGCACCTGATGGCATCCCTCCAACCCCCCAAATTCCTCGATTTGAGCGGGCGCGAGTGGCGCATCACCGCGCGCTGGCAGGTCTGGGTGCTTGTCATCCTGGCGCTTGCGCTGGCCGTTGTTGCGGCGTTGGCTGCAGCCTACGTCAATCCCTTCATCGGGTTGGGCCTCGGGGCCGCGCCCCTGCTGGCTTATCTCGCGATCACGATCCTGCCGCGTCGCGAGTTGCATCCCTTTGTCATCCTTCTGCTGGCGCTGTTTGTGCCTTTCAGCCTTCCCACGGGGCGCGATAGCCGTCTGGTGCTCAGCCTGGTCTTCACGATCATCGCGTTTGGCATGACCGTATTGCGCGGCATCACCATCGATCGTCGCTGGCCTTTCACAGGAAGCCCGCTCACGCGCCCGATCGTGCTTTGGGCGATCGTCACCCTTGCGGCGCTGGTCTGGAGCATGGCTTTCCGGGATGTCAAGGTCTACGCCCCGCCGTCGTTTCCGTTCGTCCAGGCGGCGTCGGCCGTCGTGATGATCATGCTCCCGTTTGCGTTGCTCGCGACGGCTCACTATCTGACGACTGAACGCCAACTCAAGGTGTTGGTGGCCATCTTCATCGTTGCCGGGGTGGTGGGTCTGCTTCCACGCTTCGAGCTTCTCAATCTACCGGTCAATATCAATGGCCTGTTCAATATGTGGGTGATCGCGCTGGCCGGCGGGTTGGCCCTGTTCCATCGCGGGCTCGCGATCTGGCAACGCGGTGCGCTGGCGGCCTTGATGGTTGCCTACGTCGTTTGGGGCGTGGTGCTGCACGTGTCCTGGATGGCGGGCTGGCTCCCGGGTGCGCTGGCCCTGGGCGTGATGCTGGCAAATCGCTCGAAGTTTGCTGTGTTGATCTCGTCAGTGCTGGTCGGCGCGTTTTTGATCTTCAGCCTGACGTCCGTCGATCAGGTGATCGCCAACGAGAACACGGAGAGCGGTTCGACGCGTCTTGAGGCCTGGGCCATGAACTGGTCGATTACCAGGGATCACCTCTTGCTGGGCACCGGGCCTGCCGGATATGCGGCGTATTACATGTCGTATTTCCCGCGAAACGCGATGGCGACGCATAGCAATTACATCGACATCGTCGCCGAGACCGGCCTTATCGGCACGGTCATCTACCTGTGGCTCTTCGCCAGGATTGCGCTGCTGGGCTTCAGGCTGGTGCAAAGGCTACGCGGGCGTGGTGACTTCCTCCAGGCGCTGGCGAACTCGGCTTTCGCCGGCACGCTGGCCTGTGTGGTGATCATGGCGTTTGGCGATTGGGTCATCCCGTTCGCCTACACACAGACCATCATGGGCTTTGATTACTGCGTCTACAGCTGGATCTTCATGGGCACGCTTGTCGTGATCGACCGCCTGGTCCCCGCTGAGCCCCGACCCGAGACAGTGGGCGTGCGCTGAAAGGCACACAGGCTGTTCATGTCTGCGCCCCATCCGATCGATGTGTCGGTCATCATCTTGAATTGGAACACGCGAGACCTGCTGGCGGAGTGCCTGCGTATCGCGCAGGCTCGCGTCGACGACCTTGCCGTTGAGTGGATCGTCGTCGACAACGCCTCCAGTGACGACAGCGTGGCGATGGTGCAGCGCGACTTCCCGCATGTGCGAGTGATCGCCAATGAGGCCAACCTCGGGTTTGCCGCTGGCAACAATCGCGGTGCGCAGGTGTCAGCGGGCCGCTATACGCTGTTGCTCAACACCGATGCGTTTCTTCAGCCCGGCGCTCTCCGCGCTATGGTGTCGTTGCTCGACGGGCAATCGCGGGCGGGTCTGTGCGGGGCGCGGCTGCTGAACCGCGACGGGAGCTTTCAAGCCTCCTTCACGCCCTTTCCAACGTTGATGCGCGAGGCCCTGATCCTCTCCGGGTTGGGCCGGCTCCTCTTCGGCCCCCATTACCCGAGCCGCGGCCCTGAGCGTGAGGTCGGGCCACAGCCCGTCGACTATGTGGAAGGAGCCTGCCTGCTTTGCCGGACCGAAGCGTATCGCCAGGTGGGTGGGCTCGACGCCGGGTTCTTCATGTACGCCGAAGAGGTCGACCTGTGCATGTCGATGAAACGCGCCGGCTGGTCGGTCTGGTACCACCCGGGGGCCGAGGTGATCCACCTGGGCGGCGCGAGCAGCTCGCTGCGCAAGCCTGAGCGGGAAGGCGACCTGTACGTCAGTCGAGTGCGTTTCTTCCGCAAGCACTATGGGCCTTTCGCGGCCGGCCTTCTGGCTGGCCTGATATACGTATCCGCCGGGCTGAAATACGTCATGCATGGCCTCCTCCGCTGGGCGACGGGAGGCCGCAAGGGTCGTCCCGTCGTCTCACCGGGGCGTTTGGCCGCCAAATTGCGCGCCGCCCGGCCCTGATCAGGCATCCAACCATCGGCCTATTCTCACAAAGCTGGGGGCCCGTTACCGTTAAGCCAGTATGCGTGTGCTGTTTCTTACCCAGGTCCTGCCGTTTCCCCCCGACAGTGGCCCCAAAATCAAAAGCTGGAACGTCCTCAAATACCTGGCGCGCGAACACGACGTGACTCTGGTGTCCTTCGTGCGCGGCGATCAGGCGGCGCATGTGGCCCGTCTCGAGGCGGTTTGTGCAGGTGGCGTCCACACCGTGCAAATCCAACGGGGCCCCATGCGAGACGGGATGGCCATGGCGCGCAGCCTGTTCACGGGTGAGCCGTGGATGATGGCCCGCGACATCCGCGCGGACATGCAGGCGCTGGTATCCCGTCTGGCCACCGAGGGTCGTTTTGACGTCGTGCACGCCGACCAGCTCAACATGGCCCAATACGCCGAGTTGGCCGCCGCGAAGAGCCCGGCCCGCCCACGCCTGGTGCTCGACGCCCATAACGCGCTATGGTTGTTGTATAAGCGCCTGGCCGCGACGATGGGGCCAGGGCCGCGGCGGTTGATGCTCGAGCGCGATTGGCGTCTGCTCAAATCCTACGAGGGCCGGATCGTGCGCGAGTTCGACGCGGTGCTGGCCGTCAGTCAGGAAGATCGCACCGCCCTGGCTGAAGCGGCCGGGGTCGAGCGCGATATGGTCGTCATCCCGATCGCGGTTGATACCGATGAGTTGCCCGTCGTGCGCCGTCAGTCCGGTGCACGACGCATGACCCACATCGGCACGATGTACTGGCCGCCGAACATCGACGGCATGCTCTGGTTCATTCAGAACATCTATCCGCTCATCCGTCAGGCGCGCCCCGACACAGGCCTCGATCTCATCGGCGCACGCCCGCCGCGCGAGCTGGTTGAACTCAAGGGCCAGGTGCCCGGTCTGGATGTGACCGGATACGTCGCCGATGTCAATGCGTATCTGGCTCAGTGCGGGGTCTTCATCGTCCCGCTCCGGGCGGGCGGCGGCATGCGGGTCAAGATCCTCGAGGCGCTCTCGCGCGGGCTGCCGGTCGTGACCACCACGCTGGGCTGTGAAGGGATCGCGGTCCGTCACGATGAACACGTGCTCATCGCCGACGAGCCTGCCGACTTCGCCCAGGCTGTCTTGCGCGTGCTCGGCGACCCGGCACTGGCGGCGACGCTCTCCCGAAATGGAAGACGCCTGATCGAACAGACCTATGACTATCGTGCGGCGTGTCGCCCACTGGACCACGCCTACGGGGCGCTGCCGGTCGCCTGAGCGCGAGAATTGCTGTCAGTCACTCATCATGTTTCAACGCCTGTCGACCGACCACCGCATTGCGGCAACGCTCTTCCTGTTGCTCACCCTGGCTTACACCTACGTGTTCCCGCGGTGGGCCGACCCCAATCAGGACTCGCGCCTCAAGATGGTCGTGGCGATCGTCGACGACGGCACGCTTCAGATCGACAAGTATCTGGGCACGACCGTCGACTACGCCAAAGTGGGCGATCACTATTACAGCGACAAAGCGCCCGGGGTGGCCTTCCTCGGGGTGCCCGTGTACTGGGCTCTGCGACAGCTGCCGATCTTTGACGCGTTGAGCGAGCGCCTGGCCTCGAGCAGCGCTTTCCAGGGAACGCTGCGGGCGGATGGGGCCGGCGTCAACCCCGACCGGGTGCGTTTCGCCGTGGCTCAGGTCGCTATCGCTTTCGTTGTTGGCGTATTACCGACGGCCCTTTTAGCGGCTCTGTTGTTCCTCTGGCTCAGCCGGTTCACGCCGACGGTGTGGCCCCGGCTGGTGATCGTCCTGGGGTATGCCCTGTTCTCGCCAGCCTTCGCATACGCGAACTCCATGTACGGGCATCAACTGGCCGGCCTGTTGTTGTTCGCCTCGTTCTACTGGCTCTCGTCTGCCGCGCGTTTCTCGACCGCCAGTCTGATCGCCATCGGACTCTTGCTGGCCTACACCGTCGTGACCGAGTACCCGATGGCCTTGGCTGTCGGGGTTCTGTACATCTACGCGGCGTGGCGCCTTTGGCAGCTGGGCCAGCTGCGCGGCCTGCTTGTTCTGTCGATCGCGGCTGGCGTGATCGCTGCCGGCTGGATGACGTACAACGCCGTCGTGTTCGGCGGCCCGTTGAGCCTGGGCTACAGCTACTCCGAGCAGTGGATCAAGCAGCATGAGACCGGATTCATGTCGCTGACCTTGCCCAGGCTCGATGCGTTGTGGGGCATTTCGTTCGGGGTCTTCCGTGGGTTGTTCGTGCTGGCGCCGTGGCTCTTGCTGGTCTTTCCTGGCTTTGCGCTGTGGTGGTCGCGCGGAAGAAGGCCGGGAGCTGGCACAGCCGAATGGGCCACCGTCCTGGCCATCATCATCCTGATCGCGCTCTTCAATGCGTCGTCGGTGATGTGGTGGGGCGGTTTCGCGATCGGGCCGCGTTATCTGTTGCCGGCCTTGCCGTTCATGGCCCTGCCGATCGCTGTCGTGTTCACGAGCTGGGGGCAGAGAGCCTGGCTGCGCGTTCTCGTCGTGGTCACGTTGCTCTGGTCGTGGATCGCCACGTGGGGGCTCACCCTGGCTGAGCAGGCCTTCCCCTCCGATGCGATCCTCAATCCATTGGTCGACTATGCCTGGCCCAGCTGGGTGGCCGGAAACATCGCCCGAAATGCGGGGACGCTGCTCGGTCTACACGGCGCTCTCGCCGTCCTGCCGCTCGTTCTCCTGTTGGCGCTTGGGACAGGCCTTCTCGTCTGGCTTGGGCGATCTGCTGAAGCCGCGCCGGTCGCACCCGACGCCAGATCTGCGAGGCCCTTGTGACGACCGCGCGTCTCAAACAGGTCGCTCCGAAGACGGCCGAGCGTGGCCAGGTCAGCCTGGGTGAATGGGGCTTCGTCGCGATCTTCGTCGCAGCCATTCTGGCCATCACCACAGTGCCGTATCTCTACGCCTACGCCACCCAGCCCGCGGGATGGCGATACATGGGCGTGATGGTGAACGTCCCCGATCATGTCCAGTACTTTTCCTGGTACTGGGACTATACGCGCGCCAACCTCGCGATCGATCGCCTCACCCCTGAGCCGAATGCCCCAGTGTTCTTCAACCTGCTGTGGTGGATGCTCGGGCGTCTGGGCGGCTTACTGGGTGTGGACTACGCAACGATGTTCCAGGTCCTGCGCGTGGTCGCGACCACTGCCTTCCTGATCCTGTTGTACCGGTTGTGCGCCTGGTATCTGCCGGACCTCTGGCAGCGGCGGACGGCGTACCTGACGGCCGTTCTGGCCGGCGGCTTCGGGTGGGTGCTGATCGGGCTGCGTGAGATCGTTAACCTCCCTCAACTGATCTGGGGCACGCCGGATTATCCGTTGCAGGTCAGCCTCCTGACCTTCACCTTTGAACCCAACACGTTTTACAGCATCCTGTCGACCCCGCACCTGGTCGGGGCCGCGTTGTACATGCTGGCCTTCGATCTTGTCGTGCGAGGCGAGCGCTCTGGCCCGTGGAAGGCCGCGATCCTGGCCGGGCTATGGACCCAGTTCATGGGCTGGCAGCATGGCTACGATCTCTTCCTGGTCTGGGGCATCCTGGCGGCTTACGGGCTGCTCAAGGTCGTGCGTGACCGCGCCATCCCGTGGCGACTGGTTTGGATGGGCGTGATCGTCGTGGGTCTATCGACACCGCCTGGTCTCTATTCGTTCTTGCTGACCCGGCTCGACCCTATCTGGAGCCAGGTGCTCGGGCAGTTCGGCAATGCCTACGTCTATTCGCCGCCTCCGTGGACGGTCTGGGTGTTGATGGGGCCGAGCTTTTTGCTGGCGTTGGCGCATCAGATCCGGGCCGGGCTCTTCAAAGTGCGCGGGCTCGACGACAAGGCCCTGTTTCTCAAGGCCTGGTTTTGGGCCAACTTCGCGTTGCTCTACCTGCCCACCGATTACCAGATCAAGATGTTGAATGGCTGGCAGGTGCCGACAGCCATTCTGGCGACGCAGTTCGTGTTTGAGACGGTGGTGCCCTGGCTGCGCAGACGCTCGGCCGTCCTGCAGAGCTGGGCACCGCGCCTGGCCGCCGTCGGGCTGATCGCCCTGGTCGTGCCGACGAACCTGTACCTGTTTGCCTGGCGCTTCATTGATCTGGGTCGCCATACCTATCCCTACTATCTACGCGAGGATGAGGTGCGTGCTCTGGATTGGCTGAAGGCCAATGGCAGCGGCGACGACGTCGTCCTGGCCTCACTTGCCGTGGGACAGTACGTCCCCGCCCTCAGCGGCGAGCGGGCCGTGCTGGCGCATTGGGCGCAGACAGTGGATTACTTCACCAAGCGTGAGGAGGTCACGGCGTTCTACGCCGGGCAGGCCTCGCCTGATGTGCAGCACACCATCCTGGCCAAGTACAATGTGCGTTACGTCATCGTCGGTCCGGTTGAGTTGGGCCCTCAGCCCGCTGACCCCGCGCCGACAACGGTCGGCGACCCAACACTCGGCCAGACGGATTGGCTGGCGCTCGGCCTGGAGCCCGTCTTCCAGAGCGGTACGGTGACGGTCTACCAGGTGAGGAGATGATGCCGTGATCAACGGAGTGAAACGTCGCTGGCTTGCACGCCTGATCGGCTTGCTCGGGGTGGGCCTGATGTTCTTGCCAGGCGCCGGCGCCCCCTCAGGCCTGGCCCAGGAGCAGGAGTCGGACTCGATCTGGAGCGAACCCATTCAGCTCTCCGAGGTCGGCCAGAGTTCCTGGTTTCCGGACATGATCGTCGACCGGAGCGGCCGCGTTCACATCGCCTATGCGACAGGCCTCCTGCTGCAGACGGGTGGCTTCGACCAGGTCATGTACACCGCCAGCGACGACGGTGTCACGTGGACCGAGCCCAATGACATCGCTGCCCTCGCGATGGGTCCCAACCGTGAGTCGGAAGTTGCACGTCCAAGCCTGTTCCTCGACGAGAGTGACATGCTGAATATGACCTATCGAGGTCTTGGGACGTTCTCGGTGTTCTTCACGCGAGTCCCGATCTCGGCGGCAGGCATGGCGCGCTCCTGGTCTCCGCGACAGGAGGTCGGCAACATCGCGTACTTCAGCCGGGTGGCCGTCGACCGCCGTGGAAACATCCACGTCATCTACAGCAGCAATATCACGTCGAAGCAGTGCCCGATCTGCTACCACATCTTCTACAGGCAATCGACCGACGGCGGCGCCACGTGGAGCGAGGCAATCGACATCTCGCGCGTGAACTCCGGTTCCGCCAAGCCGCAGTTGCTGATCGATCCCGAAGATCGCATCCATGTGGCCTGGGAATCGGCGCGGGGCGGCACGCTGGGGCGCGTGGATTCGCCGGCGCAACTGCTGTACACGTCCTCGACCGATGGCGGCGTCACCTGGCGCGAACCGGCGTTGATCCAGATGCCGGAGAGCGAAGGAAGTCTGCGCGTGGGTTTGACGATCGACGCTCGCGGGAGGCTGATGATCGTCTCCACGGCCGTGCCTGAGAACCAGGCCTTCTACAGTCTCTCCAGCGACCATGGGCAGACCTGGTCACTGCCAGCGGAGGTCGCGGGCCTGAAGGGCAGCTCGGTCTCGGTCCTCGATAACCTCTCGGTCGCGGTCGATGGCGCCGGCCGTGTGCATCTCGTGTGCAACTGCTCGCTCGAGGCCCGCGAGGGTGAATACAACCTGACTCACGTGGTGTGGGACGGGACAGAGTGGTCCGAACCCGACATCATTCGCCCGTACAAGGGCGATCTCCCTGAGTGGCCCGTCATTGCGGTAGGGCTGGGCAACACGCTCCACGTCACCTGGTTCGTGCGCAACGAAGCGGCTGTGTTCGACAGCGACAGAGGCCAGTACACGATCTGGTACGCACAAACCACGATCGACGCCCCGAGCGTCACGCCGATCCCTCGGCCCACGTTGCCGCCCACCGCCACGGCTCCGCCGATCGCTCAGGTCATTGAGCCCACCGCAAGGCCCACGGCGACCCAGGTGCTGATCAGTGGGGTGGTTGATCCCACGAACCCGTACAACGAACAGGATTACGTCCTTCTGGTTGCTATCAGCATCCTGCCGGTCTTGCTGATCGTGACCGGCATCATCGTGTACCAGCGGGTCATTCGTCGTTGAGGGGCGGCTGCCCCATGACGTCCAACTTAGGACCATCGTCCCCTTGAGACGGTGTCGGTCCTCACCTATTGTCAAGGGACATGCGTGTCTGGTACATCGTCCCCTATCCGCCGAGCCTGATCAGGGTCCGGCCTTATAACCTGATACGACAGCTGAACGCCCGTGGCCATCAGGTCACGGTCTTCACCGTTTGGGCTGACGAGCGTGAACGCGCCGACGTTGAGGCGCTCAAGGCTTTGGGTCTTGACGTACGCTCAGTGCGCCTGCCGCGCTGGCGATCGCTGGCCAACAGCCTGGCAGCCTTGCCTGGACGCGCTCCGCTGCAGGCCGCGTACGGGTGGGATGGGGCACTGCTTTCCGGGTTGGCCCAGGAGCCTCCACCAGACATAATCCACGTGGAGCATCTTCGCGGTTCGCGATATGCTTTGCGGCTGAATGCCTGGCGGCATGAACTTAAGGCCTATGTCCCCCTGGTTTGGGATAGCGTAGACTGCATCAGTCTTCTTTTCGAGCAAGCAGCCGGGCGTAGCCAGCGGCTGTGGAGCCGGTTAATGACCCGGTTTGAGCTCGGGAGAACCCGGCGGTATGAGGCCTGGCTGGCGGGACAATTCGATCAGGTTTTGGTCACCTCCCCGAAAGACCAGGATGCTTTTCGGGCCCTGGCTCCCGCAGCTGTCAGAGACGGACGCGTAACGGTATTGCCAAACGGTGTGGCGCTGGACTACTTCACCACGGAACCCTCTTTCTCGCGCGATCGAGCGACCCTGGTCATCAGCGGAAAGATGAGCTACCACGCCAACGTCACCATGGTGATGCAATTCGTGAAAAAAGTGTTTCCGCTCGTGAAGTCAGCTCGCCCTGACGTTAACTTGGTGATCGTCGGCAAAGATCCGGCCCCTGAGGTGCGGGCGCTTGCCGGCGATCCGGCCGTCACGGTCACCGGGGAGGTCCCCGACGTGCGGCCTTATCTGCGTAAGGCGACCGTCGCAGTGGCGCCGATCGCGTACGGGGTTGGGATCCAGAACAAGGTGTTAGAAGCGATGGCTGTGGGCACCCCCGTGGTTTGCACGCCCCAGGCCGTTTCGGCCTTGCAGACGGTCAACGGTCAGGATCTGTTGGTGGCGGAAGATGAGGCTGGCCAGGCCCAGGCCATCGTCGGTCTGCTGAGTGACCCGGCTCGAGCAGCGCGGATTGGGGCCAATGGCCGGGCGTATATCGAAGAACATCACGATTGGTCGCGCATTACTGAGCGACTGGAGGCGATCTATCATGGATACACCCTCCATGTTTGACGAGGTTATCAGCCGGGCAGCCGCCCGGCCTGCTGTGGCTTTGGAGCGTGCTGCTTCGCGCGGCGCATGGCGGTTGTTGACCCTGGGCCTGATCCTGGTCGACGCGCTCCTGATCAACCTGGCCTCGTTCCTGTCGTACTACATCCGTTTTCAGGCGGGCCTGCCCTGGTTCCAGGCGACTCAACCCGATCTCTGGTTCTACCAGCAGCTTGTGATCTTCTGGGTGACGCCCTCCTGGATCATCATCTTCGCGTTGGTTGGCCTGTATCGCCAGCGCAATTTGCTGGGCGGCCCGCGTGAGTATGACCTCGTGCTGCGCGGCACCACGTTTGGCCTGCTCCCGTTGGTCTTCTTCAGCTTCCTGGTGCCAGAGTTCGTGATCGCGCGCGGCTGGCTCGTCCTGGCCTGGGTGCTGGCGCTGGTCTTTGTCGGCGTGGGACGGTTCGTCATGCGCCGCGTGGCGTACGCGGCGCGCCGCATGGGTTACTTCCTGTCGCCGGCCGTGATCGTGGGGGCGAATCAGGAGGGCCGCTACCTGGCCGAGCAGTTCCTGAACGCTTATCAATCCGGGTTCCAGCTGGTCGGCTTCGTGGATGAGAAGGTGCCCGCCGGGACGGTTCTGTTCCACAACCTGCCGGCGCTCGGCTCCGCCGATCACCTCGATAAGATCATCAAGAAGTACGGCGTCCGTGAGATCGTGCTGGCCACCAGCGCCATCTCGTCGCGCGACCGCATGCTCGAGATCTTCAAGCGCTATGCCAATTCCGGCGAGGTCAGCCTGCGCCTCTCCTCGGGCCTGTACGAGATCATCACGACCGGCCTGAAGGTCGAGGAGTTCGGCTATGTGCCGCTGGTCAATGTCGAGAAGGTGCGCCTGACCGGCATCGATCAGGTGCTCAAGCTCTTGCTCGACTACTGCCTCACGATCCCGGGCCTGATCCTGATCTCGCCCTTGATGGCCCTCGTCGCGCTGATGGTTCGTCTTGACTCGCCCGGACCGGTGCTTCACCGCCGGCGTGTGATGGGCCTGAACGGCGTGCAGTTCGACGCGTTCAAATTCCGGACGATGCACATCAACGGCGATGAGATCCTCAACCGCAACCCGGAACTGAAGGCAGAGCTGGCGCGCCATCACAAGCTCAAGGACGACCCGCGCATCACGCGCATTGGCAAGTTCCTGCGCAAGTACTCGCTTGACGAACTGCCGCAGTTGTTCAATGTGCTGCGGGCCGAGATGTCACTCGTCGGGCCGCGCATGATCGCCCCGGCTGAGCTGGCGCAGTACAACCAGTGGGGCATTAACCTGTTGACGGTCCGCCCGGGCCTGACCGGCTTGTGGCAGGTCAGCGGCCGATCGGATGTGGGCTACGACGAACGCGTCCGACTTGACATGTTCTATGTGCGAAACTGGACGATCTGGCAGGATCTGGCGATCCTGTTCCAGACGGTGCCGACCGTTTTGAAGGGCCGAGGAGCCTATTAGGCGTCAGGCCTCAGATATCAGGCGTCAGTGGCGTCGCTTGCGCACTCGATCGCGCGGCAGCGTGAACTGACGCCTGAGGTCTGAGGCCTGACACCTTGATTTACGGAGTCAACTGACCATGAAAGTGCTTGTGACCGGTGGCGCGGGGTTCATTGCCTCGCATGTGGTGGAGCTCTTTATCGAGAAGGGCTACGAAGTCGTGATCGTCGATAACCTTTCGACGGGGCGTCGTTCGAACCTGCATCCGAAGGCGAAGTTCTACGAGATGGATATCCGCGACCCGAAGTTGCACGATGTCTTCGCCGTCGAGAAACCCGATTTCGTCAATCATCATGGCGCGCAGATGGACGTGCGGAAGTCTGTGGCCGACCCGCAGTTCGACGCCGATGTGAACGTTCGCGGCTCGATCAACTTGCTCGATGCGGCGCGCCACAACGGGGTCAAGCGCGTGGTGTACATCTCGACCGGCGGGGCCGTGTACGGCGAGCCCGAGTATCTGCCGTGTGATGAGAAGCACCCCATCAACCCGATCTGCCCCTACGGCGCGTCGAAGCACACGGTCGAGCACTATCTGTTTATGTGGAAGTACCTGTACGGCCTCGACTACGCCGTGCTGCGCTACCCGAACGTCTTCGGCCCGCGCCAGGATCCTCACGGCGAGGCCGGTGTGGTGGCCATCTTCACTGGCTTAATGCTGGCTGGCAAACCCGTCACCATCAACGGCGACGGCCAGCAGCAGCGCGACTTCGTCTATGTGGGCGACTGCGCCCGGGCGAACCTGCTCGTCACCGAGCATCCGAACGCTGGCGGTATCTACAACGTCGGCTTCGGCAAGCCTACTGACGTGAATGAGATCTTCACGGCTCTCAAGACCGTGACCGGCTATCCTTACGACGCCCAATATGGCCCGGCCAAGGCTGGCGAGACCCGCAAGATCTATCTGGACGCCACGCGCATCCGCACGGAACTGGGCTGGGCGCCGACCATCA
This sequence comes from uncultured Anaerolineales bacterium, assembly GCA_964480865.1. Classification (GTDB taxonomy): domain Bacteria; phylum Chloroflexota; class Anaerolineae; order Anaerolineales; family UBA6663; genus UBA6663. The sequence goes on along the minus strand of CAYZRP010000082.1, from coordinate 6,285 downwards.
CCCTTGAGGACGGCCTTCGCAAGACGGTCGAGTACTTCAAGGAAAAAGAAGTCGCCTGATCGTTGAGTCAAGGGTTATTGGCTATTGAGAGACCATAGCCAATGACCGATAGCCAATAGCCCATATCCTATGATCATCGTTCAATCACCGCTTCGAATCTCCTTTCTGGGAGGCGGCACGGACTTCGCCGAGTACTTCCAGCGCGAGGGCGGGGCGGTCCTGTCGTCGTCGATCGACAAGTACATCTTCGTCACCATCAAACGCCGCTTCGACGCGCTCTTCCGCATCGGCTACACCATGACCGAAACCGCCGAAGTGGTCGACGACATCAAACACGAATTGATTCGTGAGGCGCTTCGCATGACCGGGGTCCAGCCTGGCGTCGAAATCACGACCATGGGCGACATCCCCTCGGCAGGATCAGGGCTTGGCTCATCGAGCACTGTCACGGTCGGGTCGTTGCACGCGATGTATGCCCTTCAAGGCGACCTCCCAACGGCTGAACAACTCGCTCGCGGAGCCTGCAAGATCGAGATTGAGACGTTGGGCAAACCGATCGGTGTACAGGATCAATACGCGGCAGCTTTTGGCGGATTGCGGTTTTACGAATATCGCACCGACGGGAGCGTGGTCAGCGAACGGGTCGATGTCGATCGAAACACCCTCCTGCATTTGAACGAGAGCCTCATGCTCTTCTTCACGGGCCTGACACGCAAGGCCGAGGGTGTACTCAGTGAGCAACGCCGTAATATCGGCGATCGGCTGACCGAATTGAACGAGATCAAGGCCATGGCCTACGAGGCGCGTGACGCCCTCTGCCAGGGCAAGATCGAGAGGCTCGGCGACCTGCTCGACCGCAACTGGACGCTCAAGAAGCGCCTGGCCAGCAATGTCAGCAACGCTGAAATCGACGACATGTACACCGCCGCCCGAAAGGCGGGCGCTCTGGGGGGCAAGATCACGGGCGCCGGCGGTGGTGGATTCCTGCTTCTGTTTTGCCCGCCGGATCGACGGGCGGCCGTCCGCCAGGCCCTGGCAGGTCGGCAGGAATTGCCGTTCGCGCTGGAGCCTAACGGCAGCAAAGTCATATTTGACTACCGTCGGTCGTAGGACAGAGAGCACTTCCCATAAGAAGAAGGTCCTGTTTGGGCCCGTCTCGGTTGACCGGGCCAGATGCCGGGGCTAAACTGGGTCTGTGCGGGACAGATTGATCAGGATGTTTACTGCATGAACGAATTCCGCGGCTACATCGCTCCGATCCTTCGGTGGTGGTGGCTCATTGCTCTCTCCTGCCTGATCTCGGGCGTGGCGTCGTATTATGTCGCCATTCAGCTGCCCAAAGTTTTCGAGGCCAGCGCCACCCTGGTCGTAGGCTCTGCCAGCACTAACCCCAATCCCAGCGCCATCGATATCGGAATCGGGAGCTCGTTGGCGCAATACTACGACCGCCTGGCGATGAGCACGCTCGTGCAGAACCGGGTCAAGTCGGCGCTCGGCGGGATCGACGTCTTGCCCGAGTACACGACCTCCACGGCCGACAACCTGCTGGAGATCCATGTGACCGACACCAGTCCCGAGCTGGCTCAAGCTGTCGCTCTGGCACTGGCAAACGAGGTGATCAACCAGTCTCCCTCGACGACCACGCAGGACCAGAAGGATCGTCAGGAGTTCATCAACAGTCAGTTGCAGCAGCTTCAAGCCGACATTCAGGCGACTGACGCTGAGATCGCGCGGTTGAGGCAAGAGCTTGTCACGCTCGAAAGCGCTGTCGAGATCGAAACCGTTAACGGCAGCATCGCGGCCCAGCAGCAGAAGAAGACCGGGCTGCAGGCGAACTACACTGAATTGCTCAAGAGCCTCGGCGAGACTAGCGTCAACCAGGTGCGGCTGCTCCAGCCCCCGTCACTGCCCGAGCGGCCGGTGGGACCGAATGTTCTCTTGATCGTCGCCGCAGCTGTGCTGGGCGGTGGCCTGCTCGCCACCGGAGCCGCGTACCTGATCGAGTTCCTCGATGACACGCTGCGCCCCAATGACAATGTCGCCGATATCACCAACCTGGCCGTGATCGGGCACATCGTCAACTTCGACAAAGGCAAGGACGGTTCACTGCAGACTGTCGCGGACAAGCCTCGATCGCCCGCGGCCGAGTCCTTCCGCTCGTTGCGCACCAACATCGAGTTCGCTGGCGTCGAGCGGCCGTTACGGGTCCTGCTGGTCACGAGCGCGGCCGAAGAGGACGGCAAGTCCACCGTCGCTCTCAACCTGGCGCTGAGCCTTTCCCAAAGTGGAAAGCGCGTGGCCCTGGTCGACGCAGATCTGCGCAAGCCCACGCTGCATGAGACGCTTGGGATCCGGAACACCGAAGGCCTGACGGATCTCTTCCGCAAGCCTATCCACGTCTCGGACGTGGTCCGCACGCTGAAGAACGACCGCGTCCTCGTGATGACCAGCGGCGAGCTCCCGCCGAACCCAACTGAATTGCTCAGTTCGCGCCGAATGGAGCAGATCATCGCGGCCTTGCGCGAGATGGTCGATGTGGTCGTCATCGACGCGACACCGTTCTTCATCGCCGATGCCTGGGTGCTCGCGGCCAAGGTTGACGGCGTGGTGTGGGTTGCGAGGCCCGGGCACACCCGCAAGGGCGCGCTCCGCGTGTTGCTGAATCAGGCTCGACGCGCCAATGCGAATCTGTTGGGCATTGTGCTCAACCGCCTCAGCAAGAACAACAGCAGCTACGCGACACGGTACTCGTACCTCTCGCACTATTACGGCGAGCCCGTCAAACAGATCGAAGCGCCCGTGGTGCCCGATGCCAGCGGCCTGCAGCCTCTGTTGCGCGGCAAGCAGCGCGAAGAGGGCGCAGTTGCTTCCGAACCGGCCCTCAACGGCAATGGCGTCGGCCATCGCGTCGAAGTCTTGCCGGCATTGCCGCCGGAGCCCCCATCCACCGATCGCGGCCGCGTCTCGTTGGATCTGTTGTACGCGCTCAGCTATGAGCTGGCCTCGCAGATGGATCTGAACGAGCTGATGCAGCGGATCCTCAAGATGACGCTCGAGAGCGTGGGCGCCGCGAGCGGCAGCATGATCGCCATCGATCAACGCGGCGAACCGATCGAGGGTGTGATGATCTATGAGGGACGGACCTACAGCCAGAACGCCGAACAACTCAAGGATGTTGTTACCCGCGGTCTGGCCGGCTGGGTGGTCGAAAACCGCCGCCCTGTCGTGTTGAACAACACCTCAGAAGATCCGCGCTGGCTCAACCGCAGCTGGGACCAGAAAGAACAGGAGCCTCGCTCGGCGATCAGCGTGCCGCTCATGGCTGACGATCGCGTGGTGGGCGTGTTGACGCTCGTCCATCCGCGTACGAACCACTTCACGCGCGACGATCTCTCGCTCCTCACGGCGATTGCCGTCGGCATCTCGTTCAACAGCGGCGCTTACGCGAGTCATTGAGCCAGGGCCGACGCTGCCCGTCGAAACGAACAGGCGAACGCATCAACAAACCGGGGGTCTCGGCTCAGCCGAGACCCCCGGTTCGTTGATGCGTTCGCCTGTTCGCGTTTACAGCCGGTTAACTTCAAACACGATCTTTTCGAGATCGGCCTGAGAGAGCTGTGGATGGACCGGCAGCGAGAACACCTCTTCTGATAGACGTTCGGTGATGGGCAGGCTCACCCCGGCGGCGACCTCCTGGAGGTAATCCTGGCGATGAGCAGGCACCGGGTAGAAGACGCCAGTGCCCACCCCGTTGTCGGTCAGTTGCTTGACCGCCGCGTCGCGGTTCTTGCCCGGCAGACGCACGGTGTACTGGTGCCAGACATGGCCGTTGCCCGGGCGGGTGACCGGCGTGACGACCGACGTCAGGTGGCGGTTGAGGTATTCGGCGTTGGCACAGCGGGCGGCCGTGAAGGCATCGAGCCGCTTCATCTGCTCGATGCCAATGGCGGCATGCAGATCGCTCAGCCGGTAGTTGTACCCGAGCATTTCGTGGTAGTAGCGGCGGCGCATGCCGTGGGCGCGCAACAAACGGGCCTTGTCGGCCAGCGCGTCGTCATTCGTGGTCACCATGCCGCCCTCGCCCGTCATCACGTTCTTCGTTGCGTAGAGGCTGAACATGCCGGTGCCGAAGCTGCCGACGGCCTTCCCGTGATGCGTGGCGCCGACCGCCTGGCAGGCGTCCTCGATCACGGCCAGGCCGTGTTTCTCGGCGATCGCCATGATCGCTGTCATGTTGGCCGGCTGGCCGTACAGGTGCACCAGCAGGATGGCCTTCGTGCGCGGTGTGATGGCCGCTTCGATCTGATCGGGATCGATGTTGAAGGTGTCGGGTTCGATGTCGATGAACACCGGGCGCGCGCCGGCGTAGAGGATGCAATTCACTGTGGCGATGAACGTGAACGCCACTGTGATCACTTCGTCGCCAGCGCCGATGCCGTGCGCCAACAAAGCCACATGCAGGGCTGTGGTGCCACTCGAGGTTGCCACGGCATGCCGGGTCTGATGGACGCGCGCGAACTCCTGTTCGAGCGCGGCCACGCGCGGCCCCTGGACGAGCATGCCCGAGTCGAGCACCTCCATCACGGCCCGCTTCTCTTCTTCACCGATGTAAGGTTTTGATACTGGGATCATGGAACTCTTCCGATCAACTATGTGGGATGGCCCGCGTCACCGACTGACTGCCCTGGCGTAATCATCCCGAGAAAGACGCAACTCAAAGCCGCTCTGCGGGCAGCGCAACACGACGGCCTCGCCGTCTTCCGATGCCAGCTCCAGTTTGTGCCCGGCGGGGCTGACGAAGCCACGCAGCCGGGCCGGATTGCCGTAGACAAGGCCGTGGGCAGGCACGTCGCGCGTGACGACAGCGCCGGCGCCTACCATGGCCCAGGAGCCGATTGTGACGCCGCAGACGATCACGGCACCAGCGCCGATGCTGGCGCCTTTCTGGATCCGCGTCTCGCCCACTGTCCAATCGGCGCCTCCCTTGAGGCTGCCATCCGGGTTGATGGCGCGCGGGCGCAGGTCGTTTGTGAACACCATGTGCGGGCCGAGGAAGACGCCGTCTTCCAGGGTCACGCCGTGATAGATCGAGATGCCGTTCTGGATCTTGCAGTGATCGCCGATCACGACGTTGGCGTCGACGTACACGTCCTTGCTCAGGATGCAGCCCCGTCCGATCCGGGCGCCCTCACGCACCTGACAGTGGTTCCAGATACGAACACCCGGAGCCAGATCTGCCTGGTCTGACACTTCAGCTGTGGAATGAATGCGAACATCGATGCGGTCTTGAGTCATGGGGTCAGAGTACCAGAATGGGCGGTTAGCTCGAATAGTACGGCGGTGACGTGTGCGCTACGGCCTCCGGCCGCCAGAGACGCACCAATCTGCCCTAAATGGGTGGGCACGCGCCGATTACCAATCGAAGGGTGGCGGCTCCACCCGCCGAATCGTCCGGACACATCGCCCGGCCGTTTTCGTTAAGGCCGATAGGTCAGGCCTTGCTCTTTGTGCGCCGTTTGCCTTCTTTGGAGATCGCATCGAGCTTAGAACGGGTCAGGGTCTTGATGTGCTCGACGCGTCGAAACCGCAGGGCTGACCAATCCTCGTCGATAGCCACCTGGCGCACAGGCTCGAACCCTGCCGCGCCCAGGCTCGCCCAACCGGTGTCGCGGTTGAACTCGCAGGTGTAGCGCTTTGAAGAGCCCTTCGGGTAGGCGAACCACACCACAGCGTCTCCCGCTGTCTTCCGCGCCACAGCTTTTGCGAAGCTGTCGATCTGCTTCTGGCGCGTGCCGAACGCCAGCACGAAGTCGGCCGACTTCACCTCGCTCAGCTTGCGCCGCGTCGTGACGCCCGTCAGGGACTTGATTTCACGTTCGAACGAGTCTGGCGCATCGAGCACCACGATCTCACGTTGGTCCTTCAGATTGAGTTTGTTGAAGACACTGGCCATCGGTACCTCCGTTGAGTTCGTTCTGTTTTAGCATACTTTGCGCGTGCAGCCGAAGGGGGCAACGGCTCAACCGACTTGGATGAGGGAAGGGGCGTTCAACGGCTTCACAGTTCCGAAGAGGCAGAAGAGTGTGCAAGCGCACGTTGTCAGGCGCCTGAAGATCGGTGCCGATTCCGTACACGGATGGCGCGGATCGGAACGGATCAAGCGGAATCCATCGACAATCGCTCCGCGTCATCCGCGTCATCCGCGTCATCCGCGTCATCCGCGTCATCCGTGCGATCCGCGTACAAGGCTTACGGTCCTGAAACGGCCTGACAACTCGCCCGTGC
>CAYZRP010000081.1:13281-30606 GCA_964480865.1 uncultured Anaerolineales bacterium | reverse complement strand
TGATACTGCCTGTGATACCTTCCACAGTAGTCCGGCTGCCGTACCCATCGAGGTAGGACCACGCCGAGCGAGACCGCCGTGGTGAAGCCCGCGATGCTCAGATCCTGCCCTTGCAGCAGGAAGTACCCGCCCACCCCGGTGACCACAGCGAGCGCCACGTAGCCAAGCGCCTCGAGCGCCGGAGCCAGCGCCGACGTGAACGACACGGCGCGCACGTTGGCGTCGCGGTTGGCGGCATTGGTCGCCTTGAACTGCTCGATGTTCTCCTCAGCGCGGTTGAAGGCCTGCACCTCGCGGACCGCCGACAGGCCCTCCTGCAGCTCGGCGTTGACGCTGCCCATCTCGGCGCGGCTTTCGCGATAGGCCTTGCGCGCCTGCTCCGAGAAGTAGGCGGTGGCCCAGGCCATCAGCGGCAGCACCGACATGCTCAACAGCGCGAACGGCACGCTCTTGGCGAGCATGTTGTAGGCCGTCCACACCAGGAGCAGCGCGCCGCTGAAGACGTTGATGATCGCGAAGCCGAAGGCCTGCTCGATGGCGCTGCTGTCGTTTGTGATGCGGCCCATCAGGTCGCCAGCCTCGTGCTCGGTGTAGTAGCCGAGCGAGAGCCTGTGCATGTGCTTGAACAGGTCGACCCTCAGGTCGCGCAACACGCGCTGACCGGCCCAGCTCATCACGAAGAACGATAGGCCCGTCAGCAGCGCACCACCGACGAACAGGACCAGCATGCCCAGGAGGATCACGCGACCCAGCCCCTCGATGCGCGCCTCCGAGCCCATGTTCATCATCTCGGCAGCCGTGGGTGGCGTCGTCCCCAGAAAGATCAGGCTGCGCATGACGTTGTGGGTGAGGTCATCGGTGACGCGATCCGACGGCAGCCAACAGTTCTCGGCCAGCGTGGCTTCACTGCCCCCGTCGGGCGCGCCCGGGAAGCCGCCGCCGCTCGTGGCTCCGAGCGCGGGCGTGATGTAGCAGTCCACCACCTGGCCGGCCAGCTCGGGGTTGGTCACCTGCGTCCACGTGGACGAGATCACGAGCAACGCCACGAGCACGAGCAGCGGCCATTCGTGTCCGAAGTATTCGAGAAACCGCCCGAGCGTGTAGCTCAGATCGCGCGGCTTCAATTGATCCTGACTGAATTGACGGCGCAGGCCGTCGGGTCCACCGAACATAGTTCCCTCCGGGCTAGTCGGCTGGTCGTCTGGTCGCTAGTCGGCTTGTCACGTGGACCAACCGACTAGCCGACCAGCCGACTAGCTGACTACTTGACTGACATGATCTCCGACCAGTTGCGAGTTGTAGATCTCGGCGTAGATCGGGCTATCTTCGAGCAGCTCGGCGTGAGTGCCGCGCGCCACGATCTGGCCCTTGTCGAGCACCAGGATCTGGTCGGCGTGCATGACCGTGCTGATGCGCTGGGCGATGACGAACGACGTGCGGCCGAGCATCAGGCGGTCGAGCGCGCCCTGGATCACGGCTTCGGTGGCCAGGTCGACGCTTGAAGTGCTGTCGTCGAGGATCAGGATGCGCGGGTCGAGCAGCAGCGCGCGCGCGATCGCGATGCGTTGCTTTTGGCCGCCTGAGAGCGTCGTGCCGCGCTCGCCGACTGGCGTGTCGTAGCCCTGCGCGAAGCCCGTGATGAAGTCGTGGGCCGCCGCGGCTTTGGCCGCCGCGACCACCTCGTCGAGGCTTGCGTCCGGCCTGCCGAAGGCGATGTTGTCGCGGATCGTGCCGGTGAACAGCGTCGTCTCCTGCAGCACGATGCCGATCTGGGCGCGCAGCGTATCGAGCTGGACGTCGCGCAGGTCGTGGCCGTCGATCAGGATGCGGCCCTGGGTCGGGTCGTAGAAGCGCGGCAGCAGGTTGATGATCGTGGTCTTGCCGGAGCCGGTCGCCCCCAGCAACGCGACAGTCTGGCCCGGCTCGGCCTTGAAGGACACGTCCTTGAGCACAGGCTCGCCGCCGCCGAAATACTTGAAGGTGACGTTCTCGAACGCGACGGTGCCGACCACGGCGGGCATGGCCTTCGCGTCGGGCTTGTCGACCACGTCGCTCTTGGCGTCCAGGATCTCGAAGATGCGCCCCGCCGATGCGCCGGCCTGACCGAGCTGCGTGATGATGAAGCCCAGCTGCGCCACCGGGAAGAACAGGTAGACCAGGTAGAGCGAGAATTCCTGATACTGGCCCAGCGTGAGCGTGCCGGTGATGATCTGCTGGCCGCCGAAGTACAACACTGTCGCCTGACCGAGGTTGGCGATCAGGAAGATCAGCGGGAACAGGAACGTGAACAGCCGCGAGAGCCCGATCTGCTGGCTGAGCAGCTGGTCGGCTGCGCTCTGGAACTTGGTCTGCTCTTGCTTCTCGCGCGTGAAGGCCTGCACCACACGGATGCCCGCGAGGTTCTCCTGCAGGATCGTGTTGAGCGTCGACAGGCGTTGCTGCACCTTGCCGAAGAGCGGCTGGCTGATGATGCCGAAGACCATGAACAGCACGAGCGCCACCGGCAGGATCCAGATCGCGGTCCACGCCAGCGGGACGTTCGTGGTGAAGAGCACGATCAGCGTGCCGGCCAGCAGCACGATCGCACCGACCAGCTGCACGAGGCCCTGGCCAAGGAAGAGCCGTACCTTCTCGACGTCGTCGGTCGCGCGGATCATCAACTGGCCGGTCTGGTTGCTGTCGTAGTACGAGAACGAAAGGCGCTGGATCTTGGCGTACAGGTCGTTGCGCAGGTCGAAGGCCACGCCCTGCGAGTTGCGCTCCGCCCAGAACGTCTGCAGGAAGGCGAAGACGCCGCGCAGCGCCGCGAACAGCACGATCGCGAGCGCGGCGTTGATCAAGGCCTGCGGCGCGCCGTCGAAGCGGGTGTGCATCTCGGCCAGGAACTGATCCTGCGTCCAGCCGGCCGGCAGCGAGAACTGCTCCAACAGCTTCGTCACCGCCGTTGATTGGAAGGCCGTAGGGATCTTGTCCCACGCCTGGAGCACCTGCCCGGCCACGTAGCCGTTGGTGACGGCGTCGATGATGTCGCGCACCAGGCGCGGCACGGCCAGCTGCGACAGCGTGGCGATGATCAAGAACGTGTACGGCAGGATCGCGCGCCGCCCTTGCTGGCGCAGATACGCGATCGACCGCTGCAGTCCTTTGTTATTCGGGGCAGGCGGTCCACCGCGCCGCCCACCGGGTCTACCTTGCATCATGAAGCACCTCGATGTTGTGGTTGGACCGCGGACGGCAGACCGCGGACCGCGGATCGTGCGCCACGGCGCGAAGAACTTGACGAACGACGAAGGCCGACTGACCATTCATCGCTCGCTCCTCGCTCCTCGCACTTCGCTCCACGATCTGCGGTCCGCGGTCTGCCGTCCGCGGTCTTAGTGAGCAACCGCCGCGACTTCGGCGCGCTGCGCATCCGGTTTGCTGACCGGCAGGAGCAGCGAGGCAAGCGCGCCAAGGCCGACAAACACGGCGGCAAGCAGGGCGTCGGCCCGCGCCGCCACGGCGAAGCCCTCGGCCAATGCGCGCTGGATATCGGCCGACAGGATCGCGGCGTCGGGGCCCAGATCGGTCTTGATCTGCTCGACGACGGCCGGGTCCTTCACGTCAAGGCCCGCCATCTTGAGGCCGGCGACGGCCTGGGACGGCAGGTTCTCGAGCGCCGTGCCGATCAGGTCGGCGTCGCCGCCGTCGAAGCCCTCATTGGCGTCGAGCCCGGCCTTGATCTGTTCTTTGACCTGATCGCCGAACTGGGCGATGCCCTGCCCGATCAGTTTCTCGCCCTGGCTCAGGTTGGGGTTGGCCGCGACCCGCGCGCCGAAATTCTCGAACGCCGGGCTGGCGTCGATGCGCGGCTTGGCCTCGCTCGCGAACGTGCCGAAGAGCACGGCGCCGATCAGGGCGATGCCCAGTGACGCGCCGACCTGGCGGATCGTGTTGTTGGCGCCCGAGGCCGCGCCCACGCGCGACGGCGGGACGTCTGAGAGGACGATGTTCGACAGCTGCGCGATGGCGAGGCCGATGCCAACTCCGTACACGGCCAGCGGCAGCGACAGGGTCAGCGTGTCGGCGTCGGGCGAGATCACCTGGCTCAGCCAGATCAGGCCAATCGTCTCGAGCGCCATGCCCGCTGTTACGACCCACTTGCCGCCGAAGCGCGAGGCCAGGCCGCCGGCCACCGGCGCGGCCACCATGATCGCGATCGCGAAGGGCAGCAGTTGTAGGCCGGTCTCGAACGCACCGAGGCCCTTGGCCAGCTGGAAGAAGATCGACAGCACGAGGATGATGCCGAACTCGCCCAGCGCGACGACGCCGACCGTCAGCAGGCCCCAACGGAAGCTTGTGTAGTTGAACAGGCTGATCTCGAACAGCGGCTCCCCGCCCCGGCGCTCCTGCACAACCTGCCAGATGACGAAGGCGGCCACAAGGATGAGGCCGAGCGCGAAAGAGAGCGGGATGAAGCTGAGCGTGCCGGCCGGGATCGACGCGGCGTCGGCGACGTTCGGATAGCGCAGGCCGCCGAGCGTGAAGACCTGCTTGGCCTCCCACCAGCCATAGGTCTGGCCCTCGATCGCGCCGAAGACGATGGCGCCCAGGCCAAGCGACGCCAGCACGATGCCGAGGACGTCGATGCGATGGCGCACCGCGGCGTCGCGCGTCTCCTTGATAACCCAGAACGCGCCCGCGACGGCGATGATCCCGATCGGCACGTTGATCAGGAAGGCCAGGCGCCAGGGCTCGCCGAAGGCCGTGGTGCCGTACTCAATCAACCAGCCGCCCAGCAGGGGCCCAAGCACGCCGGCCACACCGGCCGTCGCGCCCCAGACCCCGAAGGCGATGCCACGCTCGCGGCCCTTGAACGTTGACGAGATGATCGACAACGTCGAGGGCGAGAGCATGGCGCCGCCGAGGCCCTGGACACCCCGGAAGAAGATCATGGTCTGGATGCTGTTCGCCAGGCCCGAACCGGCCGAGCCGATGAGGAAGACGATGGCGCCGGCGATGAAGATGTTGCGGCGGCCGTACATGTCGCCGAGCTTGCCGAACGTGATGAGCGCGGAACCGAAGACCAGCGAGTAGATCGAGTTGACCCACTCGGCGTCGGCGAAGGAAGCGCCGAAGGTGGAGCGGATCGTCGGGAAGGCGATATTGACGATCGTGCTGTCGATGACGATCAGCGCGAGGCTGCTGGCCAGCAATACCAGCGCCAACCAGCGGCGCTCGTAGAAAGCGGCCTCCTCTTTCGAAAGAGCAGGCGTGGACGATTGTGCAGACATTGACTACCTCATATGCGGCAACGGATAAGTGCCGTGGCGATCGGCCCCGAAGTCGATCGCTGCTTGGACGTTCAGTTTGAAAGTGGCGTGAAGCGCACCAGCTCGCGGATATCGAGCGCGCTTCGGACGGCATCGGCATCGGCATCAAGGGGCACGCCGATGTAGGTGGCGAAATTCTTGCGGCGCTGCTCGCGGTACAACTCGACGAGACGCAACTGCTCAGCCGCATCGGTGACGCGGCTTGCCCGCGCCTTGATCGACTGGCCCTTGATCTCGAGAGTCACAGCGGGCGCGGCTGTCGCGTTGCGCACCCACTGGCTGCCGCGCGACACGGCTACGTAGCCGTCGCCGTCGCGCACAAAGCCGATGGGCGTGCTGTACGGCCGGCCGGACTTACGGCCGGTGACAGTGATCACCATGAGCTCGTCACCCATGGATCCCATCCAGTTGCGGCGCAGCAAGAAAACCTGCAGGCCGAACATCATGCGCGCGAAGCCTGAGACGCGCGGCCGCCGCAGCGTATTCGTCGATGTGGTCATACTTCCCCCTCGTCTGACTTGCAGTGTGGTTTGGGTTCGTGCCGTGCGCCGAGTCGCAGGATGGCCCGACTCATCTGGCCGAGCAAACGGGCAGCGGTCTCGCGCTCATCGGGTGCGACGGCCTCGGCCAGGACCTCGATCCAGCCGCTGCGGACGTCGATGGCGGTTTCGGTCAGCGCGCGCCCTTCCGGGCTCAGCGCCACACGATTGACGCGCCGGTCGTTGGGATCCTCCGTGCGGCTCAGGAACCCGCCCTGCACCATCTTGTCGATCATCTGACTCGCATAGGCCGGGCTGACACCCAGCATCTCGGCGATGTCCGTGATCTTGGCCTCGCCGCGGTAATGCATGGTCATCATCAAGCTGAACTGCGCATGGGACAGGCCCTTGTCGCGGATGAACTGCCCCGTCTGGCGCCAGGCTGTGCGCATGTAGGCCTCCGCCCAGTGCCTCAGTTCGGTCTTGAGATCGTCATCAGCGGGCATCAGGGTCTTTCCGATCTGCTTGAGAATATTTCTGACATCTCATCATTTCTAACAGCGGATATTTTATTACTACTAAATAACTCCGGTTGCTTAGCTTTTGATGAATCCTTGCTTTCAAATCTACATAATCGCCACCCGGCTCGCGATCCTGTTACTTTTCGGCCGTAAGCGCCCCCAAAATGGAGGTCTGTCACTGATGGGACGAGCCTGGGCTGATGGATTACCCTCTCCCGCTCCCATCCAGGCTGCCCCTGAGAGCAATCGTTTCACCCGTCCAGTCGGGCCACATCATCGCGGGCCATGCGGTAGACTCCTCCGATATCACTCGTTGGGGGAGCTCATGTCCATTCTGAAAGACAAAGTCGCCGTGATCACGGGGGGAAGCCGCGGGCTTGGTCTGGGCATCGCCGAGGCCTTCGCCCGAGAGGGCGCTGCCGTGGTCATCGCCTCACGCTCGAAGAAGTCGGTCGACGCGGCCGTTCAATCGATCCAGAGTCGCGGGTACCGCGCCACCGGTCTGCCTTGCGACGTCGGCAACCTCGCCCAGGTGGAAGCTCTGGCGGCCCATGCGGTCGCGACGTTCGGACGGCTGGATATCTGGGTCAACAACGCCGGCCTCTCGGCGCCCTACGGTCCAACGGCCCACCTGCCCTCGTCGGAGTTCCAGGCCACGGTCAATACCAACATCATCGGCGTCTACAACGGCTCAGTCACGGCGCTCCGCCACTTCGTGGCTCAGCGCAGCGGCAAGCTGATCAACCTGCTCGGCCGCGGCGACAACCAGCCCGTGCCGTACCAGAACGCCTACGCCAGCAGCAAGACCTGGGTGCGCTCGTTCACGGCGGCTCTGGCCAAGGAATACGCGGACAGTGGCGTCGGCATCTATGCCTTCAACCCCGGCCTCGTGACGACTGAGATGCTCAGCCAGGTGTCGGCCGTGCAGGGCTATGAAGCCAAACTCGCTCCGCTCACCAAAGTCGTGGCCGTCCTGGGCAACCCACCCGAGGTGCCGGCCGAGCGCGCGCTCTGGATCGCCTCATCGGCCACCGACGGGCGCACCGGCCTGAATGTGCAGGTCATCACCCCGACGTTCCTCCTCTCGCGCGGCCTGCGCGCCGCCTGGCGCTGGATCACGCGCCGACAAGAGCCTGAGATGCCGTTGAACGTGGAGACAGTGAAGTCGGTGATTTGACGGCGGACGACGGATCGCGGACGGCGGTAGGCGCCTTGAGAGCAGACGAATGACGAAGGACGAAGGACGAAAGTTGTGCTCAAGAAGAAGCGCCTTTTGTCCTTCGTCGTTCATCTGTGCATTAGGCGGGTACACGTCGCGAGTTTCCATTGGCATTGGTCCTTCCTGGAAAACAACAAGCCCTCTACAAGGGATATACAAACGAACCCGGGCTGTAGACTCCCACGACACGCAGGTTGAGGGAGTCATATGCCCATTCTGAAAGACAAAGTCGCTGTGATCACCGGCGGAAGCCGCGGGCTTGGGCTTGGCATCGCCGAGGCGTTCGCCAGGGAGGGCGCGGCGGTCGTGATCGCCTCACGGTCACAAACCGCCGTGGATGTTGCCGTTCAGGGGCTCAAGGCCCAGGGCCGGCAGGCAACCGGCATCGCCTGCGATGTCAGCAACCTGGGGCAGGTTGAGGCCGTGGCCGCTCTCGCCCTGTCGACGTTCGGGCGTCTGGATGTCTGGGTCAACAATGCCGGGCTGCTGGCCCCGTTTGGTCCGACGGCTCACGTGCCCTCGGACGCCTTCCAAAGCGTCATCGACACCAACATCATCGGCGTCTATAACGGATCCGTGACGGCGCTCAGGCATTTCGTTCCGCAGCGGAGCGGCAAGCTGATCAACGTGTTGGGCCGCGGCGACGATGGCCCGGTTCCTCTGCACAACGCTTACGGCAGCAGCAAGAGGTGGGTGCGCACGTTCACCAGCGCCATGGCGCGGGAGTACGCCGATAGCGGCGTCGGCGTGTATGCCTTCAATCCCGGGCTGGTCACTACCGATATGGTCAGTCAGGTCCCCTCTGTGGCCGGCTTCGAATCGAAACTCAGTTCGCTCAGGACCGTGGTGCGCCTCCTGGCCAACCCGCCCGAGGTCCCGGCAGCCCGCGCCTTGTGGATCGCCTCTGCCGCCACCGACGGGCGCACCGATCTCAACGTCCAGGTGCTGACGCCCACTTTTCTCGTGGGGCGGTTGGTGCGCGCCGCCTGGCGTTGGGTCACGCGCCAACAAGAGCCCGAGCCGCCGATGAACATAGAGACGGTGAAGTCGGTGATTTGACGGCGGACGGCTGACCGCTGACGGCTGACGAAGGACGAAGGTGGAATGGCCATTCCACCTTCGTCCTTCGTCTTTCGCCATCCGTCAACTCGACGCCCCGCTGTAACGCTTGACCCCGGCGTGCCAGACCGTGCGCGCGATGAGGAAGGCCGCCGCCGCCACAAACAGATACAGCGCGATGGCATCGAGCGAAAGCTCGCCACGCAGGGCCTGCACCGGGATCGTGGTTGCGAGGGCGATCGGGATCACGTACGTGATCAACGCGCGCAGCCAGAACGGATAGACCGTCGCGGGATAACGACCCGCGTCGAGCAGCGCCTGTAAGATGGTGACGTTGTTGTCGAACTTGGTGAACCAGAACGTCAGCGCGATCAGCACGATCCATAAACTGTAGAGCACGATCGCGCCTGAGACCAGCAGGACGAGGAACATGCCCACCTGCCCGATCGACGTGCCGACGCCCGAGATCGACACGCCCACCACGATCAGGATGATCGACAGGATCAGGTCCCACAGCCGCCAGACCGTGATTCGCGAGAAACTGACGAGAAAGAGGCTGCTCACCGGCTGCAACAGCATGTAGTCGAGCGAGCCGTCGCGCACGCTTGTGTTGAAGCGCTCGGTGTTCGGCCAGATCATGGCCGCCATCAGCAAATTGATCATCTTGAAGACGGCCAGGAGCGTGATCATCTCGCCGAAGCCCCAACCGCCCAGCGTCGTCGTGTTGCTGAAGATGATCTGCAGCGTGAGCAATTCCCACGCGAGCCAGAACAGATTGAGCAGGATGTTGATGACCGTATCGGCGCGGTAGGCCATGGCCATCTGCAGATTGACCTTGAGGAAGGTCGAGACGAGTTTGATGGCGTGCATGCTCAGGCCCCCACCGCCGAGAACTTCTTCACGCCCTCGCGCCAGACCCAGTTGAAGGCCAACACCGCCACGACCAGCCAGATCAGGCCCACGGCGTAACCGCGGACGATCTCCTCAGGGCTCAACCGCCCGAGGATGACCTGAATCGGGAAGTACTTGAACATCTGGAACGGCAGATAACTTGCCGCGATCTGAATCGGGGCCGGCATCAACGTCAGCGGCACGAACTGGCCCGAGAGCAGGCTGACGAACGCCCAGTAGAACTCGCCCAACGACCAGACCCGTGTCGTCCAGAAGGCGACGCAGGTCAGGATGGCGCCCATGACGAAGTTGAGCGCAAACCCCAGGACGATCGCAGGCGCCGCCATCAGCACGTTGCCCCAGGTGACGGCCGAGAAATCCGGCTGGAACAGGAACCAGAGCACGCCCCAGACCGGGATCATGCCGCCCAGCACCAGCACCTTGAACGCCAGGTTCGACACCAGCGTGTTGGTCAGGAGCGGATGGATCGGACGGATCAACTCGTTCGACAGCGAGCCGTCCTGCACCTTATAGGCGAAGTAGTGGATCGTCACCTCGCTGGTGAGTTGGTCGACGATCAGCAGGGTCATGTAGTACGTGACGAAGTCGTTGGGTGTGAGGCCCTGCACCGAACCCTGCGCGCTCGCGACAGTGGTCCACACCGCCAGATACACCACCGGCGAGACCAGCCAGTACAGCAGATACATCAACAGATTGGCGCGGTACTGCCACTGCTCGGCCCAGTTCACCTGCCACAGACGCTGGTAGATGCGAAGCATGATGTCGCTCCTCGCCATGAGACCGCAGACCGCAGACGGCGGACCGCAGAAGATCAGGTTCAATCGCCCAAATCGATTGGAGACGCCCCTAGTTGTTCGCCAACTGACCGCCGTCTGCGGTCTGCCGTCCGCGGTCTGAGCGCTAAAGCGCTCAAGACTTGAACGCGTGCTCGATCACGTCTTCGATCGGTGGATCGGCGATGGTGATGTCGTGGATCGGGAGGTCGGCAAGCAGACGGCCCGTGACCTGCGTGACCGTCCCGGCATCGACCTGGATGTAGCTCTTCTCGCCGTCGTCGGCCACGGAGACCGGTGTGCCATAGGCCGCGAGGTCGTGGTCGCCGGCCTGGCCGAAGGTCACGCCGATCAGCTTGTACGGCGCGATCTGGCGCGACAGATCCGCCAGCCCGCCGTCGTAGCGCAACTGGCCGTGATGGATGAGGATCACGCGCTCGCACAGCGCCGTCACGTCGGCCATGTAGTGGCTGGTGAGCAGGATCGTGGCGCCGGTGCGGCGGTTGTACTCGTCGAGAAAGGAGCGGATACGGGCCTGGGCTGTGATGTCGAGCCCGATGGTCGGTTCGTCGAGGAAGAGCACCCTGGGGCGGTGCAACAGGCCGGCCGCGAGCTCACACTTCATGCGCTCGCCGAGCGAAAGATTACGGACGGGCTTGCGGATGATGTCGCCAAGGTCGAGCAACTCGTCGAGTTCGTCAAGCGCCGACTTGAAGTCCGCGTCGCTGAGGCGGTAGACGGCCTGGTTGAGCAGGAACGAGTCGGCGGCCGGGATGTCCCACGAGAGGCGATTGCGCTGGCCCATGACGAGCGTCATCGCGCGCAGGTAGTCGGAACGGCGCTCCCAGGGCGTGTAACCGAGCACGGACGCCGTGCCGGCCGTCGGGTGCAGCAGGCCGGAGAGCATCTTGAGCGTCGTCGTCTTGCCAGCGCCGTTCGGGCCAAGGAAGCCGACGACCTCGCCCGGCTGGATGTCGAAGCTAATCGACTGAACGGCCTCCACAGCCTTGAACTTGCGCACGAAGAAGCTGCGCACGGAGGCGGTGAAGCCGCCTTCCCGTTCGGATACCTGATAGGTCTTGCCCAACCCTGCGACACGAATGGCGGGAGCGATGGTAGTCATGGAGTTTGATGGTGGCAAGAACAACCCAACCGGGCGGCCTGACACAATGGTCCGAGCCTTGGGTTACGCGCGGAAATGATGACCGATACGAAACGGCGATATTAGCACATTTGTTTCGTTCAGTCAAGTTAACTGGATATGTTTGTCGCCTTTGCGTTGGAACGCAGGTCGTCTGCCTGTTTGAACCCTCCGTCACGAGAAGGCCCCGTTCACGACTACGGCAAAGGCGGGTTCTTTCAGGAACCTGATAGGTGGCCGTTGAGTGGCGGCTGCACGCCTGAGTTAGCGTGGCACCACGACCATCCTTCAGGAGCGCCTGCATGAATATCTCGGTGTCGACCTATGCACCCTCTTCAACTGCCGACACGATCGTCTCGCGCGACGGCACGCGCCTCGAGCAACGGATCATCGGGTCGGGGCCGGCCCTGATCGTGCTGCCCGGGGCGCTGTCGTTGGCCGCCGACTATGCCAATCTGGTTGAAGCCCTCGCATCGTCGTTCACGGTGCATGTCCTCGAGCGGCGCGGGCATGGCAACAGCGGCGACGCGCCGGACGGGTATGCCATCGAACGCGAAGTCGAAGACGTGACGGCCCTGCTGCAGACAACGGGGCCGGCCCATGTCTTCGGACACAGCTTCGGCGGCCTGGTCGCGCTCGAGGCGGCGCGCGCGCTCGGCGGCCGGGTGCGCAAGCTCGCGGTGTATGAGCCGGGCGTGTCGATCGGCGGATCGATCCCGGCGGACTGGATCCCTGAGTACAAACGACTGCTGGCAGAGGGCAAGGCGCACGAGGCCTTCATCGTGTTCATCCGCGCGCTCGGTCCGGAGCAGGCGCGTCAGGCGCCGCGCTGGCTGATGCGTCTGGTGTTACCGTTTGTCCTGCGTGGCCACGAGTGGCAGAAGATGAAAGCGCTGTTACCCTCGAACGCGCGCGAGCATGCCGAGGTCGGGCGGCTGAACGACAGCTATCGCGCCTACGCGGGCATCGCGGCGCCCACGATGCTGATGCATGGCGATAAAGATGGTGCCGTTCCAGCACGCACCAGCGAGGCGCTTGGCCGCGTGATGGTGAAAGCTACGGTCAGGGCGTTCCCGGGCCTGGACCATTTCGCGCCTCAACGAGGAGACACCGGCGAGGTTGCCGAGGCGTTGCGGGTGTTCTTCGCCTGAGAGACCGGGAATGTCCCGATGTCCCCGATGTGCAAGGCGAGTGCCTCGCACATCGGGGGACATCGGGACACTCCCGGTTTCTTATGACGCACCTGCAAACAAGACGTAGAACGTCGCGACCCAAACCAGGGCCTGAATGGCGATTGACGCCGAGAGAATCACGTAGGCGGCCTGGCGGTCGGGTGCGCGGCTGTGCAGGATCGCGCCATAGAGCGAGTTAAGCACGAAGGCCACTGCCCCGATGGCCGGCAGAATGAAGAGGCCCACGGGCGCACCGAAGCGCTCGGGCGTGCCGTCCGCATTGAAGCGCAACGCGAGCACCGGCGGCAGTTGCGGCCAGATCAACAGGAGGTAGATAATCAACGCGCCAAGCGTCACGGCCGCCGCCGCGAGCAGACCGATCGCGACTCGATCGCGCAACAGCGAGAGCCCGACGCGCGCCGGCACCAAGGAGGCCCCGGCTCGCGGCGCAGCCAATCGTCGCCCGGATAGCGCCTGAAGAAACCCGTTGGCGTCGCGCGGGGAGAGCGCCAGCCAACCACCCGGATAGCCGATCAACAGCAAGTCACGCTTCTCAGCAGAGACGGCCAGGACTTCGACCAGACCGAGTTGCGAATGATTGAAGCGGCTGACCACGCAACCCGGCCAGTTCAGGCCGCGCACCGTCAACTCGCCCGTGAACAACGCCGCTGGATGCGCCTCCTCGATGTCGCGCAAGGGGATGACCTCACGGCGGCTGCCCCAGATGACTTCGAGCGCGTCAGCCGCGACCCGGTAACGCGCGCCAGCCAGCCCCACGGCGCGATAGCTCAACCAGCCGAGCGGCGGGAGCACCGCCAGCACGAGCGCAACACCCGCGACGTTGAGGCCCGTCGCCGGCTCCGTGACGGCCATGACGATGCCGGCAAACAGGATCATGAGCAGCGGCGTGGCGAAACCGACCGCCCAGAGGAGGCCGCGCACTTTCGGCGGATTGAAGTCCATGGTCGCGTCTATGATGCCACAGGTGGCCCGAGGAGCGAAGTGCGGGGGTGCGAAGCCCATAAGTTCGACACTCGCGACGGCTCGATGAGACCTTCCTTCTATAGAACAAATATACAAACGGGACGCCCTGCGCTATAATCCCTTTTCATCGTTGCACTCATCGTGATTCGCACGCGATCGACTGAATTATGAGCTTCTTGGGGAACATTTTTCGTAAACCGGAGCCCGCGAAAGGCGGCCGGGGCAAGGGCAGCGGACGCGCCACGCGCAGCAAAAGCAGCGGTCGCGGCAAGGCTGCGGCGCCTCCACCTCCTCCCGCGCCTCGCGGTATGTCGCTCGATCGAAAACTCGACATCGCCGGGATCATCCTGGTGGTGATCGGCGTCGTCACGCTCTTCAGCCTGTTCACGCCGAACACCAGCCCGCTGCTCGATGCCGTGCTCAATGCGATGGCTCAACTGGCCGGCGCCGGTCGTTGGGGCCTGCCCGTCGCCCTCATTCTGGTGGGCGGCTGGATCGTGCTGCGCAAGTACGGCGATCGCCTGCCGCGCGTCGAATTCGAACGCCTAGGCGGCGTGGCCATGCTCTACTTCGGCCTGCTGATCACGCTGCACCTCTTCGCCGTCGACGGCGACCGCACAGCGGCTTTGCGCATTGCGCAGGCCGGCGAGGGCGGCGGCTTCATCGGCGCATTCCTGCTCTCGGCGCTGGCCGAGGCCGTCGGCCTGCTCGGCGCCGGCGTGGTCCTGATCGCGTGGTGGATCATGGCCATCATTTTCACGCTCGGGCTTTCACTACCGGAGATCGCCGAGCGCATCTCCGGGCTGTTCGCCAACGGCGAGACGGCTCCGGCGACGCCCGGCGAGCTCGAGCTCGACGACGGGCGCGAGATCCCGATCAACCGTCCCACCCGTGGCCGCTCAGGCGAGTCGCCCCGGCCCGCTCCCGAGCCCAAGCCGCTGCCGGCGCCCGCGACACCCAAGGCTGAAAGCGCGCCACGTCTGAAGCCCGCCAGGGCCGCCAGGGCCGAGAAGCCCGAGCCGACCGCGCCGCAGCCAACCGCGTCCGCAGCAGCCTCCCCGTCGTTCGATCAACCCCTGGTGATCGGCGCCGAACAAAGCTGGGAACTGCCGCGCATCGAAGACATCCTCGAGCACGGCAGCGAGAGCTCGGCCGACGACGATTACGACCGTAAGCGCGTCCAGATCATCGAAGGCACACTGGCCTCATTCGGCGCGCCAGTGCGCGTGGTGGAGATCAACCGCGGCCCGACGATCACGCAATTCGGCGTCGAGCCCGACTTCATCGAAAGTCGCGGCGGCAAGAAGACCAAGGTCAAGGTCAACAAGATCACATCGCTGGCCAACGACCTGGCGCTTGCGCTATCTGCCAAATCGATCCGCATCGAAGCGCCGGTGCCCGGCAAGGGCTACGTGGGCATCGAAGTGCCGAACGAGCAGTCTTCGCTCGTCGCTCTGCGCGACGTGATGGAGTCCGAACGCTTCACCAAGAAGCTCAAGGGCAACCTGCGCATCGCGCTTGGCCAGGACGTGTCAGGCGGGCCGATCGCGGCGGATCTGACGCAGATGCCGCACCTGCTTATCGCCGGCACGACAGGCTCGGGCAAGTCGGTGTGCGTCAATGGCATCATCGCCTGTCTGCTGATCCAGAACACACCCGACGACTGCAAGCTGTTGATGGTCGACCCGAAGCGCGTCGAGCTCACCGGCTACAACGGCGTGCCCCACCTGATCATGCCGGTCATCGCCGAGATCGAACGCGTCGTCGCCGCTCTGCAGTGGGTGACGCGCGAGATGGACGAGCGTTACCGCAAGTTCCAGAAAACCGGCGTACGCAACATCGCGGACTTCAACGCCCGGGCGGTCACGGCCGGCGAGAAGAAGCTGCCGTACCTCGTCATCATCATCGACGAGTTGGCGGACCTGATGATGCTGGCGCCCGACGAGACCGAGCGCATCATCACGCGGTTGGCGCAGCTCGCGCGGGCCACTGGCATCCACCTGATCCTGGCCACCCAGCGCCCATCAGTCGACGTCGTGACGGGCCTGATCAAGGCCAACTTCCCGGCGCGCATCGCCTTCGCTGTCGCGTCGGGCGTCGACTCGCGGGTCATCCTCGACCAGCCCGGCGCCGAAGCTCTGCTTGGCCGCGGCGACATGCTCTTCCAGAGCCCCGACGCACCCGCGCCGGTGCGCTCGCAAGGCGCGTATGTCAGCGACGTCGAGCTCGGCCGGTTGGTGCGCTACTGGAAGAACGCGCGCGGCTTCGATGAAGATGCTGCGCCCGGCGACGTGCCCGCCGCGCTGCCCGGCAACACCAGCGCGCCGATCCCGGCCCTGCTGCGCGATCCCGCCTCGGTGAGCGGAAGCAACAGCAACGCCGCCACCCCGGCCGGCGGCACGCCGCAGCGGCCGTTGTGGGATCCGAGTCAATTCGGCGAGCCGCTGGCGAAACCGGATGGCGAAGACGAACTGCTTGAAGAGGCAATCAAGGCTGTGCGCGAGATGAAGAAGGCGTCGATCTCGCTGCTGCAGCGGCGACTGCGCATCGGCTACACGCGCGCGGCACGCCTGATTGACGTGCTCGAAGAAAAGGGCGTGGTCGGTCCGGCCAAGGTCGGCGCGCAGCAACGCGAGGTGATCGGCCTCGACGACGATCCGTATGCCGAGAAGAACGGCACAGCCGCCGAGGAAGACGACGCGGCAGCCGGCCCACAGGCCAAGCGCACCTGGGACGCCGAAAGCGATTGAGGCCCGATCGACGCATGATCCGAGAACGACGACCCTCCCCGACCGGCCGCCTGACGGCCGGTCTGCTCTGTCTGGCCCTGCTCAGCGCCTGCCAGGGAACGCCGGCTCCCGACTCCACGCCCACTACCCTGCCGACCGCAGCCGTGATCGCGCCGCCCACGCCAACCGTTCCGGTTCCCGATGCGACCGCCACAACGGCCGCGCCGGCGATCGCCTACCTCGGCTCAAGCGCAGTGCCCGACGCGCTCGCTGCTGTGGGCGCCGAACTTGGCCTGAGCATCGGCGTGGTCGACTCGGCATCGGCCGCGGTGGGCTCGCAGGTGCTGCTCGTGGCGAACCCGGTCTCATCGGCCGTGACGGGGCCGGGGTATACGGTGCTTGTCGGCTCGACGACTGCGCCTGAAGGCGGGCTCGCGCTCGATACCCACACGGTCCGTTGGGAGCATGCCGGCTTCCTGCTCGGGCTGACGGCCGGCCTGGCCACCGAGGCCCGGCAGGTCGGCGTGGTCCGAGCAGGCAACGACGTGCCGACGCTGGCGTTTCGCAACGGCTTCCTCAGCGGCCTTCGCTACAGCTGCGCGACGTGCCTGATCGACCAGTTTGATCTGCCCGAACTCAGCGACGCGGCGGTCGCCACGACGCAGGGCGCGCAGTTCTCGACCTATGGCTCCGACGTGATCGTCGTGGTGCCGGCGCCGGCCTCGAGCGCGATGTTGAAGAGCCTGTCCGACAACGGCATCTTGGTCGTCGGGTCCGCGGCCGACATGAAGGCCGCGTTCGGTGATAGCCTCGATGCGTGGCCCGAGACCGCACTGGCCTACGCTGACGTTGACGTCAACGCGGCCCTGGCGATGGCGTTGCGGCGCTATGCAAGTGGAACCCCGCTGGCCGGCGTGCTGCCGATGTCGATCGAGAGCGGCGGCGTGGTTCTTGGTCCGCTGCACGACCCGCGCGGCTTGATCACGCCGCTCGACCTGCGCGACCTCGAAGCGGCGCGTGACCG
>CAYZRP010000081.1:10807-13181 GCA_964480865.1 uncultured Anaerolineales bacterium | reverse complement strand
CGCGCGGCTTGATCACGCCGCTCGACCTGCGCGACCTCGAAGCGGCGCGTGACCGCGTGGCCAGCGGCGCGTTGGACGTCGGCGTCGATCCGGCCACCGGACAGCCCCGGTAGGGGCGACGCTTGTCGTCGCCCCGACGCTTGTCGTCGCCCCCGTGGGTCGAGGAGCGAAGGGCGAAGAGCAAAACGCAAGATGCGCAGTCCCGAGGCATTGACCCGACAGATCATCCAGATCGCAGAAGAGGATAACCGCATCCGCGCCGTGTTGCTGAACGGCTCACGAGCCGACCCGAACGCGCCGCTCGATATCTTTCAAGACTTCGACATCGTCTATCTGGTCGACGAGATCGAGACCTTCGTGGCCGACCCCGAGTGGATCACGCGCTTCGGCGAGACCCTGATCGTTCAGACCCCCGAGACGATGGATGAACCGCCGCCGAGCCGCGACGGCGCCTTCATCTACTTGATACTATTCGCCGACGGAAATCGCATCGACCTGACGCTCTGCCCGGTGAAGATCTATGAGGCGCAGAAGCCTGACAGTCTGACGCTCGTGTTACTGGACAAGGACCTTCGACTGGGCGCGCTACCGCCGGCGAGCGATGCGGACTATGTGTTGGTTCCACCGAGCGCGAAAAGCTTCGCCGATTGCTGCAACGAGTTCTACTGGGTGTCGACCAACGCGGGCAAGGGGCTGTGGCGCGGTGAGATCGTCTACGCCAAACTCATGATCGAACAGTTCATGCGCCCGCAGGCGATGCGCCTGCTGGATTGGCACATCGGTCTGAGCAATGGGTTCACGACCAGCCCAGGCAAGATGGGCAAGCGCTACCGCGAGAAACTGCCCGAGGCGTTGTGGTGTCTTGTCGAAAGCAGCTACTCGGATGCGGACTTCGGTCGATCGTGGGCGGCGCTGCACGCCCTCGTCATTGCTTTCAGGACGGCGTCGGAAGCTGTGGCGGAGAGTTTGGGCTTCACGTACCCGACGCGCGAGGCCGACAACGTAGTGGCTTACCTCCGCCAGGTCGAAGCATTGCCCCGCGACGCACAGAGCTTCGATTGACCGCGACGTCAGCGATCACCAAAAAACGAGGTCTGCAGAAACTTCAGCCCGGCCAGGATCTGATCCACGCGCTCGCTCGAGAGCGTGCCGATCAACTCACCGAGGTGGGCCTTCGACACCGTCGACACCTGCGAGGCCACGACGACGCTTTGCCGGGTCAGGTTGGCCTCGCCGGGCTCGAGGAGCACGTTGCCGGGATCCTTTGCCCGTTGGAGGTTCGAGGTCAGGGCGCAGACGACGACGGTGTCGACCCGCGAGGCGTTGAGGACGTCGTCCTGAACGACCACGTGCGGGTGGCGGACCTCAGAAGGCGAGTCGACCTCGGGCTCGACCCAATAGATGTCGCCGCGTTGAATCATAGTGATGATGTGGAACCGGTGACCACGACGGTCATGGGCAGGGATTCTAGCACGCGGGCTGGAGAGCTTTTCTCACCTTCCATTCCTTGTCAACGCCTTCGAATGCCCGTATAGTCAGCGGAATCCGGGGACGGAACAAGGGAGAGCCGCAACCTTATGCAAATGGAATATGGCCAGGCGATCAGTTTTCCGCGTCAGGATCGTGGCTGGATCGTCAAGCTGTTGATCGGAAGTGTATTGAGCCTCGTGCCGGTGCTCGGCCAGGTCGTGGTGGCCGGCTATGGGCAGGAGATCGCGCACCGCGTCTACAGCGACAACCCCAGGCCTCTGCCTGACTGGTCGAACTGGGGGGCCTTGCTGGCGCGCGGGGTGCGCTGGCTGATCGTGGTGTTCGTCTACATGTTGCCCCTGGCCCTATTCGGCGCGCTCCTGGCAGGTGTGAACTGGGGCATCGATCAGATCATGTTGAGCAGTGGAGCCGCCGAGCAGACTCGGAACGTCGGGCTGGTGCTCTCGCTGTGCGGAAACGCGCTGGTGATCGGGTACGGCATCCTCGGGAGCCTGCTGTTGATCGCGGCGACCGGTCGGATGGCGGTGCAGGATCGACTGGGCGCGGCGTTCCAGCTTGGCGCCATCTGGGCCGACGTCCGGCATCAGGCCGGCATGTACCTGAGTGTGCTCATCGTGAGCGCGGTGGCCTACGTGCTGCTGCCCGCCATCGGCGCGATCGGGTGCGGGGTCGGCGCCCTGGTGGGCCTGACCTACGCGACCTGGATCTCGTCATACCTGGCCGGTGAGGCCTACCAGGTATCGCGCAGCCGCGAGCGCGAGAAGGAAGCGTAGCGGCGGACGAAAGGCCGACGAAGGACGAAGGACGAGGGACGAAGGTTGAACGGCTGTTCAACCCTCGTCCTTTGGAGGCGAGAAGACAACGCTCGACTGCGGGTGGGTGC
>CAYZRP010000081.1:0-10707 GCA_964480865.1 uncultured Anaerolineales bacterium | reverse complement strand
GTTCAACCCTCGTCCTTTGGAGGCGAGAAGACAACGCTCGACTGCGGGTGGGTGCGTCACTGTCAGTGTGCTCACGCGTCAGCGACTTGCGCGGCGTGTCCAGCGTGCCAGGGCGTTCGTCCTTCGCACGTCGCGTGTCATCCAGAGCGCCCTCGCACAGCGCATGTCTACCGAAGCACCCTCGCGCAGCGCGTGTCATCCAGAGCGCTCTCGCACAGCACATGTCTACCGAAGCACCCTCGCGCAGCGCGTGCCATCCAGAGCCCCTCGCACAGCGCATGTCTACCGAAGCACCCTCGCGCGTCGCGTGTCATCCAGAGCGCCCCTGGTCTCCGCTATCAGACGCGCGTAATGAGCGCGAAGGATCTCCGCCGCAGCCTCGCTGGAGCTCGAAGATTCACCTTCAAGGTCCAACGAGTCCGATAGGAGATCCTTCGCGCTCATTACAGGTGGTCGCAGGCAGATACCAGAGGCGCTCTGGATGACACGCGACGCGCGAGCAACACGCGACACACGGGCGACATGCCACATATGAGCAACACGCGACGCGCGAGTGACGCAAGAGGCGCGACGTGCTCATCGGCCACAGCGGCGGTGCCCTCAACCCCGACACCATTCCTGGCGAGTGCGGGCACGCGCCCGGGGCAGGACGTGCTCCTGGGCGTTGCGGCGGTGATTGGCGCCTGGCTGGCCGCGATGCTCGCCGCCATCGCGTGCGGCCGTGACGTGTTGATTGCGGTGCCGTACGTCAACTTCATCTACGGCCACCTGCTCGGCCAGATGACCGCAGCGCGCCACGTTCGATAAGCGGCGATCGCGACGGAAACAAAAACGGGCGTCCTTATGGACGCCCGTTTTGCGTTCGAATACGATCTGTCGATCAGGCCGGAAGTGCGCCGCCCTGGCTCTTGCCGGCGGTCTGCCACCAGATGACGCCACCGAGGGCGCCGAGGCCAGCCATCAGCACAAGGCTGAACAGGCCGATGCAGCAACCGGTGCCCGTCGCCGAAAGGTAGAACATCGTCGGATCGATGGCAGCGCCACCAGCGTCGACGCCGAATTGCTGCATGAGTTGCATGGAGGCCTCAGGCCCCACCATCGCGGCGTTGCCGACTGCGCCAAGCGTCTGGCCGATGAGGGCGCCAGCGCCCGCGATCAGGCCGGCCAGTGCGCCGCGCTGAACCGCGAGATTGTTGGCTGCCGGCTTCTCCCACATCGCAGCGAGATAGCCGGCACCAAGGCCGATCACGATGGCGCAACACGGCACGATCAAACCTGATACGAACGACAACCCGAGCGCGAGTAAGAACATGAGGACGGCGCCGATAAGGCCTGCTCTGGTCATAGAGATATTCTCCTGTGCGAAAGTGAGTTGGGCGGATTATACCCGTGTGACAGGCCAGATCCGGCCCTGTGAAAGTCGCCGCGGCTGCTGATGGTAGTCACCGCCCCGACGACTTTTCTTTGCAGCGCCAGGATCAACGCACGGGCAATTGCCAGTAGTTCCAGTAGTTGGCGCTGCCCTGCGCGAGAACGATGATTTCGTCGCCGGGGCCCGTGAAGTAGCAGCGTTTGGCGTTGAGTTCGGCGGTGTTGCATTGCCACAGCGCCGAGTAGCCCGTCTCATCGGCCAGTGCCCAACCAAGCTGAGGCTGCACCCATTCATAACCGGGCACACGCCCGCGCCAGAACTTCTCGAAGCCGCCCTTCGGCACCACTCTGCCCTCCGGAGCTGTGACATCCGGCGCGAGGCCAGGCAGATACGAGTCGCCCGAGTCGACCGCGACATCATAGGGCTTGAAGAGCGAGCCGTCGTCGACGAAGATGTAGGTCAGGCCGCCTTCCTGGAACCAGACCATCAGGCCATGCTCGAAGCGTTGCAGCGCCGCCCAGGTGTTGAGCACCATAGCCGCGCATTCCGTCGCTTTGTTCTCGAAGAACCAGGGATAGTGATCGGGGCAGTCGGGCGACGGATCCGGTGTGCCGAGGCGCACACCCAGGCCCTCGGCGAAAGACGTCGGCCCGGGAAGAGCTGTGTCGGTTGGGATGCTGGTGGGCTGGGCGGCCGGAGCCGTGCTCGTCGCCGGCGATCCGCAGCCGGCGAGCAACAAGGCAAAGATCACGATCAGGCGCCTGGGCATCGCTCACCTCCCGTTGTAGAAACCGACGCCATTATAGGCCGACGCCGTTTTCGCGCCGGGCAGCGTGACGACTGAAGTCGTCACTACCGTCAGGCGATCGTGGAGTGAAAACATCAGTCGTCACGCTGCCCGCCAATGGCGGCCGCCAGAAGGTTTACAGTCTTTAGGCGCGGGATCGGCCTATGCGTTCGAAAGCGCCTCAAATCAAAGTGAGCAGCAAACCGCGACATCGTCGCGATCGGCTGCTCACTTCGTCTGTGCGCTCTCGCTCGGTTCAGGTGGGGGATGAGCCAGCGAGGGCGACGAGTTGAGCTTTGAGAGTCGCGCGGCGCGCGTGATAGGCAGGCTCGTCGAGCGCACCGTCGGCGAAGGCATCGTCGAGGTCCGCAATGGTTTGGAGGAGCGCGTCGACGTCTTCTTCGTCGTCATCCGCCGCGTCCGGCGCGGCGATGGCACGCCGTCGTCGCCACACGACGCCGATGGCGACGACCGCCACGAACGCGATCGCGACGGCGGCCCAGATCGGGTCGATCGTCGCCAGAGACACGGCGGCGGAGCCGGCGGCTCCGCCGGCGCTTGATCCGGCCGTTGTCGTCACCTTGAACGCGATCGTCGACCCGGCGGCCAGGTCGCCACCACTGTAAGCATGCACGACGTTGTTCTGCAGCGTCTCAGTCCCGCGATCCTGCAGGCCATTGCCGGTCACCGTCATCGTCTCAGCGACGGCCACATCGAGCGCCTGCACCGGGTAGGCGACGCGCTGGCTGTAGTCGACGGCCGCGCCCGCCGGGAGCTGGAACGTGAACGAGATCTGGGCCGAGCTCGGCCCGGGTCGGACGGGCCACAGCAGCCGGATCCCATCCTCTGTGCGCGTGTAGTCGTTGCCTTCGACGAGCCCCTGCACGGCCACAGCTGTCGCGCCCTGCGGCAGCGGCACCTCGATGCCGTCGATCGGTGCGATGGTGAGATCGCCCAGGTTGCCGAACAGCACAAGCTCGCTGAACGTAACCGGCCCGCCGGCGTCGGCCTCCGCGGCGGCCAGGTGCAGGCGCTCGATGCGTAGCGCTGATGTATCAGTCGTGCTTTCGTAGACCGTCATCGCGAGGCCCTTGACCTCGCGCCCGGATTCGAAGTTGAAGATGTCGGAGCCGTAGGACAGCCCCGCGTAGTCGAGGGTCAGCATGTATTGCCGACCCGAGGCATCGGGCACCACATCAAAGACAAAGGCACCATCGGAGGTGACCGTGCTGGTCAGCATCACGGCCTGGTTGAAGTTGTCGTACCCGCGCAACACCACGGCGAGTTCCTCAGGGAGCGACGCGCCGTGCGTGCCCTGCGACACAGTGCCGCTCACCGAGCCGAGTTGGCCCGCGACGGGCGCGCCGACATTCGTCTCGGCCGCCGAAGCCGCTTCGGTACTGAACGACAGAACGCGTTCATAAGCGCTGACCGCCACAGCCTCGTCGGGGGTCAATGCTTTCTCGAGCGCGGGCTTGTGAACCGCGAGCGCGTCGATCAACGCGGTCTGCGACGTGCCGGACATGAAGGCCTGATCGGTGAAGTCGGCGGCCTTCGCGTCAGCGGCCACACTGCCGGCCGCATGGCACTGAGCGCACTGCCCGTCGAACACGGCCTTGCCGCTCTCGAGCGTCGTCGTTGGAGCGCTGAGCGTGTAGAGGAAGGCGACGGCGCTCCAGCGTTCGGCATCGGAGAGCTTGTTGCCAAATGGTGGCATCAGTTTGTCGATTCGGCCGGCCGTCACGGTCTGATACAGCTCGCCGGGCGTGCGCGCCTGCAAGCGATCCGGAGTCGAGAAATCTGGGATCGGCTCAGTCAGTTGCGCTTTGAGTTCATCCGACTTGTCGCCGTCGCCGCGGCCGGTTGGTCCATGGCAGGCGGCGCAGTGCTCGGCGTAGACCGTCGCACCCTGCACGATCGAGGGCGCCGCCGAGGGGAAGCTGTTGGCGCTGACGGGCGCGATGTCGGCCTGCGGGGCCACGGCCCGAGGCGCGACCGAGTCGCCGCCCGACGACCCACCGGGAGGCGGCGTCATATCGCCGGCGAGCGAGCACCCGGTAAGCGTGAGCGCCAAGAACGCCAGGATCAGGAGAACCCCGTAGGGGCGACGCTTGTCGTCGCCCTTTCGTATTTGAAATCGATTCAGTATGTTCAAAGTCATCACGCGTTTTCCGGAAGGCGCGTGCCACAGCGACCGCAGAAGCGATCGTCTGGCTCCGCAGATTCATGGCAATGCGTGCAGGCTCGCTGGCGCGGCAGCAAGTGCCCGCAGGAGCTGCAGAAGCGATCGCCGGCATCGACCCCGGCGCCACAGCCCGGGCAGGCCCGTCCGGCCGCCTGAGCCGGCGCGACAACGACAACCGACTCCGGAGCAGCCGCGGGCACCGCGCCCGTCGAACGACGGCGGGCCTGGATAGCCGCTTCGAGCGGGTCGCTCTGCGCGTGTTCGACGCCGTTGGCATGCGCCGCCGGCTGGGCGATGCGCCGTCTGGCGGCGATCACGGCCTCCCACGCATCTTCGACCGGCGCCACAGGAGCCGGCGGTTGAACGGCTTCAACTTCGTCGAGGCGCCGCAGGATGGCGGCCCCGCGTGACATCAACTCCGCGCGCTGCTGGATGAAGTCGTCATGGAGAAGTTTGGCGGCGGCGTTGTCGGCTTCGAGATCCTGCAGGGCGGCCAACACGCTGTCGCGTTCGGCGACCAGCGCCTCACGCGGCGAGGCCGGCTCTTCGGCCACGGGCTCGCGTCGCGACAACGACCGCGCCGCGAAGATGATGATCACGCCGAGACAGAGCGCGCCGACGGCCACGATCGCGATATCCATGGTCAGGGCTCCAGGAGCGGATCGAGGCGCTGGGCCAGCTCCGCCTGAGTGGTGGGTCCGATGATGACGCTCGCGAGCAAGCCATCGCGGCCGACGATGTAAGTTTCGGGCACGCCTTTGATGCGGTAGGCCTGCGAGATGCGCGTCCCGAGGTCGACGCCGTTCGGGTACGTCACGCCGAAGCGTTGATTGAAGACCGCCGCATCCTTCTCGAAGTCCGCGTAGTCGACGCCGAGGAAGAGCACACCCCGATCCTTATAGACCTGCCAGGTCTGCTCGAGTTCGACGGCCTCCTGCTCGCACGGGCCGCACCACGACGCCCAGAAGTTGACGACCACAACCTTGTCGTTGAGTTCCGAGAGCGTGTAGGTTGTGGCACCGTCGAAGGTCGTCAACGAGAAGTCGGGCGCGCGTTCACCGGCGCCCACCGGCCCGGCCGCCAGCGGGCCGCTCCGGCTCATGCGGAAGGCGACAAGGCCGAGCAGCGCCAGCAGAACGGCCCAGACGCCGATCTGCCACCAGCGTCGCGCGGGTCGCGGCAGGGTCGCGGCAGTCGTGGTCTCGGTCATGAGGCACCGCCTGCCCGTCGGCCTCGCCGAAGTTCCTGCTCCATGCGCAGGAGGTACGGATCCTGATCCTCGATCGGCGTCTGGGCCGGCGCGGCGGGGATCGCGTTGGGTCGCGCCGACGATCGCAGGAAGCGCCACCACGCGAACGCGCCGCTGGCGACGGCGAGCGGCGGGAGCACCCAGATGAACAACGTGAGGCCGTTGGTCGAGGGTCGCGCGAGGACGCGTTCGCCGTAGAGCGTGACGAAGTAGTCCATGATCTGCTGTTCGCCCCAGCCCAGCGCGAGCTTCTCGCGGATCGTGTCGCGCCATTCCGCGCACGCGATGGTATTGCAGACGTCGAGCGGGATGTTCTCGCAGACCGGGCAGTACAGCTGCCGCGCGATCCGGTTGACGTCGTCGTCGGTCGGTTGACCCTGCTGTGCGGCCGCCGTCTGCGCAACGAAGAGCCACACCAGACCCAGGCCGAGGAAGATCACGAGCTGTTTGATCATGTCGTCAATCTCCAACCGCCGGCGCCGGGCGCGCGCTCAGGTTGCCCTTCGCCGCGACTTTGCGCCGCGCTTCGGCATCCGGCCAGGCTGCCACGAGCGTGCCGAGGATGAAGATCAGGCCGCCGGCCCAGACCCAGTTGACGAGCGGGTTGACGTAGATCTTGAACGTCGCGGCGCCGCTCCCCGTACCCTCCCAGGTCGTCAGAAGGACGTAGAAGTCGTCCTCGAGCGCGCTGCGCACGCCCGGGATCGTCATCGACTGCTCGCTGCTCAAGAAGAAGTCGACGCGCGGGTGCAACGTGTCGATCAACTCACCGTCGCGGTAGACGCTGACGGTGGCGCGGGTCACCTCGCGATCATCGTCGGTCGTGAACTGCTGAAGATCGTCGTAGACCATCACGTAGTGGCCGATAGTCAACTGCCCACCGGGCGCCACCTGGCCCTGGGTCTCCTGTTGAAACACGTTCGAGGCGATGACCCCGGCGGTCATGACGAGCACGCCCAGGTGGATGACGTAGCCGCCGTAGCGTCGGCGGTTGCGCGTGGCCAGCGCGGAGAGCGCGATCCACCAGCGCTCGCCGTTGGCGCGCATGCGCGCGAGCATGCCGGTGACGAACTCGGCGATCGTGGTCGCGGCCGAGAGGGTCACCGCTGCATACGCGACGAGCGCGATCGGGCTGTGCACGCCGGCGAAGACCAGGGCGATGACCACCACGGCGGCCGCCGCGCCGGGCACGCGCAGCATCTCGCCCAGTCGGCGTGGCGCCATCGAGCGCCACGAGAGCAGCGGCCCAATGCCCATGAGAGTCACGAGCGCCAGGAATTGCGGACCGGTCACCTGGTTGTAGTATGGCGGGCCGACGCTGATCTTCTGGCCCGTCACGAGTTCCGAGATCATGGGGAAGACAGTGCCCCAGAAGACCGTGACCGCGATGCCGAGGAAGAGCACGTTGTTCAGCAGGAACGCGCTCTCGCGCGAGAGCAAGGCGGTCAGCGGGTTCTCGGCGCCGAGCCGATCCCACTCGCGGAAGAGCAACGTCAGGGAGACCACGAAGGTCACGCCGATGAAGACGAAGAAGGCCGGCCCGATCGCGCTCTGGGCAAAGGCGTGTACCGATGAGAGGACGCCCGAGCGGGTCAGGAAGGTGCCGAAGATCACCAGCGCGTACGTCAGAATGATCAGCACCATGTTCCATTTCTTGAGCATCCCGCGCTTTTCCTGGATCATGACCGAGTGCAGGAACGCGGTGCCGGTCAGCCAGGGAAGGAAGGCAGCGTTTTCAACCGGATCCCAGCCCCAGTAGCCGCCCCAGCCCAGCACGTCGTAGGCCCAACGGCCGCCGAGGATCAGGCCGAGCGACAGGAACAGCCAACCGACGAGCGTCCAGCGCCGCGTCGTGCGGATCCATTGCGCGTCATTGCGGTGGGCGATCAGGGCCGCGATGGCGAAGGCATAGGGCACGACGAAGCTGACGAAGCCCGTGTAGAGCATCGGCGGGTGGATGATCATGCCCGGGTGGCGGAGCAGCGGGTTGAGGCCGCGTCCGTCGGTGGCTGTGAAGGCAAAGGCGCCGACGGGCTGAAGCATGGCCTCGACGGTTTCGCCCGACGGCAGCAGCCAGATCGGCGCGAACGGGTTCTCGAAGAACACGATCAGGGCGACGAAGAAGCCGACCGTGATCATGAGCACGGCGATGACGTACGGCATCAGTTCGCGATCCTGATCCCAGCGACGTAGGAGCGCGGCGCCCGCGAAGGTCGCCATCAGCCAGCTCCAGAAGAGCAGGCTGCCGGCCTGCCCGCCCCACCAGGCCGTGATCTTGAGATAGAGCGGCATGGCGCGGCTTGTGACGTCGGCGACGTATCCGATCTCGTAGTGATCGGTGACCAGCAGGCTGACCAGACACAGCGCGGCAAATGTGATCGACGGCCAGGTGAGCAGCGCGAGGCGATGCGCGATCGGGAGCCAGGTGGGGCGGTGCAGCGGCCCGCTGAGGAGGGCCAGCGCCGTCGCGGCGATGGCCAGGATGAAGGCGACCAGCAGCGCGCCGTACCCGAGGTAGGCGATCACGGTTTGACCTCGACGGTCGGGGCTCCGGCCGGCGCCTGGTCGTAGCGCGTCGGGCACTTGAGCAGGAGCTCGTCGGCGTAGAACACGCCGTCAGCGCCGAGCTTGCCAACGACGATGGCCTGGGCCTCGTTCTTGAGCAGGTCGGGCTTCGGTCCGACGTACACGACGCGCAGCCGCCCGGCCGACGGGTCGAGCGTGGCGGCGTGCAACACGGCGGCGAGGCCGCCGGCGGCCTGCACTTCGGCGTCATCAACCGGGACGTTGGCGATCTCGAACGTGATCTCGAGCGTTTCGGCGTCGACGTTGATCGTGTCGCCGAGCACGGCCCCGGTGACGCGCAGGTTCTTGGCCGCCGCGCCCGACGCCGGGTCGAGCACCTCGTTGACCGAGTAGAAGTACTGTTGCGTGTTCTGCATCGCCATGAACACGAGGCTGACGATGGCGATCAGGATCGCGCCGCCGCCCAGCCAGAACTTGAGCGGGATCCCGCGCGAGGTCGCGCGCGACATCGCGCGCGAGGTCGTCGGGGATGCCGGCCCAAAGACGTGAGTCGTTTGTGACATAGACCTCTCCTTGTGTGTGACGATCAGGAACGCTGTCGGGCCGGCGCCTCAGCCCCACACTGACGACAGAAGGCATCGCGTTGACCCAGTGGGCGCCCGCACTGCGTGCAGAAGTTCCGCACGGCAGAGGTCACGGGCTGCGACACCGCAGCAATGCGCTGCGGCGAGGCTGCCTTGGGCGTGACGGTGACACGTGGCGCTGACCTCGCCGGAGCAACCGGTGTCCGAGTCTTGCGCCACTTTGTCGCGCCCCACCCTGCCAGGCCGACCGCGCCGATGAGGAGTCCGCCACCCAGCCAGACCCGCCAGTCGCCGGCGCTCAGGGGCGCGGCGGCCGGGGTCATTGCCGCTTCGACGACGGCCGTCGGAGCGATCGACATGGGCGGAGCTTCTTCAACGGAGAGCTCGGCCGAGTCCTTGTCGTAGTGCAGTTCAGCAGCGACGGCCTGGCCGACTTCAAGCGCGCCAAGCGAAGCCGTGTGGTAGTTGAGACCGAGGTCGCTGCTGCCGGCCAGCATCACCGGCGGCTGCCCGGTCAGGTTGCTCGCGCCGCGCGGTTCTTGAATGCGCAGCGTGGCCGCCGCGACTCGCCAATCCGAGTGCCAGGCGAACGCGAACGAACGGACCTTCTCCTCGATCTTGAGCCCGGCGTCGTAGTACTCAACCTGGAAGTTGGCTGTCGTCGCCTGCACCGTGACGGCGATGGCGCCCGCGTCGTCAGATGTGACGTATTGGGCGTTGACCAGCGAGCCGTCGGTTTGTTGAAGCGCAACCGCCGACGGCCCGCCGGATTCGGCCGGGACGTGCAGGGTGATCGAGACCGGGAGTTTGACGTCTGCGGCGAGTGTGCCACGCAGGATCACCAACACTGACGGCCTGTCGAACTCGGGCCAGAGCTCGATCGTCAGCGCGCTCAGGCTGACGTCGGCCTGAGCGGCGGCTGAATTCACACCCCCGCTCAGCACCAGGATCAGGACGACAAGCACAGCGCCGACGCCTGCGAGAAGTTTCCTGACTGGCGTGGCCATCAGTCGTGCTTCCTCCCATCCGCGTGACACTGGATGCAGTTCCCGTTGTAGCCGTTTTCATCTTTGTGTTCTCGGGCCATCTTGTCAGGGCTATGGCATGAGTCGCATGACCAGCCGCTGTAGTTGTTGCCGGGGTGGCAGCTCGCACAGTTGGCTCCGTGATGGTTCTGCGGGAAGGTATGGTTGAAGCTCGCGTTATGCCAGTTGCCAGTGTCGGTGTGGCACGAGTTGCAGGCCCCAGCGAAGTGGTTAGCCGGTGGTTGATGGCAGGTAGAGCAATCGGCGTTGCCGATGCCGCTGTGGTTGAAAGTCGCGTTCTTCCAGTTGCCCGTATCGGTGTGGCAGGCATTGCAGGCGCCCGCATAGTGGTTGGCTGGCGCGCGGCCTGCGTGACAGACCGAGCAGTCTGTGTTGCCGATCGTCGAGTGATTGAACGTCGCATTGCGCCAGTTGCCTGTGTCGGTATGGCAGGCGTTGCAGGCGCCGCCGTAGTGATTGGCAGGCTTGCGGTTGGCATGGCAGGCCGAGCAATCCGTGCCGCCGATCGTCGCGTGGTTGAACCTGGCGTTCTTCCAGTTGCCCGTGTCGGTGTGGCAGGCGTTGCAGGCGCCCGCATAGTGGTTAGCCGGCTTCTTGTTCGCATGACAGGCCGAGCAGTCGGTGGCACCGATCGTCGCGTGGTTGAATATCGCGTTCTTCCAGTTGCCCGTGTCGGTGTGGCAGGCGTTGCAGGCGCCCGCGTAGTGGTTGGCCGGCTTCTTGTTCGCATGGCAGGCCGAGCAATCTGTGCTGCCGATGGTTCCGTGGTTGAACTTCGCATTCTTCCAGTTGCCCGTATCGGTGTGGCACGCGCTGCAGGCACCGGCGTAGTGGTTCGCCGGCTTCTTGTTCGCATGGCAGGCCGCGCAATCCTGGCCGCCCATGTTGCTGTGGTTGAAGCTCGCGTTCTTCCAGTTGCCGGTGTCGGTGTGACACGTGCGGCACGAGCCCGGGTAGT
>CAYZRP010000080.1:0-31700 GCA_964480865.1 uncultured Anaerolineales bacterium | reverse complement strand
CGAACGCTACCGCGATCCGGCGCGGTAGCGTTCGCTCCACGCTCCACGCTCCACGCTCCTCGCTCCTCGATCACTGCAGCGCCGACGTCAGCCTCGCCACGTTCTCCTTCATCCAGGTCAGCCACGAACGAGTCTTCCAGGCCGAATGCTCGAGCGGCATCGAACGCTTCAGGTACTCGGCCTCGATTTTGCGAAGGTCGGCCACCACATTGCGATCCGGGATGACGAGCGTGACTTCCATGCTCAACTGAAACGAGCGGATGTCGAGGTTGCTCGAGCCCACGACGGCGATGTCGTCGTCGACCGTGATGGTTTTGCTATGTAGCAGAGTCGGCGGTTCGTAGAGGTGGATGTGGACGCCGGCTTCGAGCAGTTCAGCGTAGTAGGACCGCTGCGCGTGATAGGCCAGGAACTGGTCGGAGGCTGCCGAGTTGATCAATGTGACCTCGACGCCGCGCCGCGCTGCGGTCGTCAGCGCGAGCAGGAGGCTTTCCTCCGGGACGAAGTAGGGCGTTACAAGGACGAGCTTGCGCTGCGCGGCGTGCACCAACGCCGCGAACAGCGCGAGGTTGTTCGCGCTGGCATGGCCGGGACCACTCGGCAGCAACTGCGCCTGTGCGTCGCCGCCGGCGATGACCCCGGTCGCCAGTTCCTGAAAGCGCTCGGGCGTGAGAACCAGGCCGGTTTCGGCATACCAGTCGGTGATGAAGACGGCCTGCAGCTGCCCGACCACCGGGCCGACGACCCGTACCGCGAGATCGTCGTACGTGATCTCGTCGGTGCGGAAGTAGTTGCGTTTGATCAGGTTGTGCGAGCCCGTGTACCCGATGGCGCCGTCGATCACGACCAGCTTGCGGTGGTTGCGCAGATCGAAACGCGAGAAGTCGCGGTCGAAGAAGTGGATCGGCAACATCAACTGGTGCTCGATGCCGGCCTTCTTCAACCGTCGGCGGGTGGCCCGGTAGGTCGAGTACACCATCGAGCCATAGTGGTCCATCAGGACTCGCACTTTGACTCCGCGGGCCGTCGCCCGCTCGAGGGCCTGGAACACGGGCTCGGTCTCGTCGTCGCAGCTCAACGCAAAGAACTCAAGATGGACGTAGCGCCGGGCCTGGTCGATGTCTGCCGCCAGGCGGTCCAGAAAGGCATCCTGTCCGCCGACCAGCGCGATCTGATTGCCGCCGCACAGAGGCAGGCTGCCCAGGGCCGCATTGAGGCGCGCGAACGGTTGGTAACGGGGGGAGATCGGCGGATTGAAGAATGGGGCGAGCGCCGGGCTCTGGCGCGCCTCAGACACCTGTCGCGTGATCCAGTCATCCATATAGCGCTGTTGAGCGCGCCGGTGCTCCGGCAGCTTTGTGCCACCAAAAAGAAGATAGATGATGAGGCCCACTACCGGGAAGAGCGCGATCAGCAGCAGCCAGGCGATAGCCGTCGTCGGCTTGTGATACACAGGCACGATCAGCACCATCACCAGCGGGATCATGAACAGGATGATGGTCAGGGCGATATTGGCGGTTGGCCCATCCATGGCGTGTCTCCTGGTGGCAATTCTATCCACCCGGTCGCCCTTCCGGGTCGACGGGCGGACAGACGCGCACCCGCGTGCAACTCTTGCCGCAGATGGCGCCGATGAGCCTGTCTGGCGCGGCGACGGACCCTGCATGTACGCAGCCAGCGGAAGGCCCACACGCAGAAAGCGGGCATCGGGGGCGGAGTTGCGAGGTTCACGAATGGATGTGCCTGTTCCGCACCGCCGGGGATCGAGCGGCGGAAGGGGGCGATTCCGACTGACAACGCGGCCCCGGATTGCTGTACAAGCACGAGTTGTCAGGCGCCTGAAGATTGGTTGCGGATCCTGTCCACGGATCGCACGGATGACGCGGAATCCATCGAAAATCACTCCGCGTCATCCGTGCCGATCCGCGCCATCCGCGTACAAGGCTTACGATCCTGAAACGGCCTGACAACTCGCACATGCGGCCCCGGATTGAAACGAATCGTGAATCACGAGAACGCCACGTACAATGGGCGTCCCGACGACACGCGTCGGAGATCAGTGCTGCCTCACATCGGGAGCTCGCCCCATGCCCAACACCAAACCCGTTCGGATGGCCATCGCCGGGTTGAGCCACGGACACGTGTACTGGATCATGAAGAACTGGCGCCGGGCCGACCTCGAACTCGTCGGCATTTCGGAGCCCGACGCCGCACTGGCCGATCATTTCGCGGCGCAGTTCGGTTACCCGCGCGAGCAGATTTATTCGGATCTCGAGGCTATGCTGGACGCCGTTCGGCCCGAGGCCGTGTGCGCGTTTGGCTCGATCTTCGAGCACCTGGCCGTCGTCGAAGCCTGTGCGCCGCGCGGGATCCACGTGATGGTCGAGAAGCCGCTCGCGGTCAGCGAAGAGCATGCCCGCCGCATGGCCGATCTGGCGCGCACTGCCGGCATTCACCTGATCACGAACTACGAAACGACCTGGTACGCCAGCACCTATGAGGCGAAACGCCTTGTGGAGCAGGGCGAGCTTGGCCCGGTGCGCAAGGTCGTTGTCCACGATGGCCACGAAGGTCCAGTCGAGATCGGCTGCAACGCCGAGTTCCTGGCCTGGCTCACCGACCCCGTGCTGAACGGCGGCGGCGCCGTCGTCGACTTTGGTTGTTATGGCGCCAACCTGACGACATGGCTGATGGGCGGCGCCGAGCCGACCTCGGTCACGGCTGTGCTACAGACGCTCAAGCCCGCCGTTTACCCACGCGTCGACGACGAGGCCACTATCATCCTTACATATCCTCAGGCTCAAGGCATCGTCCAGGGCTCCTGGAATTGGCCCATTGCGCGCAAGGACATGGAGGTCTATGGTCAACAGGGTTATGCGGTGGCCGTCGACGCCACACACATGCGCGTTCGATTGAACGACAAAGTCGACGAGCTCGCTTACGAGCTGCCCCCGGCGCCGGCCCCGGTCAGCGATCCGTTCGCATACTTCGTCGCCGTCGTGCGGGGTGAGGAAGTCGTGACGCCCGGGGATCTGTGGTCGCTCGAAAACGGCCTGACGGTTGTCCGGATCCTGGACGCAGCCCGGCGCTCGGCGTGGGAGGGGCGCACGGTGAGCCTGTCGTCTTAACGATCTGCGTGGTCGGTAAGGTCGTGCAGAGTCTTGTCTCGAGCTTTTGCGTTGGCTACAATGCGGCGATCGTTTATGAACACCAGGCAGTTGGAAAGCGGCGACCGGCAATGATGACGACGACATCCGGTCCTGTCCATCGCAACGTCGGCCTTGGCCTGCTCATCCTGGCCTACCCGTTAACTCACTTCCTCACCCGCTACATCCCGAATCCGTTCGTCCCGACCGCGACGGTTGCCCTCAACATGATCTTCCCGGTGCTGGCCGGTTACTTCTACGGGCCCGTCAGCGGCGCGCTGGCCGGTGGGCTCGGCACGGCGCTGGCGGGCTTCCTGGTCGGAGACGTTTTCGACGGCCTGGCGATCTTCCCGCATGCTGTCATGGGCGCCATGGCGGGCTGGGCCGGGGCCTCGCAGCGGACGTGGCTGGCCGCGTTGATGCTCCTGGTCGGGCACGCCCTCAATCTGCTTTTTTACTGGCGCTTTGGTCTTTTTAACTTCGACAACCTGACAACGCTGGCGCTCGGCATCGTCACCGAGACGACCGTCGGCATTGTCGCGATCGTGTTGGTGATCGTCTGGCTTAAGAAATGGCTGTATCAGGCACCCGACCAGCGCTGGTAAACACCCGACGCTTATCCCTCTCGCGGGCCGCGGCCGTCACGCTGATCGTCGTCTGGATCGCGATCGCCGCGCTTGGCGCCGCTCTTCTTCCGGGCCTTACGCAGGATGTGCGGGAGATGATCGCATATTCGCAGATCATCCCGATCCTGATCGCGGCCTTCTACTTCGGGCAGGCCGGCGGCCTGCTCGTCGCCTTCGTCGCGAGCCTCGTCAGCGGGTCGCTCGTGATCCGCAACATCGATGCGATCAACACCCTCGCCATCCAGCGCGTGATGTTCCAGATCACGTCGTTCAACGTGGTGGCGCTGTTGACGAGCTTCCTGTCGGATCAGGAGAAGACTCACCGCGCGAAGGTGTCGGCCCAGCTCGAGCGGATCACGGCTTTGCGCGCGATCGATCGCGCCATCAACGCCGGTACCGATCTGAGCGCCACGCTCTATTTGTTGATCGAGAACCTGACCCGCTTTCTTGAGGCGGAGGCGGCCGTCATCTATCTGCGCGACCATGAAACCGGCTGCCTGGTGATGAAGGCCAGCCTGGGTTTCGTCGGTGATCCCTGGTCCTCTTCCGAGGATGTGTGGCGCGCGGGGGCCGAGGCGGCGGCGCGAGAAGGACGCGCGGTCCATCACCCAGACCTGTCGCTCGTGCACGCGGCCTGGGCCGAACGCATCCAGGGGGCCGGCGTCGTCGCCTATCATGCCGTGCCACTCGTGGCGCACAACGAGGTGCGCGGCGTCCTCGAGATCTACGACCGCGCCTCACATCCGGATGAATCCTGGCGCAACGATCTTGAGACTCTGGCGGGCCAGGCCGCGATCGCGATCGTCAACTCGCAACTCGTCGAGAACCTGAAGCGCACCAACGGCGAGATGGTCCTGGCCTACGACGCGACGTTGCGGGGTTGGTCGCGCGCGCTCGATCTGCGCGATCATGAGACGGAGGGACACACCCAGCGAGTGGTGGCGCATTCGGTTCGACTGGCAGAACGCATGGGGCTGACCGGCGAGCAACTGCTGAGCTTCCAGCGAGGCGCTATCCTGCACGACATCGGCAAGATGGGCGTGCCTGATAGCATCCTGCTCAAGCCTGGCCCGCTCGATGAATCGGAATGGGCCGTGATGCGCAAACACCCGATGTACGCCCAATTGCTGCTGGCGCCGATCCGCTACCTCGAAACCGCGTTGATCATCCCGCTCTATCATCACGAGCGCTGGGACGGCAGCGGCTATCCGTTTGGGTTGCGCGGCTGCGACATCCCGTTGGAGGCGCGCATCTTCGCCGTCGCCGACGTCTGGGACGCGCTCCGTTCGGATCGACCCTACCGCCAGGCGCTTAACGAACCCGACTGCGTTGCACACATCACGGAGTGCGCGGGCCGGCTGTACGATCCGAACGTGGTTGAGGTGTTTCTGGACATGTTGGCCGAAGAGCGCCAGAGCTCCGCGCTCACGGCCCTTCCACAGGCCCCTGGCGCACAAAGTCGCCGGTCGTCAGGTTGAGCGTCCAGACGCCGGGGTCTGGCCAGGCTGTGTCATGCAGTTGGACAGGGCCGTCGGGTTCCCAGGCGGTGATGCGCATGACGCGATCGTCGGGCGTTGGCAGCATCACGGCCGTCGACGTGGCCGGTTCGATCATCACGAGCGCGCCGGCGCCGGTGCGGCTGACCGCGCTCAACAGCACCCGTCCTCCCTCAGGATCCCAGGTGAGATCACCGGCCGTCGCCAGCTCAGGCGCCAGGTCGAGCTTGCGCGTCGCGAACGTGTGAAGGTCCATAATCGTCACGCGCCGCGGCGCGTCGGCCTGTAGCCATGCAAGGTGTGCCCCGTCGCGGTCGATGGCCGCTGAGTAAGCTGGCACGTCGTTGACGCTGATCAGGAGCGTCACAAGATCGCCCGTCGCGAGCGTCAACCGATGGATGGAACCGATCTCGGCATAGGCCTCACGGTCATGCTCTGCGCGCCAGGCTGTCTCCGTGAAATACAGGAATCGATCATCAAGGCTCCACATCAGCGCCTGGCGCTCGAGGCTTTCGCGTTGTGAGAGCGCCTCGCCGCCGATCGTCCAGGTCAGGCTCGCATTGCTGACTGTGAAACGCGCAGCCGTGTCGTGGCAGTCCACGGCGAGCCACCCGGCCTTCGGCGAGGCACTGATGGCGAGCGGCTGCGCGCAATCCGTGTTCGGCGTGACAGTGGCAGCCGTCGTCGGCGCAGGGGCGGTCAGGCTGGCGACCGGCGCGGCCGTGGCCGGCAGCCTCGTGGCGGGCAGCGGCGCCTGCGTGGCCATGGGCGCGTCCGGCGACGGCGGCGTGGTCAGGGGACTGCAGGCCGCGATGAGGAACGCGCCGCAGGCAAACCATGCCGGGCGCCATGACCTCCGGCACTCGTGGATGTGACCCATCGGCGGGTAGTGTACCAGTGCGGGCTTCTCGGAATCACATGCAAGAAGGCCGGTGCGCACGGGCGAGTTGTCAGGCGCGAATTGCGGCGATGGTGCGGAAGGTAAGGAAGGCACCCCCTCCGTTGGCCAACCGGACATCCGCGAATCCGCGGTGACCTGTCGTTCTTGCACACGAAGGCCGCAAGGGAAGGGTGCACGGATGTCGACTGAAACCTATGACCTGATCGTGATCGGTTCGGGCATCGGCGGCCTGACGGTCGCCAGCCTGATGGCGCAACTCGCCGGCAAGCGTGCGCTCGTCCTCGAGCGCCACTATCGGCTCGGCGGTTTCACCCACGCGTTTGCCCGGCCCGGCGACTACAGATGGGACGTTGGCCTGCACTACGTCGGTGGCATGAAGCCGGGCGAACAGGCGCGCGGGTTGATGGACCTGATCACGGCCGGCTCGGTCGATTGGCAGGCCATGCCGGCGCCGTTCGAGTCGTTCTCGTACCCGGGCTTCGACTTGGACGTTCCTGTGGGCCGGGACGCCTATCGCCAGGCCCTCGTCGCGCGCTTCCCGACGGAGCGGCGTGCGATCGAACGCTACTTCCGCGACGTCGAACGCGCGGCGCAGTGGGCCGGAAATCGCATCGCAGCGCCGGCGTTGCCCTGGTTCGTCGCGGGACCGATGCGAGCGCTGTCGGGATCTGATGCCCTGCCATTGTCGACGACCCGCGCCTACCTCGACTCGCACTTCTCGGATCCGCTGCTCAAGGCGGTCCTGGTCTCGCAGTGGGGCGACTATGGCCTGCCTCCTGCGCAGAGCTCGTTCGCGATCCATGCCGTCATCGTCCAACACTACTTCGACGGCGCCTGGTACCCGGTGGGCGGAGCGAGCGAGATCGCGGCCGGCGCGCGCCGCGTGATCGAGAGCGCGGGCGGGCGGTGTCTGGTCAACCAGGCTGTCACCGAGATCGTGCTCGAGGACGGGCGAGCGGTCGGCGTCCGCGTCGACACGCATCAGGGTGAACACGCCTACTTCGCGCCGATTGTGGTGTCGAACGCCGGCGCGCACGCGACATTCGAACGGCTGTTGCCTGCCTCGGTGTCCCTGCCTTTCCGTGACGAACTGAAACGACAGTCGCCTGGCTATGAGGTGGCCACGCTCTACCTCGGGTTGAAAGACAGCCCCGAGCGCATCGGCCTGAACGGTGGCAATCGCTGGATCTACACCGGGCTGGACCATGACGAGCTGTTCGCGCGGCGCGCTGAGGCCGTGCGGGGTCGACCGGTTTCCTGCTACCTTTCGTTTCCGTCGCAGAAGGATCCGCGTGCCCGGGCGCACACGGCCGAGATCATCACCGGGCTCGACTATGAATCCGTGGCTCAATGGCGGGCACAGCCATGGCGCCAGCGAGACCCGGAGTACGCAGCGCTCAAGGCCACGATCGGCGAAGGATTACTCGAGCTGGTCGAGTCACACCATCCGGGTTTCCGCGAAC
Organism: uncultured Anaerolineales bacterium; assembly: GCA_964480865.1. Lineage (GTDB taxonomy): Bacteria > Chloroflexota > Anaerolineae > Anaerolineales > UBA6663 > UBA6663. The sequence continues at coordinate 24,068 of CAYZRP010000080.1, read as the reverse complement.
TTGTGGCGTATCAGGAGCTGTCGACGCCGTTGACCGTCGAGCACTTCACGGGTCACCGCAACGGCGGCATCTACGGCTATCCGGCGACTCCGGATCGGTTCCGTCGCTCCTGGCTGACAGCCAGGACGCCTGTGCGCGGCCTGTACCTGACAGGCACCGACGCCGGCATGCTCGGGATCGTCGGGGCCATGATGGGCGGCGTGGTCACGGCGGCGACACTGATGGGTCCAACGGGTTTTATGGACATCCTGCGGCGTTCACAGGCGCCGATCCGCGAGGCGGCTGCTGCGTGACGCCTTTGCGGCGTTGCGCTATGAGTGCGGCCGAATGGATAACACCGGAACTCTGCCGAGGTGAACGCCTTGAGCGAGTGGCGGGGCAATCGCGCCTTATTCCCGAGCATTGGATATTGCCGCGAATTCCATGAATTTGGACGAATGAGCACGAAGCGAGATCATTCGTGCCCATTCGCTCAAATTCGCGAAATTCGTGGCAATATCCCGCTCTGTGCCGTTTTGATGCGATGGCCCTGTTGGCCGTGGCGCGCGCCCCGTGGGTCCCGAAGTAAAATGGCGCCATGTCCGCTACATCTTCATGCCGTACAATTTCCAGCAGAGCCTTTGTTGGACTGGTGATCGCGGCGCTCGGTCTGACGGGTTGCGATCTTGTGCCCGGTGCCACGCCCACGCCTGAACCCGCCGTCAGTCTGGCTGTGATTTGCGACACCGAGTTCGTCGGCAGGCAAGTGCCCGTTGAGGGCTACTTCATCTACCCCGACGAGCTGACCGCCGACACGACCCTGACCCTGATCCTCAACACCGCGCCAGGCGGGGTTGAACCGTACGTACACGTCCGCGTCCCGGTGGGCACGGGGCCCGATCAGGTCGAGCCGCCGCCGGCCGATGCCAGCGACCAGGATTTGCGCGTGCATACCGCCGCTGACGAGGTGGTCGACATGTCGCGGCGCGTGCGCGTCGCCGGCACCGTCACGGCCGGCGACATGGGCGACGGCACGACCTGTTTCCTGGCCGATCCGACGATTTCGCTGGTCGCCGACGTTAATCCGGTGCCCTGACGAAAACCCGACAATTCCCGACGCGTTCACACTGACGCAAACGCCGTACGCTCGGCCATGCACGTTAGAATTCAGGGTAGGTGAGCGGTCTGATCCGCTCGCCGTAGACATTGTGGCGCAGTGGGGGACCTGGCCCAACAGACAGGGTCGATGGATCGATCCCCACAGGATTAATCTGCAGGAGGCTAATCACTATGAACAAAGCACGTTGGATCTGTATGGCCGCTGCCGCTGCAACGGCTTTGGCGGCCTGTTCGCCGCCAAAACCGGGCACTGCCGTCGAGTTCGGCTCGGTGTGCGACAAGGTCGGTGAGCGCGTGATGGTCACCGGGTTCCCGGTTCTGCCCGACACGATCGAAGGCGACACTGTGAACCTCTGGATCTACGAGTCGGCCCCGTACGAAGGCGAGGTCATCGAGGCTGTGTTGTCGATTGGCGATGGCGCCAACCAGGTCGGCGATGTCATCGACCAGTTCGGCGACGAAGACCTCAAGGTCACCGCTGGCGACGGCGAAACCGTCTATTCGTTCGGCGAGAGCGCCAAGTTCTCGGGTGACGTCAAAGAGGGCGGCACGACCGGCGCCTGCACCATCACGAACGTCCTGGTCGAGTAGGCCCGTCGTTTCGCACCGTTTTCCTCGCAGGCACCGGCATCGCCGGTGCCTGTTTGCGTTCCGGTCCGGCTGTCGCCGCGGAAACAGGAGGAAACTCACTACCCCCATTGGGCCATAGTGCAACACTAGGCCCGTCAATCGTTCGCGCCGCTGCCGGGCATCGGTACAATGGAGGGAGTCGTCAGCAACCGCATAGACGGCCCCGCGTATGTCTCTTGTCGATCGACTTTGACGGAGTAGCACGCCACCATGACCGATGACGAAAGCCTTTTCGAGAAAGCACGCCGCCGCGCTCAGGAAGCCGGCGAACGATTTGACGCCGAAGCCGGGCAGCAGGGCGCAGGGGCCGGCGATGCCGGCGCTGCAGCCCTTATGGCCGGCGGCGCGATGGGCGGCCTGGCACAAACCGTGGCCGACGCGCGCCATCCGGCCCAATACGTGTTTCACACCCAGCGTTCGGCGGACGCCGCATTGCGCGCGTTTGTCGATGCGCTGGGCGCCCTGAACGACGACGACACGCGCGCCGAGGCCGGCGGAAGCGGCGACCAGGCCACCGTGATGTTTCGCCAGCACGTCTCGGCGGTCGGGTGGGTCGATCTGCTGAGCGTCAGCCTCTTGTGCCGCGGCGAGGAAGTGACCGTCACCGCCGGCGCGCCGAACTTCGCCGCTCTGGGCGGCGCGGCGGCCGACCTTGGCGGTGCCGCTGCCCAGGCCGCTGGTCGCGTGCTGCGCGGCGATCTGATCGGCGGGGCGATGGCTGCCGCGGGCAATCTGGGCAAAGCCAGCGCTGCCGCTGACGCGCTGACTTTCAGCAGCAAGGTCCGCGCCGCCATCCAGCGATTGGGCTCAGCGCTCGAGGCCGAATGGCGCGAGCGCGAGAAGGAACGCGACGTCGCCCGCGAGGCCGAGCAACGGCGCACGTTCTGTCAGCGCTGCGGCGCGCGTTGGCCCGACGCCGTCGTAACAGTTTGTCCGCACTGCGGAGCGCCTCGCGAGGCTTGATCGCGATCACGTCGGTGATCGCTGCCTCCCGGAGCCGCGCCGCTTCATGTCAGGGGGAGGAAGTATGACCGCAACGTTGATCGACGGCACCGCCATCGCGGCCAAGGTGCGAGCCGAAGTTGCTCAGCGCGTGGCCGAGCGTCTCGCCGCCGGAAAGACCCGACCGGGCCTGGCGACGGTGTTGGTCGGGGAGGATCCGGCCTCGCAGGTGTACGTCTCGAACAAGCGCAAGGCCTGCGCCGAAGCCGGCATCGAGGCCGAGCCCTTTGCGCACAAGCTCCCGGCCACGGCCACGCAGGCCGAGGTCGACGCTCTCGTCGCGAGCCTGAACGCTAACCCGGCGGTCAATGGCATCCTGGTGCAACTGCCGCTTCCCAAGGGCCTCGACGAAGAACGCGTCCTGGCCGGCATCGACGTCACCAAAGACGTCGACGGTTTCCATCCGCTCAACATCGGCCGCCTGGCGATGAAGGGCCGTGACCCGTGGTTCATCCCGTGCACACCGGCTGGTTGCATCCGTCTGCTCGAGGAGACCGGCGTGACTTTCTCGGGCGCCAACGCCGTCGTCCTCGGCCGCAGCAACATCGTCGGCCTGCCGATGGCCATGCTCCTTCAGCGTCGTGACTGCACGGTGACGATCTGCCACAGCCGCACGAAGGACCTGCCGGCGGTTGTTCGCTCGGCCGACATCCTGATCGCGGCTGTCGGGCGCCCCGAGATGGTGCGCGGTGACTGGGTCAAGCCCGGAGCCGTCGTCATCGATGTCGGCATCAACCGCATCGCCGATGCGACCCGCAAGTCAGGCTCACGCCTGGTGGGCGACGTCTGCTTCCCCGAGGCCGTCGAAGTCGCCGGCGCGATCACGCCCGTCCCGGGCGGCGTCGGCCCGATGACGATCGCGATGCTGCTGCAGAACACGTTGACATCGGCCGAGCGCAGCGGGAAGTGACGGTGGGCTGAGGAACGACGAATGACGAACGACGAAGGACGAATGACGAGGTAGCGTGAAAGCCGACTTGAGCGCGACCTTCGTCATTCGTCCTTCGTCGTTCGTCCGAAAGAGCCAACCCTTCCAGGCCATACGAGTCTGCGGTCAGCCGTCCGCCGTCCACTTGCACAAGGCGCCTGCCTGTAGAATCGTGGAAACTCCTGACAAGCACGCGCGTCAGATTTGACTAAAATCGCGGTTGTTCCGATAAGCACAAAAGGATCGCTTCGTTGCAGGAGGTGATGCCCGACAGATGTGCCTGGTCCCCTTCGCGGTTTGCGTTGCAGATATCCGTTTCGGATACGTTGTCTTTCAGGAGGAGAAACGATGAAGAAACTGCTTTGGCGCGGCACGAGCCTGTTGTCGATCGTCGCGCTGGCCGTTGCGGCCTGTACGCCAGCGGCCACGCCCACTGCTGCTCCAGCCAATACACAGGAAGCAGCTCCCACCGAAGCCGCCCCCGATACCGGCTCGTTCCAGATCCCCGAGATTCAAGAAGGCAAGTTCAACATCGCCGCGGTCCTGATCGGACCTCACGACGACGGCGGTTGGAGCCAGGCCCACTACGAGGGTCTGCAGTACGTTGAGCAGAACGTCGAAAACGCTCACATCGCCTACGTTGAGCTGGTGCCCGAAGGCGCGCAGGCCGAGCAGGTCTATCGCAGCCTCGCGCGCAAGGGCTTCGACCTGATCCTCGGCACGTCGTTTGGCTACATGGACGCGATGGCGACAGTGGCCGAAGAATTCCCGGATCAGGCCTTCGTCCACATCAGCGGCTTCAAGTCGAACGGCACGAACTTCGGCAATCTGTTCGGCGCCATGGAGAGCATGAAGTACGTCGCCGGTATGCTCGCCGGCAGCCGCGCCAAGACCGACGGCGAGACCAAGATCGGCTACATGGCGACGTTCCCGATCCCTGAGGAACTCCGCCTGGGCAACGCCTTCGCGCTGGGCATGCGCAAGACCTGCCCCGACTGCACGATGGATGTCCGCTGGATCAACACCTGGCACGATCCGGTGGTCGAGAAGGAAGCCGCAGCGTCGCTCTTTGACGCCGGCGCATACATCGTCTTCACCGGCGCCGACACGCCGGCAACTGCCGACGTGGCCACTGAGCGTGGCGACAAGTGGGGCATCAACTACGACTGGTCGGGGAACTGTGTGAAGGAACGCTGCCTCACGACCATGTACTGGAACTGGGGCCCTGAGTACGCGCGCGTGGCCAATGCTGTGAAGGATGGCACGTACGTGGGCGGCTCCGAGTACTTCGATGTTGACTCCGGCTCGCTGGGCGTCTATGGCCTGATGGAAGGCCAGACCCCGACCAAGGGCATGGAAGGCCTGCCCGCCGAAGACATGACCCTGATCAAGGACACGTTGGCCAAGATGCTGGCCGGCGAGTTCACGCGCTTCGACGTCTTCGCTGGCCCGATCAAGGACAACCAGGGCAACGAAGTGCTGGCGGCTGGCGAGAAGATCGAGCAGATCGATATCGACTGCTTCGCCGGCGGCGACGTGCCCTGCAAGACCGGCATGTACTGGTGGGCGGACGGCATCACGGCCGAACTTCCGCCGCTGCAGTAACGACCACGAACACTGTTCAACGCCCGGCCGGATCACCATCCGGCCGGGCGCCTTAGCGGAAAGAGCACGAACGGGGTGCTCCGCGGGCCGGGAGATCTCCCAACCTACGGGCGCCCCTTCGTTGTATAACTGGCCTATGAGCGACGTCGTCAACGCTGTCGAGATGCGCGGGATCGTCAAACGCTTCCCGGGCGTTCTGGCCAACGATCATGTCGATTTCGATCTTCGCGCGGGCGAGATCCACGCGCTCCTGGGCGAGAACGGCGCCGGCAAGAGCACGTTGATGAGCGTCCTGGCCGGCCTGTACAGCCCCGAAGCCGGCACGATCCTGGTGCGCGGCAAGCCCGCGAGCTTCCACTCCCCGCGCGATGCCAACGCCCGCGGCATCGGCATGATCCACCAGCACTTCAGCCTGATCCCGTCGCAGACGGTCACCGAGAACATCCTGCTCGGTCTCGACGAGCCGAGCTTCTTTCTGCAGCTTCCGAAGTACGACCAGCGCATGGCCGAGATCGGCAAGCGCTTTGGCATGGCTGTGACGCCGACAGCCAAGGTCTGGCAGCTCTCGGTCGGCGAGCAGCAGCGCGTCGAGATCCTGAAGATGCTGTACCGCGGCGTCGAGGTCCTGATCATGGACGAGCCGACCGCCGTGCTCGCGCCCAAGGAGATCGACGGCCTGTTCGAGACCCTGCGCGCGATGGTGGCCGACGGCAAGTCGATCGTGTTCATCAGCCACAAATTGAACGAGGTCATGCGCGTCGCGGATCGCGTGACGGTTCTGCGCCAGGGCAAGGTGACGGCCGCCGGGATCAAGGCCTCGGACACGACCATCCCCGAGTTGGCCCGGCTGATGGTGGGCCGGTCCGTGATCTTCGATCTTGAGAAGAAACCCCAGGAGCCTGGCCAGGTGGTGCTCTCGGTCGAGAACGTCAGCGCCGACGGGGCCAAAGGCCTGCCTGCGCTCAAGGGCGTGTCGTTCAACGTCCGCGCCGGCGAGATCGTCGGCATCGCGGCCGTGGCCGGCAATGGTCAGAGCGAGCTGGCGGAGGTGATCACCGGGCTGCGGCGCTGCACCGGCGGCCGGGTGCGCGTCCAGGGCGACGACGTCGCCAACCGCTCGCCGCTCGACGCGATCAAGCACCGCGTCGCTCACGTGCCGGAGGATCGCACGCATGTCGGTTCGGCCCCGAACCTGAGCATCACCGACAACGTGATCATGAAGAGTTACCGCAAGGCGCCGCTCGCGAACGGCTGGTCGCTGAACTACGCCAAGGCGCGGCAGCGTGCGCAGGAGCTCAAAGACGCCTACGCGATCCTGGCGCCGACGGTCGACACAGAAGCGCGGCTGCTCTCGGGCGGCAACTTGCAGCGCGCGATCCTGTCGCGCGAACTGTCGCAGGAGCCGCAGTTGCTGGTCGCCATGCAGCCAACCCGCGGCCTCGACGTCGGCGCGATCGAGGGCGTGCAGCGTCTGTTGCTGGCCCAGCGCGAAGCCGGCGCCGCGATCCTGCTCTCGTCCGAAGAGCTCGAAGAACTGCTGGCGCTGAGCGACCGCATCCTGGTCATGTACGAAGGCGAGATCGTCGGCGAGGTCACCGATGGCGACGCCGAGCGGATCGGTCTGCTCATGACCGGCGGCGGCCGCGACGAGAAGTTCGACACCAAGTGAGGGAATGTGGCGACGACGGCAACGCAACCCCAGGCCCCAATGAAACTGATCGTCGAGCCGCGGCTCTCCACGCCGGTCTGGCTCAGCCCCGTGATCTCGGTCGGCGCCATCATCATCGCGCTGGCGCTTGGCGGTGTGGTCATCGCCCTGGTCGGTGGTGATCCGATCGCGACGTACGCGCACATCGCCAAGGCGGCGTTTGGCGACATCGGCGTGTTCTCGGACACGCTCGTGATCGCGACGCCGCTGATCCTCGTCGGCCTGGCCTGCTCGCTGGCCTTCCGCATGAAGCTCTGGAACATCGGCGCCGAGGGGCAGTTCTACATGGGCGCGCTCGGCGCCAGTGCGGTCGTCCTGGCCGGCTGGATCCCCGAGGGCACGCCCAAGCCGATCGCGTTGGGCGTGATGATGTTGGCCGGCATCGCGGCCGGTGCTTTCTGGGGCCTGATCCCGGGTCTGCTCAAGGCCAGGCTCAAGGTGAGCGAGATCATCAGCACGTTGATGATGAACTACATCGCGATCCAACTTGTGAACTATTTCGTGTTCGGCGTGTGGAGCGACAGCGGCTTCCAGATGAGCAAGGTCTTCCCGAAGATGGCCTGGCTGCCGCGCCTCGGCGACTACGCCAAGGAGTTTCCGGCCCTGCGCGGCCTGACCACGCACTTCGGCCTTGTGTTCGCGCTGATCGCCGTGGTGATCGTCTGGTACATCCTGTATCGCAGCCGCTGGGGCTACGAGATCCGCCTGATCGGCGATAACCCGCGCGCGGCCGAGTACGCGGGCATTGACATCGTCAAGAACTCGGTGCTCGTCCTGGTCACGTCCGGCGCGCTGGCGGGCCTGGCCGGCATGTCCGAGATCGCGGGCGTGGTCCATCGTCTTCAAGGCGCGATCTCATCGGGCTACGGTTTCACAGGCATCATCATCGCCTGGCTGGCGAAGCTCAACCCGATTGTCGTCATCCTGGTATCCGTCCTGTTTGGCGGCCTGATCCTGGCCGGGCGCGAGATCCAGCCTGCCGGCGTGCCGCGCCTGATCCAGGGCATCATCCTGTTCATGCTGATTGCCAGCGATGTGCTCCTGCGCTATCGCGTCCGCATCGGGCGCGCGGCCTGAGGGCGTCGGGAGCCGAAGCAAAGGACGACGCATGCGTCGCCTGGCCCTGGCATGGCGCCATGATATCGGGCAGGTCGGCGGCGCAGATGGCCGCCGGAAGTGAAGACAAAGGCGAAGAGCAAACACCGACATGGATTCGATCATCATCTTGCACGCAGGCATCGCGAGCGGCACCGTGTTGTTGTTCGCCACGCTGGGCGCCATCTTCAACGAGCGCGCGGGCGTGATGAACCTTGGCGTCGAGGGCATGATGCTCATCGGCGCGATGGCGGCCTTCAGCACCACTGTCTCGACCGGCAACGGCTGGTTGGGCCTGCTCGTCGCGATGTTCGCCTCGGCCTTGCTCGCGCTCCTTCACGGCGTCGTGACGATCCACTTTCAGGCCGATCAGGTCGTCAGTGGCCTGGCGCTCACGTTTCTGGGCACAGGGCTCAGCCTCGTCCTCGGCGAAGGTCTGAGCAAAGCCGGCGCGATCAACCTGCTGCCGCGCTTTTCCATCCCGGGTCTCGCCGCCATCCCCTGGGTCGGCCCGATCTTTTTCGACGACCAGAGCGTGATGGTGTATGTCGGCTACGTGATGCTGCCGCTGGCCTGGTACTACATCAACTTCACGCGGCCTGGCCTGCATCTGCGCGCCGTCGGCGAGAATCCCACGGCCGCCGATGCCATGGGCATCCCGGTCTATGCGCTGCGCTACGGCTATGTGGTCTTGGGCGGGGCGCTGGCCGGCCTCGCCGGTGGCACGATCAGCCTGGCCGTCTCGCCGGGCTGGTTCAGCGAGTTGACGACCTCGGGCCAGGGCTGGATCGCCGTCGGCCTCGTGATCTTCGCACAGTGGGATCCGTGGCGCGCTGCCTTCGGATCCTACGCGTTCGGTGCGCTTCGTCGCCTGATTCTCGACATCCAGGCGCCGCAGCTGCTCCTCGGTTTCAACAACCCCTTCTACTTCAACCCGTACTACGGCTTCTTCCTGGCGATGCTGCCGTACGCCTTCACGATCGTGGTGCTCGTGCTGGGTTCGCGACAGGCGATCCGCCAGCGCATCGGCGCGCCGGCCGCGTTGGGCGTCCCGTACGTCCGCGGCGAGCGCGGGCGCTGACAATCGGCAGCCACGTCGATTTGTGCCAGCGCCGGGTCCGGCCGTGCTGCGCGTTGCTCTCAAGGAGGCGTGACGATGACCGCTCTCATCCTGCAGGCTGACCACGTCATCCCGATGAGCGCGGGCAATCCCGTGATCGTCGATGGCGCGGTGCTGGTCGGCGCTGACGGGCGCATCGGCGCCGTCGGCCCCACGGCCGAGGTCATCGCCGCGCACTCGGGCGTGGAAGTGCGTCGGCTGGCGAATCGATTGATCATGCCGGGGTTAATCAACGCGCATGCTCATTCCGGACTCCTGCGCGGAACGGCCGAGGGCCTGCCGGTCTGGGAGTGGCTGCAGCGCTACATCGACCCGATGCACCGTGTCCTCACGCCGCATGAGGCCGAAGTCGCTTCTTCGCTCTGCTACGCCGAGGCGCTGCTCTCAGGCACGACCACGATCGTAGACATGTGGCGCTACATGCACGGCAGCGCGAAAGCCGCCGAGCAACTCGGCATCCGCGCGGTGCTCGTGCCATACGTCGCCGAGCATCCCGATCATGATTACTTCGAGACACTCGACACGAACGAGGCTCTGATCAAGCAGTGGCACGGCGGCGCGGGTGGCCGGGTTCAGGTCTGGGTCGGTCTCGAGCACATGTTTTACGGCACGCCCGAGGCCTGGAAGCGCGCGATAGCGATCTGCCGACATTACAACGTTGGCTTCCACACGCACAGCAACGAGAGCCGCTTCGACGTCGACGAGACCCTGCGTCGCCACGGCAAACGCCCGATCGAGGCTCTGGCGGCTTTCGGCCTGCTCGACGCGCCGCGCACGTTGCTCGCGCATTGCGTCTGGCTATCGGATGACGAGATCGCGCTGCTGGCCGGGCGCGGCGTCGGCGTGGCTCACAACCCGATCAGCAACATGAAGCTGGCCAGCGGCGCAGCGCGCACGGTCGACCTGCTGGCGGCCGGCGTCGCCGTCGGTTTGGGGACGGATGGCGAGAAGGAAAACAACAACCTCGACGTCTTTGAAGAGATGAAGGTCGCGTCGCTCATGGCGAAACTGGCCAGCCTTGACGCCGCGGCCCTCGACGCCTGGTCGGTCTGTCGGATGGCGACGATCACGGGCGCGCGGGCCCTGGGCCTTGACGGTGTCACGGGTTCGCTCGAGGTCGGCAAGCAGGCGGATCTGATCGCCGTGCGCACCGACACGCCGCGTCTGACCCCGCTGATCGGCGGCGTCGACGGCAACCTGCATCACAACCTTGTCCATGCTGTGCAGGGCGGCGACGTCGACCTGACGATGGTCGCCGGGCGCATCGTGGTCGATGGCGGGCAGTTGCTCAGCGCCGATCTGCGCCAGTTGATTGCCGAAGCCAACACGGCGGCGCCAGATTTGTTGCGCCGACGGGATGCCTGGCTTGCGAGCCACAAGCCCGTCAACGAGGTCGGGGCGAGCCAGGGCGCTCAGGCGAGCTAGTTCGTCAGATCTTCTTCGGTGTACTCGAAGTCGGCAAGTTGCATCGCCCACTTCGGTTCGGGGTAGATGATCTTGGGGTTGAGCCTGTCGATCTTGACCGGGACCACCAGCCCGACCTTCATGTCATTGTAATGATCGATCTCCACGATCCAGCGTGAGATGGTCTGGTAGGCATCGCCGATCGGCGGCGTGATCTCGAGCCGGAGGGCGAACTCCGCGCTGTCCTGATCGGTGGCGATCGAGTTGCTGCCGATCTCGAGGATCCGGGCGGTGCCGCCCGGTCGCGATTCGGCGACCCGCTGGACCCGAACCTTCTCCTCTCGCCGCCCGACGACAAACCACGCCACAACACCGACAACGGCGAGCAAAGCCGCGCCGACGGCAATAACGGCTACGATAAGTCCGACCCACATAGATGGCCTCCAAGCGTGAACCGCGCAACGCCGGGCAGTGTAGCATGGCGGTGGATTTCTGCCGCGAACGAACAGGCGGGCACGTCGGTCTTCGCCGCGAAATCCTGGGGGCTGAGCCATGATCCGACTTCGCGTAGGTCGCGGCAATACCTCTTTGTCGAAAATGAGACGCCAGGATCCTGCTGCGCCTGCACTCTTCGCGAACTCAGGCCGGTTCAGCATGGTATGATCCGGCGACAGCGGCACCTCCTCGGCCGCTGAAAGACCGAGACATTGGACCAAACATGCGTATCTTGATTTCCGCCGACATGGAAGGCATTTCGGGTGTGGTCGATTGGGCGCAGGCGCTGCCCGGGCGCGCCGACTATGCGATCGGCCGCTCCCTGATGCTCGGCGACGTCAATGCCGCGATCAACGGGGCCTTCGTCGGCGGCGCCGAAGAGGTGACGGTCGCGGACGCCCACGACGGCAACCGTAACCTGACCCTGGAGGGCCTCGATCCGCGTGCGAAGCTGCACACCGGCAGCCCGACGCCGCACGGCATGCTGGCCGGGATCGACGATCACCCCGCCTACGACGCGCTGGTCTTCGTCGGTTATCACGCGATGGCAGGCGCGAAGAAGGCGGTGCTGTGCCACACCTGGTCAGACGCTGTCGTGGCGGGCGTGTGGCTGAACGGCGTCGCCGTCGGCGAGATCGGCCTGAACGCGGCCGTCGGCGCGTTCTTCAACCTGCCGGTCGTGGCCGTCACCGGCGACCGCGTGGCCTGTCTCGAGGCACAGACGCTGCTTGGTCCGACTCTCGAAGTGGCCGTGGTCAAGCAGGCCACCGGACGCTTCTCGGCGGAATGCCTGCCGCTCGGCGAGTCGCGTGAGCGGATCTGCAGCGCGACGGCCACCGGCGTCAGCAAGCTCAAGGCCGGCAACGGCGCAACGCCGTGGACCGTGTCGACGCCGATCACGGTCGAGATTGAGTTCAGCCTGCCCGAGCAGGCCGAGCGCGGCTTTCTGGTGCCCGGCAGCGAGCGCAAGTCGGGCACGAGATTGGCCTATCAGGCTCCGGACGCGATGGTGGCGTACCGGGCCTTTCGAGCCATGGTGGGTTTGGGGCGCGGTTGATCGCGCGAGCAACGCTCGCGCCTGAGGGGGACCTATGGAGTTGCACGGTGAGGACCTCGTCCTCGTCGCCGTCGTCCCGCGCGCCCAGGATCTGGAAATCGCGCGAGTGCTGGGTTGGTACCGCGTGCCCGTCAGGCGCGCGCCGAAGATGCTGGCCGTCGATTGGCTGGCCCTCTATCAGACCGCGCGCTGCGGCCCTGGGCCGGCCGGCATCTACGCCATCGCGCCGGTGCTCGGCCACGAACTCGCGACTCGGGGCGAGTTGCTGCGCGGCGAACCCGATCACCCCCATGCCCATGAAGCGTACTACAAGCTGCAGTTAGGCACGCTGGTGGCGTTGCCACGTCCGCTCATCAACGGCGTCTGGGCGCGCCTGACGTTCCTGTACACGACCGGCGAGCGATTGGTGACAGCGCGGACCCTTCGGCAGCTCAAGATCACGGCCCCGGTCGAACGGCAGGCGCTCTGGCGCGCGCTGCGGGAACGTGCGTCGTCGGGCAGCGTTTACAGGACAGACTCGACCGGCGACATTGATCCGTCGGTCTGGAAGGATCTGGGCCGGCTCACCGGTCAGGTGGAGTCGTCAGGGCCGACAGCTGATCAATGACAGGTTAAGCACATGAATCCTTGCACGTTGCGGGATGACCGATGATGATGGGTGGGTGAGACGTTCCTCCCGAAGCCTCATTGTGGGTTCAGGTCTGGTCATTGGGACCTGTCTGGTGGCCGCGACATTTGCGTGGGTCATGGTAAAGGCGGGCCACGCACGCTCGACCGCCTGGCATGGCGCTGTGGATGTGTGTGTCGGTGCGCGCGTTGCGCCACGACTTCAGTTCGGTGTTTCGGTTGATGCCTGCTGGATATGTGCCAGCGTCATGCCATACATGCGGTACTGGCCCATCAAAGCATGTGTGGCGATCCCGTGGCCCACTCATGGGACGAATTTGGATCGGTGGGGCTTTGTTTATCCGCCATGAAGCAACATACGCCGCGTGGCTGAGCCCGGGTTCGCTTGTCATCTGGCTGTGAGCGTCCATAATGAAGCCATGAACCGCACTCGCCGAACCGTCCTTCTGAGCCTGTCTGCGCTGGCCGCAGGCTGTCTGGGCCTGACTGTTGTCGTCGGGATCTGGCTATATGCGCCAACGGTTCCAGGCAGTGTGACTGGAATGCCCGCGATCACCTATGGCGATGCCTGCGTGGGTATTCGCGCCGCACCGAAACTTCAGGTGGGCGCCTACTTCGACGCCTGTCTGGTGTGCAGCAGTATGACGCCATGGATGCAGGCCTGGCCAAGCAAACTGTGTGCGCAATTGCCCTGGCCATCCGGACGGCTCGGTTTGATGGCGCGTTGGGGGTTCGAGTTTCCACCGTAGGAAGGGTCAGGCGTCAGGCATCAGAGAGCGGTCAGCGGCCAACTATCAGCCTACGCGACGCGATACGGCGCGGTAGGGTGGGCTGACGCCTGACGCCTCGATTGGTGCTACACTGCGTTCACCGCCCATGAATCTGACAACCGACAACCTCCAACGTCTGCTGACCTTTCCCTTTCGTGGCCCCGATTGGAAGACACGGCTCGGTGTGGCTGTCCTTGTGATTTTCGCGGGTTGGATCGTGCCCATCTTCCCGTGGCTGATCATGACCGGATATGCCATTCAGATCGCCCGGCGTGTGGCGCTAGAGGGCAAGGAGCCCGAACTGATCCCGTGGACTGATTGGTCGACCTACCTGGTCGATGGGTTCAAGGTCAGCCTGACCCGCGTCGTCCTGACCCTTCCGATTGCCATCGTGTTTGTGGGCGCGTACTTCCTCATCTTCGGCAGCGCGATCACCGGCGGCGTTCTCGGCGAGTCGGGCGGCCAGAACTTGCGTGACATCGGCAGCCTGATCGCGGTCCTCGGTTCGATGACGGGCATCGGCCTGTTCTTGCTGCTCATCCCGGTTCTCCTGGTGGTCGCGCTCGTCCTGCCGGTTCCAAGCATGCATGTCGCCATTACCGGCCAGGTCGGCGCGATGTTCAGGTTTCGCGAGTGGTGGCGGATCCTGCGAGCCGATGTTGGCGCCTGGGCCATCGGTTATCTCGTGGTGATCGCCATCGGGATGTTGGTGAACGTCGTCACGAGCGTTGCCACTGCCACGATCATTCTCTGTTTTGTGGTGCCGTTCTTCATGGTCGCTTACATGGCCTACAGCATGCTGATCACCGAAGTGGTATTCGCCATGGCCTATCGCAGTTCGATCGAAAAACTCGGTCAACTGCCCGGGTCGACGGCGTTGAGCCAGCCGACCCCTTGACCGACTCAATCAGTCTGTATCCCGCGCGGGCGCAACGCGGCCCGTTCCTATTTTCGAGAGGGTGCCTTCATGAGCTTTGATCTCCCCGACATGACCGCTGACGAAATGGTCGCTTTGACGCGCGAGCACAATTTCTTCTCGTGGTCGGCGCAGGGCGCCGTCGCTCCGATCCCGATGAAGCGCGGCAAGGGCGTGTACTTTTGGGATGCGAACGACAAGCGCTACTTCGATCTGAACTCGCAGTTGATGTGCGTCAACATTGGCCATGGCGATCAGCGCGTCATCGACGCGATCAAGGCCCAGGCCGACGAGCTGGTCTACGCCGGGCCGAGCATGGCCACGCGCGTCAGGGCCGAGCTGGGTCGCGAGCTGGCCGAAGTGACGCCCGAGGGCCTCGACAAGTTCTTCTTCGTCCTGGGCGGCGCTGAAGCCAACGAGAACGCGATCAAGATGGCCCGCGCTGTCACCGGCCGGCAGAAGATCCTGACGCGCTATCGCGCCTATCACGGCGCCACGTCAGGCGCGATTACGCTCACGGGCGATCACCGCCGTTGGGCCAACGAGCCCGGCATCCCGGGCGTCGTGCGGATGTTCGATCCCTACAAGTACCGCAGCCCGCTGTACCACGACGGTGACAGCGACGCCGTCTTCGCGCGCAAGTGCCTCGACCAGGTCGAAGAGATCCTGATGTACGAGGGCGCGCACACCGTTGCCGCGATCTTCATCGAGACGGTCACGGGCACGAACGGCATCATCATCCCGCCGGACGGGTATCTTCAGGGCCTGCGCGATATCTGCGACAGGCACGGCATCCTGCTGGTGTGCGACGAGGTGATGGCGGGCCTCGGACGCACCGGCGCGTGGTTCGCGTCGGACCACTGGGGTGTCAAACCCGACATCATCTCGATGGCCATGGGCCTGACCTCGGCCTTCATGCCGCTCGGCGCCGTCGCGATCAACGGTCGCGTGGCCGAGTACTTCGAGAAGAACGTGTTCTACGGCGGCCTGACATATAGCGCGCACCCGATGTGCCTGGCGGCCGCCGTCGCCAACCTGCGCGTCCTCAAACAGGACGACCTCGTTGGCAACAGCGCGCGCATGGGCAAGGTGATGGGCGAGCTGATGAGCGAGCTCATGGCCGAGCATCCGTCGGTCGGCGACGTACGCAACATCGGCCTGTTCGGCGCGATCGAGTTGGTCAAGAACCGTGAGACCAAGGAGCCGATGGGCCCGTACGTGGGCGCCAGCCCGGAGATGAGCAAGCTGGGCGCGTTCCTCAAGGAGAAGGGCGTCTACAACTTCACCTGGCGCAACCTCCTGCACACGAACCCGCCGCTGTGCGTGACCGAGGCCGAGCTCCGTGAGGCCTTCGCCATCATCAATGAGGCGCTGGCCATCACCGATGGTTTTGTGACAGCCTGAGAACGAAACAAAAAGGCCCGGGCGACGTCGTCGCCCGGGCCTTTTTCGTTGGCGATCAATCGAAGAACCTGTAGCGCAGGAGCGCCCAGACCGCCTCGAACGCGTCCCACAGGCCGATCTTCTTGCCCTCGGCGTATTCGCGCGGCACGAACGTGATCGGAACCTCGAAGATGCGCACGCGTCGGCGCAGGATCTTGGCCGTGATCTCGGGTTCGAAGTCGAAACGGTTGGCGCGCAGGTGCAGGCCCTCGATGGAGCTGCGCTTGAACACCTTGTAGCCCGTCTCCATGTCCGACAGGATGGTGTCATAGAGGATGTTGGTCATGAGCGTCAACAGCTTGTTGGCGATCATGTGCCAGAACATCATGGCGCGCCGCGGCGCGCCCAGGAAACGCGACCCGTAGACGACGTCGGCGTAGCCTTCTTGAATGGGCTTAAGCAGGGCCGGGTAGTCGCGCGGGTCGTATTCCAGATCCGCATCCTGGATCAGCAAGATGTCGCCGGTGGCCGCCTCGAGGCCGGTGCGGAGAGCCTTGCCTTTTCCACCGTTCTTGTCGTGGAGCAGCACACGGGCATTGGCCGCCTTGGCCACGTGCGGCAGGATCTCGCGGGTGCCGTCGAGAGAGCCGTCATCGACGATGATGATCTCGGCCTCCGGGGCTTCGTGCCGAACCCGCGTGACAAGGGACTCAATGGTGCCGCGCTCGTTGTAGCACGGGATGATGATGGAAAGCGTATAGGTGTCTGGCACAGCCCTGGATGATAGCAGATGCTACTTTCGAGCGGTGTCACAGTTGGGTCAACGCAGAGCAATCGGTATCAGCCGCGGATGTCGCGGATTCACCGATGCTGCATCGGCGAAGCGGTCAGCGAATGGTTTGCAGGCACCGCGCCAGGCGAGGGATCGGCGACACGGGGACGTCTGCTCATCCCGATTCGATGAGGATGAACGCGTGGGCGTCGGTGGCTTAGGGCGAACAGCCGAGGTCTGCCGCAAAGGAAGGGCGAGATCTACAGCTCGACGAAGTACGACTCGGCGCCGCGGTCGATCAGGTCCTTGGTCAGTGCCGGTTCGACGCCCAGGAAGGCGGCCACGTCGATGATCTGCTCGCTCAGGTCGCGTGGGTGATTGGCGCGCAGCTTGCGGTTGCGCTTGATGTACCACTCCTGGATCAGGTAGGCCAGGCCGCGATCGTCGTAAGCCACGTGTTTGGCCTCGCACACGCGCTTCATGATCTCGCGGTACTCGTCTGGCGACGGGTCGACGATCTCGATCTTGTGCCGGATGCGGCGCAGGAACGCTTCGTCGACGAGTTCCTTGGGCGGCAGGTTGGTCGAGAAGACGACGAGCACTTCGAACGGGATCTCGATCTTGCGGCCTGTGGCGAGCGTCAGGTAGTCGACACGGTTCTCGAGCGGCACGATCCAGCGGTTGAGCAGGTCGCGCGGGCGGGCCTGCTGGCGCCCGAAGTCGTCGATCAGGAAGAGGCCGCCGTTCGCCTTCATCTGGAAGGGCGCCTCGTAGAAGCGGCTGACCTCACTGAATTGCAGGTCGAGTCCTCCCAGGGTCAGTTCGCCGCCGACCACGATGAACGGCCGGCGGATGCGTACCCAACGCGGGTCGCGCTTCATCGCGCCGTTGCGCAGCATGCTCGTGCCCACCGGCGTATCATCCTCACGCACGATGACGTGGTTGACGTTGTCGTAGATCTTAATGACCTGGCCGTCGACGTCGACGGCATAGGGCACGTAGATGTCTTCCTGAAGCGTGATGTTGCCGATCGCGCGTGCGATCGAGGTTTTGCCGTTGCCGGGCGCGCCGTACAGGAACAACGATGTCCCTGAGTTGACGGCCGGCCCGATGCGGCTCAACATACGCTCGTTGATCACAAGGTCGGAGAGCGCGTGTCGGATGGTGCGGACGTTCACCATCTTGCGTTGCGCGGCCTGGGCCCGGATCGCGGCGATGTACTCTTCGATCAGCACCGGCGCCGGGCCCGAGTATTGACTGCGCGCCATCGCTTCGCGCGCACGCTCGACGCCCTGGCCGGTGATGCCGTAGATGTAAGCGCCTTCGCCAAAGCCGGCGCCGCCGGTGGTCTTGATCTCCAGATACTTCTCGCGCTTCAGGTACTCGAGCACCTGATCCATCACCCCGAGGAAGGGCAGGGCGATCAACTCGGACACGCGGAAGCCGGTCAACGTGCCGCTGTTGTAGAAGATCTTGAGCGTCAGTTCAGAGAGTGAATAGATCGACAGACCGGTGTCCTCGATGCGCGCGACGGGCCTTGGCACGAAGCCAAGCCCGACAGGCTGTTGGGGAGCGCGGGCTGCGATCGGAGCGGGAGCAAGACGACTCGACATCAGGTCCTCGACAGTGACGCTATGGACGTGATCGGCAGGGAGGGCCCGTCGACGCGCAGGTTCAACGCCTTTTTCATGCCGCCGTCCGTGTTTATTGTCCACCGGACCTCCCCTCCTTCGCCGATGGCGTCAGTTAGTGATGGTTGTGGGGTCATCAGGCTCGAAGTTGAGCAAACCTGCCGAAACCGGGCCCCGCCGGAAGCGTATGATCCTTCGTGCGTTGCGCGTGAGACGGCTTGCGACCATAATGACGACACGCCACTCTGGACGGACCTTTCATGATCACTGACAGCCCCGATGTGTCACCCTGGCGCCCGCCAACGGGCTTCGTCGCCCTGGAGTCGAAGCTCCAGGGCGTGACCGTGTTCGGCCCACCTCCTGCCGGGCCTGAGGCTGAGACCCGCCGCACCTACAAGTGCCCACAGTGCGGGGCAGCCACCGAGTTCAATGTCGCCGCCGGCGGCGTGGCCTGCGAGCACTGTGGCTACGTGGCGGTCGTCAAGGCCGACACGCAGGCCCAGCCGCTCGAGTTCACGCTGGCCGCGCTGGCCACCACCGCCGACAAGTGGACCGACGCGCGCCGCCAGTTGCACTGCGAGGGCTGTGGCGCGGACCTGACGCTCGCCGAGGGTGCGCTCTCGACGACCTGTCCGTTCTGTGCCTCACCGCGAGTTCACATCCAGGCGGCTTCAGCCGACAGGCTGCGCCCCGGCGGCCTGGCGCCGTTCACCGTCACACCCGAGGTGACGCGCGCCCAGGCGACGGCCTGGCTCGGGCAAGGCTGGTTCCATCCCGCCGGGCTCGCGGCCTCCGCCCGGCTCGAGTCGTTCTCCGGCGTCTATCTGCCGTACTGGGTCTTCGATGCCAACGTCCATGCGGACTGGAAGGCCGAGATCGGCTACGAGGAGACCGAAACGTATCTCGATACGCATGACATGAAGCGCAAGACGCGCCAGGTCGTGCGCTGGCGTTGGGAGAGCGGAAGCGCCCTGGTGAACGTGGCCGGCCTCCCGGTTTGTGGCACCACACGCGTCAACGCCGCGGTCTTGCAGAAGGTGCTGCCGTTCGACGTGCAGGCCGTCAAGGCCTTCACGCCCGACTATCTCGCCGGCTGGCAGGCGCTCGAGTACGATGTTGCGCTGGCGAAGGCCTGGGAGGATGGCAAGAGCGAGATGCGTGTTCAGGCCGAGGCCGCGTGTCGCGGCCAGTTCCGCAGCAACCACGTCCGCAACGTGCACGTCACCGCTGACTTCGCCGATGAGGCCTGGCGCTACGTGCTGCTGCCCGTGTACCTCTCGGCGTACCGCTTCGGCGACCGCGTCTTTCAGGTGGTGGTGAATGGCCAGACCGGCACCGTCGGCGGCCAGAAGCCTGTGGACTGGAACAAGGTCTGGCTTGCGATCGCGGCCATCCTGACGCCCGGCATTCTGCTGAGCCTGATCGGCCTGCCGTTGCTGTTGCTCGGCGGCCTGGGCCTGATCCCCTTGATCCTGGGCCTGGTCCTGTTCGTCGGCGGCGTTATCGGCTCCTTCATCCTGTACTCGCGGGTCGCCGAGAACGAGCGCGGAGTCGCGGGAGGTGCATCATGAGCAGCACTCCGGCAGCCTCTATCCCGGTTGACACGCCCGTCTGGGGTTCCGACCTGCACCCGGCCGGCTGCACCGCCTGCGGCCGCGGCTTCCTGGCATCCATCGAGCGGATCGGCCAGCCGTGCCCGGCGTGCGGTCGCGGCACCCTCGAAGCGCGCCCGGCGCTCATGCGCCAGGAACCACCCGAACTGATCGCGCCGTTCAAGCTTTCGACGACTGAGCTGGCCGCTCGCTTCGAGACGTACGCGAAGGATGTCTGGCTGCGGCCCGATGACCTGTCGGGAGCGGCGCTGGCGTCGCGTGCCGTGCCCGTCTTCTGGCCGATGTGGCTGGTCGATGGGCATGTGGTCGGAAACTGGGAAGCCGAGCTCGGTTTCGACTATAAGGTCGAGAGCGCGCGCGAGTCGCTTGCGGGCGGGCAGTGGCGGTCCGAGAAGTTGATCGAGACCCGAGCCCGCTGGGAGCCGCGGGCCGGGCAGGTGTCGCGCGCCTACGACAACGTCGCCTCGCCGGCACTGAATGACCACGCTCGATGGCTGAAGCTGGGCGGGCCCTATCCCGAGATGCAGCCGGCGAGATTCTCGCCCGAGGCGCTGGGCGGCGCCGTGGTCGGCATCCCGGACCTCGTGCCCGAGCAGGCCTGGCCGGTCGTCAAGGCCGAGTTGGAACGGCGCGCGGGCGAGGACTGCGCCGAAGCGGCCGGCGCCCAGCACGTCCGCAGGATCGCGCTGCGTGTTGAGCACCCCGCGCCGCATTGGACCCAGCTACTTCTGCCGGCCTTTCTCAGTTACTACAAGGACGACGACGGCGTCGCGCACCCGGTCATGGTCAATGGTGTGACAGGCCAGATCGGCGGGCGACGGATGGCTTCGCAGCGCAAAGGTCTGCGCCTGGCTGCGATCATTGGCGGTGTCGCGTTGATGGCGCTGTTCCTTGGCCTGATCGCGCTGGCCGCCGGTGCGGTGCTTCCGCCCGTGGCACTCCTCGGCGTCGTTGGTCTCATCGCGGCCATCGGCCTGGGCATCGCCGCGCTCGTCCCCGCGATCTGGCCCTGGCAGTGGAACCGCGGACAGACTGACGAGTGAGCGGCGGGATCGATCAAACGCAAACGGGGCGGCCGGCGATTGAGCCGGCCGCCCCGTTTGTTGTTTCGACTCTGTCAGGCGAGATGAAGCCTACACCTGCTCGAACTGCTCGGCCTTGAGCACAAACACCGTGGCGCGATGCTGACCGGCATCGGGCTCGCCGCAGGCGCCTTTGACCAGTTCAAGCACGTCCTGGACGCGTTCGTCCTCGACGCCGATGAGCAGCGTGACGTTGCCGCGGCGCAGAAAGCCGCCGGTGCTGGCGATGCGGGTCACGCGCACGTTGCCGTGGCTGAGCGCGTCTGACACGGCGACGTCGTCTCGATCGCGGATGATAGCGAGCAGGAGCTTCATAGCGGTTTCACAACCTGTAAAAGGCTTCGATCGGCAGCGTGTAAACGACGGCGCCGCCGGTTTCGGTTTCGATCATCAAAGGCTGATAGGCCAGAGAAGGTGCCTCGAGTTGTGCAGGTACCAGACGCGTCTGGCGGCGGCATGTCTCGCGCACGATGGCCAGCGCAGCATTGCGCTGCGAGCGGTCGATGCCGATCAGCAGCGTCGACGTGCGTTCCTCGACGAGGCCGCCGCGGCTGTCGACCATGGTGGAATAGAAGCCGGCCTGGCGCAAACGCTGAGTCAGGTCGTTGACCTGCTCGCCGGCGACGGTCAGGAGGATCAGCTCGTTGACGGAAGGTTCGATCGGCATGTCAGATCGGGCCAGCCCCCGCGGCTTTGGCCTGCTGGGCGTATCCCTTGAGCTTTGCGAGAATGGCCCGCATGCCATTCAGACGCTGGTGGGAGAGCAGGCCGGTTAGCCCCATTTTCTCATAAAATGCGTTAGGCACGCCCAACACCGTATCAGGTGTCTCACCGTCCAGGCCGCGCCAGAGGATGGCGGCAAAGCCTCTGACCGTCGGCGCTTCGTCGGGCACATCCAGAAAAAAACGCATCCGTCCGTCTTCGACTTCGGCATGCGCAAACACCGGTGACATGCACTCAGGCACCGGATCCATCTGGTCGCGGCGTTCTTTGAGCCGATCGGGCAGCGGCGGAAGATCCTGCCCGTACTGCATCAGCAACTCGAGCTTCTCGCGCCCTTCGGCCAGGGCGAAATCGTCGACGACTTCCTGGAGTCTGGTCGGTAATGAAGGTGCATCAGTCATGGGGTTACTGTACCACTGGAAAGGCGTCAGGCGTCAGGCCTCAGGCGTCAGGGCACCTGCCGGCCCGGATCGCGGTAGCGTGAGCTGACACCTGACGCCTGACGCCCGATGCCTTTCCGTCACCTCACCCGCATGCGGCCTATCCATGCCACAGCGAAGTCGACGAGCGCACGCTGGGGCATGAGCCGCCCGACGCCGCAACCGACCGAGCCCTGTCGCTCGACGCCGGTTTCCTCGGCGAAATCGCGGCCGATAAGGGTGAAGTCCGAGTCGTTCCAGTCGAGGTCGTCGTAGAACTGCCAGACGCGTTGGCCGTCGACGAGCAGCGGCGCGCCGTCTCTGACCATGTGCTTGGTGGGCCAGGTCGCGCGGGTCTCGGCGAGATGCAGCGAGGTGTTGTGATCGTGGCCGGTGCCGAGCAACAGCACCCATCCGTTGAGGTCGTACAGCCGGGCCAGCGGCGAGCCATCGCCCATGCTCGGGGTGAGCGCGTGATTGCGCGTCAGGAACGCGGCGTTGGGGCCACGAGCCGCGAAAGACACCTTGGGGTGCTCGCTGCGTAGAACGCCCGGCTGATTGCGGAAGAGTTCAGCGGTGACACCCATGCCGCGTGTCGGCGTCAGGTGTGGATCGAAGGCCGGCATCTCGGCCCTGATGATCTCGATCCACTCGATCGGCACGGGCGGACTGACCCAGGCGGCCGGGTCGCTCAGGTCCGACGAGTGCGTTGGCATCATCAACGTGCCGGTGGGTCCGAGCACTTCGTCGAGCGCGAGCAGCAGCGTCACAGGCCCGGTGATGACGTAGCCGAGCGCGCTCAGCGCCGTGTGCACCAGCACTGTCTGACCCTCGGCCAGGCCCAGAGCTCGCAGATCGCGCGCAAGCGTCGCGACGGTCGCGGGCGTGGTGGCCCGTGCGATGGCGTCGGTTTCGGACATGGGGTGTGTGGAGCGTGGAGCGTGGAGCGAACGTTATCGCGCGACAGCGTTCGCTCCACGCTTTACGCTATTTCGCTTTGCCCTGCGCGGCGACGGCGGCCTGCGCGGCGGCGATGGCTGCTGCGTCGCCGAGGTAGTAGTTCTTGATCGGCTTCAGATCGGCATCGAGCTCGTAGACCAGCGGGACGCCGGTCGGGATGTTGAGCTCGGTGATGTCGGCCTCGGAGACGTTGTCGAAGTACTTGACCAGGGCGCGGATGCTGTTGCCGTGGGCGGCGACGAGGACGCGCTGGCCCGACTTGACGGCCGGCGCGATCGTGCTGACCCAGTACGGCACCATGCGCGCGACAGTCTCTTTGAGCGACTCGGTGCACGGCAGCTCGGCGGTCGGCAGGCCCGCGTAGCGGCGATCGAATCGCGGGTGGCGCTCGTCGTCGAGCGTCAGCGCTGGCGGCATGATGTCGTAGCTGCGGCGCCAGATCTTGACCTGGGCGTCGCCGTACTGCGCGGCGGTCTCGGCCTTGTTCAGGCCCTGCAGCGCGCCGTAGTGGCGCTCGTTGAGCTGCCAGCCCTTGACCACGGGCAGCCAGTCGCGGCCCAGGCCGTCGAGCACAAGGTTGAGCGTGTGGATCGCGCGCTTGAGCACCGACGTGAAGGCCACGTCGAAGTCGTAGCCCTCGCTCTTGAGCAGCTTGCCGGCGTTGGCGGCCTCTTCGCGGCCCAGATCCGACAGCGGCACATCGGTCCAACCGGTGAACCGGTTTTCGAGGTTCCACGAGCTCTGCCCGTGGCGGACGAGTACGAGTTTGAAAGTCATAGCCTTAGTCCTGTAGTCTTGTAGTCTGGTAGTCAAGTAGTCGGGCGTCGAGTCGGCGGCCATCAAGGACTACCTGACGCCTCGACTACTCGACTAAAGACTACATATGTTGAATGACCGCATCCCCAAACTTGCTGCACGGCACTTCGGTCGCGCCTTCCATGAGGCGGGCGAAGTCGTAGGTGACGGTCTTGGCGGCGATGGCGCCATCCATGCCCTTGATGATGAGATCGGCGGCCTCGATCCAGCCCAT
>CAYZRP010000079.1:20307-32193 GCA_964480865.1 uncultured Anaerolineales bacterium | reverse complement strand
CCGAGTGCATCCTCTGCGGCACCTGCGCGGACGGCTGCACGAAGAAGGCCATTCGTTACGCCATTCGCGCGCGGTGAGCGCGTCTCTCCGAGAGGCTGCCATGAACATCGTCATTTTGAACGGCGACCCCGGCGACCGCGTCGATCGGCGCGATCGCGGCGACAACCTGATAAGCTACTTGCATTCCTTGAGCGACAGGCTGCGAGCCACCGGGCACGAGGTGCGGGAGCTGCAGTTGCGCGAGCTTGACCTGCGCGACTGCGTCGGCTGCTTCGGTTGCTGGGTGAAGCGGCCAGGCGCCTGCGTCGTCGACGATGCGTCGCACGTCATCGATGCTGCCGTGATCAACTCGGACCTGACGATCTGGGCGTCACCGTTGCGGATGGGTTTCCCGAGTGCGCTCCTCAAGCGCGCGCTCGACAAATCGATCCCGTTGATCCATCCCTATTTCGACGTCGTCCAGGGCGAAGCCCATCACCGGGCGCGCTATGCTCGCTATCCACGTTTCGGGCTCATCCTCGAGCCTGAAGCGACCACCGACGACCTCGACGTCGACATCGTGTCGAATCTGTTGGCTCGGACGGCCCTCAACATCAAAAGCTCGCTCTCCTTCGCGACCACGACCGAGGCGGATCTCGATTGGGTCGTCGCACGGATCGAGTCGCCGGATACGGCGCCGCTGTCGGCGTCGCCGGCGGGCCCGTTGCCCGGCATTCGCGTCGCTCCGATCAGCCGGCTGACGCTCTTCAACGGCTCTCCACGCGGCCGACGCGGCAACACGCCGATTTTGCTCGATCGACTGGCGCAGGGCTTCCGCAGCGTGCCGGACCGCTCGGTCGATCTGATCCACCTCAACCGGACGCGCGAATCCGGGCGTTGGCTCGATGCTGTGGCCGAGGCCGAATGCGTCTGGCTGGGCTTTCCGCTGTACACCGACGCCATGCCAGGCCTCGTCAAGGGTTTCATCGAGCATCTCGAGCCGCTCGTCGGGCGCACGTCCAATCCACCGATCGGCTTCCTGGTTCAATCCGGCTTTCCCGAGTCTGCACACTCGCGTTACGTGGAACGCTATCTGGCCAGGCTGGCGCAGCGTCTGAAGGCCCCGTACCTTGGCACGATCGTCAAGGGCGGCGGGGAGGGCGTGCGTCTGATGCCGGAGGCGTCTAACCGCAAACTCTTTAGGGGCATGCAGACTCTGGGACGCAGCCTTGCGGTCGAAGGCCGCCTCGACCCGCGGGCCTTACGCGACGTGGCGGGCGTCGAACGCTACCCGGCGCTGTTGGCGCCCGTGTTCCGGCTCTTTGTCAATTCCTCGTGGGCCACAGGCTACTGGGACGAACAACTCAAACGTAATGGCGTGTTCGAGCAACGCTGCGATCGTCCCTTCGATCCGCTGCAATCGTCTTGAAAAGCCGATTGCCAAAAGCGCGCGGGGCCGGGCCGCGCGCGCGTTTGGCGTCCGTCACCCAAAACAGAGCTCTGCTTGACAAATCAGAAGCCGTCTATACAATTAGACGCATGCCTAATGAATTAGATAAATCTCAGATCGGCTTGCTGGAGTTCTTCAAGGCCCTGGCTGACGAGACCCGGCTCAAGATCGTCGGCCTGCTGGCTAACGGGCCACGCACGACCGATCAACTCGCCGATCAGCTCGGTCTGCGCGCGCCGACGGTGTCCCACCATCTCGACAAGTTGATGGCGGCCGGGCTGGTGGCGCCCGAGCCGACGCGCGGGCACGAGAAGCCCTACGCGTTGCGGCTGGACGCGTTACAGGCTTCTGCTCAGCGACTGCTCGGCGATCGCGCGGAGCTGGCGGCGCTTGCGCCTCAGCCGACCGGTGATGCCTACGAGAACGAGATCTGGCGCAACTTCAGCAACTCCGACGGCACGCTCAAAGAGATCCCGGCTCAGCGCAAGAAACTGAGCGCGATCCTGGCGCGGCTGGCACGCGAGTTCGCGCCCGACAAGGTTTACAGCGAGAAGCAGGTCAACGAGATCCTGCGTCGCTACCACGAGGACACGGCCTCGCTACGTCGTGAACTGATCGGCGCACGCCTGCTCACGCGTGAGCGCGGCATCTATCGCCGCGCCGTTGACGTTGAATAAGCCCAACTGCTGGAGGTCGTGATGCTTGTCGAACTCTCCCGCTTCAAGGTGAAGCCCGGCAAAAGCGAACGCGTCGATGCCTGGCTCAAAGCCCTCAACGATCGCATGCCCGAAACGCTGGCGACTCTCGAGCGCGAGCAGATGAAGTTCGAGGTGATCTTTCGCGAGATGATCGGCGAGGATGAATACCTGACCTGGGTCAGCGTGCAGGGCGAAGACGGCGCGCCGGTGGACACCTCGCCGCACGAGATCGATCATGTGCATCTGGCGTTCTGGCGCGAGTGCATCGATGATGACCACGGCCGCCACGACGCGCAGCCGCAGGTCGTGATGATCCCGCCCGTCGTGGCGGCCGCGATGGGCTGGCCCGACCCGGCCGCCTCGCGCGTGCCCTTCGAGCGCCGCGAGATCATCTACCGCCGGCGCTCGAGCGAGGCCTGACGCGCCTTCGATGCGCGCCAGATCTTGGCCGCGGATTTCGCGGATTGCACAGATTGTGGATCGATTCCATTGATCTGCGTAATCCGCGAAATCCGCGGCTGGATCCTTCAATCGTGCAGTCCTCACGCCGTATTACAATCGGCGCATGAAAATCCTCTTCGTCTCCGCTGAAGTCGCCCCCTTTGCGAAAGTCGGTGGCTTGGCCGATGTGGCCGGCGCGCTGCCCAAGGCGCTCAAGGCCCTCGGGCATGATGTGCGCGTGGTGATGCCCGCCTATCGCGCCCAGGAGGATCAGGGCCGGCAGGGCAAACTCACGCCCCGACCCGGCGGCATGATCGTGCCCACCGGGCATGGGCCGGTGCCGGCCGGCATCTACGAGAGCACGCTGCCCGGCAGCGATGTCCCGATCTACTTCATCGCCAACTGGGGCCTGTTCGATCGACCCAACATCTACGGCTACGACGACGACGTCTATCGCTTTGCGTTCTTCGGCCGCGCGGCGCTCGAGTTGTGCAACGTGCTGCAGTGGCGGCCCGATGTGCTTCACGCTCACGACTGGCACACAGCGGCGGCCGTCACGTGGCTGGCCACCGCCGGACAGGCCGACGAACGCTATCGCGGAATCCCCTCGGTCTTCACGATCCACAACCTGGCGCATCAGGGCAAGGGCCCGTGGGAAGTGCTCAATTATCTGGGCGTCATCACGCACGGCCTCGTGGAAGAGGGCTACGGAGGCGCGAACTTCATGGCGCGCGGCATCTACCACGCGACCATGGTCAACACTGTCAGCCCGACGTATGCTCACGAGATCA
This sequence comes from uncultured Anaerolineales bacterium, assembly GCA_964480865.1. Lineage (GTDB taxonomy): Bacteria > Chloroflexota > Anaerolineae > Anaerolineales > UBA6663 > UBA6663. The sequence continues at coordinate 28,834 of CAYZRP010000079.1, read as the reverse complement.
TGACAAAGGAAGGCGGCGCGGGCCTCGACGCGCTGCTGCGCTTCCGCAGTTTCGACGTGCACGGCATCCTCAACGGCCTCGACGTCGACGTCTGGAACCCGCAGACCGACGCAAAGCTGGCGGCGCACTTTGACGTCGACACGTTCGAGACACGCAAGGCCAACAAGGCCGCACTGCAGCAGCGGCTCGGCCTGCCCGAGCGTCCGAACGCGCCATTGCTCGCGATGGTCACGCGCCTCGACTGGCAGAAGGGCGTCGACATCATCGGGCGCCCACTGAACCTGCTCCTCAACGGCGGCGCTGGCGAGGCCCAGGTCGTCATCGTCGGCAGCGGCTCGCCCGAGGCCGAGGCGATGTTGCGCGGCTTCCAGAGCGAACATCCCGACCGCATGCGCGCCGTCCTGACCTACGCGCCCGAGCTCGCGCCGCTGGTCTACGGCGGCAGTGACATCTTCTTGATGCCGTCGTTGTTCGAACCGTGCGGCCTCGGCCAGATGATTGCGATGCGCTATGGCAGCGTGCCTGTGGTGCGCGCGACAGGCGGCCTGGCCGACACCGTCCGCGACGGTGTGACAGGCTTCGTCTTCAACGACTTCAGCGCCGAGTCGCTCTGGAACACTATCCAGCGCGCGATCTACATTTACAACGTGGATCCGGAGAGCTTTGCGGCTCTGCAGCGCAACGGCCTCAGCCAGGATCTCTCCTGGCGCAACTCGGCCCTCGGCTATCAGCAGCTCTTCGAGTGGGCCATCGCGCGCATGCGCGGCTGGTGAAGGCGTGGAGCGTGGAGCGTGGAGCGTGCCGCCCACCCGCTCCCGCGCCAGATCGCGGTAGCGTGATCGCTCCACGCTCTACGCTCCACGCTCTACGATTACCCGCGTCCGCGGCCGTTCTTGCCGAGCTTCTCGAGGAAATCGAGGTTGCTGTCGGCCTGGCGCATCTGATCGATGATGGCCTCGGTCGCGTTGGTGATGTCCATGCCGGCGCCGTTCGGCGGCGGGGTGACGAGCTGGCCGAACATGCGGCGCATGAGCCAGACGCGCTGAGTGATATCCGGCCCGAGGAGCAGTTCCTCGCGGCGGGTCGCCGAGCGCTCGATGTCGAAGGCCGGGAAGATGCGGCGTTCCTGCAGCTTGCGCGACAGGTGCAGTTCCATGTTGCCCGTGCCTTTGAATTCTTCGTAGACCATGTCGTCCATGCGCGAGCCGGTGTCGACCAGACAGGTCGCCAGGATGGTCAGCGAGCCGCCCTCTTCGAGGTTGCGGGCCGCGCCGAAGATCTTCTTGGGCGGATAGAGCGCCGCCGGGTCGAGGCCGCCGGAGAGCGTGCGACCTGAGGGGTTCACCACAAGGTTGTAGGCGCGCGCCAGACGCGTCAGCGAGTCGAGCAGGATGACGACGTCGCGGCCGCCTTCGACCAGGCGCTTGGCCCGCTCGAGCGCCATCTCGGCCACACGCACGTGCGAGGTCACCGGCTCGTCGAAGGTCGAGGCGATCACCTCGGCCTCGACCGAGCGGTCCATGTCGGTCACTTCTTCAGGGCGCTCGCCGATCAGGCCGACCATCAGGTGCACTTCGGGATAGTTGGTGCTGATCGCGTTGGCGACTTCCTTGAGCACCGTCGTCTTGCCGGCTTTCGGCGGCGCCACGATCAGGCCGCGCTGGCCCTTGCCGACCGGCGCGATCAGGTTGAGCAACCGCGTGCTGAGGACGTTCTTGCTCGTCTCCAGGTCGAAGCGCTGCTCGGGGAAGATCGGCGTCAGCGACTCGAAGGTCGGGCGCTTCTTGGCCGCCTCAGGGTCCATGCCATTGACGGTCTCGACGCGCAGCAGGCCGTAATACTTTTCAGAGTCTTTGGGCGGGCGCACCTGACCGATGACCATGTCGCCGGTGCGCAGGCCGAAGCGCCGGATCTGCGATTGTGAGACGTAGATGTCGTCGGGGCCGGGGAGGTAGTGCTCGGCGCGCAGGAAGCCCACACCGTCATCAATGATGTCGAGGACGCCGCCGCGCAGCTCGAGGCCGTTCTTCTCGGCGTTCGCGCGCAACAGGCGGACGATCAGGTCGTCTTTCTTGAAGGTCGAACCGCGCGGGATCTCCATCTGCTTGGCGAGCGTGCGCAGTTCGTTAAGGCTCTTCGTCTGTAATTGAGCAATATCCATGTGTGTGTTTCTCGCCAGAGCGGCTTCACCCGGTTGGTGCTGACGCGGGCAATCGTCCGCTGTGTCACGCCAGGGCCTGGCCTGGGTTAGAAGTCATTACGGGTGTTCACCCGGTTGCGTTGAAAACCTTCAGAGAAAGCCTGTATGTGATTGCAGGTGTGGGCTGAGGCAATGTCAGTGGAGCGAATTGGCCCCGAGTATAGCATTGCGCCAACTTTTGTCAACTACTCAGGCCTATACAACCTGGTTTTCTCGGCGAATTCACAACCGCCCACAGTCGCCGTTAATACTGCAGGCCGCTCAGATCGCGTAGCTTGCCAAGCCGATGATGCGAAATGATCTCGCGCACCGTGCCGGACTTCGAGCGCATCACAAGGGAGTGTGTGCGCGCGCCGTGCGGCCGATACTTCACGCCGTGCAGCAACTCACCGTCAGTGATACCGGTGACGGCGAAGTAGACGTTGTCTGACGACACCAGGTCGCTGGTGGTCAATACCCGGTTAAGGTCGTAGCCGCGCTCGCGCGCCGCCTTGGCCTCTTCCTCGTTGCGCGGGTGCAGCTTGCCCTGGATCTCACCGCCCATGGCGCGCAGGGCGCAGGCCGCGATCACGCCCTCGGGGGTGCCGCCCACACCCATCAACACGTCGACGCCCGATTCGGGCCAGGCCGTCATCAAGGCGCCGGCCACATCGCCGTCGGTGATCAGGCGAATGCGGGCGCCGGCCTTGCGGATCTCGGCGATCAGCTTCTCGTGGCGCGGCCGGTCGAGGACGACGACCGTCAGGTCGCGAATATCCTTGCCGAGCGAACGCGCGATCGAGCGCAGGTTGACCAGCGGCGAGACCTCGATGTCGATAGCGCCGCGCGCCTCAGGTCCAACCGCGATCTTGTCCATGTAGAAGATCGGCCCCGGGTCGAACATCGACCCGCGGTCTGCGAGCGCCACGGTGGCCAGCGCGTTGGAGCGCCCAAGCGCCAGCAGGCGCGTCCCGTCGATCGGGTCCACGGCGATGTCGACTTTGGGGCCGCGTCCAGTGCCAAGAGTCTCGCCGTTGAATAGCATCGGCGCTTCGTCTTTCTCGCCCTCGCCGATGACGATCACGCCATCCATGTCAATCGAGTTGAGCACAAGGCGCATGGCATCGACTGCCGCGCCGTCGCCGCCGATCTTGTCGCCGCGGCCCATGAAGCGGGCCGCTCCCATCGCCGCTGCTTCGGTCACGCGAACGAGCTCAAGGGCAATGTTGCGTTCGGGCTTCTCGCTCATGTCGACGGTCCTCCCCTTTGGTCCGGCAGGCTGCCAATCCGTTTACACGCGATCTGCGGCTAATTCATCCGCGCCAGCCATTCGATCAGCACAACACCGTAGAAACAAACCGGCACGGCGATCAACCACGAGTCGATCCGGTCGAGGACGCCGCCATGCCCGGCCAGGAAATGGCCGGCATCCTTCAGGCCGGTCTGACGTTTGAGCATCGAGATGCCCAGGTCACCGGCCGGGCCGGCCACGCCGGCGATGGCGCCCAACGCCAGGCCGGCGATGAAGCCCATCGGGCTGCCCGGCGTAGCGGCAATGGTCCAGATCCAACCCAGCACTGCGCCCGACAGCGCAGCCGATAGAACGCCGCCGGCGAAACCCTCCCAGGTTTTCTTAGGGCTCAACCGCGGCGCCATCGGGTGGCGGCCAAACGCGCGGCCGGTGAAGTAAGCGCCCGTGTCCGCGAGCCAGACGGTGCCAAATGCCACGCCCGACCACCACAGCCCGTCAGGGCCATGATGCCGAATGGCTATCAGGTAGCTGCCCAGCCAGCCCAGGTACAGCACGCCGCCCAGCGTGGCCACGAAGTCGGTGCCGGAGGCCGGCGCGCCGGCTTCGTAGTCGACGAGGTGCCAGACCAGGCTCCCGACGACGACGGACGTCAGCAGCCAACCCTGATCGACCCAGCCCCAGTAGCGGTTCGCGACGAGCGTGCCCACGCCGATCGCGATCAGCGGCAACGCCGGGCGACCGCCGCCGGCCCTGAAGAAGCGCGCATACTCACGCGCTGCCAGGAGAAGCGTCGCCAGGATGAGGACAGTGAAGACAGGACCGCCCAGCGCCAGCACCCAGACGGCAGCCGGCACCAGGACGATGGACATCGCGAGGCGATCGATGAGCATGGCCGTTGCGGTTGTATGATGGCGATCAGACGAAGGACGAACGACGAAGGTCGAATGGCCATTCAACCTTCGTCGTTCGTCATTCGTCCTTCGTCATTCGTCGCCTCAGACGAGCTGCTCAGAGGTCTTGCCGAACCGGCGTTCGCGTCCGTTGAATTGCTCGAGCGCTTTGAGCAGCTCGCTCTTATCGAAATCGGGCCAATACACGTTGGCGGCATAGTACTCGGCATACGCGCCCTGCCAGAGCAGGAAGTTCGAGACGCGCATCTCGCCAGCCGTGCGGATGATCAGGTCCGGGTCGGGTTGCCCGGCGGTGTAAAGATAACGGTCGATCAGCTCTTCGCTGACCTCGTCGCTGGTGACGCCATCGGCCAACATCTGTTTGATGGCGTTGACGATCTCAGCCCGGCCGCCGTAGTTGAACCCGACGTTCAGCACCAGCCGGGTGTTGTGCCGGGTCATGGCCACAGCCGACTCGAGCTTGCGCCGGGTGGAGTCGGCCAGACCGTCGGTGCGCCCGATGTGCCGGATCTGGACGCCCTCGCGGTGCAGTTCGGCCAGTTCGTTGTCGAGCACCTGATCGAGGAGGAAGAGCAGGCCCTTGACCTCGTCGATTGGACGCGACCAGTTTTCGGTGCTGAAAGCGTAGATCGACAGGTGGGGAATGCCCAACTCGACGCAGGCACGGATGATCCGACGCAGGTTCTCGACCCCGGCCTTGTGCCCGGCAGCCCGCGGCAACCCGCGGCTCTTCGCCCAGCGCCCGTTGCCGTCCATGATCAGGCCGATGTGGCGGGGCACTTTGAGAGTCGCCGGCTCGGTCGCCGGGGCGGACTTAGTCGAAGAGGTGGCCATGGGTCAAGCAACGGGGATCCCCGTTGCCTAGATCTCCTTGATCTCGGCTTCCTTACGGCGCCCGATCTCTTCGATGCGCTCGACGTACTTATCGGTGAGTTTCTGCAGGTCTTGCTCACCGCGCTTGAGTTCGTCTTCGGAGATCAGTTTTTCTTTTTCGAACTCGCGCATGTCGTCGTGTGTGGCCCGGCGCACGTTGCGCACGGCCACGCGCGATTCCTCAAGCCGGTTGTGAACGACCTTGACCAGGTCGCGTCGGCGCTCCTCGGTCAGCGGTGGCAGGTTGAGGCGAATGACTTTGCCGTCGTTGTTAGGCGTAAGCCCCAGATCGGAGCCGAGGATGGCCTTTTCAATGCTCTTCAAGGTCGAGCCGTCAAAAGGCTTGATCAACAACTGCCGGGGCTCGGGCACCGAGATCGTCGCCAACTGCATCAGGGCGGTGTCGGAGCCGTAATACTCAACCTGCACCCGCTCCACAAGGGCCGGCGATGCCCGACCGGTGCGGATCGTGACCAGATTTTGCTCCAGGGCCGTCAGCGCGCCTTTCATGCGCTCTTCGGCGTCGTGCAGCGCTTCTTTGATCATAGTGAGCTCGTCAGTGGGATCAGTGAGAGGCGGCCGGTGGGCGCGCCCAGGTAGGATCTAAGGATACCCTTCACAGCGCGGGAGCGCAAGGGAGCGAGAAGCGAGGGGAGACGCGCGAACGGCGATATGAACATCTGAGCCAGGGTACTGCGGGTATCCACCGAACGACAAGCACCTGAGTGTTATAGCGCTTTTCGCCCCTCGCTCTTCGCTCCTCGAAGTCTTTATCGCCCGATGACCGTTCCGACTTTTTCGCCCTGAACGGCCCGGACGAGCGAGTCGCCCTCCCAGAGGTTGAGCACCAGGATCGGGAGATTATTGTCCATGCACAGGCTGATGGCCGTGCTGTCGAGCACCTTCAACCGGCGATTGAGCGCCTCAATGTAAGGGATGGTCTCGAACTTGACAGCATTCGGGTTGATCTTGGGGTCGTCGTCGTAGACGCCGTCGACTTTAGTGGCCTTGACCATCACGTCGGCGTCGATTTCCATCGCGCGCAACGCGGCCGCCGTGTCCGTCGAAAAATACGGGTTGCCGGTGCCCGCTGCGAAGATCACGACCCGGCCCTTCTCGAGGTGGCGAATGGCGCGGCGGCGGATGTAGGGCTCGGCCACGGCGCGCATCTCGATGGCGGTCTGCACGCGGGTGTAGACGCCCTGGCGCTCGAGCGCGTCCTGCAGCGCCAGCGCGTTCATGACGGTGCCGATCATGCCGATGTAGTCGGCTGTCGCGCGCTCCATGCCTTTCTGGATGCCCTCACGGCCGCGCCAGAGGTTACCACCGCCGATCACCAGCGCCATCTCGACGCCTTGCTCTTTGACTGCCTTGACCTTGATGGCGATGTCGTCGGCATTGGCGGGAACGATGCCCAGGCCGCCGATGCCGCCCAGGGCCTCGCCGCCGAGCTTGAGCAGGATGCGTCGATAGGTGGGTGTCGCCATGGTGGTCCTCCTCAAAAGGGTCGCGACGGCCGGGCGTCGAGACTTACAAAAAACGGGTGGCCGGTGGGCCACCCGTTGACTTTTACGCGCTGACTTCCTCGCCGAGTTCCCAGCGGACAAACCGCCGGATGATCACGTTTTCGCCGATCGCGGCGATCGTCTGTTTCAACAGATCCGTGATAGTGAGCGAGTCGTCGCGGACGTAAGCCTGACGCATCAGGCACACATCCTGGTAGTACTTCTCAAGCCGCCCGTCAACGATCTTGTCGACGACCTTCTCGGGCTTGCCCTCTTGCAGAGCACGATTGCGCGCGATCGAGCGCTCGGCCTCGAGCACTTCGGCGGGCACGTCGGCCACGTCCATATACTTGGGCGCCGACGCCGCGATGTGCAGGGCCAGGTCATGAGCGAAGGTCTGGAATTGCTCGGTGCGGGCAACGAAGTCCGTCTCGCAATTCACTTCGACCATCACACCGATGCGTCCGCCGGCGTGCGAATACAGTTCGACCTTGCCTTCGCGCGCCTCGCGGCCGGCCTTTTTGGCAGCGGCGGCCAGGCCCTTCTCACGCAGGAACGTGACAGCCTTGTCGAAATCGCCATCGTTTGCGGCCAGCGCCTTGCGACAATCCAGCATGCCGGCGCCGGTGGCGTCGCGCAGCTGCTTGACCATTTGTGCGGTAATCTCAGCCATAATCATTTCTCGATTGGGTGATTGCGTGATCGGATGATTGGATGATCGGCAATCACCCAATCGCCCAATCACCCAGTCTTGCGTATGTCAGGCCGCGTCGCTCGCAGCGGGAGCTTCGGCGGCGTCGTCGCCTTCGCCCAGCTTGGCCAACGTGGCAGCGCCGAGCAATTCTTCATTGCTCTCGCTCTCGGTCGACTCGAACTGATAGATCTCGCCGTCGCCGCGCGGGCCGTCTTCGCCCGGCTCGTCCTTGCGCTGCGCGGCGCCTTCGATGGCGGCATCCGCCAGACGGGCGGTCATCAGTTTGATCGCGCGGATCGCGTCGTCGTTCGAGGGGATCACGTAGTCGACGCCGCTCGGATCACAGTTGGTGTCGACCAGGGCCAGCACCGGGATCTCGAGCTTGTTCGACTCTTCGACGGCCGTGGCTTCGCGGCGCACATCGACGACGAAGACCAGATCGGGCAGCTTGCTCATCGTGCGAATACCACCGAGGCGGTCATTGAGCTTGACGATACGGCGGTCGATCATCAACTGCTCTTTCTTGGTGAGCAGCGTGAATTTACCGGTCAGCTTGCCCTCTTCGAGGCGCTTGAGTTCGGCAATCTGTTCCTTGATCGTTTTCCAGTTGGTGAGGGTGCCGCCCAGCCAGCGCTGGTTGACATACGGCATGCCGGCGCGCTCGGCTTCCTTCTGGACAGTCTCCTGCGCCTGGCGCTTCGTGCCGACGAACAACACCACGCCCCGCTTCGCCACGGTGTCGCGGATCAGGTTGTAAGCCGTCTCCAGCGCGCCGACCGTCTGCTGCAAGTCGATGATGTGGATGCCGTTGCGTTCGGTGAAGATGTAGGGCTTCATCTTCGGGTGCCACTTCTGGGTACGATGCCCAAAGTGAACACCCGTCTCCAGAAGCGACTTCATGGAGATCAGTGTCATTGTTATTCTCCTGGCGTTAGCCTAAGCCGCCTTCTCACACCCACAAGCCGGGTGCACGCGGGTCGCTGGCGGCCTGAATAGTCTATCCGGCGAAAATGCCGGACAGCCAATCGTCGATTGTACCAAAGACGTACAGGGCTGTGAAGGGCGCGGATTCGTAGAGGGAGGTGCGTGGGTAGGGCGCGCCCTATGCTCCAC
>CAYZRP010000079.1:0-20297 GCA_964480865.1 uncultured Anaerolineales bacterium | reverse complement strand
CCAAATCGTCTATTTTACCAAACACACCAAAAGGTGTTATGGGCTCGTATTCGTTGAGCGCGGAGCGTGGAGCGAAGGGCGCCTTTCGCTCCACGCTCCTCGCTCTACGTGCTAAAGTGCCCCCATGCCCACCCTCCACATCGCCACCTGCACGGTCGCGAACGCCACTGGCGTGACAGAGCCTGTGTTGCACTCACCGGGCCGAATCATCATTCAGCAGGGTCGCTCGATGAAGCCCGATCCGCGCACCGGCCTGATCCCGCCGGCGCCGCCGATGAGCCTCGTCGACGTGTTGTTTGACGAGCCAGCCGGAAGCCTGCGAACCCAGGCGACGCGCGGGGTCTTCCATTACCTGCGCCAGTCGGACGCCACACTGATCCCGCTGCCGCCCGAGGCGACCGAGGTCGGGCACAAGTTGGTCCCCTGGCGCCTGGAGGAACTGGGCGTTCGCCTCGAGCAGTCGCCGACGCTTTCCCTGCGCCCCGGGGACGCCTACGTGGCGGTCACACCGGGCGCCGCCGGCCTGGCCGAAGGCACCGCCATCGCGCGCTTCATCCACCTGCGCGATTACTTCAACGCCGAACGCCTCGCCCAGGCCCTGGCCGACGACATTCGCGGCGGGCGCGCCGACCTCCAGGCACCTTTCACTGTCCTGGTCATCGAAGCTCGCTAGCCGGCCCAAGCACATCCGCCCGGCAAGCACTCAGGTGCATGGCTCCTGGCGTCTGAGGCCGTGACCAACGCACAGGCGCTCGACTACTCTGGCCCCATGTCGATCCGCCCTTCCGGGTTGCGCCTGTCTCGCCGCGGCTTCCTGCGCGCTTCCTTCCGCATCGCCGCGGCCTCTTCCATTCTTTCGCTGGCTGGAGCCGGCTACGCGGTCAAGGTGGAACCGCGCTGGCTGCGCGTCGAACGTCGGGCGCTGCGTCTGCCTCGCCTTCCCTCCGCCTTCGACGGATTCACCCTGGCTCAGATCAGCGACCTGCACTTCGGCCGCGCCGTCGACCCCGATTACCTGATCGCGGCCTGCGAGCAGACGACGGCCCTCCGGCCTGACGCCATCGCTGTCACCGGCGACTTCGTCAGCCACCTCGACAATGGCGAGGCGGACCTTGTGGCAACAGCCGTGTCTCGCTTGCAGGCGCCGGCCGGTGTCTTCGCCGTGCTCGGCAACCACGATTGGTGGAACTCGGCCTCGGTCGTGCGCAAGGCGGTCGAGCGCGGCGGCGCCCAGATCCTGACCAACACCAGCGTGCCCCTGCAACGCGGCGCCGAGCAACTGCACATCGCCGGTGTCGATGACATCTGGGAGAACCACCACGACCTGGGCGCCGCCTTGAGCGCCGTGCCCGCCGATGGCGCCGTCGTATTGCTGGCCCATGAACCCGACTACGCCGACACGGTGGCCGCCGTTGGGCGCGTCGATCTGATGTTGTCGGGGCACTCGCATGGCGGCCAGGTGCGCCTGCCGTTGCGCGGCGCGCCGATCCTGCCCTGGCTGGGGCAGCGCTACCCGGCCGGCTGGTATCAGATCAACGGACTGCAGCTCTACACCAATCGCGGTTTGGGGACTTCCGAACTCGCCGTGCGCTTCAACTGCCCGCCGGAGATCACGTTGTTCACCCTGTGGTCCGATCAAGGCTAGAATCGTCGCTGGCACCCGTCACTGATCCGGTCGACATCGAGCCGATCAGATAACGGAAGCCGGAGGCGCTCGGTGCGGGTTCTGAGGCGGATCGTGGCTCGCTGGCTGCCGTTGGCCGGGGTAGTCGTCGCCCTGGCGATTCTCAACGGCGTCTCGGCTCAACAGCTGCTGCGCGGCTCCGCTGACGAGCCCCAGGTGCAGCTGGCGCGTGATGCCGCCCGGGCACTGGCGGCCGGCCGCGATGCGCAGCTTCCCCTTGGCTCAGCCCCGGTCGATGTGTCGACCAGCCTGGCCCCCTTCATCATCGTCTATGACCCAACCGGGACAGTGACCTTCTCGACGGCGCGTCTAAACGGAAACACACCCGAACTGCCTGGAGGTGTGTTGGCCGAGGTATCGACCCGTGGCGAGGCGCGCTTCACCTGGCAGCCCTCACCGGATGCGCGTCTGGCTGCCGTGGTCGTGCCGATCGCGAACGGATCGACGGGCTATGTGCTTGTCGGGCGATCGCTGGTCGAGACCGAGGCGCGCATCCAGCAGGCTCAGGCGCTCAGCGCCCTCGGCGCCGCCATCGGCTGCGTGGCGGTTCTCGTCCTCGTCGAAGTCGTCGAAATGATCCTGCCGGACGACAAGACATGAGGCCGATCAGGATGCCAGGCAGCGAGCGATAGATCGGAGATGACGACATGTACACCGAAGCGCTCACCTCGCGCAGGACGCTGGCCCTCTTTGTCGTGCTGACGCTGGTTTTCGCTGGCGCGGGTGGGTGGCGAACCTCATCGGTCGGTTGGGATGCGCTTGCGATTGTGCTGGTTGCGCTGGCCGCCTTCTTTGTGTTTTACGCCCTCAACTATCGCGAACTCAACGTCCAGTTGTCGGATGCCGGCCTGACGCTGCGCTTCGGCATCTTCACCTGGCAGGTGGCGTCGACGAACGTGGAACGGTGCTACCAGGACGACACGTCGCTGTGGCGGATCGGCGGCGCGGGCATCCACTTCTCGCCGATAAGGGGCCGCTATCGGGCCATGTTCAACTTTCTCGAATACCCCAGGGTCGTCCTGGAGTTGAAGCATAAACAGGGGCTGGTGCGCGACATCGCTTTCTCGACCCGTCATCCCGAGAGCGTCCTGGCGCTCGTCCGGGCGTGGAGCCTGCCCGCTTAACGCGACCACGCCGCCCCAGGTGATCCCGGAGCGGCGTGGCGAGCACTGCGACAGCGAGTTACTTCGTGAAAGTGCCGACCTCCTGGTCGTTGACCAGGATGCGATACTCGCCGGCCGCCAGGTCAGCGAAAGGCACGGTCACTTCGAACGGCACCAACACCTGCACGCACATCAGATCCGGATTCAGGACCACGCTGTAGACGTCGACCTGAATGTCGTTTGAAGCATCCGGTTCACCGACGTCGACGCGCAGCGCATGACAGGGATCAGGCAGCGTGCCGGTGAGCTGCAGGGCGGTCTGCGCCGCTGCCACGCCTTCGAGATCCACAACGGCTGAAGCATCAAGGAAGACAGGTCCGCGATCCAACGCCTCTTCGCCCGGCTGAGGCAGCACCTGAGCCGCCTCAAGGACGGTGTACGGTGGGTTGGCGTTCGGATCACCAGAGCCCTCGAGCGGGTGAGACTCGGTCTGATCATCGACCGGGTCGGGCGTCGCCATGTCTTTCGGACCCTCCGTCGGGAGCGGTTGCGCCGTGGGTGTCGGCATCTGCGTGAACACAGGCTCCGGGGCCGGCACAGTCGCCGGCGCGCATGCGCTCAGGCCGAGCATGACGGCCAGGGCCAGGAGTGTCAAGGGGTGTTTCATCGCCATCATTCTCTCCCGTTCGGCCCTGACTATAGGTGTGGGCCTGGCTTACTTGACGAAGCCGATCGTCGATCTGTTCCTGCGGACCCGTAGGTCCGGGCGGACCTGTAGGTCCGGGCGAACCTTGCGGATTGGCAGGGTCGACAAAACTATCCCACAGAATGGTGCGGCTCTGGCCTGGCAGCTACGCCGGCAGGGCAATCGCACTAGAAATGCCTGTTCTGATTCTTCCGAAAAACGAGGGGTTGGCATGGGCCGAGGATGACGCGGATTTTCGCCACAAGAGACCCGGGCGGCGGGACAGTGGCTCTCGGGTGACGAGTTCCATCTTCCGCATCATCCACGAAATGTGCGGCCAAACCTTCCAATCCATGTGAGACGCGATGGCCCTGGGCAGCTACGGTTCAAGGTTCTCATCCAACGGAAACGCAACCCACGCCGGGTGCCCGCGTACTGGTCTTTAGCTCACTGCACGACTTCGAGGAGGAATGATCATGAAACGCTTGATTGCAGGGCTGACGGCCCTGAGCCTGGCGACGCTGGCCTGCAGCGTCAACGTGGACATGGGAAACCAGGCCACCCCGCAAATCGGCCCGACCCAGACCGAAAACATCGACGTCCCCAAACCCGATGGCGACTTGGCTGTCGTCACCCTGAATATGGGAGCCGGCACGTTGTCGCTTTCGAGCGGAAGCGAGTCGCTGATCAGCGGCACCGTGGATTACAACGTGGCCGAGTGGAAGCCGGTGGTCGAGACCGACGGCCAGTCCGTGACGGTGCGGCAGGGCGGCGACCGCGAGGGCAACTTCAACGCCTGGCCCGGTGGCAACGTCGTGAACGACTGGGAGTTGCAGGTCGGCGACATGCCAATGGAACTGGCGATCAACGCCGGCGCCTATCAGGGCAACTTCAATCTCGGTGGTGTGCCGCTGCGCCGACTGGAGATCAACGATGGGGCGGCCACCGCCAACGTGCGGTTCGATGAGGCCAATCCTGAAGAGATGACCGAGCTCGTCTACAAGACCGGCGCCTCGACAGTGACTCTGACCGGCCTGTCGAACGCCAACTTCGAGAAGATGTCGTTCGACGGCGGAGCCGGCGCCTACACGCTCGACTTCTCGGGCGAACTGCAGCGCGACGCTACAGTCGACATCACCTCGGGCGTCAGCACGCTCACGTTGATCGTGCCCGAAGGCACACACGCCGTCATCACGAGCGACTCGGCCGTTTCGTCGGTCACGACCACGGGTGAATGGTCAACCAGCGGCTCCACCTACACGGCTGCCGGCGACGGCCCGACCTTAACGATCAACGTCGACACGGGCGTGTCGACGCTGAATCTGATCCGCAAATAGGACGAAGGACGAACGACGAAGGTTGAATGGCTGTTCAACTTTCGTCGTTCGTCCTTCGTCATTCGTCTACCGTCCTTCTTCGTAGAGCTTTCGGTACACCGGGCTCAGCGCGCGCACCTGCTGATCGGCGTGATAGGAACTGCGCACGAGCGGCCCACACTCCGCCCACTTGAAGCCGATGCCAAGCGCGTACTCGCGAAGCTCGGCGAACTCCTCGGGCGTGTAATAGCGCTCGATCGGCAGATGCTTGCGTGAGGGCTGCAGATACTGGCCGAGCGTCAGGATGTCGACGCCCCAGTTGCGCAGATCGGCCACGGTCTCCTTAACTTCTTCCATCGTCTCGCCCAGACCGACCATGATGCCGCTCTTGGTGAGCACGTCAGGGTCGAGCTCCTTGGCGTTGCGCAAGGTGGCCTCGGTCCAGGCATAGTTGTCTTGCGGCTGCACCTTCTTGAAGAGCCTGGGCACCGTCTCGACGTTGTGGTTGAGGATCTCGGGGCGAGCGTCCATGACGATCTTGAGGGCGTCGCGCGAGCCTTTGAAGTCGGGGATGAGCACCTCGATCGAGCAACCCGGCTGGAGCTCGCGGATGCGGCGGATGACCATGGCGAAGATCGGGGCGCCGCCATCCTTGCGCTCGTCGCGATTGACGCTCGTGATCACGGCGTGACGCAGGTTCATGTCATGCACAGCCTGGGCGACACGTTCCGGTTCGCCGAAATCGAGCGCCTCTGGGCGGCCATGCTTGACGTCGCAGAACGCGCAGCTGCGCGTGCAGATGTTGCCCATCATCAGGAACGTGCCGGTGCCCGCGCCCCAGCATTCACCGATGTTGGGGCACATCGCCTCCTCGCACACCGTGTTCAGCGACTTCGAGCGCATCAGGTGCTGCAGCCGGTCATAGTTCTCGCCGGCCGGCGCGCGGACGCGGATCCATTCGGGCCGGCGCATGGGGCGCGGCGCTGTTTCGATGTCGTCCGGGCGGATCAAGCGGTCACGGGTCGGTTCAGTGATGGGCATGCAGAAATTGTACGCCAAACGTCGCCGTTATTGCGTCAGGGATTCGTGCTGCCATTGATCAGGTCCTCAGCCGGCAACGCCTTTTGACAAACCAGAGCCGACGCGTTTTCGACGGCTGGCGCCGCACAACGCTGGAACCCACGAGGCTTCGCTTGAGGCATACTGAGGCCTTCAAGGGGGAACGAACATGCAAAAGATTCAGCGTGTGTTAATCGTCGGTGCTGGGACGATGGGACTGCAGATCGGCTTCCAGTGTGCGGCCCACGGCTGCGACGTCGTGGTGCACGACTCGAGTGCCGCGGCTCTGGCCAGAGGGCCAGAGCGCGTGAAAGCTTATGCAAGCGAGATCGAGGCGGCTGGCGCGTGGGACCCTGCGCGCCTGAGTGGCGGGCTTCAGCGCATGAACTTCGTCGCCGATCTCGCTGACGCCGCGCGCGACGTCGACCTTGTGAGTGAGTCGGTGCCCGAGGACCCGAAGCTGAAGGGCGAGGTCTTTGCCAGGCTCAACAGGCTCTGCCCGGCGCACACGATCTTCGCCACGAACACGTCGACGCTCGTGCCGTCGCAATTTGCGAGGGCAACCGGACGGCCGTCGCAGTTGTTGGCCTTTCACTTTCACACCCCGGTCTGGGCCTCCAACGTCGTCGACGTGATGGGGCATGCCGGCACGTCGCCCGAAATCGTCGAAGCGATGCGGGCCTTCGGCGAACGGATCGGCCAGGTGCCGATCGTGCTGGCGAAAGAGTCGGGCGGCTACGTCTTCAATGCCATGCTCTCGGCCCTCAATCGCGAGGCGCTGACCCTGGCCGCCAACGGCGTCGCCACGCCCGAAGACGTCGACCGCGCCTGGATGGGCGTGATGAAGACCGGCATCGGGCCGTTCGGGATCATGGACCTGATCGGGCTCGACACCGTCTACACCATCACGGATTACTGGGCCAAACGCCTGGTCGTGGACCGGCAGCTCCACAAGAACGCGGCCTTCCTCAAGCCCTTCATCGAGGAGGGGCGGCTCGGACGCAAGACGGGGCGGGGCATTTATGCCTACCCGAATCCGGCTTTCGAGCAGAAGAGCTTTTCGAAAGACCACGCGACGACTGATCGGTGAGGGAAAGCCCGAAAAACGGTTGTCGGCGGCGGCGCGGTGCGTTATCCTCTGGGCACAACGTTTGCCGTCAACCCTTCGCGCCGATGACCTCGGCGCGTTCCTTTGGAGGAGACATGGAATACCGTCGTTTGGGCTCGGCCGGCCTGAAGGTCAGCGTGCTGTCTTTCGGGTCCTGGGTGTCATTCAAGAACCAACTGGGCGACGACACGGCCGCGGCCTGCATGCAAGCGGCCTACGAGGCGGGCTGCAACTTCTTCGACAACGCCGAGTCCTATGCCATGGGCGAGTCCGAGAGCATCATGGGGCGCGTCATCAAGAAACTCGGCTGGGCGCGCGACTCGTACGTGATCTCGACCAAGCTGTTCTGGGGCCTGAACGACAGGCCCAACATGAAGAACACGCTCAACCGCAAGTATCTGATGCAGGCCATCGACGGCTCGCTGAAGCGCCTCGATCTCGACTTCGTCGACCTGCTCTTCTGCCACAGGGCGGACCCGAACACGCCGATCGAAGAGACCGTGCACGCCATGCACAACATCGTCGAGCAAGGCAAGGCCCTGTACTGGGGCACCAGCGAGTGGACGGCCGAGCAGATCCGTGAGGCCTGGCACATCGCCGACCGCTACGGCTGGCACAAACCGCAGATGGAACAGCCGCAGTACAACCTGATCTCACGCGATCGCGTCGAGAAGGAGTATGCGCGTCTGTACAGCGAGATCGGCCTGGGCACCACGATCTGGAGCCCGCTGGCCTCGGGCCTGCTGACCGGCAAGTACAACGACGGCATCCCGGCCGACAGCCGCGCCAACCTGCCGGGCTACGAGTGGCTCAAGGAGCAGGTCACGCCGGCACGGCTCGACAAGGCGCGCAAGCTGGAAGTCATCGCCAAGGACCTGGGCGTCTCGATGGGGCATCTGGCGTTGGCCTGGTGCGCCAGGAACCCGAACGTCAGCACCGTGATCACCGGCGCGAGCCGCGTCGAGCAGGTGCATGACAACTTCAAGGCGCTCGAGGTGCTGCCGAAGTTGACGCCCGACGTGATGAAGCGCATCGACGAAGCTGTCGCATAAGAGATCGGGAGTGCCCCGATGTGTCCCGATCTCGGCGAAACATCGGGACACATCGGGGCACTCCCGATTTCTTAATTTTGATCGCCGGGAACCTCAACCGCCCGGGAGGCGTCCCCTCCCCATGCGTTACCTGACCATCACCCTCACTTTCGTATCCATTGTGCTGGCGGCCTGTACACCCATAGAGCCTCCCACAACTGGCGCGCCCGGTGGGCCGGGGCCTGTCGAAACGCCCAATCTAACCGGGACACGCTGGCTGTTGACCCAATACGGTGATCCGGCTGCCCCTCAGACTCCGCTTGCGGATACTGAGCCCGTTCTCTCGTTCGACCAGGAAGGCCAACTTGGCCACACCACAGGCTGCAACGGCATGGGCGGCGAGTACACCCTGACCGGGGTCGACTTCACGGTCGGCAATCTCATCCAGACCGAGATGGCCTGCGAAGAGCCGATCATGGGTCAGGAGAGCGCCATCGGCCAGGCCCTGCAGTCCGCGACGACCCTGACCCAGGCCGACGATACGCTCACGATCGCGTACCCCGACGGCGAACTGCGTTACACGCGCCAGGCCGAGCCTGAGCCCGCCAGCCTGATCGGCCCCGAGTGGAAACTCGAGACCATCACCAGCGGCGATCTGGCCCAGTCGACGGTCGCGGGCACCACGGTGACCCTGACTTTCACAGGTGACTCGTTGAGCGGCAACGCCGGCTGCAACAGCTACAACGGCGGTTGGTCGGGTGACGAGAACGCCCTGACGATCCAGCCGATCGCATCCACCAAGATGGCGTGCGCGGATCAGGCGGCCAACGACCAGGAGGTGCTGTACCTCTCTCGTCTGCAGGCTGCGACGTCGTACGCGATCGAGGGAAATCAACTGACGGTGACCAGCCCTGACGGCACTCTGATCTTCCTCACGGCCGCCTGACGATCACGTCGAACCCGGACAAACACAACCGGCCGTCCTTTGAAGGCGGCCGGTTGTGTTTTCCATACTCAGTCGCGCCGAACACTCTTCTCGAGCCTGGCGATGATGCTGTCGAGCCAGCGTATCGCCAGAGCCTCATTGGCTCGCGCGTAGTCGCGCGTGAGCGCTCGCAACCCGGCCGGATCACTGCGAGCGGCGTCAGCCTCTCGGCGTTTGAGCGTCGCCAGACGTGCCCGCCGAACTTCGCGTTGACGCCGCAATTCGGGCAATAGATCGCGAGCAGGCTTGCCACCCCCAAAATAGAGACGCGCCATCAGCGGGTCTTTCGAGGCGTGCAGCGGCGGCAGCGGGCTCTCGCGCCACAGCGCCAGCGCATCGCGCCCAGGGGCCACCAGCCTGTATACACGGCGCTCCTGCACACCGCGCCCGGCCTGCGCCGCTGAGCGGATGTAACCGCGCCGCTCAAGCCGCCGTAACGTCGTGTAGATCTGGCTGTGATGGGCATGCCAGAAATGCGCGCCATCGGTCTCGAGCAAGAGCTTCAAGTCGTAGCCGCTGCGGGGTTTGTCGGCAAGGTAGCCGAGCAAGATCATATCGAGCATGGTGACATGCTAGCCCGACCACCTGACTATGTCAATCCTGACATAGCAGGAGAGAAGCAGGGAGGCATCGGGAAGCACGCTGGTCGCGCAGTTGCACCGTCGGCTATTCACGCCGGCCAGCGCGACACCGTTCTTGTTATCATGCAGATCATGAACACGCCTTCCGAGCCCCTGTACGACCGCATCCGCCAACGCTATATCGAGCACAATGTGCCGTGGGATCATGCCCTGCCGCCGCCCGAAGTGCTGGCTTTTGCGGCCAGCCACGCGCCCGGGCGGATGTTGGATCTCGGCTGCGGCTATGGTCGCGCCTGTCTGCACCTGTCGAGCCTGGGTTGGACATGCGTTGGCGTCGATTTCGTGCCCGAGGCCATTGAAGGAGCGCGCGCGCGGATCGATGCCGCCGGTCTCGCCGATCGAGTCACCTTTCACCGCGCTGACGTATCGGAACTTGGGTTTCTGAATGAGCCGTATGACTTCATCCTCGACGTCGGCTGCCTGCACTCGCAACCCGAGGCGGTCTGCAACCGCTATGCCGGGCACGTCGCGCGACTCTGCCGTCCGGGCGGCCTCTATCTTCTCTTCGCCCACCTTGGTGACGGCTCAGAAACCGATCAGGGGCGCTGGATCACACAGACCAGACTCGACAGCCTGTTCGTGCCGAACTTCGTCATCGAACGCTTCGAACTCGGGACGACCACCGTTGCTGATGAGACCTGGCGTTCGGGCTGGTTCTGGATGAGACGCGGCGAGAGCGCGTAACTCGCGGCTCAGGCTATTGGTTCAGGGGGAACGACGGGCAGGCTGATCGAGAAGACAGACCCGGAGCCCAACTCGCTCGTGATCGTGATGCGCCCGCCCATCAGGTCGACAAGCTGACGCACGATCGTCAGGCCGAGGCCGTAGCCGCCGTGGACGCGCGTGAGCGTGCTATCCGCCTGCCAGAAGGGGTCGAAGATCCGGTTTTGGGCTTCAGCCGAGAGGCCGCAGCCCGTGTCCGAGACGCTCACCCGCCAGCGAGTTGCTCCATCGAGTGCGATTCGCACTGACACTGAACCCGCATCGGTGAATTTGATCGCGTTGTGGATCAGGTTCATCAGCACCTGCTGAACGCGATCCGGATCGATCTCGAGATGGGTCGGAACATCTGCGTCGACATCGAAGGCCAAACCCAGCGACTTCGCCCGAGCCAGCGGAAGCATGGCATCGCGGACCGAATCGACAAGAGCTGCGATTGACGAAGGCCGCGGGGCCAGCCGCAGCTTGCCACTGTCGAGCTGTGCCTGGTCGAGCAGTTCACCGACGAGCCGGCCCAGGGCCTTGCTGTTCTGGATCATGCGCTCGGCGGCCGTCCTCTGCTGATCGGAGATCGGCCCATAGGCCCCCGTCTGCATCAATTCCGCGTAGCCCATCAACGCCCCGATCGGCGTGCGCAGTTCGTGGCTGACTTTGGCCAGGATCTGGCTCTTGAGTTCGCTGGCTTCTACCGCGCGGTCGCGCGCCAGGGCGATGGCGGCCTCGGCTCGCTTGCGTGGCGTGATGTCTCGCAACACAAGCAGATAGCCTGCGCGGCGGCCGGGCTCAGTAAGCAGGTTATGCACCTGTGCATCGAGCCAGGCGCTCTCGCCGGTTGGGTCGCGGAACTCAAGGTCGAGTTGCTGAGCGTCATGCAACGTGATCAGCCGCTGCAGCTCCGGCCAGCCGCTCAAGACGGCCTGAGCCGGAGCGCCCATCGCCGCCAGTGGAAAGCGACCGCGCGCCGCGGGATTGAGCTCAATCAACTCGTCGTTGGCGTTAAAGACCAGCACCTCATCGCCCAGCCCATCCACCACCATACGATGCGCGATAGGAGTCAGGTCGAGCAGTCGATAGCGGAAGATCGCCCAGGCGATCAACAGAGCCGAGGCGCTGAACCCCAACGACGTCAAATCGATGCGCGGCTCGGGCGGCCACCCCATCAGATACAAGAAATTGACGCCCAGTGGGATCAATGGGGCAAGCGTCAGCAACAGCGACTGCCAGCGATAAAGACCGCGCTCGTTCAACAGGCGCGGCACAATCAAGATCGTGCCGACCAGGATGAGCACATACGAGTAAACGGTGTGAAACCAGAACCAGGGCCCGACGTCGCTATCGAGGAGTATGAGCGGCGGAGCCGCCGTCACACGCAGATTCGGGAACAACCACTCGTGGCTTTCAACAGTAAGGGTCAGCGCGATCGTGATGGCCGGCACGATCGACAGCGCCGCGACCCGCCAAAATGTGGCCCAGCGCGCCCGCTGTCGCAACTCGACGCCGAGCAGCAGCCAGGTGACAGGCACCAGCGGCACCATGGTGAAGTACACCTTGAATGCCAGGATCTTGGCCGCGAGATCGCTGTTGAGCAGTTGGGTGGCGTACGCCAGCGACCAGAGCCCACTGACCGCCAGCACCGCCGCCATCGGCCCACCACCGGGCACCTGACGATGACGCCAGACATAAAGGGCCAGCCCCAGCGTCGCGACGCCGACCATTGCTTGCAGCCATAAAAGCCAGGTGAAATACATGGCGGGCTTATTGTCGACGACCACCCACTTTCAAGGGCGTGAAAAGTGCGTAAACATTCGCGAACGGCCACCCGATCACGTTGCGACGACGCGTTCCATCACGCGCGCGAATTCGTCGACGACGGCGCTTCGCACGCCCACCAGATCCGGCGGCTCAGGCAACAGATCGGCCATCGAGATGGGCGCATGGTCGCGCAAGCCGCAGCCGATGATGCCTTCGAAGTAGGCCATGTCCGGGGCGGCGTTGAGGGCGAAGCCGTGCTGCGACACGCCACGCGC
Organism: uncultured Anaerolineales bacterium; assembly: GCA_964480865.1. Taxonomy (GTDB): domain Bacteria; phylum Chloroflexota; class Anaerolineae; order Anaerolineales; family UBA6663; genus UBA6663. Next base: position 7,938 of record CAYZRP010000079.1, on the reverse strand, counting down.
ATCCACCTTGACCCCAATCTGCGCGATCTTCGATGGCGACAGCTTCGCCGACGGCGGACAGTGCGGGCAGCGCGAAGCGACGTCGGGCTGCACGAAGACACCCGTGATTCCATTGAGCTGGCCGGCCACGATGCCGTAACGCAGCAGCACGCGGATCAACATATCCTCAAGGCTGCGCATGTAACCAACATAGTCGGTGTGCGGCAACCGGCCGTTGGCCGCATCCGGCGTCCCGAGCTTGAGGATCGGATAACCGACGATCTGACCTGGCCCGTGATAGGTGATGTCGCCGCCGCGATCGACCCAGTGCAACTCGATCCCGCGGGCCGCGCACTCGACTTCATTCCACAACAAGTTAGAACGCTGACCACTGCGTCCGAAAGTGTATGTGTGCGGATGTTCGAGCAGCAACAACGTATCGGGGATGCTGTCGACAGCGCGCTCGGCAGCGAGCCGCTTCTGCAACTCCCAGGCCTCGAGGTAAGGCACCAGACCCAGTTCGCGCACCTGCAAGGGGATCATGTGGGAATTGTATTACGGCCACGTCACCCTTAAACCGCCCCTTCCACGATGGACAGCAGGCAGTCGGCCTGTGGAGTATCCCAATCCGTCAACCGACCCAGTACCAGTTGGCGAAGAGAGCCATGCACAAACCAAGGCCAAGTGCAAACAGCACCTGAATGGCTCGATCGACATTCGAACGTTCACCCCACCGCGCCAGGAGCACGAACGCCGGGAAGAGGATCCACATGTAACGTCGCTGACTCATCAACAGGCCCGATCCGAGCGGTAGGAGCGCGCCCAGGACGACATAGAGCCCCGAACCCCACTGGCGCTGTTTGAGCAGGATCAGGCCGAAGAAAAGAAAGACCGCCACTGAGAGGGCATCGATCCAGTTGTCGAGCGGGAGCTGTCCGGCCGCCAGAGCTGAGCCCCATCCCTGGGCCGGCGTTTGCAGCAAGTGACCCAGCGTCTCGAACGGTGACGACGCCACCCGACCCCAGGCTTCGGACGCATGCACAAACGCCAGCGGGTCACCAAAGGCCAGTTGGAGGTACAGCATGAAACTCAGTAATCCGAGCGGCGCCGCCCCAACCGCCAACGCTGCGCGCAAACGAGCGGGCCAATCAGCTGCCCGCCAGGTGCGCCACGCTTCAGCAATCAGCAACACAGCGATCAGGATGCCGAGGAGGCGCGTCAGGCCAGCGCCATAGGCCAGCCCGGCGGCCAGGCCCCAGCGCCCTCGGCTCGCGGCGTACACCGCGCCGATCCCCAGGCACAGAAACAACGACTCACTGTAGATCGCCGAGCCGAAGAGCGACGCCGGAAACAGCAGGAGATACCAGACGGAACGTCCGGCCGTGTCGGGGCCCCAGGTCTGATCGACCCATCGGTAGAGCAGCAACGACGCCCCAAGCAGCGCGCCGTTCGCGACGATCAGGCCGCTGACGAGCGCGTCGCGTGTGAGCCACGTGAGAGCAGCGATCAGCACGGGCAGCAGTGGAAAGAACGCCGTCGATGGAAAGGGCACGCCCTCGTTGTGATAGCCCTCCGTGGCGATGCTCAAATAGAAGCCCGTGTCCCACCGACTGCCAAAGATGTCGAGGAGGATGTGATCAGGCCGGATGTGATAGGGCGGCGGCACCGTGTAGTCGGCCATGAGCGGTTCAGCCACGTAGCCGACCAGTGCGATGCCCAGGCGTGTCACAGCAAAAGCGATCAGGGGAACCCAGAACCGCCGATCCAAACGCGCGCGCATGCTCATCTCTCCGAGAACTTCGCAGCGAGAAACCGAAATCGGCCGACTGCCCTTGCAGTCGGCCGAACGCCGAGGCGTCGCTCCATCTAGCGACCGATCAACGTCAGATGCAGAACCGGGTTGGGCGTCACAGCCACCCCGACGTTGAACACGGGTGCGCCGCCACTTTGAGCATGTTGCGGCGCGCTGCTGGAAATGCGGTAGATCTGCGTCACCGTGGGATTGACGCTCAGAACAACCTGGTAGTACCCGGCCGAAGTCGACAGGGCACGAAGGGTGAAGTCAACGTTTCCGAGAGCGTCGGTCGTGACCGAGCCGACGTTCTGGCCGTTCACGATGACGGTGCCCGGTGCGTTAGCGGGCAAGCCGCTTCCGCGCAGGTTGAAGAAACTGCCCGGCGCGCCGGTGTCGAAGTTGATCGTCAGCGCCGGTTGATAGGCGTTGGCGAACAACTGCCACGCGAAAGCGCGCGTGGGCAGACCAAATACCGGGACGAGCAGCAGCCCGGACAACAATACGGCCAGGGCAGTCCATCTCTTGGGTGATTGTGGCATAGCGTTCTCCTTGTATCGGTGCAAAGGCGAGCGGTTAAGGCAAAGCGCGGGGACGCAATCGAACAAGCGGCCCAGACGCCTCGGCGTAAAGGGTGTCGAGCAATTCGGGTGGCGCTGTGTCGATGTAGACGGGTCGCACCGACGCTTCACGCTCGATCCAGATCAATAGAGAGTCATAGGGAACCAGGAAACGATTGACAACACGGACGTCGGGTCGGTGCCCCTCAACGAGTTGCAGGTAGCTGACCACCGGCGCCGTATCCCACCAACCGAACACGAGGGCATCGGGCTCGGCGTGTTCGAGGATCGCTTCGCCGCGCTCACGCGTGGTCCGGTCATGCGACTGGTCGGCGAGGCTCAAGTTCCAGACGACCGACGCCGCCACGATCAACATGTACGTGGCGCGCAGCATGCAAGGGGTCCAGGTCGCGGCCCACTCAACTGAGAGGATCCACTGCAAACCAAGGCCTAGCCAGATCGCCCAGATCACGTAGGTCGGCAGGAACATCGTGATCTTGTCGAGGACGCGATAGCCGATGAAGAACCCGGCGCTGAGGAGGAACATGGAGGACAGGATCGCCGCCAACGTGCGATCACGGCGCCATAGGACCCACCAGCCGAGCACAGCCGGGCCGAGGCCGATCCCCAAAAATGAACGCCCGAGTTGCACGAGGTAATCGACCGTCTCATGCCAAAGCCCGGCGAAGTCGTAACCGAGCATCTGCCCGGCGAACGACCGCCCCGTGACGAGCCACACCAATCCTTCGACAGTGGTCAGATCCACGGCGTGGAAGATACCGGCCGAGTCATATTGCCCGGCGTAGTTGAAGGTCGGCGCTTGTGTGTAACGCAAGACAAGATCCAGGTAGGGCGCCAACCCAAGCGCCAGGCCCAAGCCGGCAGCCAGCCACGTGCGTGGTTTGAGCGCGGGCGTGCCTGCCTGGAGCAGGAAACCGGCAACGACGCCCGGTAGCAGGAGCACGGTCGAAGCGTGGTGGCTGAAGCCGAGCCCGACGAGCAGACCGACCACAGACGTTCGCAACAGGGTCGGACGCTGGCGCCAGCGCAACAGGGCGAGCACGAGGCCGGCCAGAAGCGCGGTCTGCGGTGTGTACACCTCGGCGATAAGCGACAGCGCCCAGAAATACTGGCCGGTAGCCAGCAGGCCGAGCGCGCCAAACGCGGCCCAACCGCCGACCTTAAGACGTTGCAGGATACGATCAGCAAGCGCTATCGTAAGCGCGCCTGCCACCGCCGAAAGCAGGTTAAATCGATAGCCGACGTCACCAAGCGGAAGGAAGACCCAAAGACGCCCAACCAGTAGATACAGCGGATATCCGGTCGCGCGCATCAGACCACCGGTCGCAGCAGCCGTCGTCAATTCGGCGCTATCCAGGTTGTAGATCGTCGGGGCAGCAGTCAATCCATACAGGCCCAGAGCGAAGACAAACGCCAGCGCTGTGCGCAACCAGGCACGCTGGGTGGCAGCAAACTCCCGTGCTGCCTGCACCCCGCGCCAGAGCCGACGCAACAAACCGGAGTGGGCCCTCGCTTTTGAGTGAAGCCCAATGGGTGGTGATCCGAACGACATGGTGATAACGTGTCGTTCGGCGAGCACGAAAGTTATGGCTCGTGCGCGCGCGCTAATCCAACGCTCATCGAGCAGGAAAGAAGCGCGGAAGCCTCAGGAGACGCCGAGAGTGGAGAAGTCGAGGCCCATGAAGGCTTCGACCATGGCCGGGTCGAACTGCGAGTTCGCCATGCGCTGGATCTCGGCCAGGGCGCGCTCGAGCCCGAGCGAACGCCGATAGGGCCGGTCGCTTGTCATCGCATCGAACGAATCGACGATGGCAAGCAGCCGCCCCTCGCGTGGCACCGTGCGTCCGATCAGGCGCGCGGGATAGCCGCGCCCGTCCCATCGCTCGTGGTGGCAGAGCACATACGGGATCGCGTCGTGGAGGTGGTCGATGCCCTGCAGCATGCGCGCGCCGAGCTCAGGGTGTCGTCGCAGCAGGATCCACTCGCTGTGGGTCAGTGCGCGACGTTTGTTGAGGATGCGACGCGGCACCTGGACCTTGCCGATGTCGTGCAGGATGGCGCCGAACTCACAGATGGCCAACGCCTCAGCGCTCCAGCCCAGGGCGGTCGCCAGGGCCAACGCGTACTTCTGCACCCGATCGACGTGGCCGCGCGTGTAGCTTTCGCGGGCCTCGATCGTGTTGGCCAGCATCGTCACAGTCTGGAGGTGCGCGGAGCGAGTGTCGAACAACTGCAGCGTACGTCGCCGGTCCAGCTTCGCCCGAACCGCGATGAGCAGATCTTCGGGCGCGAAGGGCTTGAAGAGGTAATCGTCGGCGCCAAGGCTGCGCGCCCGGGTGGTCATGGCCGCATCGGTCCGCGCGCTGAGAAACAAGAAGGGCACAGCGGCGCCGTGCGCCTGCGCGCGCACGCCCTCGAGCAGGCCGAAGCCGTCGAGACGCGGCATCATCAGATCCGAGATGATGAGATCGGGCACTTCCTGCGCGAACGCTGAGAGGCCTTCCTGGCCATTGTTCGCCAGGGTCACGCGGTAGCCATCACCTTCGAGGAGGTCGCGCATCACCGCGAGGATGTCGTAATTGTCTTCAACAACCAGGATGTGATGCATGACGTGGCAGGCCGCGAATCAGAGCGTCGGTGGCTGACTTTCAACGTGGTCCAACCCGCTCCAACTCAGAGGTTAGAGACCAGTATGGGCCGCATTGTAGCATGGTCATTTCCCGGATCGGAACCGTTGCCATACGGCAACGAACGCGCCTGGCTTTCCTCAGGAAAGCAGGAGCCGTGCGGCCCATCCAGATTCCCACGCGCCCTGAATGTACCATGGCGAGAGTCCGGCGATCGTTGGCGCGAGCGAGAAGTCGGTTGCCGCCTGGTGGCTGCGGCAGACAGGGTGGCGTGACCTGTCGAGGTCCCATGCGCGAGCTCGATTCCCGGCGGCATCGGTCACGGATGGCGGGAATGGCTGTGTCTGGCGCAGCGCGACCTCCAATAGGCCCTGCGCTTCCACGGGGCCGTGACATCCGCGGCATCCATAGCCAACCGTCGGGTGGGTATGAGAGGCGCTTGCCCCTGTCGGACTCCCGGCGCGAGGGTTGGCCGGAGGCCGCGTGGTATGATCTTTTTTCGTCGCCGCTCTCCCGGCGGCTCAGCGAGCCAGGATGTTTTTTTCATCTTCTTTTCGGCGATTCGCCCGTTTCGGCCTGACAGTCGCCACCCTCACGACGGCCTGCTCAGGCCCGGCAACCGGGACGGCTCCGGCCGAAACCCTGCCCGCGCCCGTGATCTCGACGCCGACGGTGCCGCCGGCCACCCCAACACCCGCCGAACTCTCGACGCCCGATCTGGCATTGGCGGCGTATCTCGAAGCCTACTCGGCTCAAGACTTCCCTCGGCTCGCTCAACTTGTCACGCCCGACAGCCTCGGCGAGTCACCCGAAGCCTTTCAGCAGGCGCTCGGCAAGCTGCTGGGCGACACCCTGACGGCGACAACCATCGGGACCCACGTCAGCGCCATGACTGTGGATGGAGCTACAGCTACGGCCACCGTCGATCTCAAGTACACCACCGCCCTCGTCGGCGAGTTGAACACGACCGTCAGCATCCCGCTGCGGCAGGACTCCGGCGCCTGGCACATCGTCTACAGCCCGGCGGTGGTCTGGCCGGATCTGGTCAACGGCCAGCAACTCTTGATGGTCGTGCTGACTCCCGACCGCGGCCCAATCCTCGATCGCACCGGGACGCCCATGGTTGAGAACATCTCAGCCTACGCCGTCGGCTTCGTGCCCGGCGAACTCGAAGAGGACAGCCCCGGCGTCGGCGGCGTGGCGCGATTGTTCGGCATCCCCGTCGACGTCCTCAACGTGCGCCTGGCGAACGCCGTGTCTGAACAGTACCTATCGATCGGTGAAGCACCGGCCAGCGTCGTCGACAGCCGCTACGGCTACCTCTTCAACGTCCCGGGTGTCTACCTCTTCCCCTATGATGGTCGCTTCTATTATGGAGATGGTGCCGCCGCGCATGTGACGGGCTACACCACCTACATCCAGGCCGAAGACGTGCAGGCTTATCGCGAGCAGGGCTACTTCGGCACCGAACGCATCGGTTCGGCCGGGCTCGAGGCCTGGGGCGAAAAGTACCTGGCTGGCAAATCCGGCGGGCAACTGCAATTGCGCGACGCTAACAACCAGTTCCTGCGCATGGTCGCGCAGACGGATGTCCAGGCCTCGCAGACCGTCACCTCAACCGTGGATTTCGATCTGCAGCAGGCCGTGCAATTTGCGCTCGGCGATTTCCCGGCGGCGGCGGTCGTGATCGATTTGAGCAATGGCCAGGTGCTGGCAATGGCGTCGGCGCCGACGTTCAGCCCCAACCTGTTCGACCCCGGCAACCGCAACGCCGACTCGGCCGGCGCGATCCTCAGCGACGAACGTCGGCCGGCGATCAATCACGCCGCGCAGGCCTCGTACCCGGCGGGCTCGATCTTCAAGATCGTGACCATGGCGGCCGGCCTGACCTCGGGCCTGTTCACGCCGGACAGCGTCTACGATTGCACGGGCACGTGGACGGAGATGGACAACTTCGAACGCCCCGATTGGCTCGAAGGCGGGCATGGCGAGATCACGCTGGTGCAGGGGCTGTCGGGCTCATGCAACCCGTGGTTTTGGCACGTCGGTCTCAACGTCCACAACAAGGACCCCGAGTGGCTGGGCAAGACCGCCCGTGCCTTCGGCCTTGGCGCGCTCACAGGCATCGGTCAGATCGATGAGACACCTGGCCAGATCCCGGACCCCGAGTGGAAGCAGCGCACACGCGGCGAAGCCTGGACGGCGTTCGACGACGTCAACATGTCGATCGGTCAGGGTGACGTGCTCGTCACGCCGCTGCAGATCGCGCGGATGACCGCGGCCGTGGCGAACGGTGGCACGCTCTATCAGCCGCAGCTCGTGCTCAGTGTGGCCGGTGACGATGGCCTGCCGACCTTCAGCTTCGAGCCGATCCAGGTCGGCACGTTGCCACTCACCGCCGAACAACTTGCCGCGATCCAGGCCGGCATGAAGAACGTCACCAAGGAGCCGATCGGGACGGCGCGCGATCGCTTTCGCAGTTTCTCGATCCCTGTTGCGGGCAAGACCGGCACGGCCGAAGACCCCGGCGTGAGCGGCATCCAGGAGCCGGATGCCTGGTTCACGGGCTTCACCTACGCGGGCCGCAGCGACCGGCCCGACATCGCCTTCGCAGTCGTCGTGCAGAACCAGGGCCAGGGCTCCGACTTCGCCGCCCCGATCGCACGGCGCATCATCGAAGCCTACTTCGGCCTCAACTACGCCCGCTACCCCTGGGAAGCATCCGTCGGCATTCCCGCCGATCTCGTCGCCACCCCGACCCCGGACCCGAACGCGCCGGTGGATACGCCCACGCCTTAAAGCTATTGCTGATTGATGATTTCTGATTGTTGATTGGTTTTTCAGCCGCAATCAACAATCAGAAATCATCAATCAGCAATGTGTAGAGCGGGTGATGGGATTCGAACCCACGAATATCAGCTTGGAAGGCTGACGCCTTACCACTTGGCGACACCCGCGT
>CAYZRP010000078.1:22993-32212 GCA_964480865.1 uncultured Anaerolineales bacterium | reverse complement strand
CACAGGGGCCGGGTGGCCACAGGGGCCGGGTGGCCACAGGGGCCGGGTGGCCACAAGGGGCCGGGTGGCCACAAGGGGCCGGGTGGCCACAAGGGCCGGGTGGCCACAAGGGGCCGGGTGGCCACAAGGGGCCGGGTGGCCACAAGGGCCGGGTGGCCACAGAGGGCCGGGTGGCCACAAGGGCCACCCTTACGCCGAGTGGAACTCGCCTTCGACGACGTCGCCTTCGTCAGTGCGGCCATTGTTCGGGCCGGCGCTGCCGCCGTTGGCCGCGTTCTGCTGCCCACTCTGGTAGAGCTGCTGGCTGAGCGCGTACGTGGCCTGCTGGACCTGCTCGGTCAGCGTCTTGATCCGGCTCACGTCCTCGCCCTTCAGCGCCTCGCGCAGGTCAGCGACCGACTTCTCGATCGCGGCTCTGTCGTTGGCGGGCACCTTGTCGCCCAGATCCTTCAGCGATTTCTCGGCCGAGTAGGCCAGGCTCTCGCCCTGGTTGCGGGCCTCGATCAGCTCGCGCACCTTGCGGTCGGCAGCCTCGTTCTGGCGCGCCTCGTTGACCATGCGCTCGACATCGGCCTTGTTCAGGTTCGTCGACGCCGTGATCTTGACGGTCTGCTCCTTGCCGGTCGCCTTGTCCCTGGCGCTCACGTTCAGGATGCCGTTGGCATCGATGTCGAACGTGACCTCGACCTGCGGCACGCCGCGTGGCGCGGTCGGGATGCCGTCGAGCCGGAAGTGCCCGAGCGTCATGTTGTCGTTGGCCATCGGACGCTCGCCCTGCAGGATGTGGATGTCCACGGCCGTCTGATTGTCTTCAGCGGTCGAGAACACCTGGCTCTTGCGCGCCGGGATCGTGGTGTTGCGCTCGATCAGGGGCGTCATCACGCCGCCAAGCGTCTCGAGCCCCAGCGACAGCGGGGTCACGTCGAGCAGCAGCACGTCCTTGACGTCGCCGGCCAGCACGCCGCCCTGGATCGCGGCGCCCACCGCCACGACCTCGTCGGGATTGACGCTCTTGTTTGGCTCCTTGCCGTTGGTCAGAGAGCGGACCAGTTCCTGCACCATCGGCATGCGCGTCGAGCCGCCCACCAGGACGACCTCGTCGATCTTGCTCGCGGCCAGCGCGCCGTCCTTGAGCACCGCCTCGAACGGGCCGCGCAGCTGGGCGACGAGGTCCGCCGTCAGTTGCTCGAATTTGGCGCGGGTCAGCTTCAGGTTCAGGTGCTTGGGCCCGCTGGCGTCGGCCGTGATGAACGGCAGGTTGATCTCGGTCTCACTCAGCGTCGACAGCTCGATCTTGGCCTTCTCGGCCGCCTCGCGCAGGCGCTGCAGGGCCTGACGGTCAGAGCGCAGGTCGATGCCCTGCTCCTTCCTGAATTCGTCGGCGGCCCAGTTCAGGACGCGCTCATCCCAGTTGTCGCCGCCGAGGTGCGTGTCGCCGTTAGTGGCCTTGACCTCGACCACGCCCTCGCCGACTTCGAGCAGCGAGACGTCGAAGGTGCCGCCGCCCAGGTCGAAGACCAGGATCGTCTCGTTGGCTTTCTTGTCGAGGCCGTAAGCCAGCGCGGCCGCGGTCGGCTCGTTGATGATGCGCTTGACCTCGAGCCCGGCGATGCGGCCGGCGTCCTTGGTCGCCTGGCGCTGCGCGTCGTTGAAGTACGCGGGCACCGTGATGACGGCCTCGGTCACCTGCTCGCCCAGATACGCCTCGGCGTCGGCCTTGAGCTTGGCCAGCACCATGGCCGAGATCTCCTGCGCGGTGTAGGTCTTGTTGTTGACCGTCAGCTTGACCTGCGCTTCGCCGCGCGGACCTTCGACGATCGCGTACGGCACGAGCTTGCGCTCGGGCCCGGTCTCGTCGAAGCGCCGGCCGATGAAGCGCTTGATCGAGAAGATCGTGTTTTCGGAGTTGATGACGGCCTGGCGCTTCGCGGTCTGGCCGACGAGGCGCTCGTTGTTCTTGGTGAACGCGACTACGGACGGGGCCAGGCGCGAGCCTTCCGCCGTGCTGATCACGGTCGGGCTACCGCCTTCCATCACGGCCACGACCGAGTTCGTCGTCCCCAGGTCGATACCGACGATTTTGCTCATGTGAATACCCTCCCAGGTGCGCATTGGCGCGTTATCGCGGAAAAGGATCTCCGCCCGCAGGCGAAGCAATACCGTCGATTCTAGGGAACGGTCATCAGAGCTTTGTTAGCGTGATGTTGGAGGGATATAGATATCGGGAGTGTCCCGATGTCTCCCGATGTCGTAAGCGAACGTCAGCCGATCAGGACCTGCTCCTCGGGGTAGCTCACCAGCGCGGGCCGAGCCGGCCGGGCCAGGGCGAGGATGATCGTGAGCGCGCCGAGTCGACCCCACAGCATCACGAGCACCAGCAGCAGTTGCCCGAACAGGTTCAATTGCCCGGTCAGGCCCAACGACAGCCCGGTCGTGGCAAAGGCCGAGGTCACTTCGAACAGGGCCAGATTGGCCGGAACATCATGGGTCAGCAGGATCAACCAGGTGCTCAGCAGCACAAGGCTTACGGAGACAGTCAACACCGCCGAGGCGCGTCGAAACGATTCCATCGGCAACGAGCGCCCGAGGATCTCGGGTCTGGGGCGGCCGCGAACGTACGACCAGAAACCGACGACAAGCGTGATGGCTGTGCCTGTCGTGATGCCGCCGCCCATCGAAGCCGGCGCGCCGCCAATGAACATCCACGCAATCATCAGAAGTTGAGTGGCCGGTGCCAGCGCGCCGGGGTCGATCATGGTCCAGAAGCCGCCGGTGCGGGTGGTGATCGTCTGAAACAGGGAGAGCAACAGGCCGCGCGTCCACGGCTCGCCCCGCAGGGTGCCGCCGCCAGCCCATTCCTCTGCGAAGAAGCCCAACGTGCCGACGATGTTCAGCAGCGCCACTGCCCAGAGCGTCAGGCGCGTGTTCAGGGTGAACGTGCCGCGCTCGCGCCGGCCCAACAGGTCGACGAAAACCGGTATGCCGAGCCCACCCAGGAAGATCAAGGCGCCCAGCGTGACGACGGTGACGGCATCGATCGGGATGCCCGTCGGATAGTCAGGCAGACCCGTGAACAGGTCGAACCCGGCGTTGCAGAAGGCGGAGACTGCGTGAAAGACCGCGAAGTACAGGGCGCGGGCGTCGCCCAACTGGTCGCGCCAGTTGAGAAACAGCACGGCTGCGCCCAGCCCTTCGATAAGCAGGACGCCGGCCAGAACGCGGCGGGTCAGCTTGAGGATGTTGGCCGGCGAGAGCAGTCCGAGCGAATCCGTCAGGGCCAACCGGTTGCGCAGGGAGATGCGTCGGCCGAGCACTTCAAAGGCCGCGACGGCTCCCACCATGAAGCCGACGCCGCCCAGTTGGGTCAGGACCAGCAATACGAGTTGCCCGGCGAGGGTCAGGTCCTGGCCGGGCGTGACCACCGTCAGCCCTGTGACGCTGAGGGCCGAGGCTGCCATGAACAGCGCCTGGTTCCAGCTCAAGCCGCCAGTGGACATGCCGGGCAACAGCAGCGCTCCGGTGCCCGCGCCCAAGAGCACGATCAGGCCAAGGACCACGCGCAAGGGTGGGGGAAGCGTGGTGAGCGCGGCCATCGGCGGTTCAGAAGGAGGAGAAGAAGCGATCGACCTGCTCGCGCGTCCCGAGGGCAACCAGCAGGTCTGTCGCGGTGAAAACAAAATCCGCGGGCGGCGCGACCTGCAGCGATCGATCGCGTTTGACGGCCAGCACGGTCAGCCCATAGCGCTCGGTCAGATCGGTGTGGCGCAACGAGCGGCCGGCCAGGGTGTCGGGCAGACGCAGCTCGAGGACGTGATGTTCTTCTCCGAAGTCGAAGCGTTGGAGCACATGCGGCTCGGCCAGCGAGTGCGCCAGCCGTCGGCCGGCCTCGATCTCGGGGAGCACCACCTGATCCACGCCGATTCGTTCAAGGATGGCGCGCTGGCGCTGGGTCACGGCTTTGGCGATCACGCGCCGCACGCCCAAGGCCTTGAGCGCCGAGGCGACCAGCAGGTTGGCTTCGAAATCGGTGCCGATCGCGACCACGACTGTGTCGAACGCCGTGATGTCAACGGCCTGCAAGGCGTCTTCGTCGGTGGCGTCGAGGCTGACGGCGCGCGCGATGTCCTCTGAAATACCCTGGACGACTTCTGGGTCATGGTCGATGCCCAGAACGGAGAATCCTAATATGGTCAATTCCAGCGCGAGGCTCCCGCCGAATCGTCCGAGGCCGATGACCGCAAACTCGTGATCTTGATGATGTCGCGCCATATGCCGCTGGATTGTATTCGCAATTCAGGTATCGACCCCGCGACGGTTTCTCAATGCGCTGGTTCGCGTTCCTCGACCGGGTCCAGATAGATGAACGTGATCCCGTCCATGACTTGACTGTACGCCGGTTGGAAGTCGAGCCCGGCGTAGTCGGGGCCGGAGAGGGTCAGCGAGTCGGTGCCAGGGTCGAAAAGCCGCAGGGCGTTGACGGCGTTATGCGTGGCGGCTTGCGCGGCGTCGTTGTGGGGGCGGCGGCCGATCGGGTTGACGACCTTCATCTCGACCCAGGGCTGGTTCGCCACCCGCTGGGCGCGCGCGAAGCCCAGGCGCTGCATGAACTCGAAGGTGGCGCGCAGCGACGCCCGGCCGATGCCCACATCGCCGTTGACGATCGAGCCACCGCCCTCAGCCGGCACGTTCACCCGCAGGCGCCCGTTCGAGCGTGTCACGGGTCGATCCGCCAGTCTTGCGGGCAGGCCGAGATGTTCGCTGTTGTAGGCCACAACGAGCGGGGTGCTGTTCCAGAGGCCGTGACAGAACAGGCGGATCTCCGGCCTGACCATGGCTTCCGCCGCAGCCAGGCGCCCGGCCTTCACGGGTGCGGCCGCCTGGCGCGTAACCAGGAAGGACACCTGTACTTCATGATGCGGGCCCAGGCTGGCTTCCGTGAAGTCGATAGCCCACACGCCCATCAGGGCACGGCCGTTCGTATCGCACAACGGTGTGACCGCCTCATTGGCCAGCAACCTGCGCACCACGCCTGCATCTGCCGATCCGCCCACGAACACGCCGTAACCGTCGTAGATCAGGTAGGGCGTTGGCGCCGCGCCGCACGACAGCATGGTTTCGCCGTTCAGGGGAAAACGCTCGATCAGGGGAAGATATGTGCGAGTGGCCATACAGGCCGATCATACTGCAGACGAACGACGACGGACGAATGACGAAGGTTGTAAGACAACCTTCGTCATTCGTCCGTCGTCGTTCGTCTGCTCTCAGACTCGCGCCATCAATCGTGCAAATACGCCTCGAGATCACGCACCTGGGTCATCGAGCGCAGATGGTTCATCGCGCGCTGACTGATCTGGCGCACGCCCTCGGGGCTCATGCGCCACTCGTGGGCGATCATGCGCAGCGGCTTGGTCTCGCCGCCGCCCAGGCCGAAGCGCAGACGCAGGATCTCGGCCTCGCGTTGCTCGAGCCGGCCCAGGGCCTCTTCGAGGATGCGCTGCAGGCCTTCATTGATGACGACCGCTTCCGGGTCCTCCGCCGTCACGTCCGAGACACGCTCGATCACGCTACGCTCGTCGGGATCATCCGGCGGGGCGTCGAGCGAGATCGTCGGCTGGCCGTCGCGCAGAAGCTCGGTCGCGGCCTGAACGGTCACGCCGGCGCGGCGAGCGACTTCAGCCAGCGGCGGCTCGTCGCCCATCTGTTGAGCGAGCTCGGCCGAGATACGGCGCAGCTGGCCGACCTTCCACCCGCGGTTGACAGGCAGACGGACGGTGCGACCGGTGTTGGCGATTGCGCGGCCGATGGCCTGACGGATCCACCACACCGCGAGCGTTCCGAAACGTGTGCCACGCTTCGGGTCGTAACGCTCGGCAGCCTTGATCAATCCGGTAACGCCTTCCTGGATCAGATCATCATAGTCCAGGTCGGAGTGCCGGAACCGTCCGGCGACGCTCATGACGAGTGGAAGATTGTGAAGAACGAGGGCTTCACGAGCCATCTCAGCATCGGTAAGCTTGAGTTGGAGCGCGCGCTTTTCGACCTGGGTCAATCCCTTGCGCGCAAGTTTCTTTTGAGCGAGCTTTCCAGCTGAGATTTTGCGCGCAAAACGAATTTCCTGCTCATGCGTGAGCAGTGGCAATGGTGGCCGACCACCCAGGATGTTGGTCAGCGGGTTGCTAGATAGGACCATGTGTGTCTCCTTCGAAGGGGCCTATATCGCCCGCCCTTATCGATAATTGAAACCGACTTACCTCCGTTTATCTATCAGAAAGCGCTGACTTAATTGAAAGCCAAAGCCTGAGTTATAATTTCCTCATACGGGTCGGACAACGGCGCGGCTCTGTGTTATCTGTCTTCGAGGCCTGTTTTCAGGCCGATATTTGAGTCTGGCGCTATATTACACCATAAGTATCAAAAATATCTTAATAACGTAGGTTGTCATAACTCTTGGTCAAAAGGAGTCGGTATGCACCTGCGTCATTTGAGAGCGTTCGTCGCTGTGTCAGAAGTGTTGAGCTTCTCAAGAGCTGCAGACGAGCTCGACATTGCTCAACCCGCCGTCAGTCAACAGATCCGGGCCCTCGAAGATGAACTGGGCGTGCTCGTCTTCGATCGAATTGGGAAGCGCGTCAGCCTCACCGAGGCCGGCCGGGTCCTGCTCCCCTATGCCCGCCAGATCCTCAGCCTTGTCGAGATCGCCGAGAACGAGGTGCGCGAGCAAGGCGAGCTCAAGCGCGGCCGAGCCAGCCTGGGCGCACCGCCCACGGTCAGCACCCATGTGTTGCCCGCCCGGCTGACTCAATTCAAGCAGCATCATCCGGGTCTCGAGGTCATGCTGCGCGAGGCCGGCACCGAGACGCTCCTGCGCCAGATCGAAGAGGGCAAGCTCGATCTGGCCATCGTCGCCACAGACGTCCTTCCGACAACGGTCGAGAGCGTGGCCTTCCTCGAAGAACGCTATGTGCTGGCCGTCAGTGCCCAACACCCCTTCCTCGGACGACGCCAGTCAGTGCGGCTGGTCGATCTGGGCAACGAGCCCTTCATCCTTTTCCCGGAAGGCTATAAACTGCGCGAGGTGACTCTGTCGGCCTGCGCGGTGGCGGGCTTCGAGCCCAAGGTGGCGCTCG
This sequence comes from uncultured Anaerolineales bacterium, assembly GCA_964480865.1. Taxonomy (GTDB): domain Bacteria; phylum Chloroflexota; class Anaerolineae; order Anaerolineales; family UBA6663; genus UBA6663. The sequence continues at coordinate 25,085 of CAYZRP010000078.1, read as the reverse complement.
ACGGCGGGGCGATGCAAAGCGCGCTCGAGTTCGTCGGCGCCGGGCTGGGTGTGGCGCTCGTCCCGGAGCTCGCCCTGACCGACACGCACGGCATCAAGCCGCTCAAGGTCGCGGATCAGGACCTGCGTCGCCAGCTCGGCCTGACCTGGTTGAAGGCGCGTTCGTTGAGTCCTGCCGCCCGAGCCCTGCGCGAATTTCTGACACCAGTGAATTGAGACGTTTCGTCGTCGGATCATGCCGAAGCGCCGTTCACGATTCGACGCGCGTGCTGCGTTTCTGATCGCCAGCCTGTTCGTTCAAGGATGCGCCCCCTCGACGCCATCCACGCCTTCGGCCGCGCCGACGCACAGTCCGATCGCGCCGCCGACAGTCGCGCCCCTCACTGCGACACTGCCTGCTGCGCCCGCACCGATTGAGGCGTCTGCTCAGACTGCCCCGGCCATGCTGAGTGACTCAGCCGCTGCCACGCCCAGCGTGCGTCTGTTGTTCACGGGCGACATCAACCCCAGCCGGTGTCCGGCCCAGGCCGCTCTGGAGGCCGACGACTTCACAGTTCCCTATGTCGACGTCGCCGACGGGCTGCAGGCCGCCGACCTCACCATCGGCAGTCTCGATGGCGCGCTGTCGGATCGAACAGCCCCGGCGCCGTGCGCGACCGAGACCGAGTACAACCTCGTCGGGCCGACGCGCACCGTCGAGGGCCTGACCTACGCAGGCTTCGACGTGGTCACGCTGGCGACTAACCACGCTCAGGATTGCGGGCACCTTGGCTTCGTCTGCGACGGGCTGACCCTGATCGATACCCTGGACGCCCTGCGTGCGGCCGGGATCGAGCCAGTCGGCGCCGGCCACAACCTGGCCGAAGCCCGTCGAGCCGTGATCGTCGAGCGAAACGGCCTGCGCCTGGCCTTCCTGGCGGTGTCGGCAGTCGGCGACTTCGCCTGGGCGAGCGATGACACGGCCGGGACGGCGCCGCTTTCCGACGCCCATCTACAACAGGTCCTGCGCGACATCGCCACGGCCCGCGACACGGCGGACGTCATCATTGTGCTCGTCCACTGGGGCGTCGAGTACGACGATACGCCCTCCGCCGATCAACGCCGCTGGGCGCGTCGCATGGTCGATGCCGGCGCTGATCTGATCGTCGGCAACCACCCGCACGTCAGTCAACCGATCGAAACGCTCGATGGTGGCCTGGTCGCCTACGCGCTCGGCAACTTCGTCTTCGATCAGGACCCCGACGCCACGCGCCATGGCCTTGTGCTCGAAACGATCTTCGACTCGAGTGGCCTTCAAAGCTGGCGCAGCCTGCCGATCGAGATCGTGCAGCTGTATAAGCCGGAATGGCGGTAGAGATCGCGGTCAGCGGACCGCAGAGTGACGAATGACGAAAGACGAAAGACGAATGACGAAGGTTGAGAGGCCATTCGCAGTGTGCCGCCGCACCGTGAGCCGCCGCACCGTGAGCCGTCGTGCCGTGGGTCGTCGTGCCGTGGGTCGTCGTGCCGTGGGTCGTCGCACCGTGAGCCGTCGTGCCGTGAGCCGTCGTGCCGTGGGTCATCGCACCGTGAGCCGTCGTGCCGTGGGTCGTCGTGCCGTGTCGTGCCGTGAGTTGTCGTGCTGCGTGTCGTCGCGTTGGGTGTCATCCAGAGTGCCCCATCCCTGCGCTTAGCGTGTCATCCAGAGCGCCCCTGGTCTGCGCCATCGGACTCGCTTGTTGAGCGCGAAGGATCTCCTCCGAAGACTTACCGGCGCTCGAAGATTCACCTCCCACGACCAACGAGTCCGACAGGGGATCCTTCGCGCTCATTCGGCGTGTCTGACCGCCGAGTCGGTCAGGCGCTCTGGATGACACGCGACGCGGGGGGGCGGATGACACGCGACGCGCGGATGAGCGACACGCGTCGCAGTGGATGGGCGTGTTGAATGGCTTGGGCGAAGAAGTGTGCGCCTCCCCGGCCCGCCGGGCACAGAGCGCCGTTGACCCCGCCTTCGTGCGACGAACGATGACCGTTGAATGGCCTCTCAACCTGCGTCGTTCGTGCCTCATCGTTCCACCTCTGTCACCCGGCCAACGCCGTAGGCGCCCGTA
>CAYZRP010000078.1:0-22893 GCA_964480865.1 uncultured Anaerolineales bacterium | reverse complement strand
GTTCGTGCCTCATCGTTCCACCTCTGTCACCCGGCCAACGCCGTAGGCGCCCGTAGTGCGGTCGGCGGTCTTCTTTACACATAAATACCTACTCAGACAGCCGAGAGCGGCGGCTACAATGTCAGTCGTGGAGGCGGGACACTTCGGGCGCTACGAAATCCGGGGGGAGATCGGGCGGGGCGGGATGGCCACGGTCTATCGCGCCTTCGACCCGGCCTTCAAGCGCGACGTCGCCATCAAGGTGCTGCCGCGTGAGCTTCTCCACGACCCGACCTTCCGTGCGCGCTTCGAGCGCGAGGCACAGACCATCGCGGCGCTCGAGCACGTCGCCATTGTGCCCGTGCATGACGTCGGCGAGAGCGATGGGCAGCCCTTCATCGTGATGCGGCTGATGACGGGCGGCTCGCTGGCCGATCGACTCGCGGCCGGGCCGCTCTCGCTGACCGAGGTCTCGCGCATCCTGACCCGCCTCGCGCCGGCCCTCGACCGCGCGCACGCCTCGGGCGTGGTGCACCGCGACCTCAAGCCCGGCAACATCCTCTTCGACTCCGACAACGAGCCCTACATCGCCGACTTCGGCATCGCACGCCTGGCAGACGATGCGCCCTCGCTGACCGCGACGGGCGTCTTCGGCACGCCCGCGTACATGAGCCCCGAGCAGGCCCGCGGCGAGCGCTACATCGACGGGCGTTCAGACGTGTACGCGCTGGGCGCCATGGTCTATCAGATGCTGAGCGGTCGATTGCCGTATGAAGCGGCCACGCCGATCGGCATGGCCCTGCGCCACGTGACCGATCCGGCGCCGCGCCTCAGCGCCGTGCGGCCGGATCTGCCTGTGGGCTGCGACACCGTCATCCTGTGCGCCATGGCCAAGGATCCGAACGAGCGCCTCCCCACAGCCGCTCACCTGCGCCTGGCCGTTGACGCCGTCGCGACCGGATCGCCGTTGCCCGAGTGGCTCGTCGCGCCGATCACGCCGCCAACACCTTACGCCGCGCCCGGCGCCACCGCGATGCTGCCGCCCGCCACGGCGCTCGCGACCCTGGCTCCCACGGCGATGGCGCCGGTGGCCGAAGCGCCCATTCCGTTGCCGGCGGCCGCGCAACCCGTCGCGCAGCTCTGGCGACGAAGCTCGCCCGGGGCGCAGGTCGCTGTGGCCCTCATTGCAGTCGCGCTGCTGATCGGCCTGGGCGTGCTGCTGGCGACGCTCTTCACGCCGCGGCCTGCGCCGACCCCAACGGTCATCGCCAACACCCCGGCTGCCACAGCGCCCGCGCCGACGCTCGACACCTCAGCGGTCAACGCGACGGTCACGGCCGTGCTGCAGGCCATCGACCGGGAGCGCTATGACTCGGTCTCGCGCCTCACACTTGTCGCGGGCGTTGAACCCGGTGTGGACATGATGATGGTGGCGCGGGCGACGTCGAACGATCAGCGCACACGTCATCTTCGGCTGCTGGCCCTCGATGCCGCCAGCGCGCAACTACGCTGGGCCGCCGGCGACCTCACCCGCGCGGGCGGTGACTCGCCGCTATTGAACACGCCCACTCACAGCATCGTCATGGACGACACCGTGCTGCGTGCCTTCGCTCGAGCCGATGGCTCTGAGGCCTGGACGCTTCCGATGAACGCCGGCCTGGCGACCTGCGCCCTGCGCGCCTGTTTGCAGTTGGCCGGCGACCTTGCCGTGATCGTCACGACCGACAACGTCATGACCGGTGTCGATGCGGCGACGGGGATCCCGCGGTGGAGCCTGACGCTGCAGAAGACGCCGCTGGGTTTCTTCGACCTCGGCCCGATCATCGCCGTGTACGACGAACCTCAGGCCGGCGTCGGCGTGGCGCGCATGATCGACCCCGCCACGGGCGAGGCGCGCGATTTCTCACCGCAGTGTCAGGAGAGCGGCGCGACGGTTGGCGTTCAGCAGCGGACGCAGTTCACACGTCTCTCGAATGACGTGTTCTACGTCTTCCTTGGGCGCAAGGCCCTGTGCGTTCAGAGCTACGATGTCGCGACCCTAACGCCGAACTGGTCGACCACGATCGATGATGAAGCCGGCGACGGTTTCACGTACCGCGGCCAGGTCGGCGCTGGCGCGCTGTTCCTGCCGAGCACGACGAGCGGCGGCCTCCTGCGCCTTGACGCCGAGACCGGGCAGTTGACTCGCCTCGCGCCGACGCCCGATCGCCTGCTGCTGCCGCTGCTGACGCGCGAAGGTCAGGTGATCGCGCGCGAGACCGGCGCCAGGGCGTCTTCATCTGAAGCGCTCCTGAGCCTGAATGCGGCCACCGGCGCCGTGACCTGGCGCTACGAGTTCGGCGCGCGCCTGCCGTTCGAGTCGACCTATGCGCGCAGCGGTGTCCTGCAGGAAGGCGAAGCCGTCTGGGCCTGGCGCAACGACACGGCCGGACCGATGGTGTTCACCGTCAGCGCCGGGGCGGGGCGCAAGCTGACTCTGCAGGTGGAACAGCTCGATTGGGCGACGGGGGTTTCGACGCCGCTGCAAAGCGTCGAGATCACGCCACCGGGTGGCGACCCGCTCGTGCCGCGTCTGGCAGGCTGGCGCGATCGCGTCGTCTGGTGGCTGTTCGATAACGAGTTCGTGCTGCGGCATGCCGTCGATGAAGGCCGCGTCGAGGACATCTGGCCGCCGAGACCGTGAGGCTGTCGCGACCGCAGACGGCAGACCGCGGACCGCTGATCCCGCGCCTGCAGTTCAGGCGAACGACGATTGACGAAGGTCGCGTGACTCTTCGACTCTTGGGTTGATCAATCTGCGGTCCACATCCCTGAACGAAAAGGTATCGCCATGCCCCTCCGCATCCGCACCCTGACCGCTTTCTTGAGCCCTGAGGATCCTGTGCAGTTGGAGAGGGTGCGCGGCGTGGCGCAGGCGTTGAGCGAGCTTCGGCACACGCTGGTCGATGCCGGCATCGAGGTGCAGACGCTGCGCCTGGCGACACCACCAGTGGCCACGTGGCTCAACGGCAGCCCGGCGACATTGCCGGCATTGGCGCAGCGACTTGAAGAAGCCTGTTTCGTGGCGGGCTTCGGCTACGCCAGCCTCGGCCCGTGGCGACCAGGCGACGACCCGGCGCTGGCCGCCGCGATCCCGGAGGCCATCGGCGCGACGAGCACGATCTTCGCCACGGTGCGCCTGACACCCGACGCGCATCGCATCGACCGTGAGGCGCTCCTGCTCGGCGCCGAGGCGATCGTCCGCTGTTCGACTCTGACTCCTGACGGTTTCGGCAATCTGCGCTTCGCGGCGCTCGCGCGTGTGCCGGCCTATGTGCCCTTCCTGCCCGCGGCCTACGCGCCGGCGCCCGACGGCCTCGACGGTCACGCGCTCGATTGGCGCTCAGGCGCCTTTGGGTTGGCCATCGGGGTCGAAGCGGCGCCGCTGGCCGTGACGGCCACCGCCAACGCCGGCACGCTGGAGCAGGCGCGCCAGACCCTGATCGAGTCGATCCAGACCGAGGCTGGCCGGCTGGATCGGCTCGTGCGCGCCTGGAGCAAGAAGCGTCGCGCGCACTTCTTCGGCTTCGATTTCGCCCTGGCGCAATACCCGACGGCCGATCGTTCGGTTGGCACAGCGCTCGAGTTCCTCAGCGGTGCGCCTGTCGGCCGGGCCGGGAGCCTGGCGGCGGCAGCGTTGCTGACGGAGGCGCTCGATCGGGCGGCCTTCGTGCGCAGCGGCTACAACGGGCTCTTCCTGCCGGTGCTCGAGGACTCGGTCCTCGCGCAGCGCGCCAGCGACGGCAGCCTGCGCCTCAACGATCTGTTGTTGTACTCGGCGGTCTGCGGCACGGGCCTCGACACGGTGCCGCTCCCCGGCGACACCACCCCCACCCAGATCGCGGCCATCCTGGCGGACGTCGCGGCCCTGGCCGTCCGGCTCGACAAGCCGCTCAGCGCGCGCCTCATGCCGATCCCGGGCAAGGCCGCCGGCGACGCCGTGACCTTCGACTTCGAGTACTTCGCGCCCAGCCGCGTCCTCCCGGCGGACTCCTCCGGCTTCGGCGGCCTGCTGGCCACAGAAGCGCGCTGGGGCCTTGCCTCAAGAAACGGCGGGAACGGGGGAGCGCGGGAAAGGGCGTCGTAGGCGAGGAGCGTGGAGCGTGGAGCGTGGAGCGTGGAGCGTAGAGCGTGGAGCGTGGAGCGTGGAACGAGGAACGTGGAGCGTAGAGCGTAGAGCGTGGAGCGACGGGCGACGACGTGAACTTCCACCCTCCTCGCCTTTCGCTCCTCGCCTTTCGCTCCACGCTCCACGCTCCCCGCTCTACGCTCCACGCTCTTCCCACTTCCCCGCGACCGCCGTATAATGCCCGACACAGGCGACGACGGAGGAAAGTACGCCGGCGAAACCGATCAGGGAGAGTGGGCCTCGACTGTGAGCCCGCTCCGGAAGCAGCCGACGGAAGTTCCCTCCCGAGCCAGGATGGCGAACTCATTGGTTATTGGGTTATTTGCTATTGGTTATTGAAGACTCAATAACCAATAGCAAATAACCCAATAACCAATGACACTAACTGTCCTCGCCAGCCAGGCGTTATCGCGGCAGCCGGTGATGGCCGGCGATGAGTGGGCGGCGCATGCGCCGTCAAATTGGGTGGCACCGCGTGGATCTCTGATCCCCGTCCCAATGTGGATGGGGATTTTTTGTTTCAGGCGATGTCAGGAGAGAGTGGGATGCTGGATCAACTCAACACGCTCGAACGCGAAGGTCTGGCGCAGCTCGCCGAGGTCAATGATCGCGAAGCCCTGGAAGGCTGGCGCATCAAGCACCTGGGCCGCAACGCGCAGCTCGCCGAATTGATGTCGGGCCTGGGCGCGCTGCCCGCGTCGGAGAAGCCCGCGGCTGGCAAACGCGCCAACGAAGTCAAGCGCGCGCTCGAAGCCGCCTTCGCCGAACGGGCGGAGGCCATGCGCCAGTCGGAGCTCGCTCAGGCCGCCGAACGCGACGCCGTCGACGTGACGCTGCCCGGCCGGCCGTCGCCGTCGGGGCGTCTACACCCGAACACTGTCGCGCTGCGGCGCCTGTACTCGGTCTTCGGCGACATGGGCTTCCAGATCTACCGCTCCGGCGACGTCGAGACAGACGCCAACAACTTCGAGTTGCTCAACTTCCCGAAGGACCATCCTGCGCGCGACATGCAGGACACGTTCTACACGAGCGAGCCCAACGTCGTGCTTCGCACGCACACCTCGCCGGGTCAGATCCATGCCATGCGGGCCAGCGCGCCGAACCCGGTGCGCGCGATCCTGCCGGGCATCTGCTATCGCTACGAGCAGATCACGTCGCGCTCCGAGATCCAGTTCCTGCAGATCGAGGGCATCGTGGTCGGCCCGGGCATCCGCATGAGCGATCTGAAGGGCACGCTGACCGATATGGCCCGGCGCGTGTTCGGCGCCGACGTGCGCACGCGTTTCCGCGCCGACTACTTCCCGTTCACGGAGCCGTCGGCCGAGATGGACGTGGAATGCTTCGTCTGTGGCGGCAAGGGTTGTGCGGTGTGCAAGCACAGCGGCTGGCTCGAGATCCTGGGCTGCGGCATGGTCCACCCGACCGTGCTGCGCAACGGCGGCTACGACCCCGACAAGGTCTCGGGCTTCGCGTTCGGCATGGGGCCGCAGCGGGTGTTGATGCTGTCGCATCGCATCACGGACATTCGCTACTTCATGCAAAACGATCTGCGGTTCCTGGAACAGTTCTAGTCGGACAGCGTTGACGCGCGGCCCTCAGTCTGGAGGATGGACATGCGAGTACCGATCAGTTGGTTGAAAGACTACGTCGACATCGACCTGACGCCCGAAGAACTGGCGTACACGTTGACGTTCGGCGGGCTCGAGGTCGAGGAGATCGAATACATCGGCAAGCCGATGCCGCAGCATGCGGCCGGCGAGAAGCAGGAGTTCAAGACCCAGGGAATCGGCTGGGCGCCCGACAAGATCGTGGTCGCCCAGATCCTCGAGGTCGGTTCGCACCCCAATGCCGATCGTCTGACGCTGCTGCGCCTCGATGACGGCTCGGGCGTCGAGCAGACCGTGCTCACCGGCGCGCCGAACATCTTCCACCTGAAGGGCTCGGGGCCGCTGCCGAAGCCGATCAAGGTCGCGTACGCCCGCGAGGGCGCCGTGCTCTATGACGGCCACAAGCCCGGCTGGGAGTTGATGACGCTCAAGCGCGCCAAGATCCGCGGCGTCGAGTCGTACTCGATGGTCTGCTCCGACAAAGAGCTCGGTATCTCGGACGAGCACGACGGCATCATCATTCTGCCGGATGACGCGCCCGTCGGCGTGCCGCTGGCCGACTACATCGGCGACGTGGTCTTGACCGTCAAGACCAACCCGAACATGGCGCGCAACACCAACATCTACGGCATCGCGCGCGAGGTCGCGGCCCTGACCGGCAAGCCGCTGCGCCCGCTGCCGCTCAAGCCGGTGGCGACGACGCTGCCCGGGGATGCGCCCGGCGCGTTCGTCAACATCGAGATCACGAACCCGGATCTCAACCCGCGCTTCGTCGCCGGGCTGATCACGGGCGTCACGATCAAGCCGAGCCCGTACGAGGTTCAGCGCCGCCTGCGTCTCGCCGGCGTTCGCGCGATCAGCAACATCGTCGACGCGACGAACTACGTCATGCTCGAGGTCGGCCAGCCGCTGCATTCGTTTGATTACGGGGCGTTGCGGCGCCGCGCGGCGGCAGACGGCGGACCGCAGACCGCGGACCGTGGATCGTCGGGCGAAGGTGCTGGCGACATCGCGACAACCGCGGTCAGCGGTCGGCCATCCGCGGTCCGAATCATCACGCGACTGCCCAGGGCGGGCGAGACGCTCAAAACACTCGACGGCCAGGAACGCAAGCTCGATCCGTTCACGATCCTGGTGACGGATCCGACGGGGCCGCTGGCCCTGGGCGGTGTGATGGGCGGCGCCGAGACCGAGGTGAGCGATTCGACGGTCGACATTCTGCTCGAGGGGGCTGCGTGGGAGTTCATCAACATCCGCAAGACCCTGCAGGCTCAGAAACTGTCGTCTGAGGCGGGCTATCGCTTCTCGCGCGGCGTGCATCCCGCAATGACGATGCGCGGCGTGCTGCGCGGCCTCGAGTTAATGCAGGCCTGGGGCGGCGGCACGATCGCGCCCGAACTCGTCGACACCTATCCAAGGCCGGTCGTGCCGACCCGCGTGACCATCACACCGGCCGAGGTCGAGCGCCTGCTCGGCGTCGCCATCCCGGCGGACGAGATCGTGAGGATCTTGAAGAGCCTGGAATTCGAGGTCGTCGTGGAGCGTGGAGCGGGGAGCGGGGAGGGCGATCCGTCTACCGATCGCTCCACGCGCATGACCGCGACGACGCCCGATCACCGACTCGACATCGGCGAGGGCGCGATCGGGCGGGCGGACCTGATCGAGGAGATCGCGCGCGTGTACGGGTACGAACGCATCCCCGAGACCACGCTGGCGGATCCGCTGCCGACGCAGCGTCGCAACGTGGCGCTCGAACGTGAGGAGCTGGCGCGCGACGTGCTGGCGGCGGCCGACCTGATGGAAGTGCAGACCTACAGCCTGACGCATCCCGAGCGCGAAGCCCGCTCGCGCGATCCGCAGGCCAACGGCCGCTATGTGACCCTGCTGAACCCGATCACGCCGGAGCGCGTGGCGATGCGTCGCACGCTGCTGGCCGGGCTGCTCGACATCGCGGCGCACAACCTGCGCCTGCGCGAGCGCGTGGCCCTGTTCGAGATCGGCAAGGTCTATCATCCGCGCGACGGGGCAGCGACGACGTCGCCGGTGCCCGATGAGCCGATGAAGGCCGCGATCGTGTTGGCCGGCGCGCGATCCGAACACGATTGGTCGGCGGGCGCAGACGAAGCGGCCGGCGTCGACTTCTTCGACATCAAGGGCGTGGTGCAGCAACTGCTGGCGCGCCTGCACGTGACCGGCGTGCGCTACCTGCCGTCGACGCATCCCACATTCATGCCGGGGCGGACGGCCGAGCTGAAGGTCGGCGATGTCACCTACGGCTGGCTTGGTGAGCTCTATCCTGAAGTGCGCACGGCCTTCGATCTGCCGGATGTGCCCGTGGTGGCAGCCGAGATCGATCTGGCCGCGCTGCTCGGGCGTGTCGACGAGCGCTTCACGCTGGTGCCGATCCCCGAGTACCCGCCGGTCAAGGAAGACCTGGCCGTGCTGCTCGATGACGAGGTGCCCGCCGACAGGGTCGAGGCGCTGATCAAGCAGACCGGCGGCGCGACCCTGGCCGAGGTGAAGCTCTTTGACGTTTATCGCGGCGACAAACTCGGCGCGAACAAGAAGAGCCTGGCCTTCAGCCTGACCTATCAGGCGCCGGATCGCACGCTCTCGGGCGGTGAAGTCGCCAAGCTGCGCGACAAGATCGTCAAGCGCCTCGAGCGTGAGGTCGGCGCCACTCTGCGGGCGTGAGCGGCGACTCTTCTCAATGACTGACGACGAGAGCCGGCGAAAGCCGGCTCTCTCTATTTCCGCAGCTGCCATCTGGGTTGGTTGGGGGCGGTGACTGAAGGATTTGGCAGCCATCCATCCAACCCGGTCACGGGATGGACAACGCTCCTGTTGACAAAACCGCCGAATAAGAAGACGCTCTGACCAAATACGGAGACATAGTCAGAGTGTCAAAACCACGAGACCCCTCGGCTCAGGCGACTCGCGTCCTCGAAGCGGCATCGTCGCTGATCGTCCACTATGGCTTTGACAAGACAACGATGGAGGACATCGCGCGCACAGTGGCTTGGCGAAGAGCGCGCTGTATTTGATCTGGGCGAGCAAGGAGCAGTTGCTCTCCGCGCTCCCCGCCTTCGAGATGAAGCGTCTGCTGGCGGACTCCTCCAGTCGTCTGGAGCAGGATCCAGACGGTGGACAGATCGCCAACGTGGTTCGGCACTCGCTGTTGGCCTTGAGAAACAATCCCCTGATGGCGGCACTGTACACTCGCGACAGCCGCATCCTGGGTGATTTCGTCAGCCATCAGGATGTCTCGCGCTATACGAGCCGGCTCATGCTCGGCGTCACCTCAACGGCTCAGATGCAGGCGGCGGGTCTGCTGCAGAGCGGGATCCGCCCTGGGGTGGTGGCTTACATCTTCAGCATCCTGGCGATGGGCTTCATTCACATCCAGACGATCGTGCCCACCGCTGAAGCGCCGCCGCTCGATGAAGTTGCGGATGCGATCAGCCATCTGATGCAGCGCGGTTATGCCGGATCGTCCGAGAACAGTGTGGCCGGCAAAGAGGCGATCACCGGTCTGGTGAACTTCGCCGTTCGGCAGTATGACGAAGAATTGGCGAAGGCCAAGCGATAACATGAACACCGAACAGGTCCAACCCTCTACGATCATCGAATCAAAATGGCTCACGGTCGATGGCCTGCGAGTCCACTATCTGACCGCCGGCAAAAGCGGTTCGCCCGTCGTGCTCCTGCATGGTGCCGGGATCGACTCCGCGCATCTCTCGTGGGCAGAGGCCATCGAGTCGCTCGCACAGGAGCATCGCGTATACGCGCCGGATCTGCCGGGCTACGGTCAGAGCGACAGGCCGGACGTGCTCTACAACGCCGAGTTCTACATCGCCTTCCTGGCGCACCTGCTTGACGCCTGGCAACTGCCGAAAGCTTCGCTGGTTGGTCTGTCGATGGGCGGTGCGATCGTCCTGGGGTTCACGCTTGCGCATCCCGAGCGTGTCGAAAAGCTCGTGCCGGTCGATCCGTACGGCATCATGCCGAAGGTGGCGTGGCATCGCACGTCTTATCTGTACGTCCACTCGCCGCTCAATGAGCTGTCGTACTGGCTCTTCGCGAAGAGCCGGAGCATGGTCCGCTGGTCGCTGCTGTCCGGCCTGATCTCGAGCCCGGAACGCCTGACCGACCAGCTCATCGACGAGGTGTATGCCGCCTCCAGGCATCCTCAAGCCGGCAAGGCCTTCTCGTCGTTCCAGCGTCACGACCTGACCTGGGACGGCCTGCGCACCAACTACCTGGATCGGCTCTCCGAGATCCAGTCGCCGACTCTCTTCATCCATGGCGAAAAAGATCCGGGCGTACCGCTCGTGTACGCGAGACAGGCGCACGAGCGCGTCAAAGGCTCGCGCCTGCACGTCATGCAGGGCTGCCTGCACTGGCCGATGCGCGACCGGCCCGAGGAGTTCAACCGGGTGTTGGGGGAGTTCTTGAGAGAGGCGTGACAGCGACGAATGACGAAGGACGGATGACGAAGGTTGAATGGCCGTTCAACCTTCGTTGTCTTAATCAGACGCTCGCTGTGCCGAGGCCCACTTGTCCGGGTCGTTTCGAGGGCAAGAGTCCATCAGTCTTGTCATCCCGGACGAGCCAGACACCTCTATCTCTGCGCGTGTCGCGTGTCACCCAGGTGCCTGGCCTCGCGTGTCGCGTGTCACCCAGGTGCCTGACGCGCGCCGCGTGTCATCGAGGTGCCTGACGCGCGCAACGCGTCACCCTGAGCGCCTGCCCCGCGCGCCGCGTGTCATCCAGAGCGCCTGACCGATGTTGCCCGCAACCATCTGTAATGAGCGCGAAGGATCTCCTCCACAGACACGCAAGGCCCAGAAAACAGCCTACGAGTCCGATAGGAGATCCTTCGCGCTCAATATGCGAGTCTGATAGCGCAGATCAGGGGCGCTCAGGATGACACGCGGTGCGCGGGGACGGGCGCTTGGCGAGAGCGGTGTTATGAATGAAGCGCTGCGCGTTAGTACATCGGACGACACGGGCAGTCGAGAGACGGCGCGACCAGCGCTCGCCGTCGCGTCATGGCGGCTCAAGCAAAATGTACGAAGGACGAAGGGTGAATGGCCATTCACCCTTCGTCCTTCGTCACTCGTCGTTCGTCACTCGTCGTCACGCCGGCTCAAACCGAGCCTGGAAGAACCTCAAGTACTGCGGTTCGTAGACCAGGCGCAGGCCGTGGGTCGAGGTGCGCTTGTCGTAGACGGCCTTGACCGACTCGGCGACGACATCCATGTGCGCCTGAGTGTAGACGCGGCGCGGGATCGTCAGGCGCGTGAGCTCGAGTTTGGGATAGCGGTGATCGCCGGTGGCCGGGTCGCGGCCCGCGCTGACGATGCCGCGCTCCATCGCGCGCACGCCGCTGTCGAGGTAGAGTTCGGCCGCCAGGGTCTGGCCCGGGAAGTCGCTTTGCGCGAGATGCGGATAGAACCGGCGCGCGTCGAGGAAGATCGCGTGCCCGCCGATCGGGCGCACGATCGGGATCGACCACTGCTCGAGCAGTTCGCCGAGGTAACGCACCTGGCCGATGCGGGCGCGGATGTGGTCATCGGACATCGACTCCTCGATGCCGATCGCCAGCGCCTCCATGTCGCGCCCGGCCATGCCGCCGTAGGTGTGCAGGCCTTCGTAGACCACGACCAGATTGCGCGCCGCCTCGAACACGTCTTCGTGGTTGAGCGCCAGCCAGCCGCCGATGTTGACAAGGTTGTCCTTCTTGGCGCTCATCCACGCGCCGTCTGTGTAGGCGCAAAACTCCTTGCAGATCTCGCCGACCGATTTGCCCGCGTAGCCGTCCTCACGCTCTTGAATGAAGTAGGCGTTCTCGACGAGGCGCGTGGCGTCGAGGTAGATGCGGATGCCGTGTCTGTCGCAGAGCTCGCGCAACGCGCGGACGTTGGCCATGCCCACCGGCTGGCCGCCGGCCATGTTGACGGTGGCCGCCAGGCTGACATACGCGATGCCGTCGGCGCCGACTTTGTCGATCAGGGCCTGCAGCTTGTCGAGGTCGACGTTGCCCTTGAAGGGATGCAGGTCCTGCGAATCGTGAGCGGCGTCGATGATCACGTCGGCGAAGATGCCGCCAGCCAGTTCCTGGTGCAGGCGCGTGGTCGTGAAGTACATGTTGCCCGGCACGTACTGGCCGCGCTTGATCGCCACCTGGCTGATCAGGTTCTCGGCGCCGCGGCCCTGATGCGTGGGCACGATGTAGCGGTAGCCGTAGTGAGTCTGGATGGCGGACTCGAGATGATAGAAGTTGCGGCTGCCGGCGTAGGCCTCGTCGCCGAGCATGATGCCGGCCCACTGCCGGTCGCTCATCGCGCTGGTGCCGCTGTCGGTGAGCAGATCGATGTAGACGTCGTCGGAGCGGAGGAGGAAGGTGTTATAGCCGGCCTCGGCCATCGCGCGGCGGCGCTCCTCGGCCGTGGTCATCTTGATCGGCTCGACCATCTTGATCTTCCAGGGCTCGGCCCAGGAACGGCGCCCGTGCTGCTGGCCCATCGTCTGCAAGTTGGTCATCGCGATCTTCCTTTCGATCACTCTATCGGTATGGCCGTGGTGTGCTTCACTTCGCTGAGCACCACGCTTGTCTGCAATCGGCCGACGCCGGGGATGGTCGACAGCTTCTCCACAAGCAGGCGCTCGAGGCTCGGCCGATCGGGCGCCAGCACCTTGAGCAGGAAGTCGTACTCGCCCGTCAGGTGATGACACTCGAGCACCTCGGGCAATCGCTGAGCGGTCTCACGGAAGGTGCCGAGTCGATCGCGATGATGAGCCTGCATGGCGACGTGCACGAAGCACATCAGATCCTGCCCGAGCAACTCGCGATCGAGCAACGCGACCACGCGCCTGACGAAGCCCTGGCGCTCCAGTCGTCTGACACGCTGGTGGATGGCCGGACCTGACAGGTTCAGCCGTCGCGCCAGCTCCGCATGCGACACGCGCGCGTCTGTCTGCAGCTCCGACAGGATGGCGACGTCCAGGTCATCCAGGCCATGCCGCGCCCTCTTTGCCGAGTCGGCCATGTCCACCCCTATGGTATGTATCGTTTGAGGAAAGCCGGAAGAACGAAATAATCGTAATCCAGAAGGCCGAGTGAGTAAATGAACGAAAGACGCGTCGGAGGGGTGGCCCTTGTGGACGCACTGCCCACATGGCCAACACGTTCGGTCGCCGTGGTGGCGCGCTGGCCCACCCGCGCCTGCGATGCGTGGCGGGTGATCGATTGTGCGGTTGAATGTGGGGGCAATCGCTCGAAAATGCAGGCAGGGCGGCCACAAGGGCCGCCCCTACGAGGCGTCTTCCGTCGCCGGGCGGGCTGGGGTCGGCACGGGGACGGCGTCGGGTAAACGCGACTCGACATCGCGCACGACGGGGAAGGCAAAGGCCACAGCGCCGCTCAGGGCCGTCAGCCCGGCAACCAGGATGAACATCAGGGCCATGCCGGATCCGGGTCCGCTGCCGACGAGCGGGCTGAACACCGGCGCGAGCGAGCCGCCCGCGCGCATGCCGGGCTCGAGCACCTGGTCGGCCAGGACGCCGGCGATGATCGGCGAGATGGGGTTCGAGAACCACGCGATCAGGCGGCGAGCTGAGAAGACGCGGCCCTGTACGTCTGGCTCGACTTTCGATTGCCAGATCGCCTGGTTGGAGGCGTTCATGATCGGGCCGACGCTGAACATGATCACGGCCCCGACGATCCAGCCAGGCACGCTCGAACTGAGGCCAAAGATCAACACGCCGACGGCCACCACCATCCAGCCGGAGAGGACGCCGTACACGCGCCGTTTGAAGCCGCCCCAGGCCGACATGAGCACGGCGCCGACCACGCTGCCGATCGCGCCGACGCTCAACACGAGGCCCAACGTCAGTTCGTTGTTGCTCGTCTTCGCCAGCACCAGCGGCTGCGTCAGGGTGTTGGTCACGCCGAGGAACAGGTTGCCGAAGAAGAACAACAACTGCAAACCCAGCAGCCCGGGTCGGGCGAAGATGTAACGGAAGCCGAAGGCCGCTTCCTTCAAGATCGAGCCGCGCGCCTGCGCACCAACCGAGCTGGTCTGCGGCCTGGGGACGATGACCACGATCAAGACAAGCACGGCCACTACAAAGGTGACGACGTCGAGGCTCAGGATGCCGGTCAGGCCGATCACGGGCAGCAGCGCGCCGGCCATCAGTGGCGCGAGGACGGCCGGGCCGGCTTCGATCAGCGACATCATGCCGTTCGCGCGGCCCAGCTGTTCCTTGGGGACCATCAGGCTGATCGCTGCCGAGTACGCCGGCCATTGAAACGCGTTGCCGAGGCCTTGCAACAGCGCGGCCGCATACAGGTGCCAGATCTCGAGCATGCCGGCCGCCTGCAATCCCAGCAACGCCAGCGTCGCGATGCCGGCGCTCATGTCGCTGAGCGCCATCATCCACTTGCGATCGTAGCGATCGACCATGGCGCCCGCAATCGGGCTGATGATCAGGAACGGCGTGATGAAGAAGACCTGGGCGAGGCCGAGGGCCGTGGCGCTGTTCGTCTTTTCGTAGATCCAGATGCTCAGCGCGAAGCCGCTCATCTGGGTCGTCAACACAGACACGAGCTGACCCAGCCACACCAGCGTGAACGCGGGGAATCCCGTGAAGCGCTTCACCGATGCTCCTCGGCATCGGTTACGAGCGCCAGGAGCACAGCATTCGAAAAATCCTGAATGCGCCCGTGAAGCGTGGCCCATTGCCCGGCGCCGCGTTGCCCGGCCGACCGGTAATGATCGATCATGCTCTGGTAGAGCGAACCGTTGAACAGCAGGAACACGCGGACTCGTTCGGCCAGCGAGAGGCTCGAACGTAAGCCCAGGCGGTTGTAAAGCCGGCCCAACTCGGCGGCCTCTTCGAGCGCGTTGTCATCTTCTTCGCCCAGATACTGCACGAGCGACTTGAGCAGTCGCCGACCAGCGTCGCGAAATTGCGCGCGCTTCGCATCATCGAGCGACAGATACCAGGATTGATCGCGCAGGCGGCCCTCAGCCATTTGCATGCGCGCCCGGCCCAAAGCGTTTTCGGCAATGACCTGGCCGGTGTGTGCGTTTTCGGGTCGGGCCTCGCGACGCGCGGCTACGAACGACTCAATGTCGTTGCGCCGAAAGCGACGATGACCACCGGCGGTGCGGGCCGATGCGACCTCACCCTGGTCCGCCCACAGGCGCAGGGTCGATGGATGCACTCCCAGAAGAGACGCGGCTGAACTGAGCGTCAGCCAATCATTGTTTGACATTTGGCAGGAGATCCCATCACGGTCGGGGATGTAGGCAATGACCGCTATCCTTCGCGGATTGGGATCCAGTGTAGTAGATTTCATAAGCACGGTCCAGACAAATAATAAGTTGACAGGCGCAAATCCATAACAAAGTGATGTCGTTTCCATCGCTCAATGCTATAGCGCTCGACGACTAGGCAGCATGCGCGCTGACGTCGGGTAACTTCGAGACAAGAACATCGGTCAGCGCGGCCGCTGCGGCCGAGACCGGGCGATTGCGACGGCGCAGCAACGTGATCTCCCAGGTCGGGAGGCGGGGAACATCATCGCCCAGAGTCAACGCTACAAGCTCCCCGACGCCCAACTCGCGCCGCGCCGCCAGGGCCGGCAACAGACTGATGCGTGTCCCCGCCGTCAACATGCCTTTGACGAGTTCGACCGGGCTCAGTTCCTGGATCGGCCCTGCCTCGGCGACGCCAGCGCGCACTTCCTCGATGAAGCGCGCCGACGTTGGTCCCCAGAACGACGTGATCCAACCCTGACGCGCGAGAGTCGTGCGCGACCAGACGGCGTCGGCCTGTGGATGCGCTCGCCCGGCCACCAGGATCAACGGGCTGCTGAACGACGTGATCGTCTCGAGCCCCGGATGTGTGTTGGGCCCGGAGATGAGCGCAAGGTCGACGAGGCCATCGAGGAGCAGCCCGGGCGAATCCCACGAGTGTGCCGAGCGCACGCGCACCTCGACCTGAGGCCGCGCCCGCTGGAACTCGGCGATGGCCGGGCCGAGCAGATACGCGCCCGTCGTCACGGTGGCCGCGATGCTGACGCCGCCGCCGCCACCGTGCGCGGCCTCGCGGACGGCGTCGCGGCCCTGGCTGAGCACATCGAGCGCGCGCTCGGCGTACGGCCGAAACGCTTCGCCGGCCGGCGTGGGCGAAACGCCGCGTCCCTGTCGTTCGAAGAGCGATGATCCGAGCTCGATCTCGAGCGCCTTCAGGCGCTCCGACACGGTCGCCGGGCTCAGGCCGAGCTCGGTCGCGGCGCGGTTCAACACGCGCAGGCGTGTGATGACGAGAAAGAGTCTCAGCTGTTCGACGTCCACGCCGGCACCTCAGGCTTCCGGCACGATCACGGCCTTTGTGAAGCTCAACGGCTTGTCGGCGAGATGGCCAAACGCTTCATCGACCTGATCGAGCCTGAACCTGTGCGACACGAGCGGCTCGAGCGAGAACTTGCCCGATGCGACGAGATCGAGCGCAATGCGCAGACATTCGACCTTGTCGGCCTGACGGCGCATGTGTGAGTTGACGACGTCGATGGCCTTCCAGCCCCACATCTCGGCGTCGACCTCGCGCGGGCCGCCCTGATGCCAGCCCATCACCGACAGCGTGCCATGCGCGCGCACCATGCGGCCCGCGAGCGTCAGGCCGTCTTGAGTCCCCGAGCCTTCGACGACGACGTCGCAGCCTTTCGGGCTGTCCCACTCGCTGAACTTCGTCACGAGCAACGAAGTCGGGACCTCGTCGGGCGTATAGGCAGCATCGGCGCCGAGCTTCAATGCTCGCTCGCGGGCTTCGGGGCGCGGATCGATCGCGATCAATGCGCGCGGGCCGCGCAGTTTGGCGAGCATGAGCAGGCCGAGGCCCATGAAGCCCACGCCAACCAGCGCCACGCGATCCCCGACCTGAATGCGCGAGCGCAACAGCGCATTGACCAAACAGGCCATCGGCTCGCCGAGCGCCAGCTCGAACGGAATGCCTTCCGGGATCCTGGCCAGTTGCCACTCGTCCGCCACGGCCAGGTTGCTGTACGCCGGAGCGAAGAAGCCTGTGACGCGATCGCCGGGCGCTATGCCGCTCACGCCTGACCCAACGGCGCGGACGATGCCGGCCGGCTCATGGCCGAGGCGCGCGGGCAGGCCCCAGCCGCCGTCCTGCCAGGGATGCAGCTCCGAGGCGCAGACGCCGCAGGCCTTGATCTCGACCAGGAGCTGGCCGGGCCCCGGCTCGGGATCCGGCACCTCGATGACCTCTGAGCGTTGCGCCGCGATCAACTGACTGATGAGCATCATCCCTCCGATGTCGCGGCCACAGCTGTGGTCGCGTTCAGCGCACGTGGCGGGCCGTCACGATGAAGACAGGCAGGTGCGCGACTGTCGCGGGTGCCAGGCTTCGCAAACGAGCGCGCTCTTCGTCGTTCAGCGGCAACTCGTTAAGGAAATCGAGCCGATCCGCCGCTGGCGCCGTCAGCGTGTCGAGCAACGCGACTTCGACATGGAGCCCGCTGGCGGCGAGTCGCTCGGGCAGCATCCGGCCAATGAGTGGCTCGGCTCCGGCGCGGAGCAGGGCCGCGATCCAGAGGTCGCGACTGACCGACTCCGGCGGCCATTCGATCAGGCCGTCGTAATCGGGCTCGAGCGCCACGAGGACGCCGTCGTTCGTCAACACGCGCGTGATCTCGTCGATGCCCGTGCGCGGCATCCACAGCAAACTGAATTGCGAAAACACCAGGTCGAAGCTGCGCGGCGCAAAGGGAAGTCGTTCAGCCGTGCCCTGTATGCGTTCCCCGGGCGCCTGTGAGACGGCGGCGCGGTTCACATCGAAGGCCACGACTCGACCACCGGCTCGACGCACGAGTTCCTCGGTGACAGCGCCGTAGCCGCACCCGAGATCCAACACAGTCCGGCGCCGCCCGACGTCGATCTGGCGCAACGCCCGCGCCCTCGCCGGCGCGAGCCAGGAGGCCTGGAGCTCCAGGAGATGCGGGCTCGGAAGCATGAGGAATTTGCTATTGGTTATTGGCTATTGGTTATTGGAGGCTCAGTGGACCTGATTGTCTCCAATAACCAATAGCCAATAACCAATGACCATTGGCTTCATCTTCCGCCGCCGGCGCAGGCGCAGGCACAGGCGCAGCCAGCACAGGCGCAGGCGCAACTGCTGCCTCCGCCGCTGCGTCCGCCGCCCCCGCCACTCTTGCCGCTTTCGGCGGCGGCTTTGCCGATGGCGTCGAAGATGTCGCCGGTGACTTTGTCGAAGCCGCTCAGGTCGGTGAAGCCGCCTGCGCGGTTGGGCACCGAGAGCGAGCCGGGCAGGATGGTGTTGGCCAGGCCGCCCATCGTGTTCTCGGCCCAGCCCGCGAAGCCGCCCGCTACGTCGCCGAAGTTGGTGCCGCCGCCGCTGCTGCTCGAGGGTCGTGAGCCGCCGATGCTTCCGGTGCCGCCGGACGTGGTCGTCGTCAGCGGCGTGCCGCCCGAGAACCATGGACGGACCCACATCGGGCGATAGGTCCAGCCGGGCCGATTGAAGACAGTCGGGTAGTTCTTGTCGAGCAGGATCCACTCGAGGTCGGTGTCGACCTGCTTCTCGCGGACCTTGACATCGCCGATGGCGGCCGCTTCGGTCAGCGCGCGGCGGATGATGCCCTTGTAGTAAGCCTGGGTGTCAGAGAGGTCGAAGCCCGCCATGCGCTTGGCAGCGCCGTCGATCAACTCCTTGATGGCGCCCGAGAAGTCGGCCTTCTCGACAAGCATGCCCTGTTCGCCAGCGCCGCTCTGCAGGGCGCTGAGGAAACCGTGTTCATAGTCGTGCAGGACGATGCCGTTCCGCTGAGCGGCCTCGAGCCGCGACTTCTTAAGCCCCGCGAACTCCGGGTGGACCTTAACGCGCAGTTCGTCGCCCGGCACCTGGGTCAGCACGTTTTTTCGCAACAGGCCAAAGATCACGAGCGTCACGATCTTGCCGAGCGGCTCTTCGAGGATGACGGCCGCCTCAGGCGCCGTCAGGCCGCGCTTGATGCCGCCGCCTTCGACCTGCGCGATCGGTGGCAGGTACTGCTTCTTGCGTCGCGCCAGCGAAACCTCGACGAAGATCACGGCCGCGATCGCCAGCGGCAGAGTCAGCAGCGCCGTGAACGGGATCAGGAACGCGCCGCACCCAACGGCGGCGGCGAGGCCGACGAACACAACAATGCCGGTGCCGCCTGAGAATCTGAAGAAGGCCAATGCCAACAGAGCGAGCGACGCGGCCGTCACGAAGAAGACCACGCCCGGGTTCTGCTCGAGCCACAGGTTGGCCAGTTGGAGGACGTTCTGCTGGATCACGTTGGTCATGCCGCGATCCGGGAACGAGACGCCGACGCGGTAAGCACCCGTCGCGCCCCAATCGTCCTTGCTGAAGATCGCCACAGCACGTTCCTGGAACAGGGCCTTGTTGGTGAAGGCCACGTTCTGCTGCAGTACTTCGTCAGGCGAGATGCCCGGCAGCATGTAGATGGCGATGTTAAGAGTTCCGCCAGAGGTCACGAGATCCGAGTCGAACCAGGTCGGCGTGATCTGCATCGAGGCGTAGCCCTCGCGTGTCACATCCTGATACACGAGTTCTTCGACGTCGAACTCGACGTGCAGGATGCCTTGATCGCCCCGATCGATCGCATTGTCGAAATAGACAGCGACGGCGTTGTCGACGTAGGTGGATACCTCGATGTTGTAAGCCGCATTGCCGTCGAGTGCCGCGTCGACGCTGCTCAGGTTCCAGTTGTCGTTTGGCATGCCGATATCGAAGACATCCAGCGGATCGCCGTAACTGTTCTGAAACGTGAAGTCGTAGACGACGTGCGCGGAGCCGTCGGGCTGCAGGTAGACCTGCATGCGCGTGTCGGGCACCGAGAAGATGTACTCCTGCGCCTGCGCCGGTCGCAGGCCGAGCGCGAGCCCCACGGTGAGCAGGGTAAGGACGGTCAGGAGATGTCGAAGGGTGGAGGTTTTCTTCATAGACTTGACTCGTGTGTCCCGGCGCTCACGCGTCGGCCCAGCCGGTCGGATCCTTGGGGCAGTCGGCGGCGCAGAGCGCGAGCCCCGGGCAGGTGTCGCAGTGCGTCGGCGTGTGCAGCCTGGCGCGATAACCGACCAGGGCCGGGCTGCTCCAGATCACGTCCCACGGATCGGTCAGCAGATTGCCGGCGACGACGTTGGCGCCGCGCGGGGCGATGACGCGGCCGTCGAGCTCGACGCGCAGCGCCAGGTCGCCCGAAGAGCGCGGCCCACGGCGGGCGGCGTTCTGCACGGCCATGGCGCCGGCCTCACCCTGGGCCGCCAGGATACGAACGGTCGGGTACCACACGTACTGGACGTTGTGATCGTGCGAGGCGGCTTCGACTCGGGCGGCGGCCTGCGGCAGGGCATTGGCGCCGAGGGCCGGCACCGTCGTCTCGGTCGGCTCGGCCAGCGCCCAGAAGCCGGCGTTGCGCACCGATTGGGCGTTGAGCGCCTGCAGCGTGTCCTCGAGTTCGCGCAGCGTGGCGTCGACCAGGACGACCTCGGCCACCGGCGTGATCTCTTTTGCGCGCACGCGGCGGATCACATCCTCGGCGGCGACGTGATCGCCGGCGCCGAAGATCGGGTCATGGATGTCGCGTCGGTGCGCGGCGTAGTACACGCTGACGTGATCGATCCCGGCGGTCGCCAGGTCGTTGAGCAGGTTGCCGGTGCCGAGCTCGAGGCCGCGCCCGCGCACGCCCGTGATCAGGCCGGTATCGCCAGCGCGCTCGACAGCGCGTACAACATGGTCAGCGCGCGTGCCGGCTTCCATCGAGAAGACGACGTGCGGGATGCCGACCTCCCAGAGCCTGTCGATGAGCGGCCGGATCTGGTCCGGCGATCCTGCGGGAAGGTCGGCCGTCAGCGGCGCGATCAACTCGGAAGGATCCGGCGTGGCGGCCACGTCGTCGAGGTTGAACGACGGCGCTTCGGCCGGGTCGAGCAACCTCGCGATCAGGCCGTGCACGCGGGCGATGTCCTGCTCGAGCGTGTGAGCGTCGACGCCGCCGTAGATGTCTTGCATTCGCGCCAGCACGACGTTGTCGGGCTCGCCCGTGAACAACCCATGGGCGATGAGCACACCGCTCTGGGTCAGCCGGGCCGCCACTGAAGCGTTGGCCAGCAGCAGGCCGCTGCCGTCGCGCTCGACGCGCAGGTGGAAGCGCGCGAACTTGCCGTGCGCCTCGCGCCTGAAGTGGTACATCCCCGGCTCGATCGTCGGCGCTTCTCTGCGCCGCACGTTCAACAGTCTCTGCAAGAAATTCGGCCTAGCGCTCATGCCATCCCCCCGGTTCCAGATGTTGGGCCGCGAATTTCGCGAATTACGCGAATAGGACGGTTGATGCCACATTTGAAATGAACTCAACCAACCAATTCGCGTAATTCGCGAAATTCGCGGCTGAAAACTCCTTCACTCACGCCTTGTCGTACTCGGCGAAGAGCGAGTCGACCGTGATCAGGCCGGCGCGCGTGTCGCGGCGAGTGAGTGACGCGTTGGGCTTGAAGCCCGAGCCGATCGCGTCTGAGTGGCAGGCCCCGGCGCACCCGCCGCCGGCCGTCGCCGTGTGAATGCCATCACGCGCCTCGCGCTCGATCCGACAGCCGCCGCCGCACAGCGGCAGATCCGGGCACTCCCAGCATTTCTCGGGCAGGCCGGCCAGCCGCGGGTTCTCCTCGCGGTCGCGGAAGCTGCGGAACAGATTCGAATCCCAGATCGACTCCCACGGGTCGTTCAGCACGTTGCCGGCTGCGACGTAGAACGACTGGCACGGCAGCACGTCGCCGTTGGGCTCAATGCACAGCGAGTACTCGCCGGCGTTGCAGCGCTTGGCCCCGATCTCGAGCTCGACCGGCGAGAGTCGGCAGTACTCGGTCGGCGTATACCACAGGAAACGCATGCCGAGTTCGGCGGCGTGATCGCGGACGCGGATCAGCAGCGGCGCCATCTCGGCCTCGGGGATCGCGTCGGGGCTGGCGCCCGTGTCGCCGTAGCCGCCGCCCGAGTAGATCATGCCGTTCATGGCGAAGGTGCGGATGCCGATGCTGTAGAGGAAGTCGATGATCTCTTCGACATGATCGCGGTTGCGCTGCATCAGCGTCGTGTTCGTGATCGCGTGCACGCCGACCGACATCGCGTTCTCGATGCCGCGGATCGTCTGCTTCCAGGCCGTCGCGCCGTTGATGGCGTCGTGAAGCTCAGCCCGGCTCGAAGCCACGGTCACCTGGATGTGGTTGAGCCCCGAGTCGGCCAGGGTCTGCATGAACGGCAGGTGCGCGATGCGCCGGCCATTGGTGTTCAGGCCGCAGATGTGGCCGAGGTCGTCGGCGTAGCGGATGAGCTCGGGCAGGTCGGGGTGCAGCGTGGCCTCGCCGCCGGTGAAGATCAGGTGCGGGACGCCGACCCTGTGCAGCACATCGATGACGCGCTTCCATTCAGGAGCGGTCAGCGAGGCCATGTCGAGCCGGTCGGGCTCGTTGTAGCAGTGCGAGCAGTGGTTGTTGCAGCCGTACGTGATCGCCAGGTCGGCCTTGAACGGCGCGTGCACGGTCGTGCTGAACAGCGCGGTCTGCGCGAGGACGGCCGGGCCGGGCAGCAGCTCGGCGCCCGAAGCGCGCGGCAGGATCGCGCAGGTCGGGCAGCCGGTGCCCGGGTTGCCGAAGCGCTCGACCATCGTGTAGATCTGGTCGACTTCGATCGGCATGCGCGCCCCGAAGCGCGAGGCCAGCGCGCCGGAGGCCTGTTGGCGTGGCAGACCGTTGAGCGCCAGCCACGCGATGTAGGTCGCGCTCGGGTTGAGGTGGACGACGTCGGTGACGTCGACGAAAAGCAGGCCGTGGCCGTCTGCTTCGACGCGCAGGTGCAGGCGCACCGTGCCGCCCGACGGGGTCAGTTTGAAGGTGTGCAGGCCCTGCGGCGGCAGTTGCGGCGGCGCCACATGGCCCCAGAAGCCGCCCAGGTCGGCCTTGAGGCCGCTGACGAGTCGATCGACGAACATGGGCACCTCGTGGAGCGTGGGGCGTGAGGCGTGGAGCGTTGAGCGATCACGCTACCGCGCGG
>CAYZRP010000077.1:0-32474 GCA_964480865.1 uncultured Anaerolineales bacterium | reverse complement strand
GGGCCGGCGGCCAGGAGTTCGTCGAGCATGCGCGTGTTCATGGCGCCAGGCGCCACACAATTCACGTCGACGTGCGCATCGCGCAGTTCTTCGGCCAGCGTTTCGCTGAGGCGCACGAGGGCGGCCTTGCTGGCGGCGTAGGCTGTCACGTCCGGCCGCGGCCCCGTGGCGCCGCCGCCTGA
Source organism: uncultured Anaerolineales bacterium (assembly GCA_964480865.1). GTDB lineage: Bacteria > Chloroflexota > Anaerolineae > Anaerolineales > UBA6663 > UBA6663. The sequence goes on along the minus strand of CAYZRP010000077.1, from coordinate 32,292 downwards.
GAGATTGATGATCTTGCCTCGCCTTTGAGCGCGCATGGCAGGGATGACGATCTGACTGAGTCGCGCTGCCGCGAACAGGTTGACCTGAAACACGGCCTGCCACGCCTCCCAGTTGAGGGTTTCAATCCGGCCAAGGGGACCCTGGAGGGCGGCGTTGTTCACAAGCACGTCGACGGCGCCGAAGTCGGCCAACGTCGCGGCGGCCGCCGCTTCGAGAGACGAAGCGTTCGCCAGATCGGCCACATACACGCGCACGCTGCTCTCGTCAGCGCCGGCTGCCAGCGCCGCCTGGCGGGTCTCCTCCAGCGCAGTGACATCGCGAGCCCAGAGTGCCAGTTGAGCGCCTTCTCGAGCGAAGGCCTCGGCGAGGGCACGCCCGAGACCTCGAGAGGCTCCGGTGAGCAGCACCCGATGTCCGGAGAGCACTTTCATGACGCCTCCTGACTCGACGCGATGCCGATCGGGTGGTGCGAGACGCCGAAGCGGGCATCGACGACACGGCTCGCCAGCGACCACGGGATCAGGTGTTCCAGCCACGACGGTCGGCGTTGACCGAGCGTCTTGAGCGTCTTGAACCGGATGATGTCATCGAAGCCCGGCTGGTAGCCGCGATGCTCGGCCCTGAACCCCGCCTGGGCGAGAGCGCGGTCGAGCGTCTCGGGCTCGTAGAAGCTGATGTGAATCTCGGGGATGACGTAGCCCCACTCGGGAAGGCGGTGCCGGAAAGGCCGCGCATTCCCTGTCGTCAAGAAGAGAAGGCCGCCAGGTTTGAGCACTCGCCGAAGGCTCCGCAGCGTGCCGACCGGATCGTCCACGTGTTCGAGCACCTCGATGGCTGTAACGACGTCATATGCGGCGTGAGCGCCGTCGAATTGTTCTTTCGAGAGGAAAGGAATCCCGGATTGCTGGGCCCGATCTGTGATCCAGCCGATGTCGTAACCGACAATGTCGCAGCCCTTAGTCGCCCGGATATGCCGCACGAGGCCACCGTTGCCACCGCCGAAATCCAGCCAGCGCGTTTGAGGCGTCAGGCTCGTCAGGCTTGAAACGACGCGGCTGATCCCGCGCCATTCATAGCGGCGGAGCGTCTGCTCCGGGTGATCCAATTCGAACACGTAATCGACAAGCGGGTCGGCTCCGCGTCCGTTGTAGTAAGCCTCTGAGTAGATCTTGACGTATTCGACCCACGGCTCGGCGACAAACGAGTAGCGGCAAACAGGACAGTGCCGCAGCGCGAAGTCGCGCCCGGCGAGCTTTCCGTGCTTGACGCCGGCCGGCTCCGTATCCGCGCCGCAAACCTTACAGGGCTGGCTCATCGGCGCTCGAGCACCCACGGGTTGTCCCTCAGATAATCCACGGTCCGTTCGACGCCCTGGCGAATAGTCAGCTTAGGCTGCCAGCCCAGGGCGCGGATGCGTGCGCAGTCCAGGAAGATGAAGGGGTTATCGCCGACCCAACCGCGTTCGCCGCCGGTGTACTCGAGTTGGGGCTGTAGGCCCAGCCGCTCGCTGATCCAACCGATGCTGTCGTTGACCTGGCAATAGGCGTCGGTGCCGAGGTTGAACACGTTGTAGCGGCCTGTGGCTTTCTCGATGGCCAGGAGGATCGCGTCGATGCAGTCCTGGATGTACAGATATGACTTTCGCTGTTGGCCATTGCCAAGCACGCGCAACCGGGTAGGATCCTGCCTGAGTTGTTTGTAGAAGTCGACCACGTGGCCGTGTGTGTAGCGCTCGCCCAGGATCGACACGAAACGGAAGACGTAGCCTTCGAAGCCGAAGCCCTCGCTGTAGCTCGAGATCAGGCCCTCAGCCGCGACCTTGGAGTTGCCATACAGCGACGTCTGGACAGGGAAGGGCGCCGTTTCAGGCGTAGGGAACACGGTGGCTTCTCCGTAGACGGAGCCCGTCGAAGAGAACGCGATGCGTTTGACGCCAGCGACCCGCATCGCCTCGAGCAGCTTGAACGTCGCAATGGTGTTCTGCTCGATGTCTTTGAAAGGATGCTCGAGCCCGAAGCGGACGTCAGCGTTGGCGGCTAAATGGAAGACCATGTCTGCGCCTGCGATGGCCTCCCGCACCACAGCCTCATTGAGCAGATCGCCTTCAACCAGATGGAAGGCGGGATGGCTGTTCGCAGCCTCGAGAAACTCTCGCTGACCGGTGCTGAAGTTATCGAACCCGATGACCTCATGGCCCGCCGCAAGAAGACGGTCGACCAGGGAACTACCGATGAACCCGGCAGCGCCGGTGACGAATGCACGCATCATCTCTCCTGATTAAGCCCGCGGTCGATGAAGGACTTTTTGGAAGCGCAGCTTGAAGTTGACCTTAATCCACGACAGCGGGTCGCCGACCAGCGTGACCTTCTTGCCTTCTTTGAAGGAACGGCTCCGGTAATTGACGGGCAGTTCGAGCGGTACATAGCCCTTGCGGATCAGTTTGATGACCAGTTCGTGGTCGAAGTCGAAGCGATTGCACTCGAAGCTCAGGCCGTACAGGCAATCGCGCCGGAATACCTTGTACATCGTGAACGGGTCTTGCATCCGCTGGCCGTAGAGCACGTTCATCAACGTCGTGAAGAACACGTGCCCAAAGTTGAGCATCGTCGACAGGCTGGGCTGGTCGTTGAACTGGCGCATCTTCCAGGAGCCGCCGTGTCGCGCGCCGAGCACGAAGGCCGATTGGTACGAGTGGAGAGGCTCGAGGAGCGCCTCGTAGTCGTTGAGATCGTACTCCAGGTCAGCGTCCTGGATGACGATGATGTCGCCCCTGGCGTGCTCGAAGCCGGTGCGCACGGCGTGGCCCTTTCCGCGTGGGCGCTCCTCCAATATCAGGCGCACTTCCGGGTTGTCCGCGTAGTCCTGAGCAAGCTCTCGCGTTCCGTCCTTGGAGTTGCTCTCGACGACCAGGATCTCCTTGTCCATGCCCTCGACTTGCTTCGCGAGCAGTGCGTCCATGATCGTGGCGAACGTCGCGCGCTCGTTGTAGGCGGGCAGCACGATCGACAGTAGCGGCCGGGCGCGCCGCTCGACTCGGCGCGCCGTGACGATCACGCCGGACGAATCGAGCGCGACGCGCCAGCGTTTCAGCGGCCCGGGCATCACCGTCGAGGCCGCGCGGATCAGGCGCGTCAGGCCTGTGCTCGGGAACGCGCGGGCGCGGTCGGCGACGTGCTCGAGCGAATACGAGCGCCGATCCGGCCTGATCCAGACCTGGTCGAACCCCTGCTTGAGCAGGAGCGACTGGACGGTGTTCCATCCGAAATAATAGTTGTTCTCGGGCCGCCATTCCGTCCACTGACTTCCGAAGAAGCGCGCCGGCCACGAGTCGATCGACGGTACCGTTAGCAGCAACACGCCGTCGGGTCGCAAGGTCGCGTGGAGTCGCTCGAGGACGCCCGCCGGGTTGCGGCTTTTTTCGAGCTGGTAAAGCACCACGATGCCGTCGAACGGCGCCGCGAGGCCGAGTACCTCCAGATCCGCCACGGTGATTTGCTGCCCGAGGGTGAAGCCGGCGTCCTCGGCTACGGAGGCGAAGACGTGGCCGGGCGGCGCCACAAGCAACAGTCGACCCGTGCTCAGGCCTGCGGCGCGCAATTCTCGCAACGCGTGCTCGGCGGCCTCGCGCTCGGTCAGGCTGTCCCTCCAGGTCAACCGCGGATCAGCGTTTCCCTCGGCCGCATAGAACGAGGCCAGATCGCTTGGGCTCGGTTGAGGATGCAGCGACACAAGACCGCACCCGGGGCAACGCACGATCGGAAGCCCGCGGATCACGAAAAGATAAGCGCGTTTTTCATGACCGCAGATTGGGCAGGCCACGGTTGGCCTGTCGCCGGCCGGCACACCTGTCATGTGAGTGGCAGCAATCATTGCACATCCATGTCATGGGCGATCAGGTTCGATTTAAGCGCACCTACACCCAGTCCGTGGTACAGGATCGTGGGCTGGGCCTCGCGCGGCCAAACAGCGCGTAGTTCGTTCGCCGAGATGTGATTGAGATTTTCTTCGCTGGCCCAATGCCGCCAGGGAGATACACCCAGGATCGCTCGGAAAGCGGCGCTCGGAAGCCAGTGTACGAAGGGCAGGCCGGTGTGATGTTCGACCGGAAAGCCCGGATTGGGAACGACGATGAACAGACGACGACAGACTCGAGACAACTCTTTGAGAAACGATCGCTGCGAGTCCCGGCTGCCCACATGCTCAAGAACCGCATTCGAATACCCTACATCGAACTCCCCATCTCCGAAAGGCAAGGGCTGATGCGGCACGATGCGGACGTGCCGAACCCCGGGATAGGCGGCTACGATCGAGCTGCCTTCCGTAATGCTCGCGCACGTGATCCCCTTTGGATATGGATAAAGCTGCTCGAGCATATTGGATTCGATCCCGACCTCGTCGGACGTTCCTACGTCGAGCAGAGTCGTGTCGGGGGTCGGCTTGACCAGTTCGAGGAAGTGTTCGACGACGCTCCTGCGAGCGCGGTAGGAGATCCGTCGCAAGAAAGTGAGCGCGCCCGCGTGCGCATAGTAGATCTGATCCTGGCGATCCGTCGACCCGCCGTCGGCTTGTTTGGATTGCATGACCGGGTATATGCTGCAAATCGCCCTTTTGTGAGCGGAGGTCACATCGTGTGGGCCAGACGAGGTCGGCCGAGTGACGATCCGGGGAGCGACATCCCTAAAGGTATGCCCGATCCCGTGGCAGACAATTAGGCTTGAATTTTAGCGAAATGACATTCTATCGGGCGTGTTAGCGATCGTCAAGGATCGTGGCATCCGCCAACCCCTGCGTGCTATTGATGGACATTGTTCGTCAGTGCGCACCCCTCGAACTGTGGCCAGGTCACAACGCGCGATTGAGGATGCTGATTCAGCGCGGGATGACGCGACGAGCGAGCTCCTTGAAAGAAGCACCGACCCGACTCATCCCGGCGAGGCCCAGAAGATTGGTGGTGAAGAAATACACCGCCCAGCAACTCATGGTACAGGCCAGCGCCAGCGCCGGGTCGTATTTGTCAGGAAAAGCCGTGGCGAGGGCGAATTGCCCGGCGGCCTGGTAGACGCCCAGAAAGCCCGGACTGGAAGGGATGGTGGCTGCAAACGCCAGGGTCACCACTACGAACGACGCTTCGACAGGCGATCCGGCCGGTTGGAAGACCCTGATCCCGAACACGTACATCGCGATCGCGACGACCCAGGTCATGAGCGACCAACCCAGGATGATCATCAGGCTCCTGAAGTGGGTGAACGGTCGCATGCCGCGCACGATTTCCGTCCATCGCTTGAGGATCGACTCGGTCGGCAGCCAGGTGACGCGATGGCTGAGCCGATCAAGCCATCGCGCGATCCTCTCCTCGTACCGAACAAGGAGCGGGAGCAGGGCGAAGCCAAGCAGCACCACAGCCCCCAGCGTGAAACCGGCCTGCACAATCTGTGTCGGCACATCGATGAATGGAAGGACAAGCACCAGCAATAGGACGGTCGTGGCAACGTCCAAACCGCGCTCAATGACGGCGGTCACGGCCACTTGCATGATCGACAGCTTCGTGCGTTCTGCCATGATCAGCACGCGCGCCGGCTCGCCCAGGCGCAACGGGAGGGTGTTCGTGAACAGGAATCCGATTCCCTGCGCCCATAGGGCGCTCCACAATTGATCGCGCTGGTCGAGCAACGCCTGCCAGCGATACGAGCGCGCGACGACCGACAACACCTGCATTAGCGCTGCGGGCACTAGCCACAGATAGGTCCCACCGTACAACCGGCCTTCGAGGTCGGCCCATTCGTCTGCGCCCAGGCCCTGGACGATGTAAAACAAACAAAGCACGCTGATAAGCAGCCCAAGCCACAGGCTTGGAGACCGCAACATCTTGGCCATATCTGAATCATCCCTTACACGGAAACCTATCCGGGCGCGATACAGACGAGATCACCTGCCGGTCGCTTCGGACCGCGGACTGGACCGTCTGACTTATCTTCACTCGGGCGCAGACACCGCCGGCAGCCAGGCGCACGGAACGAGCATCAGCCCGCATAGGAACAGAGGATACACCAGTCGAAAACCCTGCCCGACCGTCAATGGAATCAACACGATGGCCGTGATCGCAGCCGGCGCCGCGATCAAGAAAACGCGCCCATCGCGTCGTCGCCAAAAAGCGATCGCGCACGCGAACACGGCAAGATAAGCGTAGAGCGCCGGACGCCAGAAAAGGCCCTGCCACTGTGGTTGGAGCGTGGTCGCGTCAAATCGATACAACCAGTCAAACCGCTTCGGCCACAACCCGCTCACGGGTGTGGCCTGGCTCGGCTCCAGGGAGCCTGCCAGCGACATCGTGAACGGGGTGTGGTTCGCGTCGAAGTACACGGCAGCCGTCTCATAGAAGTCGAGCGGCGCATCCGGAGCCGATATCCGGCCGACAAACATGCTGTTGCACAGCAACTGGTTGAGTGCGACCCGAGGGTTTCTGATCGCCAACGTCGCACTCAGGCGGGCAAGGTCGGGAAGATGGTCGATGGCAAACGGACGGTCGATGGCGGGGTTGAAGGCGATAGGGTCGACGATGGTGCAGACGTAGGGCCAGCCGTCGGCGATCGGGATCACCTGATCCACGAGGGACGTCTCGGCCTCCGTGATGAACGTTCTGGCGGCCAAATGGGCGCCGATCTGATGCAGCACCGGCCAGAGCAGACCGGGCTGGGTCTGCCCGTTCGTTTCCAGAAGTTGATACCCGGGACCGCGGATTCCGGCCCACAACGCCAGGCCGATCGCGAGGCTCAGGGCAGTAGCTCGCCATCGCGACCGATAGACGAACAGCAAGAGGGCAAGGGTAGCGAACGCCGTCGGCGGGCCGTTATGGCGAAAGAGCGCCACCAGGGCCGCGATGCCGCCGAGCGACGCGATGACGCTCCGGTGAGCCAACGCGCCGCCGTGCGTGCGGACGATGCGTACAACCAGCACCGTCAGGGCAAGAATGGCGAGGGTGAAAGGCACATCCTTCCAGAGGGTGATGGCCATCAGTCCATTGGCGGGCATGAGAGCGATGAAGCACGATGTCGCCCATAAATAGACGCGCGGAACGCCGAAAGCCTCGAACTCGGCCAGGCCCCAGCCCACGATCAAAGCAAGCGCAAACAACTGGACGAGCCCCACGCTGCCAGGAAACGTGTCGGGCACCGTCAGAAGGCCCAGATAGAGCGTATGGAAGATGGGGTGCCAATCGCTATACAGACCTGTGGCGTACTGCCGGAGCTGGTCGAGCGTGTCGTTGCTCAGCAGCCCGGGCCAATAGGCGAGCAGCCGGCAGCTCCAGACGAACGCCCCCGGCAAGGCATAGAGGGCGACCCGGCGGACCATCCCCGGCGCGGTAGCCTGTGGAACGATTCTCTGTCGGAGCAAAAACAAACCTACGCCCAGACCTAACACACCAATGATGACTGCGTCGCTACACCGTGTGGCCCAGGACAACGCGGCGTTGAGGCGCGACGTGGCGGCCGGCCCAGGGATCGTGAAGCGTTGCGGAGTTTCGGAATAGAGGTCGATCTCCCGATCATCTTCCAAGTCCCAACGCACTCGGACGATCCCAGAGCTGTTGCTGCGCTGTAAATCGACCGACTGACCTTCCAGCAACCAACCTTCAAAGACGATGCTCGCCGGTTGGCTTTGATCGGAAAAGTAGTGCCCGTTTCGGAGCTCCCAGAGCTCCGAAACGGAAGACGCCGTGAGCATTGAAGGCCACTTGAGCACCCAGACTACGCTGTCCTGGGAGGATGGATGCCGTTCGCCCGTCGCGATGATCTCGAGCCGATGGCGGCCGGGAAGACCCGGCGGATCGGTGGGAATGGCGTAGGTGGCCAGCCAACCGATCAGGAGCCAACCGATGACGAGCATCGAACGTTGACGTGGCTTCACCGTCCTTACGCGCGGCTCGATGACGAATCGGAGCCAGCCGCGGCCGAGTGCGGCGAACAACAAGGCAAGATACAGACTGACGAAAGCGATTTCACCGACGCTGGTCGTGGGATGGGACGCAAGCCAACGCATCCCGTAACTCAGTATGCCGGCCAAGCCGAGCGCAGCGCTCCACGCCACAGCCCGGCCACGTGAGGCCCACGACGGATCCGTCACTTGGGCGCGCGCGGCCATCTCAACCGTCCCGATCGGGCGACTCCTCCAACGGAAGAACCACCAACGGAAGCGTAAGCAAGAGGCCCGCCAGTGAAGACGGCAGAGCCAACCGGAAATCCTGACCGGGCCCGAAAACCGCCAACGCGCCGGTGTTGAGGGCGAGGGGCAAAAGTGTCAGCCAGAGAAGGCGATTTCGCCGGCGAATGACCACGATGAAGCAGGCTCCGATCAACAACAGAGTATGCGCGCCGGCGCGCCAGAATGCCCATATGTGGATCGGGCGCTTGGACCAGAGCACCCATCTCCCGACCAGTTCGTTCAATCCCGGGACCAGGCTCGTGGTCAAGACTTGTGACAACGTATCCGGCTGGTCGTATGGCTCCGCCAGAGTTTTGCCATAGGGCCCGGACAACACATCTCCGGTGTACAGAAAATCCTCCGGGGGCGCGGGTGAGTTGATGCGCCAGAGATAGGCCGTGCTGCATTCGAAATGCGCCAGGGTGGGTTCCGGGTTGTCGAGCGTCGTGGCGAGGGCAATCTCGACCAGGTCCCGCGCTTCGGCGGTGGCTGCGGTGAGAACGAACTGACCATCGAACAACGTTGGATCAATCACCGTGCAGTCGTAAGGCCAGTGGCTCCCGGGTCGGACATCATCGAGGACGCCCTGCTGGCTTGCGGTCAATGGCGTCCCGGCGGCCGTTTGAGCCGCGAGGACATGCACGATCGGCCAGAGCCAACCGGGTTGTGATTCGACGTTGACGAGCAGGGGCGCGACCGCCGCGCGGATTCCGAAAATCAGCACCAGGCTTGTTCCGCATGTCAGAAGGACCGGGCGCCGGGCGCCTGCCGCGACGAACCAAAGAACCACCAAGGACGCGATCACCACGGGAAGCCCGTTATGCCGGAAGAGGGCTGCCGCCACGGCGCTCAGGCTGAGGGCGGCCAAGTTCCACGGCGATTTCAGCCAGGCTTTTCGAGTGATGGCGATCATCGCCAGCGATGTGACGAACACCATCATGGCGCCGCTGAAGAACACGTCTTTCCACAGCGTGACGACGACGACACCATTGGCGGGCGATATCGCTATCACGGCGCTGGTCAGCCAGAGCGACCACGGCGGCGCGCCTGCCTTGCCCAGCCAGGACAGGCACAGGCCGACCAGTCCGGCCATGATCGCGACCTGAACAGCCGCGACGGCAGCCGGCGACAACCAGACCTGTGCAATCAACCAGTACACAAGCGTATGAGTGACCGGGATCCAATCGGTATAGGCCCCCGTCACGATCTCCCGCCACTGGGAAATCGAGTCAGACGTCATCAGGCCGGGCCAAAACGCCAAAAGGTACGTTCCCCAGATCAGAGCGCTCGGCAGGCCATACCAGATCCAGTCCCATCGTCCCGCTGACGTCGCCCGGCCCGCTCGAGTCAGAAGCCTTGACACCGGCCAGCTTAAAAGAATGGCCAGTGACACCCAGACGGCCGCAATCGTCAACCAATCGCGCGGTGTGTAATCCGACCACCTGAGATCCGGCGCAAATCGCAGCGACCTCGTGGTCGGCGATGGGGAGTAGAGATCAAGGGTTTGCCGATCCCCGTTCCAATCAATCGTGACGACGCCGGACCAATCGTGCTGTTTGAGCCTGACGACGACGTCGCTGCTGGCGGCGCCCCGCCAGATCATCCGGGCCGGCTGACCCTGATAGGACAGGAAGGCGCTTTCGCGCAACTCCCAGCCGGCGTGCTCCGAAAAATCGGAGAGCGTCCGAAGAGTCGTTCCGTCGGAGAACTCGACAGCTTCCACCCAGACCTCGGTGCCCTGGGACGACGCATGGCGTTCGCCCGTCGCTTCGATGATCAGCTCGGCGTTGACCGGGCGGGCAGGCGGGGTCACGGGCATGCAGAGGACGATCAGCAGGCTGAAAAGGGCGCTTAGAGCGTACGTCCATCGCAACCCAACCCGGGCTCCCCGGTGACTGCGCACGACAAGCCGGGTGACGACGTAACCGATGGCTGTCATCACCAACATCACGTACGAAAAGGTAACCAGGCGGGCAAGCGTTCCCGCCACCAGATTGGTCAGCCCATAGGCAAAGTACGCCCAACCGGCACTGACGCCAAACCCGATTACGAGCAACAGGCGCAGCCATTGATCCGCTTTTCGCCCCCGAAGCGACAAACGTGTCTGCAATGCCTTGTTCATTGTGCGTCGAAGTGAAACAGCTTGCGGAGGCGTCGCAGGAAGGCGCGCCAGCCGCGCCGAGGGTCCTTCTTGATGATCTGCCACCCTCGTGCCACGGTCTGCTGAACCGGGGCAGGATGTCGAGCCGTCAGAGACAAACGCCGCCACGCCAAACTCGACTGGCGCTGCGTCGATTGGTTCCGAGCCACCAGAAAAGCGCTGGCAGCCGGGTAATTTGAGGCCGGGATTGAATCGGATGATGACCCCTTGGTCATCACGGGCGTTGGAAGTGTAAGCCCGGGGCCCTGATTTTCCTCGAGACACCACAGATAGCCGACTTCGCCCAATGGACCCAATCGAATGTCGAACAAATCGTCGAGGCGGATCCCAATTGGCGTCCTCATCCAGGCGCGGGGTCGCAAGCCGCCCGCTGTGAACAGCAACTCTGTGGAATCGATGGCGGCAGCGAAAGTGTCGAGACGGCGCTTCGTTTCACTCGAGTGGGCCACGAGTTTCCAGCAGCTGACGAATGAAAGGTCCGGCTGCAGCTCTCCCGCACGACGGAGTGCATCCAGGCCGGCCGGCAGGAACTCGTCGCCTTCTTCCAACACAAGCAGCGCGCCCCGGGTTCGCGCCATTTCAGGGGTCAACACGCTTCCGTCATCCGTGCGCGCGAACCACAAACGCCCCAGGAACAGCAGGCCGGGTTGCGAAGGTGCTTGCGGCTCAGGATGCAACTCGATGAGCTGGTCACATGGTTGGAGTTGCGCGCGGGCGCTCGATATGGCCGGCGCGGCATTCGACCCCGTTCGGAGCACCACGATCGTCAGGGGGATCCTGTCGGTCTCTGAAGAGGTCGGCTGCATCCAACCTGCGGAAGGTCGCTCGTAGAATCCGCCGAGATCATTATTGGGTGTGTAGTCTGCCGGACAGCGCAGCGAGCGCCTCAGCGCATCATCGTCATACAGCTTTCGCATCGCAGACGTCAGCCCGTCGATGGAGCCGTCGAACACGAGCGCGTTCCTTCCGTCCTCGAAAAACGCGGCAAACGACGGGGAGTTCGGAAGAATCAGCGCCAGGCCGGCCGCATATAGCTCGTGCGCGGCATAGCCGAAACTCTCGAAGTAATTCGGAAACACTGCGAACCGCACTCGCGGCAGAATGGCCTCGAGATCCGTGAAGGGAAGACGCCCCAAAAAACGAAATCTCGGCTTGAGGCGATCTGGTATTCGAGCCTCGAGCTCAGCACGATACGAGAAGTACCGCGGATCGCGCACGATGTGCGAATCGGCGCCCACGAAACAGAACTCGGCTTGCGGATGATCCTCGGCCACCGTGAGGGCGGCCGAGAGGAATCGGTCGAGGCCTTTGAATGGCTGCAGCCGGCCATAGAATAGGATGATGTTCGGTTCCGATCCATCTCCTGGGGCATTTAGCCTGGGCCATCGGGTCAACGCCGGCTTCGAGGCCACCGAGGCGCCCAGACCTGTTCCGTGGATCGGTAGAAACATCCCCGTCGCGTACTCAGCCGACGCCGAAAGCTGAAACTCGGCGAGCTGCAATGCCGCCTGTTCGAGCGCGCGAAGCTGAATCGAATAGGGCTCAATCGGATCGGCGTCACCGGCCTTCATCAATGAAGCCCAGGTGTTGTGCAGCCTCACCCCTAGCAAACTGCCCTGGAAGGCAAGGCCGCCTGCTTTGGCCGCGAATGAATAATAGGCGCTTCCAAAGAAGTCGTTGAACTCGACGATGTCGAAGCGGCCGCAAGCCGACTCACGCTCGAGCGCTCGCATCACCCGATACGACCGCCATTCATACCAACTCGAGAAGTCGCGCTCGGTGGCGCCAAGACGTTCGGGCGTGAGGTCGCCCGTGTAGGTCAGGCGTTCAGGGTTGAGCCCGGCCGGATGCTGGGCGAAGTACGCGCGAGCGCTGGCGAAGAGGGCGGGATCGTCGTTGTTCAGGATGACGCTTGTCTCATGGCCGCGTTGGGAGAGAACTTCAAGTGAACTGGCGATCAGTGAACCAGCGCCGCCTGGGAGCACCGGGTGCAACTCATCGGTGACAAAGCAGATACGACTCATGAAACACCGAATGGCCGAAGGATCTTCGTCCAGGCACGGCGGAGCGCGATCGAAAGCAACACTCGTCCGTCGATTTGCGAGAAATCCAGCGCCCGCAGCACGACGGGTTCGTAATCATGCATCAAGCGTGACGTGTTGTCGGATGTTTCGTCGCCCGTGCGCAACCGATCGTAATAGTCGCTCCAGGCCTGCCGCCCCAGCTTCTTGTATAGCGAGGGCATTTGGGAGTACACGTCGAAGCCGTGCTTCGTCCGAAAGAGTTCTCGATTGCGCTCGTTCGAGCGCTGGCCGAAGACCGGCGGGTGAGGCAAGTGGATGACGTAGGCGCCGAAGGCGCCCGCGAAAAATACGCCGGCCTGATCCGCGCGGTACATGAAATCCATGTCATCGACGCCGTAGTGGCCGTCGTAATCCGTGTCGAATCCACCAAGCCTGTCGAACAGGCCGGTCGTGATGGCCATGAGGGATCCGGGGACGGCCGTCCAACTCGGGATCGGCTTCATCGTTGAAGGCTGGATCATGGCTACCGGTTCGTGCCCCCACATGAAGTTCACAGGCCCGCTGCCGTCCGGATTGGCGGACTCCAGCCGCGGGCCGGTGGAAATGACGTCATTTTCCGGATGTGCCAAATGCAGTTGGGCATGGGTCTCCAGATGGGTGCGCCCGGGTAACAGATCGGCGTCCAGGACGGCCACAAGCCCCGTGGGACAGGCACGTATCCCGTCATTGCGAAGCGTGTTGATGCGGAAGGCCGGCGCCTCGCCGGCGGCGTCATGCTCGATGACTTTGCCGGTAACCCCGAACCGATCACAGGCCTCGAGAAAGGCCGTCTGCGAACCGTCTGTCGAACCATCATCTGAAAGAACGATGTGATTGGGGCGACGAGTATTTACGGCCAGTTCCCTCACTATCGGAACGAGGTTCGAAGCCTTGTTGTGGCAAATTAGAACGACCGAAACCGGATCGCCTTCACGGTAACGAGAAAAAGTATGGTCGGTGTTGGACATGCTCTATTCCATTCATGGATTTGCCCGGCTGGTGCCGATATTGTAAACGGTGGCCGGCTTCGATCGCGGATCGATCGCGATCGTGGTAGGCGTCGCGGCGTAAAGGTCTAGCAACAACGGCTCGCTTCCGGCGGCCTCGATCATGACGTGGCCGCTGTACGGGTGCGCGAGAAATTCCAAAATCATATTGTGTCTGTCGGCAGAATAAAAAACTACCTGTCCCTTGTTTTGCGCGACAAGTGCCAGACCGAAAGGCACAGAGGGGCTTGCGATCAGTTTCCACTGCTCCGGGTCATATTCGAAGACATGGACGGGCCTGGGGGCCCCGTCGACGCGAAATGCCAGCAACCAGACTTCAGCGCCATTTGCCAAAGGATTGCATTGACCGACGGCGCGGATGCTGACGGTGGGAGCCCCCCAGCGCCATCTGCGCATCCATCGAGCCGGCGCCGACTGACGGAAGCGTCGCCCCCATAACTGAACGGGGCTGTTCAGCGCGGTCGTGAGCGAAGTTAAGTGCTGCTTGCGTTCCTCCTCGAGTTGGATCTGATGGCGTGTCTCGGCGTTCGCCAAAGCCGTCGCGCTGACCTTGATGTCGTGGAGCGACGTATCGAGCTCGGAACGCAGCCTCGTGAGGTCCTGTGTTCGTTCGGTCAGGACCGTTTCGAGTTCGTCGACGCGGCGTCTTGCGATGGCGCTCGACTCCTCCACGTCGGCCAGCCGCGCACGAAGGTCGTTCACCTGATCGGCGACCTCCTTCAACTGGGACTCGGCGTGACGGCCAGTCTGGATCGTGGGTTCGATATCGGCCTCAAGGCGCCGCATGAGGCCGATCTGCACGGCTGGCCAGTTGTAGACGGGCTGCGTCGGATCGAGAACGACCCGATAGGGAGCATGGATGTCGAAGCCGGAGGCAAGAATCTCGCAGCGCAGGCCCAGGCTCTCGTATGCGCCGATCAGATCGTGATTCCAGCAGCCGAAGTGATCGTCCGATACGACCTTCATGTGCGGGGCCGGCTCGATGTGTAGAATCTGTCGCCGACTGATCCGGATCAACTCCTTGAGGATCGCGAGCAGATCGGCCGGCGCGACGTGGATCAGCACCTCCGACGTGTAGACCAGATCGAAGTGCTGATCAGGATAAGGGAGTCGACCGACAGGCTCGCCGACGACGATGTGCTCACGAAACCAATCTGGCGAGCTCCAGGTGTGAATGGCCGCTGTCATCGTCGGGCTTTGATCGTAGCCGTAGATGTCGATGCCCGGGATGCGGCTTGCATAGCGCAGGTGTCGGCCCACCCCACAACCGAATTCAAGTACCCGGGCCGGCGCCAGGTGCCGCAGATAATCCGCCAGCATTAGTTCCTGTATGTGGTAGTACACCCGTTGCTTCTTGCGCTTGTCGTATTCTGCCGCCCACTCCTGGCCGTTTTCACGCCAATAGCGGTAGTTGTCCCCGTCGGTCTCGTTGATGTCGGCTGAAAGGTTGGGGTTGTTCATTGCCTTGGACCGTTTGCTTCAATGCGGATTTGAGTAGGGCAATGAAATTTATAGTGGACCGGGCGATTGGGATCGTGCAATACCACGAACGTGGCGGCCGCGTCGATCTGGTCGAAAAGGATATTATCCGAATAGTCTCGCTGTGACACGTGATGGACGGCGACCGAAATGCCGAAATTGCCTGGATGAAGATTGATCTTGAAGCTGAACTCGACGGCCAGCTCTCCATTCGTTTTGACGGGAGGCAGTTCGACGAACTCGTCGAAGGTGGTCGTTCCCAACAGATCAACGCCGGCAAGATCGCGAACCAGGAAGGACACGCTTAAGGCCGTTGCATCGATGAAACTGCGGAGCCGCACGCGGATGCGGATCTCGTCGTTAATCGCAAAAGCTTTGTGAGGCAGGCCGTCGGCTCCCAGGACAGCGACGTCCTCGATCTGGGCATGCCCCGTGCCGTAGCGCAATGAACCGGCCGTCCGCTCGCGAACTTGGACGGTGTTGTTGAACGGGTGATCACCGAGGATATCTCGGTTCGTCTGTTCGCGGATGTACTTGAAGTACAGATCGACGGCCTGCTCCGCCCCTCCCCAATAGGCCGGCTGACCGTCCACTAGGAACAGGCCCCTTGAGCAGATGCTCTTGATTGAGTCGGGCGAGTGGCTCACGAAGAACAAGGTCAATCCGGCATCGCGCATCTGTCTCAACCGCGCGACGCACTTCTGCTGAAAACCGTAGTCGCCCACCGCGAGGATCTCATCGACGATGAGGATATCGGGCTGCACAGCCACAGCCACCGAAAAAGCCAGACGGGCATACATGCCGCTGGAATAGCTTTTCACGGGCTGCTGCAGGAATTCGCCGATGTCGGCGAACGAGGCGATGTCGTCATAGCGTCTTTCCATCTCCTGGCGGCTGATGCCCAGGATGGCGCCGCTCAGGTACACGTTTTCTTCGCCCGTGTATTCGGGGTTGAACCCGCTGCCAAGTTCCAGCAATGCCGAGACCCGCCCATTGACGCTGACCGAGCCTTCGGTGGGTTGCAGCGTCCCGGCCAGGATTTGCAGGAGCGTGCTTTTGCCGCTTCCGTTACGGCCGATGACGCCCACCGCGTCGCCCCGTTCGATATCAAACGAAACGTTCCTCAAGGCCCAGAAGTCGTGGCCGTATTGGCGCCCGAACCGTCGAAACAACATTTGCTTCAAACGATCTTCAGACCGCGAGTAGATTCGGTATAGCTTGCCGACGTTGCGCACCGAAATGGCTGGAGTCCGATCCGGACCGACGGGCGGTCTCGTCGCAGCTGTCGGCACCTGATCGGCCTCCGCACGGAGAGTCTCGAGGGTCATTGAGTTGGCCTATATCACGTCCGCGAACCCGCTTTTCGTGCGCATGAACCACATGTATCCTAGCATGCACAGGATCGAGCCGCACACGACCCAGAAACCCCACGCGATCCAGTCCATCAGGGCGCCAAACACCAGGACGTTCCGAAACGACTCGAGAACGATCGTCAGCGGGTTGATCCACAAGACGTTTTTGAGCACGTCCGGGGCAGCCGCGGGCGACCAGAAGACGGGGCTCAGAAAGAACAACATCTGCACGACCAATGTGATGGCCTGTCCCACATCTCGGATGTAGACTCCTAGCGACGACAGCACCCACGCCAACCCCAGGGTGATTAGAATCAGAGGCAGGTACGCCAACGGCAGAAACACCACTGTCGCGGAGATCCGACCCCCAACCAGGAAATTGCCGATCATGACAAGGCTACACGTGATCAGCGAATTCACGAGCGCCGATCCAATGGCGACAAGAGGCATGATCTCCAGAGGAAACACCACTTTCTTCACGTAATTCGGTACGCTCAGAATCAGCATCGGGGCACGATTGGTGACCTCGGAGAAGAAACTGAACGCAGCCATGCCCGCGAACATGATGATGGCGAATTCGGCCGTCGACGTCTCCCGATCCGATTGCCAGCGGGACTGAAAGATGAGCGAGAACACGACGGTGTAGACGCCCAACAATATCAAAGGGTTGATGAAAGACCACAGAATGCCGAGAAACGAACCTCTGTAGCGCTGGCCCACGTCACGCTGGATGAGCTGAACTATCAGATCCCGCTGACGCCATAAATGCTGCGGGGCGCTTAACATGATGCCCAGAGGGTCGACATAATGGCGTTGCATGGTGTCGTAAGCGTATCAAGAAGGAGCAATTGGCGCGACCAGAGCCCGGTCACAGATGGTGGATGCCGATTCTACGGTGTGGGATATCTATCGTCAAGACCGTCCGAATCGAAGCTCTGGCTTGTCGCGATCACCGGGAGCTTATCCGACCGATCACGCAAGACATTGATCGGTGCGTAGAGCGGCCTCAGTCAGACTCGTGCGTTCAATGATCATAGAGAAAAGCGTCGACCGCTGCTTGTGCCCGACGGTTGTATTCAAGAGCGAACCGCCGATACCGGTGGATGATCGACATCCTCTGATCGATTGCTGATCGCGCCAAGTCAGCGATCTGAGCTGCGTCGTCCGGGGAGGCCACGACCAGTTGCCGGCGAAGATCGGGGTCTTCATCAAAGTACGGCGCGCTTGGACCCATCAAACAAGGCGAGCCCACCGAGAGGCTTTCCAAAGGCAACATCGGCGCGCACTCGCTGAGCGTGACGTACAGATTGACATGCATGCCGGCCAGAGTGGACGCCATGGCTTCGTGCGGCAGAGCGTGCTCGCTCAGGCGACGAAAGTCGACGCCAACCATACGGGCGACAGCGCCCGCTCGCTCGTCTTGTCCGGTCGCCCACACTGTCACGTGGGGAAGCAGCGATGCGGCAGCGAGCATGGTGTGCGGCAACTTGCGCCAGATGGACTCTACGGCAAACAAACCCACGTGTGGTCCGTTCTCCATGGGTTCGGACGCCTCGTGCGAGATTTGCCGCACGTAGCTCAAGATGGATGCGGTCGGCAGCCCTCGGCGTTCGAAGACTTCGGCCATTCCTCGCTTGACGAATCCCAACCTCGAGATCAGGCCTTCGCCTGCCCAGGCGATCAGGTCGTTGAGCCCGCGCCACTCGAGTGGCTCGCCCAATTGCATGAAATTGCCCAGCCATATGGCAAGAAGACGTCGCCGAGGCTCGCGGGCCTTGAGCGCGCGGATCAGGCGACCGTGCGTTCTCGGCAGGCCATTGAATACGATGATAGCGGCCTCGCTGGCCAGAATAGCCTCGACTAATCCGGGCACCCGGTCGTTGGAGAGGTCATCGCGCAGATACAACCGATGATCGAACAGGTTCTCGACGGTGCTTCTCACGCCGCGCCAATCTGGATGACACACCGCGAGGGCCCGTGGAGGCGTCGACAACGCGTCAAGCCAGGCTCGCCCGCCAGGCATCAAGACTCCCTGCCGGGCGATAAGAGCGTCGCCCTCACCGGCGGTCGACCAAGCGCCCCATTGATTCCGGTCCGGCCAGCGATCGACCTGGTTTCGGCCCAAGGCACGCAGCATCGGGCGCGCAATGGCTAGCGCTTTGCGGCCCAAAGGATTCTGGCTCAGACGCCTCAGCCCGCGGCTTTCGGACTGGGCCTGTTCAAGCAATCGTCGCAGATCGGCGTTCTCTCGGACGAGTTGTTCTTCGACCTCGGAAATCGGCTTCATAAGGTAAGCATCCGTGGAGGAGTGAATGGTCTTTCAGCGAATGGCTGACGCGTTCAGTAACACTCGCGGTCAAGGAGTGCCGCGAAAAGCGGCCCACCGGCGGACAACTGCGTCTCGCAGGCGACGCTGCAGCCGCGCCCATCGCGAGTTCTCGTCCTCCATGACGGCCAGGGCCTGCCGACGCGCAACGCCGACCGTTTGCAGGAGACTTGGATGACGCGCTTCGATCTGCGCCAGAAGCTCGGTGTGGCGTTTCACGCCCACCTGCTGAAACAATCCCATCTGGCGCCGTCGGTACCGATACAGCACGCGCGGCAAGACTTCGGCCATGGCGCCTCTTTCCGCCAGCGACCACCACAGGTCCCAATCTTCATAGGCCTTCAGGTTTTCCGAGTAGCCGATTTGCGAAAGCACGCTTCGTCTGAAGACGCTTCCGGCCACACCAGCCCGGTTCTCCAACGTGATCAGCAATGGGTCCAGGTCATAGGCGATGACGTAGTCAATCACGGTGTCTGGCGACTGCCCGTCTGCGAAGTAACTGACCAGGCAGCTTACGGCGACTAGTTCGGGATTGCGCTCCAAAGCCATGACGGCCAGATATAGGTAGTCCGGTTCGATCACGTCGTCAGCGTCCAGCGGAAGCACATACTTGCCGTCGGCAAGGGCCAGCCCGGCGTTGCGTGCACTCGATAGGCCACCGTTGGGCTTTGTTTTGAAGGAAAACCGTTCGTCGCCGGCATGGCGGGCCCGGAGAGCATTGAAATGCGCCACGGCTTCCGGCGCGGTGGAGCCGTCATCGACAATGATGACCTGATGCAACTCATCGCCACCACGCAGCACCGACTTGATGGTGTCATCCACGGTTGCATGGGCGTTGAAGTAGGGGATGATAACGCTGACCGTTGCCGACGAGGTCCGGCGCGCGGACGTTGGCGCCCACCTCAGGATGTCGCGATAGGCGTCGGTTATCTGTCCTTCGGAGGGTGCGACAGGCGCGTTCCAGGTCCATGTTCTGAAGGGCGACTCGCCTGTCAGGATGTCGATCAGGACGCCCGCCAGAGAATCGACGCCTTCATTCGCGTCATCGCCGAAGAATCGGCAGTTGCGACCGTCCTCGAAGACTCCGTCCGAGGCCGACGTCCTGCGTAGGACGAGAGGGATGCCAATCCAGTTGAGTTCATACGCCACAGGGTCGAATGTCTCTGGCCAGCCCGGAACGACGGCCAGCGTGGCACCCTCGCTCAGGCTCAGAATGCGATCGGGGCTGACCTTGTCCTGGAACGCGAACCGGCTTCTCCAACGCTCCGGAACGAGGGATATCAGCGCAGCGCGAGAGCCCGGGCCGTTTGTACCGATCAATCGAAAGCGTACAGGGTCGGCAAGAGTCGCGCATACACTGACGGCCGCTTCCACGAACACATTGGTGGCAGCACGTCGACTGGGTTCGCCGAAGTAGAGCACTTCGAATGGACGACGCAGGCCGCGTCGGTGCGTGCGCCCAAGGCCCAATCGTCGGTACGGTGGCGCCAACACCACCGTCGGCATGAAGGCGATCGCGTGGCGCCGCCGGTACCAGGCTGCCACGGCTTCGGATGGGCTTACCCATCCATCCGCATGGCGCAGGCAATACCGTTCCATCTGGTGAGTGTGCAGTTCTTCGCGCGAATGCGACTGAATCGGATGGTCCGCCCACCCCGACTCGTGAGTTCCCCGCAGCCGGACCACGAGTCTTGACGCGACGAAAGGCTCCCCCCACAGCCGGCGCCATTTCATGGTGACATAGCCTAACCCCAGCCGATCGACGAATTCGATAATGTCGAAATGCTGTCGGCTGAGCGCGAGTTTCAGCGCGAGCGCGATTCGGTAGGAGCGATGATACGGACGAAAATGAAAAGCCCAGAGGGGGATGTCCTCGGCGGCCGACGCCTCTCCCAGCAGGGCGTCGACATTAAGCACCCGACAGCCCGGGAGATGCTCTGACACAGAGCCGATTACGCTGCCGCCGTCGCCAGGGGGGCAGGCGATGACAATCGTGACCGTCCAACCGGCCGCGCGAAGCGCTTTCGCATCCCTGACCAGAACATCATCGCAACCGTTGCGGCTCGACGAGTCACCGCAATCGCTGACCAGGCAAATGGAAGGATGACCCTCGCCCACCATGGGTTAATGGTACTTGAGGTGGCAGGCTCTTGCAGCGGTGCACACACATTGCAGTCAATACGCTCGCCGGCCCACAGCTTTGGGTGGCCCGACCCTCGACGTCAGCGCGGGATCGGCCGCCAGGGGTTCGATGGGCGTGGGCCGGCGAGCCCATCCGTCAGGGGCGGGCGACGAACGTTATGACGTGCGAATAGGGGCAGTTTGTGACCTCGTTCGAGTACCGCGTGGGCGTGCCGGATCGATCGATCGGCATGACCCTGTAGAAGTAGCAGCCCTCGGCGAAGGGTTCGATCAGGGTGGTTGTCTCGAACCCCAGTTTGGCCGGCGCGTCTATCAACGAGGTCGGATGGGGCGCCTGTCCCCCAAATACTCTATAAGACGCGATCTCGGTGGCGCCGTTCCAGCTGTAAGCGAGCGTGCGAACTTCGCCGGTCTCCTGAACCGCCAACATCGGGTCGCTGATCGGGCGGCCAACCCACGGGAACCTGAATGCCCGGTAGTTCATGTACGGTGCGGCGAACTCGAGGTCGAAGACCTTCGTTCCATCGGGCATGACCTCCGTGATGCGCGCGGCGGTGCCCCAGTTGATGACCGTGTTGCCGGACTCGAGGCGCTGCGCGTTGCCCATCGCGAAGGCATAAAGGTCGAGTGGGTTTCGGTGCTCCCAGACCCGATCAACCGTGAGGTTGGCCTCGTCAAGTTCGAACTCGACCGCTCGAGAGTATTCGGGCAAGAGATCGACTCGATTGTCGAACAGCGTCACGTTCCCGTTCGGAAGTCGACGGATGTCGTGTTGGTAAGCGAAGAAAGGTTCGATCTCGTTCGACGATGTGAACTGATTGCTCTTTCCACCTAAGCGCCACATCACGTCGCCAGTCTGCCGGTTGATCTTGGTGATGTCGGCCGTGTTCCGGCTCGAGATCATCAGATTGCCGTCGATATCCACCTCGATGGCATTTCCATGGATGTAATCCACGCTTGGTGTCGTAAGATCGATGTACGAATCGGTAATGTCGATGTGGTCCCAACTGCGCCATTCGAACACGACGTTACCTGAAGTGTCCAGCTCTTGAATGACGAGGCCGATGACGATGGCATCCGGCTGCCCGCCCGGGACGACCAGGCTCATGTCCACCGGCTGACTGTCGTAGATCATAAGCAACGCGTGGCCGTCCGGCAGGATGAGAAGTTCATGCAAATCGGTCACATAGCCGTTTCCTGCCTCAACGACTCGAACCTCTGAATATGTTTCATCCAGGATGTGAAACGCGTTGTCGACGGCTGAGAAGAACGACAATGTGCCGTCGGGCTGCCGCTTGAAGTCAGTGCCGGTTTCGACGGGCATGTAGAAGACGACCTGACCGTTTCCATCGATGATCGTGTTGTAATGCGGTAGACCAGGCGCACCGAAGGTGAGCGGGGCGAGAAAGTAATATTCGCCCGTCGGCAAAGTGTGAGTCACTGTGGCCGTCATCACGGGAAAGTCGGCTGGCAAGGTTAAGGCCGTCGTGGTGTTGTCTCGCGCAGAGACATCGACCGCCGCCGAGTTTTGGCCGACGGCGTCAGCGGTGACGGAAAGAGCTTGCTGTCCTATCGCCTGAGCCAGGCCCCGTGTGGTCGCAAAGCTGTAGCGGATGCCCGAGACGGGGAGACCCGATGCAGTGCGAAGACCCTCGCTGACGATGACAGCAACCGTTTCGCCGCGCGCGAAGGGCATTGTAGGTTTGAAGATGACTGTCTGGTGGTCATCGGCAAGCACGACACTTCCGGAATGCTCGCCACTTAGAGACCCGCGAACCGAAAACACGCCGGGGCTGACGCTCTCGGCCGCCAGTTCGACGCCCGCTCGGATAGCCAACGTCGTTGCTATCGGTACCATCTGTCCGTTCGGCCGGGGAGAAGCATAGCGAAGAGCGACGGAAGCTTCCTCTGCGATTGTCGGTTTCGATCGATCGAACAAAGCTAGTGCTCCGACACCCGCTATCCAAACGACAAGGACATAACGCCATGGTGTAGCCATCGGACAATTGCCTCCAGTGCCGTTCGGGCTTGCACAGGCTCGCCAGCAGAGCGCGCAATTTCGCTTAGTAGGATTGATTTTATCGGTATTGGTTTCCACCGCAACCAAGGGAGGGCAATATCCCTGGGAAAGGCCCAGGTCTGAAGCTGTCTGACCGGCGGCCCAAAGGGCATGGCTCAGGCAAACGAAAACGATCAGGTCAATTACGAGGGCAGAACAGGAGGCGATTATGAGCCAAAACACCGGTCTAGTTGGAGGGAAAACACACTGCCGGATGACTCGATTCCGGCGACCCTCTGACGACGCGTATCCGTCGACGCGCAACCCTAACGCGCCAGTAGCTTCCGGCCCAACTCGCCGAACGAGGCCCCCACCTGCGTGACGCCCATGGCGCCGATGATCGTGGTCGTGGCGTAGTAGCCGACCCAGCAGGCCATGGTGCAGGCCAGCGCGGTCGGGAGATCATATTTTGTCGCGAAGGCGGTCGCCAGCGCGAACTGGCCGGCGGCCTGGTACACGCCCAGGAAGCCCGGGCTGGAGGGCACCGTGATGGCGAAGGCCAGGGTGACGATCATGAAGACCGCCTCGATCAACGTGCCGGATGGCATGAACACCCACAGCCCGCAGAGGAACATCATCACCGAGAAGAACCACGACACCGCGCCCCAGCCGAAGACGCTGATCGCCGACACCGGCCGTGTCAGCGGTTGCAGGCCGACCACGAATTCGTCCCACCGTTTGAGCAGGCCATTCACCGGCAACCACGAGATGCGCTTGCCCACTGCGGCAATCAGCGCCGCCACTTTCTTCTCGTAGCGCACCACGAAGGGCAGCGCGATCAGGCCGATCAACACCACGATGCCCAACGTCATGCCCGATTGAGCGACGAGCGGTGGCACATCCATGAACGGGAGCACGAAGAGCAGCAACATTACCGTCGTGGCTACGTCGAGCGCGCGCTCGATCACGGCCGTCACCGCTACCTGCACCAGCGGGATCTGGGCGCGCTCCGACATGACCAGCACACGTGCGACTTCGCCGAGACGTAGCGGCAGCGTGTTGGTGAACAGGAAGCCGATCCCCTGTGCCCAGAACGCCGTCCAGAACTTGCCCTTCTGGTTCAACAACACCTGCCAGCGCTGCGACCGCGCTGCCACAGAAAACACCTGCATGGCGAAGCCGGCCAGCAACCAGATGTAGTTGCCCTGACCGATCCGCGACCAGAAGTCGTTGAGCGCATCGCCCTGCAATGTCTGCCAGACATAGGCCAACGACGCGATGGTGATGATCAGACCGATCCAAAATCCGGGGGAGCGCAGGAGTTTCGCCATGGCCGCAAGTATAGGATCAATCGCCGGCACACGCAGGTAGGCCATTGGTCATTGGCGGGCTGGCGATCGCCCGCTTACTCGCGGGTCTTGCTGTCTTTCGCGGCAAGGCCAAGCAGTCGTTGATGGATCTCGGTGTCGAGGTTCGCAAGAGAGATCGGAACGCCCGGCGCGTCAGCGATCGGGGGCCCCGCCCACACCACCACTGCCCGGCGGTTTTCGCTCAGCGTCCCCTGCAGACCATCCGCGGCCCACATCGCGAGACAGCTCGCCGGCTCGCCCGGCCCGAAGACGACGACGCGCGCCCGGCGCAGCGCCGCCGCCACGTCGCCGGCGCTGTCAGGATTGGCCACGACCACGTGGCCCTGCAACCGCAAGGCCGCCTGCAACCAGTCGAGTTCCGTCGGCCAGTCGTCGCTGAGCGCGCGCGACACGATAAGGCCGGTCGCCTCAGGCGCGTCGCCGAGCCCGGCCAAAAGGGCCGCCACGTCGACACGGCCAAGGGCCGATGCCGAGAGGCGTGGGTCTGCAAGCAGGATCGTCAGATCGTGGCTGAGCGCGCGCAGAACCGGCAACGCCTTCAACGCTTCCGGCCCCGACCCGGGCACCCAGACCACCGCCGGGTCTCCCGCCAGGGCCGGCTCGACCCGCTCGAGCCAGAAGAGCCCCGCCAGCCCGAACGCCAGCGCCGCCGCGAAGACGAGATTGGCCTGCAACGGCGGCAGCGTGATCGTCAGGAAGGCCAACGCCCCGAGCGCCAGGGCGGCGACGTAGAGCGTCAGCACCGCGCGCGGCCGGCTCAACCCGAGCTGCACGAGCCGGTGCGAGGTGTGGTCCGATCCACCCTGCGAGACGGGTAGGCCGCGCCGCAGGCGCGAGACCGTGACGAGCGTTGTGTCGAAGATCAAGACGCCGAGCACCAGGATCGGGGCCATCCACGTGCTCGCCAGCGGCAACGTCCGGAACTCGAGCTGGATCGCCAACGCCGCCAGCAGAAAGCCGAGCGGCAGGGCGCCGGCATCGCCCATGAAGCTGACCGCCGGCGCGAAGTTGTAGAACAGGAAACCCATCGCGCTGCCGAAGAGCGCGGCCGCCAGGCTCGCCACAAGGCCCTGGCCCTGCGCCGCCGCCAGGCCGAAGAACACCGCCGCGCCCGTGGCCGTGATGCCCGCGGCGAGGCCGTCCATGTTGTCCATCAGGTTGACGG
The DNA here is from genome assembly GCA_964480865.1 of uncultured Anaerolineales bacterium. Classification (GTDB taxonomy): domain Bacteria; phylum Chloroflexota; class Anaerolineae; order Anaerolineales; family UBA6663; genus UBA6663. The sequence continues at coordinate 7,028 of CAYZRP010000077.1, read as the reverse complement.
CGTTCGTGATCCCGACCACCCACACGAGCGTGATCATCCAGTCGAGCGGCCCGACGTCGAACAGCCGAACCTGCACGCCGAACCCGATCAGGAACAACCCGGCCACGAGGTTCGCGCCAAGCTTGACCCGCGGCGACAGCCCAAAGCGATCGTCCCACAAGCCGGTCAGGAACATCAGCGTCGCGCCGCCCAGGATGCCGATGCCCTCGGTCATCCAGTCGCGCTGGCCGAAGGCCACGAACGCCAGCGTCACTCCCAGGTACAACGCGATGCCGCCGAGCAGTGGCACAGGCGAACGATGCACCCGCCGCACTCCGGGCTGCGCGACGGCGCCCCAACGGGCCGCCAGCCAGCGCGTCCCCGGCGTCACCACGAAAGCCAGCGCCGCGCTGAGCAGAATGATCGGCAAATACTGCGACATGGGTGGGAAGTCTAGCGCATTCTCTGATTGCTGATTGATGATTTCTGATTGCTGATTGAGGGCAAATCAGCAATCAGAAATCATCAATCAGCAATCAACGTAGGGCGTACGCGTTGTCCACACCGGTCGCTCCGATCAGCGGATACCGCTCTCCGCTGGCCCGGTTGAAGACGCCGACGCGGAAGGTGAGGTCGCCGGGAGGGAGAGACGCGAGCGGCAGCGTGCGGCGATCGATGATCAGATCACCGGGACGCCAGGCCCAGAGCGGGATCAGGCCGCCGAGCGTGTCACCGCCGACGTCGGTCACGAACCTGTCACCCTGCCAGACGTGGATGAAGAGCGCGTCGTCGGCGCCGGGTTGACGCAACGCCGCCCAGCGTAACTCGAGCGTGCCGTCCGGCCCGCGCTCCGCCGAGCGCAACACGACGAGATCGCCGAAGGTCGCGAGTGAGGGGCCGCCTGTGTCGGGCGCGACATCGCCGACGTTCCTCAGACCCAGGCCGCCGTTCGGCAGATAGTCGCTCAGGTACACGGCATCCAGCGCCAGCGCCTGCTCAACCAGGCCGTCCGGCCCGGCGTTGACGCCGCGCATGTCGACCCGGTAGGGCCAGGCCTCACGCTCGAGCGCGCCCGTCACAAAGGCCGATGCCGAGACGTCCTGGCCCGCCTGACCGGCATCCGCGATCGCGAAGTCGCGCAGATCCTGCACGACGGGCGCGAGGACGATGCCCCAGAAGCCGAGCGGGTAGTAGGGCGCGCGTAGTTCGTAGCGATCCGGGAAGTTGACGAACAGGAACGCGGAATTCGGCGCGGCAGCCAGGACGTCGCTGGCGGCTTGCAGCTGGCTGGTTCCGGTCGCGTACACCGCCCGATAGTCGCGCAACTGGGCCAGGCCGAGGCCGACGTACGCGGCCAGCCCCAACGCGGCCACCACCGGCGCCAGCAGGCGTGAACTCAGCGCCAGCCCGACCGACCCGCGCGCCCGGGCTCGGGGCAGGAGCCAGGCCGCCAGCCCGGCCCAGAGCACGGCCACGGCCGGAGCCATCACGTAGGTCAGGCGTTCGCCATAGCTGACGTACTCCCACGACAGACCGAGCCAGGGTGGCAACAGCGCGAACACGATCCAGACCAGGCTGATCGCGGCGGCCAGGGCTTCTCGCCGCACCACGAGTGCCGCGCTCAGAACCAGCACCACCCCGCCAAAGGCCAGCGCCAGCATCTGCGGCGTCCAGGCTGCCAATGGCCCCGCCAGGGCGCGCGCCACCGGCCAGGCGACGGCCTGCAGAACATACGCGAGCACCCGCGGATCTCGGCCCTCGCCCGTCACGTTCGCGTCCCTCGGCACGTTCAGCCAGATCGCGAGGTAGAGCAAGGCGACGACCCCGATCGAGGCAGTGAAGAGCAGGGCGCGGCGGGAACGGAGACCGGCGAGCGAGAAACTGCCGCGCTCTCCGCTCCATGCTTTCCGCTCCACGCTCCACGCTGCCCAGACCACAAACGCCGAAAACGGCAGCGCGCTTTCTTGAAAGAGCAGGGCGGCGGCGAAGGCCAGGGCGGAGACGAGGCCCCAGACGGCGTTGCCGCGGGCGAACCGGCCGGCTGCGACGATGGCCGCGAGGCTCAGCGACAGGATCCACGGGCCTTGCGGGGCCTGCCAGGCCACGGCCTGAAAGGCCATCGGGTAGAGCGCAAAGGCCAGGGCGCTCAGGTCCGCCTGCCAGCGCTTCAGGCCGAGGGCGCGCAGCGCCGGCGCCAGCAACAGCACGGCCGCCAGATGCGCGGCGAGTTGGGCGGCGTGCGCGGCGCCCGCCAGGACGCGGCCATCCGCTGCAATGAATTGTTGGTTCAGCAGCAGGCTGAAGGGACGGTAGAACTGATAGGTCTTGAGCCCGAAGAAGAGCTGCTCGAGCGAGCGACCCGCGGCCTGGCCATACCAGCGCGGGTCGTCCCAGATCAGGCCGTAGCCCAGCGACGGCGCATACAGCGCCAGCGTCAGGGCGATCAGCAGCGCCGGCCAGGCCAGCCGCCGCCAGGTGAGGCGTTGCATGCGTCTACAGCTTCACGACCCGCGCCGCGCCGCTCCGGCCGGCCAGCGCGTTGCGCGTGTCGATCACCAGCCGCGCGTGCTCGGCGATCAGGCCGTAGTCGACGCCCGTGTGCGCGGTGACGATGATGACGGCCGCGGCGGATGCCAGCCGCTCGGCGGTCAACGCTTCCGAGCTCAGGACCCTGTCGTCGAGGCGCAGCGTCCTGACGTGCGGGTCGTGGTACGCGGCGCGCGCACCACGGCGCTCGAGTTCGATGAGCACGTCGAGGGCCGGGCTCTCACGCATGTCGCTGATGTTCGGCTTGTAGGCCGCGCCGATCACGAGCACGTCGGCGCCGCGCAAGCGCAGTCCCTGCTCGTCGAGGGCGTCAGCGGTCAACTCGACAACGTGCTCGGGCATCTTGCTGTTGATCTCGTCGGCCAGATCGATGAAACGCGCCTTGGCGTTGAGCGCCTTGAGCTTCCAGGAGAGATAGAGCGGATCGACCGGCAGGCAGTGCCCGCCGATGCCCGGCCCGGGCGTGAAGGGCATGAAGCCGTACGGCTTGGTCGAGGCCGCCCCGATGACCTCCCACACATCGAGCTTGAGCGCCGAACACATCAACGCGACCTCGTTGACCAGCGCGATGTTGACGGCGCGGAACGTGTTCTCGAGCAGCTTGGCCATCTCGGCCGCGCGCGGCGACGAGACCGGCACGACAGTGTCGACCGCCGTGCCGTACAGGGCAACCGCCGCCGTCGTGCAATCCGGCGTGGTGCCGCCGACGATCTTGGGTGTGTTGCGCAGGCCGAAGCGTTGGTTGCCCGGGTCGACGCGCTCGGGCGAGAACGCCAGGAAGACGTCGCGCCCCGGGATCAGGCCACGCTCAGCCAGCCGCGGCGCCAGGATCTCGTCGGTCGTGCCGGGGTACGTGGTGCTCTCGAGGACGTACAGCTGGCCCGGCCGCGCCACCGCCGTCGCACGATCGGAGGCGGCGACGACGTACGACAGGTCGGGCTCGCGCGTCTTGCGCAGCGGCGTCGGGACGCAGATGATCACGACGTCGGCCTCGGCCAGCGCGGCAGCGTCGACGGTGGCGCTCAGCTTGCCGGCGCGCACCAGCGCCGCGATCGTCGCGGCGGGCACGTCTTCGACGTAGCTCTGGCCGGCCTGCAGCGCCGCCACGCGCGTCGCATCGGTGTCGATGCCGATCACGCGCAGCCCCGCCTGGGCGAAGCCGACCACGAGCGGCAGCCCGGCGTAGCCGAGACCGACGACGCCAACGACGGCCGTGCGTTGCTCAATCCGATCGAGGAGAGTTTTCAAATGAGTCATGAGTCGCCGCGTCTGAGGCCTGAGAGGTGAGCACATGAACAAACGTGAGGGCTGCGCCCTCGTTCGCCGCCTGTTCGTGTGAATTCGACAATATCCGTGATATTCACGGCACAATCACCCGGATCTTAAGTTCCTGCGTTACAATCACATCAATGTCGTGCCGAAACATCAGCGCGATTCTATAGCAGAACCTTCGGGGCAGGGTGAGGGTCGAAGCACAAAGCGCTTCGAGTCCAATTCCCGATCGGCGGTATGCCTGCACAAGGCGAGCCCGCGAGTCGGTTCGGCGCAAGCCGGCCGGCATGACCCGGTGCGATCCCGGGGCCGACCGTATAGTCGGGATGAAAGAAGGTCACGCCGCACCGCGAAAAACAACACGCGGGTGCGACGTCGTCGATTGACTCCAATCGATGACGCGCTTCGATGCGCCCATCCGGCTCGTCGCGCGGCGCCCAGGCCCCGTCTTCTGCTCGAAGGTGGGGTATTTTGTTGTGGCTCGTTCGAAAACTATCGCTCCCGTGAGTCGGCCGTCGTCGCCCGCGCACGTCGCCTGGCGGCTGTTGTGGGGGCCGGCCTCGCTCGTCGTCTTCCTCGCGCTCTGGGCCCTGGCCGCGCGCCTGAGCGGCCTGCCCGACTTCATCCTGCCTGGCCCGGCCGTCGTGGCCACGCGCTTGCTCGACGTCGCCGCCGACGGCACGCTCTGGCGGCACACCTGGGCCACGCTCAGTCAGCTCTTGTTGGGCCTGTCTATCGGCCTGATCGTGGCCTTCGGCCTCGGCTACGCCATCGCGCGTTCGCGGCGGCTCGAGCGTGCCCTGACGCCCTACATCGTCGCGTCGCAGGCCGTGCCTGTCGTGGCGCTGGCGCCGCTCTTCGTGATCTGGTTCGGCTCGGGTCTGCTCTCTAAAGCCCTGATCTGCGCCCTGATCGTGTTCTTCCCCGCGCTCGTCAACACCCTGGTCGGCCTGCGCGGCATCCCAACCGAACTGCGCGACCTGCTGCGCGTCTACCGCGCGACGCCCTGGCAGACGCTGATCACGCTCGAGATCCCGGCTGCGCTGCCAGTGCTGATTGGCGGCCTCAAGATCGGCGCGACACTGGCCGTGATCGGCGCCGTCGTCGGCGAGTACGTCGGCTCGGATCGCGGGCTCGGTTATCTGATCAACTTCGCGCGCGGCACCTACGACACGCCACTGGTCATCGCCGGGGTGCTCACGCTTGTGGCGCTGGCGCTGGCGCTGTACGGCGTCGTCGCCTGGCTCGAGGCCCGCACCGTCGGTTGGTCGCGTCGCATCGAGCGTTGAGGAAGAACTCTTTGGCCGCGGATTACGCAGAGTCCGCGGATCGGAAGAGCATCGTTCATCATCTGCGAAATCCGCGCAATCCGCGGCCAAAATTCACGCTGATCAAGAGGGGAACATGTCGAGGAGAAGTCTGAGCCTGATCGTGTTGATGTTGTCGCTGGCCGGTTGCACGACCGCGAGCCCGAGTGTGACGCCGACCCCGACCGCCTCGCTGCGCGTCATCCGCCTGCCGATGGGCTACATCCCAAGCGTGCAATACGCCAACCTGTACGTTGCCATACAGAAGGGCTATTTCGCGGCCGAAGGCCTCGACGTGCAGCCCGACTACAGCTACGAGACCAACGGCGTGGCGCTGGTTGGCGCGAACGAACTGCCCTTCGCCGTGGTGTCCGGCGAGCAGGTGCTGCTGGCCCGTGCGCAAGGCCTGCCCGTCCGCTACGTGATGACCTGGTTCCGCAAGTTCCCGGTGGCCGTTGTGTCGCCGCGCTCGGCCGGCATCGCGAAGCCTGAGGATCTGCGCGGCAAGCGCATCGGTGTGCCGACGCTCGAGGGCGCCAACTTCATCGGCCTGCGTGCGCTGCTGGCCGCCTCCGGCGTCCGCGACGACGAGGTCACCGTTCAGGCGATCGGCTTCAACCAGGTCGAAGCGCTGACGGCCGGGCAGGTCGACGCCGTGGTCGTTTACTCCAACAACGAGCCGATCCGCCTCGCCGCGCAGGGCCAGGAGCTGAACGTCATCCAGGTCAGTGACTACGTGTCGCTCGCGGCCAACGGCATCCTGACCAACGAAACAACGCTCGAGCAGGATCCCGAGCTGGTCCGCGCCTTCGTGCGCGCGCTTGCCCGCGGCACGTCGGACGTGATCGCCGATCCCGCAGGCGCCTACGTCATCGCCAAGCAGGTCGTGCCCGAGCTCACCGACGACGCCCTCGAACAGCGCGTCCTCACCGCCACCGTGGCGCTCTGGACGAGCGATCGCGTCGGCTTCTCGGATGCCGCGGCCTGGCAGAGCATGCAGGAGACCCTGCTCGCGACCGGGCTGTTGAAGGAACCGCTCGATCTGAGCCAGGCCTACACCAACGACTACCTGCCCGAGCCCTGATCTCATGTTGACCGCCGATCGAATCACGCACGCGTATCACACGGCAGCCGACCCGCTGCCCGTGCTCGACTCGATCAGCCTCTCCGCCGCTGACGGCGAGTTCGTGGCCATCGTCGGGCCGAGCGGCTCGGGCAAGACCACGTTGCTGCGGATCCTGGCCGGTCTGATCAGGCCCGAACGCGGTCAGGTCGAGTGGAAGGCGAAAGAGACCGCCGACGGCGGACCGCTGACCGCGGATCTCGCGCCGCGTCTGGGGATGATGTTTCAGACGCCGAGCCTGATGCCCTGGCGCAGTGCGTTTGACAATGTGTTGTTGCCGGTGCAGGTGGGGCCGGAGGTTGGCCGCGAGAAAACCGGGCCGGCTCAACGACGCGCTCGCGATCTGCTGGTTCGGGTGGGGCTGAGCGGCTTTGAGGAGACGCTGCCGCGCGATCTGTCAGGCGGCATGCAGAGCCGTGTGGCTCTGGCTCGAGCGCTGATGGGGGATCCGGAACTGCTGCTGCTCGACGAGCCGTTCGCGGGCCTCGACGCGCTCACCCGCGAGCAAATCGGCCTCGACCTGGCTCAGATCCTGGCGGATCGCGCGACCACGGTCGTCATGGTGACCCACTCGATCTCCGAGGCCTTGCTCCTGGCAGATCGTGTCCTGGTGCTCTCGCCGCGTCCCGCCCGGGTGCGCCGCGAATTGCGTGTCCCCGGTCGTCGTCCGCGCGGCCTCGACTTCCTCGAAGACCCCGCCTTCGGCACGCTGGCCGCTGAGGTGCGTGCGGCGCTGCAACGCTGAAGAGCGTGGAGCGTGGAGCGTGGAGCGTGGAGCGTGGAGCGTGGAGCGTGGAGCG
>CAYZRP010000076.1:0-32798 GCA_964480865.1 uncultured Anaerolineales bacterium | reverse complement strand
ATCGAGGTCGATCAACACGACCCGTTTACCGAGTTCGGCCAGGGCAGCGCCTAGATTCGCCACCGTGGTCGTCTTCCCGACGCCGCCCTTCTGATTGGCGACCACGATGACACGCCCCACGCGCGAGATTTTACATCGGAACACAGGGATCATCGCAGACCGCGGCCGGCGGATCGCAGACCGAGGAAGGACGAGGGTTGAATGGCCATTTGTGTGCGCCGTTCGCAGCCACCATTGCCCATCCGCGCAATCGTAGGGGCGGCCCTTGTGGCCGCCCTGCCATCATGTCGAACGTAAGCCGGGCAACATCCAACCCGTGTGCGCGCATCCGGCCATGACCAACCCACCCGGTCCGTTTGTCGGTCGCGCCCCAAAAACGTCTGTTCCAATGCCCGCGGATACACGCATCTGCCCCGGTTGGTTTCGTCTTTCGTCTGCCCCCTACCGTCCCTGCCGGACATCGACCATCCTTCCTCACGTTTGACGCAAGGCCTTGCCCTCTGGTACAATCGTTATTCGGTCTAGCACTGGCTTATTGATTGAGGTTTTCGAGCAATGCCTAAGCGAACATTTCAGCCGCGCATCCGCCGGCGCATCAAGACACATGGTTTCCGCTCCCGCATGGCCACCAAAGGTGGTCGTAAAGTCCTCAAGGCGCGCCGCGCCCGTGGGCGCTGGGAGCTTGCGCCGACGATGAACAACCATCTCAAGCGCATCAACTGGAAGTCCAAGAAGGCGCCGGTTTCGCGCGAGAGCACAGCCAAGAAGAAGTGATCCCGGGCCATGGCCAGTGGTCGCACGGCGCGGCGACTGGCGGGGTAGGCTTCGGCGCAGATCCGACGGGGCGCCACAGAACCACACCCTGCCCCATGAACAGATTGCGAAGCTCAGCCGATATTGAGCGGGTGCGGCGTGAAGGACGATCTTACGCCCACCCGCTCGTTGTTGTCATCGCGGCCAACGCTCTGGAAGATACGTTTGAGAGCCGCACTGCCGTGGTGGCGGGCCGCAGGATCGGCGGCGCCGTCGTGCGTAATCGCGCCAAACGATTGTTGCGCGAGGCCGTCCGGCGCGAAGGGATCAAGCCCGGTTGGGACGTGATGCTGGTTGCCCGCTCCGCGATCGTCGGGGCTCGATTGTCTGACGTTCAGACCGCCGTGCATCTCATGTTGAAGCGAGCCGAGTTGTTGAACTGATCGATGCGAACCGTCAAACCGCCAAGCGAAGAACTGTTTGACGAGATCGTCAACCCCGCCGACGGTCGCGTCGAGGAGCCGCGCTGGGTTCCCGATTGGTCGCTCCGCAACCTACCGCGGACTTTGCTCCTCGGCCTGATCAGGCTTTACCAACTCACCCTGTCTCGCATGCTCCCGGCGGCCTGCCGGTTCTACCCGACCTGTTCACGCTACGGCTTCGAAGCGATCCGACGCTACGGCGTCTGGCGCGGTGGCTGGATGGCGACCTGGCGGGTATTGCGCTGCAATCCTTTCACGCCCGGCGGTTACGACCCGGTGCCCTGAGCGCTTGTCGCGGACTCACACGGTCCCGACCGGCAAGGTATGATTGATCTATGAGGCTTTCCTGGACCCATCTGGTTGCGTTCGGCGCTCTCGCAGTCGTCACTGCCGGCTGCGGCGCCGCGCCCGCGAACTCCTGGTACGGGCTCGGCCAGGATGCCGAGCACGCGTATCTGGCCGGCGGCGCCCACGTCTATGCCGTGAACCTCGCTGACGGCAAAGAGGTCTGGCGCTTTCCGAAGCCGGATGCGACCTTCCGGTCTGGCGGCGACCTGTTCCTCTCGGACCCGGCGGTCAGCGCAGACGTGATCGTGGCCGGCTCCTGGGGCCCCGGGACGAGCCACAGCGGCGCCGTATACGGCATCGACCCGGCGAGCGGCGACCAGAAATGGTGCCTGGTCTTCGATCAGAAGACGGCCACCGAGAACCCCGCCTGTAAGGTCTCGCCCGACGCGACGGAGTTGATCCTCGGGTTCTTCCTGCCCTCGGTCGATAACCGCGTCATTGGAGGCGTCACCCTGGTCGATGGCGTCGCCTACTTCGGCATGGCCAACGAGCATGTCTACGCCGTCGACGCAACCGATGGCACTGTGAAGTGGACGTTCACCGACTCGACACACTCGGTCTGGGCCAGGCCCGTGATCGACGGCGACCGCGTCTACATCAGCTCGCAGGACCACTCGCTCTACGCGCTCAATAAGACTAACGGGTCGGTGATCTGGCAGCAAGACCTTGACGCTGCCGTGAACGGTGCGCCGGCCATCTCCGACGGCACGCTCTATGTCGGCACCTTCGGCAACAAATTGTTCGCGCTCGACGCCACGACCGGCGAACAGCGCTGGTCGTACGACACCAACTACTGGGTCTGGGATACCCCTACCCTGGTGGACGGCGTGCTCTACTTCACCGACTTGCAGGGCACGGTCTATGCTGTCTATGCTGCCGACGGCAGTGAGGTCTGGCGGAAAGCCGCCAGTGGCTTCACCCGTGCGGCCCCGGCAGTGGCGGACGGCACCGTGATCGTCGGAGACCACAACGGCAACCTGATCGGCTTTTCGGCAGCCGACGGCACCGAGCGCTGGCGTCAGACGGTGAAGGGCCAGTTGCAGGCGACTCCGCAGATCGCGCCCGAACAGGGAATTGTGCTGATCATGCCCTACCAGGGCGACTCGTCGCTCACGGCCTTTACGCTCGACGGTTCACGCGTGGCGTGGGCCTACCAGCCGACCCAGTAAGCGGCGCCCTGCGCCCTTTTTGAGGACACGCCCACATGGACTTGTGGAACACTCTGATCATTAACCCGATGGTGAACGCGCTGTTGTTCCTATACGGGTTGCTCTTTCACAATCTGACGTTCACGATCGTGGTCTTCACGATCATCATCCGCGCCGTCACCTTCCCGCTGACTTACCAGTCGCAGAAGTCGCAGAAGAAACTGGCGGAGATGCAGAACAGCCCGGAGTGGAAGAGCATCCAGGAGAAATACGCCAAGGATCGCGACAAACTTGCGCAGGAGCAGATGAAACTCTGGCAGGCGGCCGGCTATAACCCGCTCTCGGGTTGTCTGCCTCTGGTCATCCAGTTCCCGATCCTGATCGGCATGTACCAGGCGATCACGAACGCCATCGCGGCGTCGCCGATCCAGCTCTACAACTTATCGACCCACCTGTATAGTTTCCTGCCAGGCCTGGCCACACTCGTGCCGCTCGATAACACGTTCCTGTGGCTGAACCTGGGCCTGCCGGATCCGTACTTCGTGATGCCGGTGCTCGTAGCCGCGACCTCATGGGTGCAGTCGAAAGTGATGACGCCGCCGCCCTCGACCGATCCGCAGGCGGCGCAGACGACGCAGTCGATGGCGCTGATGTCGACGGCCATGTTCGCGTGGTTCTCACTGAGCTTTGCCAGCGGCCTGTCGATCTACTTCATCGTCGGCAACATCCTGGGCATCATTCAGTACGGGATGACCAACCCGCTCAAGTGGGACAAGATCTTCGACCTGGGCCTGACACCGGCGCCCGCGGTCGAGACAAAGGGCAGCAAGAAGTCGAAGCGCTGAGGCCGCGCGAGGCGGCCTTTGGGGAGGCGACACGCCATGACGGACGACACGCACACGCAGGATCTCGCGCTCGCGGAAGCGACGCTGAAAGATCTCCTTGGTTTCCTCACGGACGACGCCACCATCGTCAGCCGGGTCGGCACGCCCGACGAGCCTGATGATCCCGGCGCTCCAACCCCGCTCGAACTCGACGTTCAGGGCGGCGATCTGGGGTTCCTGATCGGCCATCGGGGCGAGGCCCTCTCGGCTCTGCAATATGTCGTGCGCGCGCTGATGGCCAAGCAACTCAAGCGCAACGTGCACGTCATCGTCGACGTCGACGGACACCGCGTCAAGCGCCGCGAGCAGTTGATGGCGATGGCGCGCCGCATCGCCGATCAGGTGGCGCAACGCGGCAAGCCGATGTCGCTCGAGCCCATGCCGCCGGACGAGCGCCGGACCGTCCACATCGCGTTGCGCGACCATCAGTCGGTGCGCACCGAGAGCGTGGGCGAAGGCAACCGCCGCAAAGTCACGATCATCCCGCGTTGACGCAGGCGGTTCGTCGTGCCTGACGCCAACGTCCACTACCTGGCCATCGGCCACGTCGCCCGCGACCTGACGCCCGACGGCGCCATCCTGGGCGGCACCGTCTCGTTCAGTGCGCTCACCGCTCGCGCGATGGGCTATACACCCGGCATCGTCACGGCCTATGGGCCAGAGCAGCCGCTCAGCCCACTCGGCGGCGTCGCGCTGCACACGCTCGAGTCAGCGGTCTCCACCACATTCGAGAACACTTATCACGATGGCGCGCGCACGCAGTACCTGCGCGGCCAGGCGCGGCCGCTGTCGATCGACAACGTGCCGACCGAGTGGCTGCGCGCGCCTGTTGTGCACGTCGCGCCACTGGCCGGCGAACTCGGCCCAGACCTGCTCGCTGACTTCGAAGGCTCGTTCGTGGGGCTGACCCCGCAAGGCTGGTTCCGCGAGTGGGACGCGAACGGCAAGGTTCGTCCACGCGTCTGGCCCGCCGCGCAAGATTGGGACGCGACGGCCGAATACTTCAGTAAGGCCAGCGCCGTTGTCTTCAGCATCGAGGACGTCGGCGGCGACTGGGAGATCGTCGAACGCTGGGCGAAAGTAGCTCAGGTGCTGGCCGTCACACGCGGCCGCGAGGGCTGCACGGTATTCCGCAAGGGCGAAGGCGCACGCGAGTTCTCGGCCCAGCCGCGCGTCGAGGTCGACCCGACCGGCGCCGGCGACATCTTCGCCGCAGCCTTCTTCATCCACTGTTATGAGACCCGCGACCCGTGGGCGGCGGCCGTGGTCGCCAACCATATCGCCGGGACGTCCGTGACCCGTGCCGGCATCTCAGGCGTCCCTACGCCCGAGGAAGTCGGCCTGGCCCGCTTCAAAGCCGAGTCCTGAACGATCACGCCATCGCGCGCTGCTCTCTGAAGCTCTATCTCCCGGCCAACACCATAAACACATCGTCGAGCGTGACCTCAGCGGGTGAGATCCGGATATCCGGGAAGGCAGCCAATGCGGTCGAGAGATCGGCTGACGTGTCATGGCCGCGCTCGGCGATGACGTGCAAATGATCTCCCAACAACCCCACACGCTCGACACCGGCCATGGCGCCGATGACGTCGATGGCACCCAGCAGGTCGGCGGTCTCAATGTCGAAGGCCTCGCCCTTGACGATTGAGCTCTTGAGGGTTGAAGGTGTATCCAGGGCCAGCAAACGGCCCTGGTTCATGATGCCCAATCGACCGCAGTGTTCGGCTTCATCCATGTAGTGCGTGCTGACGAACACCGTCGTTCCCTCGGCGGCCAGACCGTAGATCAGGTCCCAGAAGGCACGGCGCGCTTCGGGGTCGACGCCCGACGTCGGTTCGTCGAGGAAGAGGAGCGCGGGCTTGTGGACGAGCGCGATGCCGAGCGCCAGACGCTGGCGCCAGCCGCCGGCAAGATCTCGGGCCAGGTCGCGTTCGCGGCCGCTCAGGCCGATCAGGGCGAGCACAGCCTGTCGGCGTTTCACCAGGTCATGGCCGCTCAAGCCATACACACCGCCGTAAAACATCAGGTTCTCGCCGACGGTCAGATCCTCATACAGCGCGAATCGCTGGCTCATGTAGCCGACGCGCGGCCGGATGCGCTCCGTCTGCGCGGCCGAGTCGAGCCCCAGGATCTGAGCCCGGCCCGAGGTCGGCTGGAGCAGGCCGAGCAGCATGCGCATGGTCGTGGTCTTGCCGCTGCCGTTCGGCCCCAGGTAGCCGAAGATCTCGCCGGGCATGACCTCGAAGCTGACGTGGTTGACGGCCGTGAAGTCGCCGAATTGCTTGGTGAGTTCGGCGACGGAGATGATGGCGGTCACGATTGCGGTTCTCCGTGGTGCTCCTGCAACAAGGCGATGAAGACATCTTCGAGCCCGGGCGCCACCGGCCGCAGGCGCTCGACGACGACGCCGTTCGCGGCGAGCACGGTCGGCAACCGCGACAGCACACCGTCCGGGTTCTTGACCCGCAGATGCAGCCGATCGCCGAAGGTCTGAACATCGAGGACGTCGGGATCAAGGCGAGCCAGATCGCGAGCGCTGTTGCGCGGCTCGGCGCCGAGCTCGAGGACGTGACCGACCAGCTTTTGCGTAAGTTCGCGCGGCGCGCCCTCGACAAGCACGCGCCCGCCGGCCATAAAGCCGATACGTTGACAGCGCGCGGCCTCATCCATGTAGGGTGTCGTGACGATAACGGCGGTGCCCTGCGCCAGCACGCGTATCAGCAGCTGCCAGAAGTCCTGGCGCGTTACAGGGTCGACTCCGCCGGTCGGCTCATCGAGGAGCAGTACCTTCGGTTCGTGGATGAGGGCACAGGCCAGGCCGAGCTTCTGCTTCATCCCGCCCGAGAGCCGATCAGCACGGCGCTGCTCGAAACTCGACAACCCCACAAAGGCCAGCAACTCGCGTGAGCGCCGTTCCATCACAGAATCGCTCAGCCCCCTCACCTGCCCGAAGAAACGCAGGTTCTCGCTCACGGTCAGATCGCCGTAAAGGCTGAAGCGCTGTGCCAGATAGCCGATGCCGGCCCGGGCCTGATCGACGTGGCGTGCCAGGTCGTGGCCGGCGACGACCACGCGGCCGCCGTCGGAGCGCAGCGCGCCGACCAGGAGCCTGAGCGTCGTCGTCTTGCCGGCGCCATCCGGGCCGACGAGGCCGAACGCCTCGCCCGCCCGCACCGACAGCGACACGCCATCGACGGCCCGGGTCTCGCCGAACGACTTGCGCAGGTCGTCGGCCTGGATGAGCACGGGAGAAGAAGAAGGGATCATGGTATTGGGAGGCGTCAGGTGTCAGGCGTCAGAGCGGGCAGTCGAAGGCGGCGGAAAACGGAGCCGTCCATCCTGACGCCTGACGCCTGACGCCTGAGACCCGACGCCTATTGCTTGAACGTCACATCCACCGGCATGCCGGGCTTGAGCGCGCCGTCGGTGTTGGTGATCGTCAGTTGCACGGCGAAGACCGTGGTCTTGCGCCCTTCGACGGTCTGGACGTTGCGCGGCGTGTATTCGGCCCGGTCAGCGACGCGCTCGACGGTGGCCTGGAAGGTGCGCTCGGGATAGCTGTCGACGGCGACCGCCACCGTATCGCCGAGCCGAACTTCGCCGATCCGATCCTCGGGCACGAAAACTGTCACGGTCAGGTTCTCGAGGTCCGCGATCGTGAGCAGCGTGGCACCGACCACTGCCATCTCACCGGGCTCGATCACGCGCGTGAGCACGACGCCGTCTGCGGGCGCGTTCAGCGTCAGCTTGGCGCGCTGGATGCGCAGGACTTCGACGGCTGCGTCGGCGGCCGCGACCTGGGCTTTGGCGGCGTCGATCTGTTCGGCGCGAGCACCGGCCTGCAGGTTGGCCAGGTTGGCCGCTGCAGCGTCGCGTTGGCCGGTGGCCGCATCGATCTGGGCCAGAGCGGCTTCCACGGCCACAGTGGATGTCGCGACAGGCGTTGTGGTGGCGCCAGGGCGAACCGGGACAAAGGCAGCCAGCGCGGTCTGGGCGGCGTCGACCTCGGCCCAGGCGCTGCGCCACGGTTCGGTGCCGGCGCCCGTCGTCAGCGAGTCAAAGGCGGCCTGAGCGTCAGTTTGCAGCGCGCGGGCATCCTGCACATCGAGGCGGGCGGCGTCGCGCACTTCGCTCGTGCTGCGTTCATCGGCGTCGGCGGCTGTCTGGCGCGCTTCCGCCAAAGCAACGCCGGCATTGGCGGCGTCGACCAGCGCCTGAAGGGCCGCAACCTTGTCAGCGTGCGGACGGGCATCATCGCGGGCCACGCTCTCGGCCGTGTCGGCCAGATCGGCCGCTGTCTTGGCCTGGGCGATCGCGGCGTCGGCGCCGACGAGAACGTCGGTCGAAGCGTCGGACGTTTGCAGGTCGTCGCGGCGGTTCTGAGCCGCACGGTAGTTGCCCGTCGCCGTCTCGGAGGCCTGACGGACCGTGTCAAGTTGATCGGGCGTCAGGGCCAGCAGCAGGCCGTCGTACACGGCGCGGGCCTGCACGAGCCGATCGAGCGCGGCACGCACCCACTCAGGTCGAGCGCCGGCGGTAAGCTGGGCAAAGCTGGCATTCGCGGCGCGCAGGTTGGCCTCGGCCGCGTCAACCTGGGCCTGAGCGGCCGAGAGTTGATTGTCGGTCGCGCCAGCCTCGAGCAACGCCAGGTTGGCCCGCGCAGCGGCAGCGGCGGCCTCAGCCTGCGTCTGTTGCGCGGCCAGGCCCGCGTCGTCGAAGACCACCACGACGGACCCGGCGGTCACGTCGTCGCCTTCGTCTGCGTTGACGGCCAGGACGCGGCCCGAAAGCTCAGGCGCAACGGTCCATGAAGTAGCCTCGATGGTGCCGGAGGCCGTGAGGGTGCCGCTCTGAGCGGCCGTTGGCTGGGTCAGGTACCAGAACGCGGCGGCAACGATGCCCAGCAAGATCACCACCGGCACGATGAAACGAAGATTGGAACGCATAACGACCTCCAGATCAGTCCAGGCGCTTGCGGAAGCGCAGCGCGGCACTGCCCATGATCACGACAGCGAATACGACGAGCGCGGTCACCTCGAACCACAACGCTTCGAGCCCCACGCCTTTGAGCGCGATCCCGCGCACCACGACCAGGAAATAGCGCAGCGGGATCAGATAGCTGACCCACTGAAGCACCGGCGGCATGGCGGCCAGCGGGTAGAAAAACCCCGACAGAAAGATCGACGGCAGCAGAACGAAGATCGACGACATCGTCGCTTCCTGCTGCGTGTTGGCCATGGTCGAGATCAACAGGCCCAGGCCGAGCGTGGTTACGAGGAACAGCGCAGTCAGGCCGAGCAGCAAGAAGAGGTTGCCGTTGATCGGCACGTTGAAGAGCAGCCGGCCGACAACCAGCACCTCGAGGCTGTCGAAGAATGCGATCAGGATGAACGGCGTCAGTTTGCCGAGGACGAGTTCCCAACTGCGGATCGGGGTGACGATCAGTTGCTCGATCGTGCCGCGCTCGCGCTCGCGCACGATGGCGCCCGAGGTCAGCACGACCGTCAGGTATTGCAGGATCAGGCCGACCAGGGCCGGCACCATGTAGTAGGCGCTGATGAGGTCGGGGTTGAACAACACCCGGCTGCGCACGTCGATGGCCGCGCGTTGAGCACCGCCCTGCCCGCGCGCCGCCAGCCGCTCGACCGTCAGCGCCGTCGAACGCGCCTGGCCGATCAACGTGGCGGATGAAAGCGCGGTGCCCGCGATCGTCGGGTCGGAGCCGTCGATGACGAACGCCACCTCGGCCACCTCGCCGCGCGCCAGTAGCTGCGCGTAATCTGGCGGGATGATGATGGCGGCGCGGATGCTGCCCTTGTCGATCAGGGCCTGGATCTCGGACTCGCTGCCGACATCAAAGGAGATCCGGAAGTAGTCGGCCGCGCGATAGGCGTCAAGCAGCGCGCGCGACTCTGCCGAATGACTCTGATCCCACACGGCCATCGGCACGTTGCGGACGTCGTTCGTGGCCGAATAGCCCAGCAACAGCATCTGGACCACCGGCATGAAGAACGTGATCGCCAGGGTGCGCGGGTCGCGCACGATCTGGATGAACTCTTTTCGAATAAGCGACCACAAACGCGTGATCATGGCGTCCTCCGTGGTCGTGCCGGCTCAGCTTCGAGACCGCGCAACGCCACTTCCATTTGAGTGTCGAACCATTTTTCCTCGGTGATGCCGGAGAAGTGGGTCGCAAGGCTGTCGCCAAGCACCAAGCGAACGGCCATGAAGCCGACGACGTTGGCCAGCAGGATAAGGAAGACCTGGCGCACGTCGGACACGGCCAGCTTGCCCGACTTGTGCATCACCTTGGGCATCGTGCTCAAGAACTTGGGCATCAAGTCGGTGGCGAGTTGACGGATGTGTTTTCCCTGGAATTCGACGATGTCCATAAACGCCAGGGGCAATAGATCCGACCTGACGCGCATCAAGGCCTGTCGGATGTGCAGGATGAGACTCCGAAAGTACTCGGCCTTTGTGGCTCCGTCATCCGCCTCGATGGCCGCAATGATGTCGCGATATGGGTGGTAGGCATCGAGCACCGCCGCAAACAGAGCATCCTTATCCGAGAAATGGTTGTAGATCCCGGCCAGCGCCAAACCCGACGCCGCCGCGATCTGGCGCATGCTTGTGCCGTGGAAGCCCTGCTTCAAAAAGAGTTCATGCGCGGCCGAGAGCACTTTCTGTCGGGTGAGGTCGCCCTTGCTGGGCGGGGCCGCAGGCTCGGTTGGCCTTGCTTTCGAAGACGGCATGGATCCTCCGATCTCCAGGAGCACCAATAAAACGAACGATCGTTCGTTCGTATGATACGGCGGTTCGGATTGCCGTCAAGGAGGAACTGATGGCATCGGATAGAACCGAACCATCGCCCTGCCCGTGACAGCGCGCGTGGCCCAGACAGGTGATCGCTTGAGCTTGGGTTGTCGACGTCAGGGAGCCGGGCTATACGAGGACAGGTGATGTACAGATTGGCCATCGGTCGGTTATAATCTTGCGTCTCAGCGATCCAGAAACTCGATTTCCGGGTTCACTGCCCCGCCGGCAGGATGACGTTGGCTTGGGTAGTGACAAACAACCGGTAGCAGGCTCGGTCGATGGCGCGTATCTACGTTTTCGTCAATCAGAAGGGCGGCGTGGGCAAGACGACCACGGCGATCAGCCTGGCGGCTAACCTCGCTCAGCTGGGTCAACGCATCCTTCTGGTCGACCTCGATCCTCAGGCCAATGCGACCTCGTCGCTCGGCGTCGACAAAAACACCGTCGAGGGCGGCGCCTATGCGGCCCTGATCGGGCAGGCGACCGCGGCCTCGCAGACTCTTAACAGTGCGCGCCTCAAACTGACCCTGTTGCCGTCGTCGCTGGCGCTGGCCGGTGCCGAGATCGAACTCGTCGGCATGTTGGCGCGCGAGAGCCAGCTGCAACGCGCACTGCGGCCGCTCGAACCCCTTTACGACTACATCCTGATCGACTGCCCGCCCTCGCTTGGCCTGCTGACCTTGAACGGCCTGGTGGCCGCCCGCGACGGCGTCATCATCCCGGTGCAGGCCGAGTACCTGGCGCTCGAGGGCCTCGGGTTACTCACCGGAACCATCGCGCGTGTGCGCCAGGCGCTCAACCAGGGCCTTGAGATCCGCGGTGTCGTGATCACCATGTTCGACGGTCGCGTGGCGCTGTCGGGCCAGGTCGTGGCCGAGGTGCGCAAGCACTTCGGGCCGAAGGTCTTCGACACCGTCGTGCCGCGCAGCGTTCGATTGGCCGAGGCGCCGTCGCACGGCATGCCGATCACGGCCTATGCGCCGACGTCTCCCGGTGGGGTCGCCTATAAGGCGCTCGCTGAAGAACTGCTTCGCGGCGATCAGCCGCCGGCCGCCAGCGAGCCATTGAAGGCGGCGGTCGTGCTCGAGCCCAAAGCACCGGCTCTCGCAACCACCAGCGTGGAAGACACGCAGCCCGTCGATGCGTCGTTGTCGGACCCGACCGACTCGGCTGATGCTGCCGGGCCGACTGACCTCGGCGATGCGGTGCCTGAAGGGCCGGTGGCTTCATGAGCAGCGCCAAACGCGGCCTGGGCCGCGGCCTTGATGCCCTGATCCCGACCACGGGGTTCGATACCCGCCCGTCGGCAGACGCGACCGGCGAGCCCGGTGCTCCGGCAGCCGGAACGGCCGTGATTGAAGCCCCGATCGGGTCCGTCACGCGCAACCCCCGACAGCCCCGGATCGCGTTCGATCGGCAGGCTCTGCAGGAGCTGGCCGCCTCGATCCGTGAGCACGGTGTGCTTCAGCCGCTGGTCGTCTCGCCCGGCGACGCGCCGGATCGCTACGTCCTCATCGCGGGCGAGCGGCGTCTCGAAGCCAGCAAACTCGCCGGCCTCGAAACGGTGCCCGTCATCGTCCGCGGCGCCAGTGACCAGCAGCGCCTCGAACTGGCGTTGATCGAGAACATCCAGCGCGCGGACCTGGGTCCGCTCGAGACGGCGCTGGCCTATCACCACCTGGCGCAGGACTTCGGGCTATCGCACGAATCGATCGCCGAACGCGTCGGCAAGAGCCGCGTGTCGGTCACCAACACCTTGCGGTTGTTGCGCCTGCCCGCCATGGTGCAGGACGCGCTGTCGGCGGGCATCATCACCGAAGGGCATGCTCGCGCCCTGCTCCAACTTCCGACGCCTGAGGGCATCGAGGCCGCTTACGCCACAGTCGTCAAGAAGGCGCTGACCGTGCGCCAGACCGAGGAGCTCGTCCGGCAATTGATGGGCGAGCGCCCCGAGCGCCCGGCGCGCGAAAGTCATGCCGACTCAGACGCGCTGGCCGAAGCGCTGCAGTCAACGCTGCTGACGCGTGTGCAACTCAAGCGCAATCGCGGCGGTGGCGGCACACTGGCCCTGCACTTCTCCTCTGACGAAGAATTGAACGCCTTCGCCGAGCGCATCCTCGGCTCGAATCTGTAGAAGCCCGCGTTCCATATCATCCTCAATGCAGCGCGCAAGCGCGATCGGTCAGGCATTCGTGCCGCGCCATGGATCGTGTGATTTCCACTTGCCTGGCCACCCGGGAAGCCACACCGTCGTCCCGGACAATCGCGTTACAACGAGTTGGCCCAATCAGCAAGATTCGTTGGGATGCACAGGCTTCTGGCAAGATGTGGCGATTGCCCGGCCGGACCTCTGGCAGGTGCCAGGATCACGGACGGTGTGATAGGCTGAAGCCATGAGCCCCGACGATCTGGAGTGGTCGGTCGACGAGGACGCCTTCGAGTCGCCCCCCCTTCCGCCTCCCCCACCGCGGCCGTCTGTCGATTGGCGCGCCGTGTTGGCGCGCCGGTTGACGTGGGCCCTGGTGGCCGTCGTGATCGGCATGCTCGCGATCGCGGCCATCGGCACCTGGTGGCAGGGCGAGGCGCAGCGACGCGCCCTGGAGGCAGAGGTGCGCGCGATCGACACAAGCTATCAGAGCCAGGTCGAGGAGGTCTTTCCGGGGTTGATCGCTCAGGCCACCGAACAGGTGTCCGTAGCCTGGCTGAGCTATCAGGCACAGTTGCTCGTCAGCGCCTCGGCGGCGGCGCCTCTGAAGTGGCCCGGTGTGAGCCAGCAGGGTCCGGCCCAGGTCGTCGACACACGAGTTCAGGGCCCGTCGCTGCAATTGGCTCGCATTGAGCGTTCCTTTGTGCCGACGAAGGACCCGTCCGGTGGTCCACTGATCTTCTCGACCCTCGAGGCCTACTCCGCCACCGCCGACGGCCGCCTGATCCGCGCCCCCTTGCCCGAGATGTCCGAACGAAATGTCGACCAGGATCTGCTCGAGGGTGCGGTCCGCTGGACCTACAGTCGCCTCGACACGGACGCCGTTGAGGCGCTGGCCCCGCTCGTCCGCGCCCACTTCGAGCGGCTGTGCGCGGCCGGCCTGCCCTGCCCGGGCGAGGGCGAGCTGAACGTGCAGATCCAACAGCCAGATGCGGAACTGGTCGGGCTCTATTGGCCCGGTCGTGATAGAGATCTGGCAGACTTCCTGGCCGAGACGTTCAGCATGGTCAGCCCGCCATACGGATCTGTAACGTTGGAGCGCGAGACGTTCGCCATCACCGGCATCCCGACCAATGCGGCAGCCCAAGAAGCGCTGGCCCGTCAGATCACGCTGGAACTGCTGACCCGCTGGGTCATGAAGTACATGCGCGACGCTGGCGCCTTTGACGGCAACGTCATCTGGGCCGTACAGACGTGGCGAACAGCCACGCTGGCCGGTGTGGTGGGGCCGGTCGACATCACAACGCCCGATTTCGGGCTCTATTCGACCGACGATCTTTGGGGCATTGATCCGGGCAGCAACGTCGCTCTGCGCGAGGCGATCAGCTTCATCGACCCCATCCTCGGCTCGACCTCGCCTGAACGCGACGCAAAGCTTTGGGAGGCGCTGCCGCAAGCCTCCTCTCTGGAAGACTGGCTACAGCAAACGCTCGGGCCGGAAGCCGTCGCGCGCCTGGCCGAACGACCTGCGCCCGTCACGTTTTCGGTCGCAGCGACGGGTCCACTCGATGGCCTCATGACCTGTTTCGATGCGGACAAGCGCTACTACTGGGCGGGCTGGAACCGGCGCCAGGAAGCCGTCGTGCCTGTGATCGACATCGACCTGATCGCGAGTCTCAACCAGACGCTTTCCCCGGCCTCCCTGTCGCCGGATGGCACACGGCTGTTGATGGTGGCGGGCCAGCGTGCGTTTGTGCTCGACACCGCCGACGGACGCATGATGCGCCTGCCTGATCAGGTGGCAGCGTTCAGCTGGCAGATCACCTGGTGGGGCAACGATGCGCTGGTTGCGCCGAACCAAACGAACACCGAGCGCTTCCTGATCACCCTGTCGAACGATCCGCCGACGCTGGCTCCGCTGTCGATCATCCTGAACGCGTACCTCCTCAGCGATGACGGCAGCCAGGCCTTCAATCTGTATCAGGGCACCAGGTCAACGACGCTCGACGTCTTCGACGTCCACACACTTGCTCAGGTGACGCGCACGTTCGACAGACGGGTCTTGATGTATCGCGAGCACGCCGCCGACCGTTTGTGGGGGCTGGATTCCGTTGAGGGAGGCTCCCAGGATCTTCTTCACGGGATCCAGATCGGCACCGCCGACGACCTCATGACGGACGTGATGTTCAGGCTGCCGCCCGCCGACGATGACCTCACGCCGCAGGCATTCGCTGTCGACAGCGCTCACAACCAGGTGGCGGTGAGCTACAACACGGCAGCCGGCAATCGCCGGATCACGGTGCTCTATCGGCTGGAACGCAGCCGCACCGTGGAGACCGGTCGTTTCGAGCAAGCGACAGGCGGCGTGCCGCAGATGGGTTTCTCGCTCGACGGCGAGACGCTCTTCCTCACCGCCAGCAACCCAGATAGCTGGTCGGGCATCGAAGCCTATTCGACGGTCACGGCCGAAAAGGTCGGCTCCGCACCCGAGCAGAGCGCACTGGTCGCCATCGAAGATGGCCTGACGAATGCCCCCTACATCGGCCCTGACGGCCTGTACCTGAACCTCTTCGCTGCCTATCTGCCGATCGCGGAGACGACACGCGTCGCCGTCTGGAACGGGCACGACACACCCCAGCCCGTCGGGCCTCCGAGGTGTTATCTGATGCGTGTGCGCTAACGACGAGGTGTAGGACTTTCGCACCTGTGCCTATACCCCTGGTCGGCGTTTCTATTGCGTGGTATTTCGCAACTCGCTAGCTTATTCGGGAAACATTGACGGAGAACGGGGGCCAAAGATGTCGGGGCGAACTCCCCGTTCTCTGCCGTGGTGCTTGCTGGCTGATCAATAGCCAGGTGAAGTATCAAGGGCCATGGGATCATGGGTTCAAATTCGCGTCATTCGTGCAATTCGCGGCCGGTATTTGCCGCTGGCAACTCAGCCGTGTACGCCTTCAACTCCGTGTCGCGTTCTTTCCTGGGCGCCCGGTTATAATCGACCAAATCCTGTGTTGGAGTGAGTGAATGCCCAAGAAAGGCCGCGTTTTTTCGGGCGCCCGACCTACCGGACGCCAGCATCTCGGCAATTACCTCGGCGCGATCAAGAACTATGTCGCGCTGCAAGCCGATTACGACTGCGTGTACTGCATCGTCGACCTGCACGCGCTGACCACGCTCGAGGAGCGTGAAGACCTGCGCCAGAACACGGTCGATATGGCCCTCGACTGGCTCGCCGCCGGCATCCGGCCCGAGGAGACGATCCTGTTCGTCCAGAGCCGCGTGCCCGAGGTGACCGAGCTGCACACCATCCTGAGCATGTTCGCGCCGCTCGGCAAGCTGACCGACCTGCCGACCTTCAAAGAGAAGGTCGCCCAACAGCCGCACAACGTGAACTACGGCCTCGTCGGCTACCCGGTGCTGATGTCGGCCGACATCACGCTCTACAAGGCCGACACCGTGCCGGTCGGCGTCGACCAGGCCAGCCACATCGAGTTCACGCGCGAGATCGTGCGCACGTTCAACTATCGAACCGGGCGCCAGGTGCTCGTCGAGCCGCAGATGAAGAACACCGAGTACCCGAAGGTGCTCGGCACCGACGGCGTCAACAAGATGGGCAAGAGCCTGAACAACCACATCGAGATCTCGGGCACGCCTGAGGAGACCTCGAAGCGCGTCATGACCATGGTCACCGATCCGCAGCGGCAACGCCGCACGGATCCGGGCCGGCCCGAGGTCTGCAACGTCTTCTCGCTGCACAAGACCTTCACGTCGGCCGACGAGGTCGCGACGATCGACACCGAGTGCCGCCGTGCCGGCATCGGCTGCGTCGACTGCAAGAAGAAGCTGGCCGCCAACATCAACGCCCACTTCGCCGGCTTCCGCGAAAAGCGCGCGAACCTGGCGAGCGATCCCAACCACGTCCTCGACGTCCTGGCCGACGGCGCCAGCCGCGCCCGCGACCTCGCCCGCGTCACGATGGCCGAGGTTCGCGACGCCGTCGGGTTGCCGTAACTGAAGCTTTTGAAGAGACCGGCACTCGCTGAGTACCGATCTCTTCACTTCTTTTCGGATCACATGTGGATTGAAGATGGCGCCAGGCATTGGCCAGATCGGCTCGCGGTCGTCGACGCGGGCCGTGGCGATTCGGGGCGGTTCACGTACCGCGATCTGAATGACCGCGCGGACCGCCTGGCCACCTGGCTGCGCGACACAGCCGGGGTCGGGCGCGGAGACCGGGTCGGTGTACTGGCGCTCAACGGGGTCGAAGCGCTCGACGCTCTGTTCGCCTGTGCCCGGCTCGGCGCGATTTTCGTCCCCTTCAACTGGCGCAGCCCGTGGCGCGAACTGGCTGACCTCATCGCACTGACCGGCCCGACCGCCCTGCTCTACACAGCACCCTTCGGGGCGGTCGTGAACGATCTGCGCCAGGCTGAGGTCGTGGTGCCGACCTGGCTCGAACTGCGCGACGAAACTCTTCCGCAGGTGGCTGACGTCGGGCCGTGGCCTGGCCCAACCTCCGACGAAGACGCCGCCTGCCTGCTCTTCACGAGCGGCACGACCGGCCTGCCGCGCGCGGCCCTGATCTCCTACCGCATGATCGCCTGGAACGCGCTCAATGGCGCGATCCGCGAGTTGCGCCGCGACGACGTGGCGCTGACAGCGACGCCGCTGTTCCATACGGCCGGGTTGTTACTCTACACTCTGCCGCTCTTGATCCTGGGCGGCACGATCGTGACGATCCCGAAGTGGTCGACCGAAGCCGCGCTCGACCTGTTCAAGCGCGAACCCATCACGCTGTTCTTCGGCGTGCCGACCCAGTTCCAGCAGTTGCTGAACACCCCGGGTTTCGCCGAGGCGGATCTGCGACAGGTGCGCCTGACCAGCGGCGGCGCGCCGCTGGCGGCAAGCGTGATCGAAGCCTACGCGCCCCTGCATCCCTCGCCGCTGCGCCAGGGCTTCGGCATGACCGAGTTCGGGCCGTTCGGGTTCATCACAGACGCGAGCGCCGCGCACGCCAAAGCCGGCAGCATCGGCACGCCCAACTGGTGCGTAGAGGCCGCTGTCGTCGATGACGCCGGCCAGCCTGTGCCGACCGACGCCATCGGCGAGCTCGTCCTGCGCGGCAAGGTGCTGTGCTCGGGCTACTTCGGCACCGACAGCGCCGGCCACCCGCCACTCGAAGCCGATGGCTGGTTCCACAGCGGCGATCTCGCACGCGTCGACGCCGACGGTTTCTTCTGGATCGTCGACCGCAAGAAAGACATGTACCTCTCGGGCGGCGAGAGTGTGTACCCGGCCGAGGTTGAGCGCATCATCCACGCGCACCCGGCTGTGCAGATGTGCGCTGTGATCGGCGTGCCCGACGCCCACTGGGGCGAGATCGGCCATGCCTTCGTCGTCCTCAAACCCGGCGCCAGCGCATCGCCTGAGGCCCTGGTCGTGCACTGCCGCGAGCGCCTGGCATCCTATAAGGCCCCCAGGGTCGTGCATCTCGTCGGGAGCCTGCCGATCTCGGGGGCGGGCAAGATCCTGAAGCGCGAGTTGCGGGGAAAGACCGCGGACGGCCGACCGCCGACCGCAGATACGGCGCCTACGGCGTCGGCAGGGTGACGTACGACGAAGGACGAATGACGAAGGACGAAGGTTGAGCGGCCATCTGGGGCGTGCGTGAAGGGCCAGGGCCGCGGTCTGCAGTCGGCCGTCCGCGGTCGTTTGCTTAGGAACTCCAATGAAACTGGTCGTGCAGCGAGTCACACAGGGGTCGGTCAGCGTGGGCGGCGAGGTCGTCGGCGCGATCGGACGTGGGCTCGTGGTGCTGGTCGGCGTTCAGCGCGGCGACGCGGGTGAGCAGGCCGACTGGCTGGCCGACAAAACCGCGCGGCTACGCATCTTCGAAGACGAGGCTGGCAAACTCAACCGGTCGGTGCTCGACGTCGGCGGCGCCGTCCTAGCCGTGTCGCAGTTCACGCTCTACGGCGATGCGACCGGTGGCAACCGACCCTCCTTCATCGAGGCCGCTCGCCCTGAGGATGCCGAACCGCTCATCACGCGCTACATCCAGCGCCTGCGCGCGCTCGGCATCCCAACTGAGACCGGGCGCTTCCGGGCCGAAATGCAGGTTGTGATCCATAATGATGGGCCGGTGACGATCCTGCTGGAACGGTAGCGGACCGCGGACGGCAGACCGCGGACCACGGCTGAAGCTCGATCGCGATGGCCCGGAACAACCTATTCCTTGTCGAAGTCTGCGGTCCGCGGTCTGCCGTCTGCGGTCGATTCATCATAGATGTCCCCACTCAAACGCTTCCCCGTCGGAGATGAACAGGCGCGCGGTTATCTGGCGTTGCCGGAGGGCGGCAGCGGACCGGGCGTGCTGGTGCTGCATGCCTGGTGGGGGCTCAATCCCTTCATCAGGCGTCTGTGCGACAGGCTCGCCTTCGAGGGCTTCACGGCCTTCGCGCCAGATGTCTACCAGGGCAACGTGGCGCGATCGATCGACGAAGCGAAATACCTGCGCGATCAGGTCCAGCGCGAGCGCGTCCTGGCGACATTGACCGGCGCCCTCGCCTACCTGCGTGGCCAGGCGGCGCTGACGTCGCCACGCGTCGCCCTGCTGGGGCTATCGATGGGAGCCAGCTATGCGTTGCGGCTATCCGTCACGCGTCCCCACGACATCGCGGCGGTTGTCGCCTTCTATGGAACGAGCGGCGGGAAGTTCGACCACGCGGAGGCGGCCTACCAGGGCCACTTCGCCGAACAAGATCCGTTCGCCAGCGCGGCGTCAATCGTGGGGCTTGAGAGTCGCCTGCGCGCGGCGCGACGGCCGGTCGAGTTCTTCACTTACCCGGGAACCGGGCACTGGTTCTTCGAGGATGATCGCCCCGGCGCCTATCACGCCGCAGCCACGCAGAAAGCGTGGTCGCGGACCCTGCGCTTCCTCCACAAACACCTGAACCGTCGACCACGGTCAGCGCGAAAAAGCTGAAGGCCGGCGTCAACTCGAGACATCGAGGTTGCGCCAGAGCGCCAGGTCGACCTGGGCGGCTACCGCCCCGGCTTCGAGCAGGGCATCGAGGCGTGCCCGGTCGGTAACCCCACCTGCCCCGACGATCGGCGTATCAAGGCCCAGCGCCGCAACGGCCCTGACCGCCGCCAACGCCCCTTCAAACACGCCCACGCTGTAGAGCCGGCCCGAACGCGGAAGATCCGGCGAGGGAGCCGCTGACCGCCAGCGCGGCGGCGCTCCCACGCAGAGCGCGTCGGCCCCGGCCCGCGCCGCGATGGGCGCAAACCGTTCGGCCTTTTCGATCGGCAGGCGCACCACGAGCGGGACGTTGCCGCGCGCGGCGTGGACCACCTCGGTCATTTCCGAGGCATTGAGGTCATCGCGCAGACCGAGTTCGAGGCCCGCCACAACGTCAGTGCGCTCGATCCACTCGACCGCGCGGCGGACCTCGACCGGGCGCGTCGCCGCCAGATGGACGATGACCGGCACACCCTGCCGCCCGAAGACCCGCTCCCAATCCGGCACGAACCGCCGCAACGCGGCCTTGATGCCGGGGTTCGGGATGCCCGTGTGCAGGGCGACCCCCTCGGCCGTCACTGCCGTGTTTGGGGCATTCGCCGGCCCGCGCGACTCGAACGTGATGGGGTTTGTGACGAAGCCTCCGAGGCGCTCGAAGTCGACAATGCCCTCCGCCTCAATGGCGAAGCCCAGCGTGCCGGCGGCGTTCAACACCGGGCCACGCAGTGTCAGGCCACGCTTGTGACGTGGGGCAAGCTCGACGAGAGTCATGGGGGCCAGGACGTGGGCTAGAGCAGTGGCTTCGCTCGTTGGACAAGTTGGAGCGCGAGCCCCCACGGATCGCGGAGGAAGGCCAGGCGGTCACCGGCAGGCGTCGTCACGATCTCGTCAAACGGCTGAGCGCCCGCCGTGATCAGGCGCTCACGAGCCGCAACGATATCGTCGGCCAGAAAGGCAATGTGATGGCGCAGTGGATGCACGCCGAAGAGGTCCGGCATGGCGTCACCGGGGTTGTTGTAGAACTCGACCACGCTGCGCCCGGCCGCGTCCACGACGAAGTGGGCGAATGGGCTGACGGTCTGATTGCGGACCACGCGCATGCCGAATTGCGCGGCGTACCAGGCGGCCGCGGCCGACGGATCGGGGACGTTGAACGCGATGTGTTCGAGCAACATGACTCTTCTCCTGAGGTGTCCTTGCACTAATCCAATGAGCGCCCGAGCCGAGCGAGGCGTTCAAGCCGCGCCGCCTCGTGTTCGGCCAGATACGTATCCTGAGACAGCAACGCATACGCCCGCGCGAAATACGGTCGGGCTTCGGACTCGCGATCGAGAGACAGCAGGTTCTCGGCGATCTCCTCGAACACGTACCCGTCCGGCTCCGGCGCCGATGAGAGCTCGGCTTCAAGCTGACTGAGCACCGCCAGGGCCTCAGTGTGTCGACCCAACGAGCGCAGCCCGCGCGCGACGCACCAGCGCGCGATCTGCTCAGGGCGCCCACCACCATTTTCACGGCGCCATTGTGCGGCTCTCTCGAAGGCGTTCAGGGCCTCCTCGAAGCGGCCAGCCTCATGGTAGGTCCAGCCGATATTGTTGAGCAATGAACCCAGCCAGCGTCGCGCCGCCGGTTGGGAGGATCCTTCCGCCAGGGCCAACGCGTGCAGGTTCCATTCAAGGACAGCGTCGTCCGAGGCGACGATGGCGAGCATGTGCGCGGCGTCGACCGCCAGGCCATCCTGATCCGTTGCGCCGGCCACGGCCATGGCGCGCTCAAACAGCGGCCGCGCGCTGTCAGGCTTCTTAGACGAATTGAAGACCCGCCCGCGCTCGAGGAGATAGCGCGCCAGGATCCGGGTCGGCCCCGTTGGAAGACGGGCCTCGACCTCATCGAGTGTAGTGTGCGCGTCGTCGAAGCGGCGCTGCAGGCCCTGCGCGCGCGCGATCTGGGTGAGTAACTCGAGCCGAATAGGCGAGTCCAACGGAAGTTCCGGCAGCAGCGATCGGAAGCGAGCCTCGCTGAGGTCGGGATGGTCGTAATCCCACCAGGAGTCGAAATCGATCTGGGTGTCAGCCACCGGAGCCGTTTCATCGACGGCCGGGCGCCGTGCGGCTTCACCCAACCAGCCCGGGAACGGATCGTTCGGGTGGCTTGGTGTCAGACAATGGAAGGATTCCTCGGTCAGCAGAACATCGCGCACGTTGAGCGGCCGGCCCGCGGCGAGCGAACGGCGGCGGACGAAGAGCGCGGTCTGGCTGCGATGCGCCAGAGCCGCGGCCTCTTTCTGATCGAGCGTCTCGCGCACATCGACCAACAGGTCGGCCGCGTCGTCGACGTTCGACAGCCGAGGGTATGGATGATTGCGATAGGCAGCGGCGCAGGACCACAGGCTCGGTGCGCCCTCACCCAGCGACGACACAGCTGCCAGCGCCATTCGATGCAGCAGGAGATGAGCGGGATGCCCATACTCGCCGTTGCTGCCGTGGGTGAGCACCGCTTCAGGCTTGATCTGTTTGATCGAGTTGACGATCTGACCGGCCAGCATGACCGGATCGTGCTCGGGTGCGAAGAGCGCCTCGCCCGGGCCGACTGTCGGGTCGACGTAGCCCAGGAACGTCAGGCTGCGACCACCCAGCGCCCGGACCGCAGCGACCATCTCCTGCTCGCGGGCGTCGCCGAGGCCCTCACGCTCAGCCACGGGCGGCTCGCCGACCTCGCCGCCTTCACCGCGCGTCAACGACGCCACATGCACGGCGATGCCCTTCAGGGCCAACAGGGCGAGCGTTCCGCCCATCAGGATCGTTTCGTCATCAGGATGTGCAACGAGAACAAGGATAGTAGACATTGGTTATTGGTTATTGGCTCTTGGAATTCAGTAATTGGAGAACTCATTGTCATGGGCGGTCATACGACTGGCAATAGCCAATGACCAATAGCCAATGCCCTTTACATCGAGATCCAGGGCCCGTCTTCGCAGGCGAGGACGCGGCCCTGACGGGAACGAACCCAGCAACCCTGACAGCCACCGAAGCCACACGGCATGGGTGGCGTATGGCACGAAAATGCGTGGCCACTGTGTCGCAACCGACCCAGTCCACGCAGCTCTTTCAGGTAGGCCACCGGATCGCCCTGATCGATGAGCACGAGGTCGGCCCAATCGACCAGTTCGGCGGTCGGACGGCCGGCGTGGAACTCCACGGCCGGTGGCAACACCTGGCCGGCCCAGTCGGGGATGCGGAACCGCCACGACCAGGCGACTGCCCAGCCCTGCCCTAACGCCAGACGGGCCAGCGGCCAGGCACGCCCGGGGTCGGCGGCAGCGACAAGCAGATGCCCGATCTCGGTCGGCGGCAGCCACTTTCGCCCGACTGGGGCGAGCATCGACAACCGGCTGCCAGGTTCGATCGCGGCCAGCGTCGAGGATTGAGCGAACTCCTGGGCCGACACCCAGAAGAGATGCCGGCCGTCGTCGAGCAGGAGCGGAAAGACGGGCACCGGAAGATGGTCCGGTTCAGCCGGCTGGATCAGCCAGCACTGACCGGGACCCGTCTGTGGGATGTCGCCTGAAACCGTGATGGCGAACTGTCCGGCGATTGTCCCAACTTCGTCAACGTGACAGGAAGCGAAAGGCACCGGCTGATACTATCATAGGCTCAACGACGTCGCGACATTTCGCGGCTCGTCTCCGAGGAAACAACCATGGGCATACAAGGCATTCTGGCGATTGTGTCGTCGGTGGCTTGGGTCGGCGTCATCGGCGCGGTCGTCTATCTGGTGACTTCGATCGCGCGAGGGCAGAAACTGGGCAACAGTATCAGCCTGATCGTAGGTGGCATCGTTCTGGCGGCTATTCTGAGCACGGCGGCAGCGGGCACCATTTTCGTCGAGGCTCAGGAACGCGGTGTTGTGATCACGGCGGTCGGCGCGGGTGGCATCCGTCCTGACCCGCTCGAGCCCGGCCTGCACTGGATCATCCCAGGCGCGGAACAGGTACGGATCTACGATGTATCCCGCCAGACCTACACGATGTCGGCCACCAACGGCGAAGGTCAGGTCAACGGCGACGACTCGATTCAGGCTCGCACGCGCGATGGGCAGCAAGTGTCGTTCGATGCCTCCGTGATCTACCAGCCAGATCCGGCGCACATCGTCCTGCTTCATCAGACCTGGCAGGATCGCTATGAAGATCAGGTCGTCCGGCCGCTTGCGCGTGGCATTCTGCGCGATGCTGCATCGCAGTACGGCGTCGAGGAACTCGTCAGCAGCAAACGGGCCGAGCTCGAGCAGGTCATCACTGAGGAGTTCGCCAGAAAACTCGCCGAGCAGAACCTGATCCTGGTCGACTTTGTGTTACGCAACATCAGCTTCTCGGAAGCCTACGCCCAGGCGGTCGAGCAGAAACAGATCGCCGAACAGCAAGCGCAACAGGCGCAGTTCGTGGTCGAACAGCGCAAGCAAGAAGCTGAGCAGGCACGCCAGGTTGCGCAAGGCCAGGCCGATGCTGTCGTGATCGCGGCGGAGGCCGACGCCAAGGCACGTGTCATCCAGGCGCAGGCTGAGGCTGAGGCGCTCCAAGTCGTCAGCGAGGTCCTGGCGCAGAACCCTCAGCTGCTGACGTATCAGTACATCCAGAAGCTCGCGCCCGGCGTGCAAACGATCTACCTGCCGTCGAACCAGACCTACCTGCTGCCCTTGCCTGGGGCAACAGAGGTCGCGACGACACCGATCGCGCCCACACCTGAGCCGACCCCGACACCGGCCCCGTAATGCTGATCGTCGATCAAGGCGCGCCCTGGTTCGCCGCAACTTGCGAACCAGGGCGCGCTTGAGCCTGCACGTGATGGGCTGACCTTCACGGCCACCTTACTGACATTTCGACGCTCCTCTGTTAAAAGACAAAAGTCGCTCAAACTCTCTCCTAACCATCGGGCACGGAGGTTGTTGGCGACCGTCCTTGAGGAGACAGGAACATGGCTGAAGCGGGAACCTATCGCGTGCAGGTCGACAGTGAGAAGAATCGCATGTATCTGGAACTGAAGGGTCACTTCAGCGAGGCCCAGATCCAGACCGTGGTGGACGACGTCATCGCGGGCGTGGGCCAACTCAGGCCGGGCTTCGCCGTCGTGAACGACATTGCCAGCTTCAAGCCCGCTTCGTCGAAGGGCGCCGAGGACTTCAAGCAGGCGCAGGCTTTTGTCGCGCGGCAGAGCGTGGGCCGCATCATCAGCGTAACGCACGCCCAGGCGTCGAACGGCAAATCCTTCGGCCGCAGCCCGGCCTTCGGCGAGACGGCCACCTCGATCGCGGAAGCCGAGGCCATGCTCGAGCGGGCGTGATCCGGCGATCGGGCCGATTGGGCCGATCTGGCCGATCTGGCCGATCTGGCCGATCTGGCCGATCGGGCCACGGGTCCGACCGGGCGCGACGCTTACAGCAGGGCCAGATCGTCGCGGTGGATGAACTCGTCGCCGAAGTGGTAGCCCAGGACGGCTTCGATGTCGTCTGAGCGTCTGCCGCGAATGCGCGCCAGATCCGAAGCACCGTAGTTGCAGATACCGCGCGCGAGCTCTTCACCCGCCGGGCCGAGGACGCGCACGGTGTCGCCGCGTTCGAACTCGCCGGCGATGGCTGAGACGCCGACCGGCAGCAGACTCCCGCCGCCTCGCAAGGCCTTCACAGCGCCGGCGTCGATCGTGACAGCGCCCGGCGCCCGGCCCCCCGAGAGGATGTAACGCTTGCGGCTTTCGACGGCGCTGGCCGCCGGCCGAAACCATGTGCCCGTCGCGGTCCCGTGGGCGGCCTGAGCCAGCACGTCGGCGCCGGCACCGGCCGCGATCAGCACGGTCGTGCCAGATCGTCGTGCCAGGTCCGCCGCCTGCAATTTGGTCAGCATGCCGCCGGTGCCGAGCCCGTTGTTCGTGCCGCCGGCCGCTTCCCACACCACCTCGGGAATATCCGGTGTCGCGACCTCGCGCACGAGCTCGGCCCGCGGGTCACGGCGCGGATCGGCGGAATACAGGCCGACCTGATCGGTCAGGAGCACCAGCAAATCGGCATCGACGACGTTGGCGACCAGCGCCGAAAGATTGTCGTTGTCACCGACCCGGATCTCTTCGGTCGCCACTGTGTCATTCTCGTTGATGATCGGCACGACGCGGTTGGCGAGCAGAGCCGTCAAGGTGTTGCGCGCGTTCAGATAGCGGCGCCGGTCCGCAAGATCCGCGCGCGTGAGCAGCACCTGTGCCACGGTCGTCTCGTACAGGCCGAAGAGCTGCTCGTAGAGC
The DNA here is from genome assembly GCA_964480865.1 of uncultured Anaerolineales bacterium. Classification (GTDB taxonomy): domain Bacteria; phylum Chloroflexota; class Anaerolineae; order Anaerolineales; family UBA6663; genus UBA6663. The sequence continues at coordinate 6,916 of CAYZRP010000076.1, read as the reverse complement.
GCCATCAGGCGCGGCTGGCCGACGGCCGCCAGCATCTGCTTGGCCGGGACGTGCCGCGGGAGTTCGGGGTAGTTCAGGCTTTCGCGCCCGGCAGCCATGGCCCCCGACGACACGAGCAACACTTCGACGTTCAGGGCGCGCAGAGCCACGATCTGGCGGACGAGGTCGAGCACCCGGGCCGGATTGATGCGGCGCGTGCCGGCTGTCAGCGTCGAAGACCCCAGCTTCACGACGACGCGCGAAAACGTGGGCTTCATCGCCCCGCTCCAGCCCCCGCCTTGCGCGTAACAAGAGCCGCGCGTTCGTCAGCCGACAGGAACGCGATCTGCAGCGCGTTGCGTTGCGCGGTCTTGATCTGATCGGGGCTGAGCCCCGCCTGCGGCGCCGCCACGTCGTACTCATACGGCAGATCGATAGCGCTGATGCCAGGGTCGTCGGTGTTGATCGTCGCCAGCAGGCCCGCCTCGAGGAAACGTCTCAACGGATGGCTGGCGTAGTCGGGCACCGTACTGGTCTGCACATTGCTCGTCAGATTGGTCTCGATTCCGATGCAACGCTCGGCTAACGCGTCGACGAGCGCCGGGTCTTCGGCCGCGCGCACACCGTGGCCGATGCGGGTCGCGCCCAGGCCGTCGATCGCCTGCCAGACACTCTCTGGCCCAGCGCCCTCACCGGCATGGACTGTGATGGCCCAACCCAGATCGCGCGCGATTTTGAAATGCTCAACGAAGAGCTGGCCGGGCCAGTTACCCTCATCGCCGGCAAGGTCGAGCGCGGCCATGCGATCGCGGTGTGTTCGAATGGCAGCGAGCTCCTGATGCGCCACCTCGGGGCCGTAGTGGCGACTGAGGATGCCGATCAGCTTCACGCCCACGCCGAAGTCACGGGCGCCGGCCTCGGCGCCATCCGCGACGGCTTCGACGACGGCTTCCGGCGAGAGGCCGTGCGGCTGCGCCATAAACCAGGGGCTGAAGCGCAGCTCGATGTAGTCGATGCCCTCGCGGCGCGCGTCCTCGACATTCTCGTAAGCCACCCGGCGCACGGCGTTGGCGTCGACCAGCACAGCCGTCATCCAGTGAAAGTACTTGAGAAAGGCGACGAGGCCCGGTTGGGGAACGGTCACCTGGATGTGCGGGCGCAGCCCTTCCAGATCACGGGCGGGCAGCGGCAGGTTGTGCTGGAGCCCGAGGTCCAGGATCGTGCTCAGGCGGATCGCGCCGTCGAGATGGCGATGAAGGTCAAGGAGGGGAAGCGTTGAATCGATCACGGCCCAATGGTACCCGAGACCGGCCAGCCGATCGACCATCCGCTTACTCATGGGCGCCGGCGCGTGTCGTCGGAGGCTTTTTGCCGCGAATTTTCCGACTTCCGCGAAGGGTCACCTGAACAGCGGTCGTACCTGACTTCACGGGCACTGCGCCAAGAGAACGCACGCGATGTCGGGTGATGCTGTGGGGTAACCTCGCTGAGCGCCACCCGGTGCACTGCGTGGCTCGTTGGGTGCCTCCAGCCATTCCCGCTGTCGATTGAGCGAGGTTTGGAAATCGAACGGTTGCACCCGGTTGTTTTAGCAACCGCCATTCGCGGTGGAGTCCACGTCGTGTTTCGCTCGATGCGTTTGCTCTGTCGATGACCTAAGTAGAAATGCCGAGCGCTTCTCCCAAAGGTTCACCTGTCGCCGAACGGGGCTCGCCACTATAGTCCCGCGGGGTTGCTGTCTTCGCAGCCTGTTCCATCGTCAGCACAATCGATCAGCGTTCGCGCTCCCCGGAGGAAGCCATGTCGCTTGCGCGCATTCACGTGGACCACGCGTTCTTCGCAGCCCGTATGCGCGTCGCGCTAGCTGCATCGCTTGCCGTCGCGATGACACTCTCCACAGCGCCGGCCCGGTTCGCCAGACCGACCGAATCGCCGCAGTTGGCCTCGGCCGCCTCTGGCCCGCTCCCGCTCGCCTTCACACCCAACGCTGGCCAGACTGATGCGCGCATCAGATATGAAGCGCGCAGCGCGGGCGGCACGCTCTACTTCACTGACTCCGCGATCGTCGTGGCGCGTCCGCTGCTGAACCCATCCGTCGGACACCCGGCTGCGCTCGGCGACGCGTTCACGACTGATGCACAAGCGCCCACTTTCGACGTGACGAGGCTCGCCTTCATCGGCGCCAACCCGTCGGCCAGGATCGTGACGACCGATCCATTGCCCGGCCGCGTCAACTATTTCATTGGGTCTGACCCGAGCAACTGGCGCACGAATCTCCCGACCTACGGCGCGCTCATCTATCAGAACCTCTACCCGGGCATCGACCTTCACTATCAGGGGTCCGGGAGCCAGATCAAGGGCACATACCTCGTCGCCGCTGGGGCGGACCCGACGCAGATCCGCTGGCGGTATGAAGGCGCCGCAACGCCGCAGATCGACACAGCGTCTGGCGATCTGGTGGTCACAGCCGGGCTCGACGGTGCAACAGCATTTGGCAGCCCGGGCTGGCAGATGATTGAGCGCGCGCCCGTCGCCTGGCAGGAACTGAATGGGCTGCGCGTCGCTGTGGCCACGCGTTTCACGGTGAGTGCCGACGGCACGGTCAGCTTCGAGCTGCCCGACGGCTACGACAAGTCGCAACCTCTGACCCTCGACCCGACCCTGGTCTACGCCACCTATCTCGGCGGCACCGGCGAAGACAACGCCGACGCCGTGGCGGTCGACGCCGACGGCAACATGTACGTCTCTGGCCTGACGGCGTCGATCGACTTCCCGACGACGGTCGGGGTGTTCCAAAGCGCGACCAGCGGCGCCTATGACGTCTATGTGGCGAAGTTCAACAGCACCGGCTCGAGTCTGGCCTACAGCACCTACATCGGCGGCAGCGGCTCCCTCGATTACGGTCTGGGGCTGGGCGTCGACGACACCGGCAACGCGTACATCACGGGCGTCACCGACTCGACAGACTTCCCGACGACGCCGGGCTCCGCGCAGCCAGCGTTCGGTGGCGCCACCGACGCGTATCTGACGAAACTGAATCCATCGGGGTCGGCGCTGTTGTACAGCTCGTACCTGGGTGGCCCCGGATCAGACCTCGCGTTCGACATCGCGGTTCATCCGACGACCGGCGTGGCCTGGATCACGGGTCGAGCTGCCGCCGGTTACCCGACATCAGGCAATGCCTATGCCTGGGATTTCATCGGCGGAACGAACGACATCTTCGTTTCGCGCGTCGCAACGACGCTGTCCGACGCTGCGTCGCTGCCCTACTCGACGTTCATCGGCGGCACCGGCGACGATCGCGCCAACGCCATCGCGTTGAGCGCCTTCACCGACACCGTGTACATCACGGGCCGGACGGCATCCAGCGACTTTCCGACGTCAGTGGGGGCGGCCCAAAGCCAGTACGGCGGCGGCGCCTACGATGCCTTCGCGCTGGAGTTGAGCCCGTCGATCACGCAGACCCGGGGCGTCGTGTACGCCTCGTACCTGGGCGGCAGCGACGATGACCGTGGATTCGGTGTCGCGATCGATTCCTTGAGCCGCATCTACGTCACTGGCCGCACGTACTCGACGGATTTTCCGACAAGCGTGGGCGCGGCAGACACGACGTGCGGCACTGACGGCAATTGCGACTTCGACGGAACTCAGTCCTACGGCGATGCCTTCGTCACGAAGTTCAACGATGTCCTTATCGGTTCGGCTTCGCGCGTCTACAGCACCTATCTCGGCGGCGAGCGTCGCGACGAAGGCGAGGACATCACGGTCAACCCGTCCACGGGGGAAGCCTATCTGACCGGGTACACGAACTCGACCCTGTTCCCGACCAGCAACGCCCTGAAGCACACCTGCGGCTGGGGTTGCGGCCGTTCGTTCTCGGATCCGTTGCTTGAAGGCTTCACCGATGCCTTCGTCACCCGGCTCAACGCCGCTGGAACGCAGCTGACGATGTCGACCTACATCGGCGGGAACAGCGCGGATTTCGGATTCAGTATCCAGTTCGACGCCGCGGCTGAGACGATCTATGTCGCGGGCGAGACTTACGCGACGGACTTCCCGTTGGTCGCGCCCTTTCAATCCGCGAACACTGGCAATTACGACGTGTTCCTGCTCAAGCTCGACAACGCCAGCACCGCGTCGGCGGACCTGAGCGTGACGCAGGCTGGCACGCCGGATCCCGTTGCGGCGGGCGGGACTGTCACGTATGTGCTGACGGTCACTAATCTCGGTCCATCAACAGCCTCCAGCGCGCGATTGACACATGAGATCCCGGAGGGCATCAATGTCTACGAGAGCAGCGCCACGGCGAGCCAGGGCAGCTGCGACATGATCTTCAGCTATGGCTTCTCATGCGCGCTGGGCGATCTGGCGGCCGGCGCAACGGATACCGTGACCGTCACGGTCATCGCCGGAAGCGTCGCGAGTTCACCGGTGATCACGAGCACGGTCGGCGTGTCGTCGAACGTCAGCGACGCCGATGGCGGCAACAACCGCTCGGTGGCGACGACCACGGTCGCCGAGACGGCTGACCTCTCGGTGGCTATGTCCGACGCGCCCGATCCGGTCAGCGTTGGCGGCTTGCTGACCTATACCGTCGACATCGCCAACGCCGGCCCATCGCTCGCCGCGGCCGCAACGCTGACCGACACGCTGCCGGCCGGCCTGACGTTTCATTCGGCCGAGCCGAGTCAGGGTTCGTGCTCGGGCACGACCACGGTGGTCTGCGCCCTCGGCGACGTCCCGAGCGGCAGCACCGTTCAGGTGACGATCAGTGTGACGACGACGGAAGCGGGCGGACCGTCGAACACGGTGACGGTCGGCTCAACAACGATCGACCCGGACCCCAATAGCAACATGGCCACCACGAGCACGACCGTTGGCAGCGAGCCGGCGCCGAACATCAAGATCGAGTTGCCCTTCATCAGCCGCTTCAGATGATGGACCGACCTCAAACGTGACAATGCAAGCGGGGCAGCCCAGGCCTGGGCTGCCCCGCTTGTATGAACACGCCGACCGTGGTCGGGCCTATAGCGACGCCAAAGCCTGCTCGAGATCGGCGATCAGATCGTCAGCGTCTTCGATGCCGACGGCGAGGCGAACCAGGTTGTCGCGGATCCCGACCTCGAGCCGCTCGGCCGTCGAGAGCTCGTAGTAGCTCATCAGCGCCGGTTGCTCGATCAACGTTTCGGTGCCGCCCAGTGACGGCGCGATGATCGGCAGGCGTACGGCGTCGATCAGGCGGCTGGCGTCTTCGAGCGTCTCGCCGACTTCGAAGCTCACCACCCCACCGAAACCAAACATCTGCTGGCGCGCGACGACGTGATCGGGATGCGAAGCCAGGCCCGGATACCAGACCCGCGAGACGCGCGGATGGCCTTCGAGGTACTCGGCGATGCGCTGGGCGTTCGCGTTGTGGCGCTCGACACGCAGGCCAAGGGTCGACAGGCCACGCGCCAACAGCGCCGCCGCCTGTGGATCGATGATGCCGCCCAGTACGCCAGCCGCCTGGCGCAGTGAATCGATCAGCCCGGCCTCGCCGACGACGACGCCCGCCAGCAGGTCATTGTGCCCGCTCAGATACTTGGTCGCGGAATGCACGACGAGGTCAATGCCAAAGTCGAGTGGGCGTTGATTGACCGGGCTCGCAAAGGTGGCATCGATCACGGTCTTGACGTGATGACGCCGTGCGATCTCGGCCAACCGCGGCAGATCCACGACGCGCAGATACGGGTTGGTGGGTGACTCGGTGACGATCAGGCGCGTGTTGGGCTGCAATGCCGCCTCGAGCGCCGCATAATCGCCCATGGGCACGACGGTGTGCGTGATCCCGAAGCGCTTGAGATAGGTCTTGCAGAACTGGCGGGTGCGGCGGTAACAATCCGCCCCGATCACGACATGTGTGCCGGCCGAGAGCATGGCCAGCAGCACGGTCGTGATAGCGTTCATGCCCGACGCCAGCAGCAAGGCATCGTCGCCGTGTTCGAGAGCGGCCAACCGCGCTTCGCAGGCCGCAACGGTGGGATTGCCATAGCGGCCGTACTCCACGCGCCGCTCAGTAGCCGGTTCGTCACCACCCCACAGACGCGATTCCTGATAGGCGCACACGTCCGCCGTATCGCGGAACGTATAGGTGGCCGATTGCACCACCGGCGTGTGGAGCGCGTGGTACGGGTTCTCGCGCGAGCGACCCGCATGCACGGCGGCGGTCGACGCCCCGCGCGGCGCGCTCGCCCCGGACTGCTCGGCCAGCGGGCGGCCTGAGCCGACGACGAATTCGAACGGCATCGACGTTTCGGGCGCGCGGTTGGGGTTAGCAGGCTGTGATGACGGGTTGTGAGACATGGCTTCTCCTCATACATGCTCACCAGAGAGAAGCCAGAGGGGCAACAAAAAGCCCCTTCTGGATGTGAGAAGGGGCGCGCGGCGGGATCCCTTACTCTCATCTTCCAGAATTCGACGATCAAGTCGTCGGTACTGCCGGAGTTGGCACCTGGCTCTTGTGAGCTGGTTGCCGAGGCTTCATCGGGCCGGTCCCTCTGCCTCTCTGGATAAGAGCAACAATGCTATGCGATTGCGGAAAAGAATATCGGAAACACAGCGGCGTGTCAAGTGGTTTGCCCCTTCAGCGTTCGAGGCGGACGAGAAATCGAAGGACGAGCGACTTCTGGTTGTTGAGATCGCCTCACCCTGCGCGCGTCGCGTGTCGTCCAGAGCACCTGACCCGCGCGCCGCGTGTCATCCAGAGCGCCTAACCCGCGCGCCGCGTGTCATCCAGAGCACCTAACCCGCGCGTCGCGTGTCATCCAGAGCGCCTGACCCGCGCGTCGCGTGTCATCCAGAGCACCTAACCCGCGCGCCGCGTGTCATCCAGAGCACCTGACCCGCGCGCCGCGTGTCATCCAGAGCGCCCAGCCCTATCAGCCCGACGGCTACTGCA
>CAYZRP010000075.1:19329-33649 GCA_964480865.1 uncultured Anaerolineales bacterium | reverse complement strand
GAGCGTGGAGCGTGGAGCGTGGAGCGTGGAGCGTGGAGCGTGGAGCGTGGAGCGACGCAGAGTGTCGATTGAGTCGAGGCGTTGTCAAGCACCACTTCTACATCGGGGTGTGGTGACTACCCGATCGTGTAGGGAGGCGCCGTTCGCTCCACGCTCTACGCTCCACGCTCTTCTCACGTTTGACTCACATTTTTGATTGTGATAAATTACGCAACATTGCTCTGAAACGGCGAGTTTAGGAAAAAGTGCATAAATTCGATGCACTTTCATTATTATGTGCTAAGAAACGTCCGTGCTAGAATCGGCACGGTGGCGACTAGGCCTGTCCACTTATCGGCAGGAGGAATGACAACGCATGGCAGCTGACGCACCTGCAGCCCCGGCCCCCCAAAAGGCCCCTCAAAAAGCCCCGGCCGCCCCAGCCCCGGCAGGCCCCGCGCCGATGACCCGGCGCGAATTTCTTTATTACATCTGGGGCGCTTCGCTCTTGTTGTTCAGCGGCCAGGCCGCGGCCTCGCTGCTCTGGTTCGCCTATCCGCGGTTCCGCGCCGGTACGTTCGGCGGCATCTTCGAAGTCGACGCCAGTCAGATCCCGACTGCCGATAGCGGGCCCAAAGCCTTCGCCGGCGGTCGCTTCTGGCTGATCAACATCGGCGACGAAAACAAGAACGATCCGCGCAATGAAGGCGTGCAGCCCAACACCGGGGTCAAGGCGCTCTACATGGTGTGCGTGCACCTCGGTTGTCTGTATGGCTGGGAGCCGGCGACGAACAGATTCAACTGCCCGTGCCATGGCTCGCAGTACACGCCCAGCGGCCATCGCATCGCCGGGCCGGCCACTCGTAACCTGGACTGCTTCTCGGTCCAGGCCGTCGACGCCAACGGCGGGGTCGTGTCCGAGACATCGACGATCGAGGGCTCGCTGGAGGCCTCGGCTATCGACGTCACGAACGCTTCGAAGCTCTTGATCAACACCGGCGCCCGCATCATGGGCAAGCCCGCCTGAGCGCCTCTTAGAGGAGGAGCAAAACTCATGTCGGTCTGGAAGTTCCACAGCCCATTCATCGACGACGTCAAACAGCGCGGCCTTGGCCCGGCGCTGTATTTCAAGGTTAACGAAACCGTCGAGCGCGTCACCGCCGGTCTGGACATCGAGGACATCCGCTCGATGCTTCGCGGCGATCCGGCGCCCCGCCCCAACCCGCGCGTCCGCCCGCACGCCGACGGTTTCTGGCTGCACATGCGGCCGACCTATTACCACAACCTCGTGACGGGCGTCTATCCGACGTTTCGCATGGGTTGGCTGTCGACGTACTTCTTCGTGTTCGAGATCATCACGGGCCTGTTCCTGATGATCTTCTACACGCCCTCGCCGCTCGTGGCCTATGAGAACATGCTCAACATCCTGAGCAACGTTCCCTTCGGCCGCCTGATGCGCGACCTTCACAAGCTCGGCGCCGAGATGATGGTGATCGTGGTCTGTCTGCACATGCTACGGACCTTCATCACCGGTTCTTACAAGAAGCCACGACAATTCACGTGGCTGACCGGCGTGATCCTGCTGCTCGTCACGCTCGTGCTCTCGTTCTCAGGCTACCTCCTCCCGTGGGACCAGCTGGCTCTGTGGGCGGTGACGATCGGCGCCTCGATGGCGGAAGCCGTCCAACCGCAGGCCGTCGGTGACCTGCTCAACCTGGTCATCCGCGGCGGCCCGCAGTTCAATGAAGGCGGTCTGCTGCGCTGGTACTTGCTGCACGTGCTGTTGCTGCCGCTCCTCGGCATCGTCTTCACGGGCGTGCACTACTACAAGGTTATCCTGCACGGCCATGGCCTGCCACCGGAGGTCGAGCCCGTCGGCGAGGACACTGCCAAGCGCACGCCCGTCGATCAGCGCACGTACTTCATGCCCGACATCCTGACCCGCGAACTGCTGCTCTTCAGCGTGGTCACCGTCGGCATGGTCTTCGCCGCGACGTTCTTCTATCACGCTCCGCTCGAGCCGCACGCGAACCCGCTCGTGACGCCGCTGCATACGACGGCCCCCTGGTACTTCCTGTGGATCCAGGGCATGCTCAAGATCGGCGACAAGTTCATCTGGGGCGTCGTCATGCCTGGCGTGATGTTCGGCATCCTCTTCGTGCTGCCGTACGTCGAGGTCGGCCCGAGCCGCCGCTACGGTGATCGCCGCGTCGGCCTGACGTTCGTGGCGCTGATGGTTGCGCTGATTGCCTGCCTCAGCTATATGGGCACCCCACGCTATGGCGTGCCAGCCTCGCTGAACGTCGAGATCATCGCCGAGATCGTGCCGCAAACCCACCCCGGTCCGTTCCGGCAATCGGAATGGGACGAGTACTGGACCGACGCGAGCAGCGACACCAACCCGACCGGTCGCAAGGTTTACCAGGCCGCCGATTGGGCGAACGCGCCGACCGACACGCTCAAGGACATCCTGCACGAAATGCAGGACGGCGTCGAGCATGCCGAGATGCGCTTCGAACAGGGGGCCAGCGACGGCCTCAAGGACGTCCGCGGCATCATGATCATCGAGAACTGGCAGGAAGGCCTGAAGAAGGTTACCTGGCGCGTGGTCTGGGACCCAGACGACATCTACGACACGGCGACGGGCGCTTTCGCGACTGGCCCGCTCGAGGCCCCTGGCGACGACACCATTTGCCCTGTCGGCCAGATTGTGCCCGGCGAATACTGCCAGACGTCGTACATCGACGAAGAGGCGAATTACCGGCAAGGTCCGTAACCATTGGTTATTTGCTATTGGCTATTGGTTGTTCGCTGAAGGCGCGACAACCAATAGCCAATAACCAATAGCAAATAGCAAATGAGGAGTTATTCATGATTTGGCGTGTACTCGTTGGCACGGTTGCGATCGTGGTCGGCATGCTCACCCTGGGCTATGTGGCGATCACCGAACAAGACCGCATGGCCAGTTTCTCGACGTCTTACGAAGCCCGCAATATCGAAGCCGGCGCCTCCGTCTACGAGGCCCAATGCGTGACCTGCCATGGCGATCACGGCCAGGGCGGCCGCGGCCCGGCGCTCAACGAGGTGGCCCTCTTCGATGGCACCCGCACCTCCGAGATCGGCTGGACGGGCACCGTGCACGACTTCATCTACCTGACGATTGCAGGCGGACGCCCGCGACCGTCGGAGTTCTATGCGTCGCTCGGCAACGCCAACCGGATGCCGACGTTCAGCAATCGCTTTGGCGGACCGCTGCGCGAGGACGAGGTTCTGGCAGTGACGGCCTTCGTCATGAACTGGGGCGAGGCGTACAAGGACGCCAACGGCCAGTTCCCGCAGGCCACGCCGACGCCGAACCCGAACGCGGCAGGCACAGACATCACGATCGAACTCCCGGCCGGCGATGCCACTCGTGGCGAGACGCTCGTTTCGTCGGTCGGCTGCACGGCCTGCCATGTTGGCCCCGCGGCTGGCGTCGTCGCCCCGGCCTGGCTCACCGCCGAGTCGAAGACCGGCACCGGCATCGCCGTCGACGCCGAAGCTCGCTGGCAGGAAGCCGACTACAGTGGTTCTGCAACCTCGACCGATCAGTATCTGTTCGAGTCGATCGTGCACCCGAACGCCTTCATCGTTCCTCCCTCCGAAGGCGCCACCTGGCCCGCAGGCGGCCCGTCGGCGATGCCCGCCAACTACGGCACCACCCTGCTCAAGCAAGACATGGCGGATATCATCGCCTACCTGAAGACGGTCCCCTGAGCCCGCCGGAGCTCTGATCGATCGCCAGAGAGCCGCGCCGACCGCGCGGCTCTCTTTTTGTTTGCAGAATCCGCCGCGCTGCGCTATGTTCAGCAGGAATAACGACGGAGCCGGACCCTGCGGTCCGTCAGCGAAAGAACACCTCGATGAAAAGGCAAAATCGCCCCTCCAACCCACACCGTTTCCTGGCGCTCGGCCTGGCCGGGTTGCTCGCATTGACGGCCTGCGCGCCCGCGGCGACGCCGACCACGGCCCCGCCGGTTGAGCCGACCACGGCCCCCACCACCCCGCCGACCGACACGCCCGCCCCCGAACCCACGGCGGCCCCCACCGAAAGCCCCACCGAGGCCACAGGCGAAATCGTCATCAAAGACGCCCTCGATCGCGAGGTCGTGTTCGCTGAACTGCCACAGCGCATCGTCATCGCCGGGCGCGCCACCACCCTTGTCGCCGATGCGTTCTACCTCTTTCCCGAGGCCGCCGAGCGGCTGGTGGGCTTCGAACAACGCGGCCAGTCCGCGTCGAAGTTCCTGTCGGTCGTCGACCCGACCTTCGGGGAGAAGACCATCCTCGAGATGAATGCCGCGCCCGAGCAGATCGCGCCATTGGATCCCGACGCCGTCATCCTTAAGAGCGCCATGGCTGAGAAACTCGGCACGCCGCTCGAAGCGATCGGGATCAAGGTGGTCTACGTCGATCTCGAGACGCCCGAACAGTTCGATCGCGACATCACGGCGCTCGGCCAGTTGCTCGGCAACCCCGAGCGGGCCGCCGAGATCCTGGCCTTCTATCAGGCTCGAGTCGATGCCGTCAGCGCGAAGACAGCCGCGTTGGCCGACGACGCCCGCCCCCGCGTGCTCCTTCTGGAGCATGCAGAGGAGGGTGGCGAGATCGCCTTCAGCGTCCCCCCCGAAGGCTGGCTGCAGACCACGCTGGTTCGGATCGCCGGCGGCACGCCGGTCTGGACCGAGGCGGCCGAGGCCGGCGGCTGGACGATCGTCAACTTCGAACAGATCGCGGCCTGGAACCCAGACCAGATCTTCATTGTGTCGTACAACAGCGACTCGGACATCATCGCCGCAGATCTGATGGACAGCCCGACCTGGGCCGGCCTCAAGGCGACCGAGAACCGTCAGATCTTCGGCTTCGCCGGCGACTTCTACAGCTGGGATCAGCCCGATCCGCGCTGGGTACTTGGGCTCGACTGGCTCTTCACCTGGATCCAGCCCGAGCTTGCCGCCGGGCTCGACATTGAGCAGTCAGTTGATACCTTCTTCACGGAGCTCTACGGCCTGGATGAGGCCGCCGTGACGGAGCAGGTCCTGCCCAACCTGTATGGCTCGATGCCCTGACCTGCACCGGGCACAGCATCGAGACTGACGGGCCGATCCGCCATGTGCGCGGATGGGCCCTATCCAAAACCGAAAGCGCGCATGGCGGTTCGATGCCATGCGCGCTTTCGGTTTTGGATAGGGCTCGCTCAGGACCGGCGCACGATGCCCTGCTGCCAGGCGTAGACGGCGGCCTGGGTGCGATCGTCGAGGTGCAGTTTCTTGAGCAGGTTGGAGATGTGCGTCTTGACCGTGCTCTCGCCAATCACGAGAGACTCGGCGATCTCGGCGTTCGACTTCCCGGCCGCGATCAGACGGAGGACGTCGAACTCGCGCTCCGAGAGTTCAGTGAACGGATTGACCTGTTCCCGCCGGATGCCCTGCAACTCTTGCACAAGACGCGAAGCCACACGCGAGTCGAGCACGGCTTCACCCTGAGCCGCCTTGCGGATCGCAGCGGCCAATTCGTCGGGCTCGACGTCTTTGAGGAGATACGAGATCGCGCCGGCGCGCACAGCCGGGAAGATATATTCGTCTTGATGGTGCGAGGTGACGACGATGACCTGGGTCTCCGGCCGCGCCTTGCGGATCTGGCGAGTCGCGGCGATGCCGTCGAGTTCGCCCGGCATCTCGAGATCCATCAGCACCACGTCTGGCGTGAGCCCCGAGACGGCCTCGACTGCGGCTGCGCCCGTCTCCGCCTCCCCCACCACAGCGATGTCGGAGAGCGTCTGCAGAAACGCGCGCACACCCTGGCGCACGATCTTGTGATCGTCGACGAGCAGGACCTTGATTGTCATCGTGCCGCCGATTCTACCTGAGCGATCACGCGCGTCCCGGCCGACAATCGGGTCTCGACGGTGAGCGTGCCGCCGATCTCGGCCAGGCGCTGACGCATGCCGTTGAGGCCCAGCGAGCCCGGCGCAACACCGCCCGGCTCAAAGCCGCGGCCGTTGTCGGCCACGATCAGGCGAACGCGTTCGGCCGTGAGGTCGAGGGCCAATTCGACGGTGTCTGCATCTGAGTGCCGCGCCACGTTCGAGAGCGCCTCCTGAGCCACTCGGTACAACGCCTGCTCGACGTCAAGCGCCAGGGCGCGCGAGCCATTGACCAACAGCGTGGCGCGGATGCCGGTATGGCCCTGCCAGCGCGTGGCGTATTCCTCGAGCGCCTGGGCGAGCCCCTTGCCCTGCAGAGCCGCCGGCCGCAACTCGTCAATGATCAACTTGAGCTCTTGCTGGGTGTCGCGGTTCAATTGCAGCGCCGACTCGAGATGGATGGCCGCCGCCGCCGGATCGGTCTGGATCAGGTTGCGCGCCGCCGTCAACTGCATGCGCGCGGCATAGGTCTGCTGTTTGACGGTGTCATGCAGGTCACGGGCCAGCCGATTGCGCTCCTCGACCCGGGCCAGTTCGTCGCGAGCGTGGATCAGGGTCTCGAGCTGATCGGCCATCTGACCGAGCGTGCGGCTGAGATCGCCGATCTCGTCGCCGGAGCGATCGCGGGGCTGAGATGAGAAGTCGCCACGGCTCCAGGCCAGCGCTGCCGAACTAAGCGAGGAAAGCCGTCGACGCCAGCCACGTGACACGATCCAGCCGAAGACAGCGCCAACCGGCAGGGCAATGGCGAACATGATCACGGCCACAAGGCAGAAGAATGTTGTGTAGAGCGACAGGTTCGTCGGGGCCGCGATGGCCAGTGGCCTGACGCGGTAGACCGCGATCGCAACCACCGGGTCTTCATCCGTCGCGCGCAGCGGGAAGGCGACGATGTAGCTGCCGTCGGACTGGAGCGTGCTCTGCGAATAGTAGCGCTTGTCGCCGGCCTGGGCCGCTTCGAGCACGTCTTCGATGCCAAAGCCCAACGAAAGGCGCGCGTTGAACGTCTCACCAATCGGAGTGGCGCTCGTCAGCGGCGAGGCGGCGATCACGTTCAGCTTCGGGTCGAGGACATAAACCGGTTCACCTCGAACCAGCGTGTTCGAGTCATCGATGTTCTGCGAGGTCGGCTGGATCTGGAAGTCGTTCCAGTTGAAGCCCTCAACCCTCACGCGATCGAGCCAGACCTGCATCGCCTCGGGGTCATCCACCATGAAGGGGACGTTGTCCTGAAAGCCTGTCTTCGACCAATAGAAGCTCTCGTAGGTGCGGTCTGTCGTCAGGTTGTCGGCCGCGAGGGCGATCGCGACGAACACGGCAGCCAGCACGATCACGGTGCCGGCCGTCACGGCCGCGTACGATAGGGTCAGCCGCCACTGCAGTCGGCTGAGGAAGGCAAAGGGCGAGTTCTTAGGAGTCGACATAGACGATTTCCGGCGCGCCAGCGCCTCTATCCTCCCACATCCTGGCGGCGATAGATCCAGATCGCCAACCCGAGCAGGATCGCGGCATAGCCTGCAGCGATGGCACAGGCCATCAGGGGCTCGTGCAGGGTCGCAGGCGCCGCGACATTCGGATTGCCGATACGGTCGAGTAGATATGTGGTGCTGAGTAACAGGCTGCGAGGCAGCCAGCGGGTCCAGGGCGCATCCCAGAAGATAGAACTCACCAGCGACTCCAGCACCAGGCTATAGCCGAACGCGATCGCGGCGCCGACGAATGTCGAGCGTGTGATCAGCGCCAGCAGCAACACCAGGGCCGCGTAAGGCAGCGTCACGAATGTGAGGTAGACCACCACCAGGGCGAATTCGACGGCGTTGACACCGGCCAGGCTGGCCGAGCCATACAGCCAGGTCTTGAGCCCCAGCCCGACGATGCCGCCAGTCGTCAACGCCACGGTGAAGAACAACAGGATGACAGCCGTCAGCACAAGGGCTTTGGCCAACACGCTGGCGCCGCGCGAGGCGCGAATCAGCCAGTGTTGGTTCGTGCGCTCAGCATAGTCCTCACCCATCAGGGCCGCGCCTGTGATGATGGTGAACGGCAACATCACGTAGAGGCTTTGTTCGAGCGACGTGGCCAGGTCGAAGGACAGCCCCGGCAGAGCCATGGCCCCACTGCCGACATCGGCGGCGTTGGCGACGTAGTCATTGTGAAGGCTCAGGCTGACAAACGCCGTGGTGAGCAGGATCCCGGCCCAGGGCAGCCAGCGGCGAAACAAGCGGATCGACTCGATCACGAACAATGTTGCCAACATGCGCGCCCCCATCAGGCTGTGACGGAAGTAAACAACGACTCGAGGTCACCGGTCTGCGACGAGAACTCGATCGGGACGATGCCGGCTTGCAACAGGCGCTTCAGCACAACCTGAGCGTCTCCGCCGCGGACGATCAGCCGGCCACTGTCAACAGAGATGGGTCCGATGCCGGGCAGGCCCTGAAGCAAGTGGATGGCCGGTTCGATAGCTGGCACTCGTAGACGCAACCCGGGGTCTCGATCACGCAACAGATCCGCCACGCGGCCCTGAGCAACCACCTTGCCACATCTCAGAACGGCGATCCTGTCGCAGATCTGTTGCACCTCGTTGAGCAGATGGCTCGAGAGCAACACCGTCGTGCCTTCGTGGACGAGCGTGCGCAACAGATGCCGGATCTCGCGCATCGCGGTCGGGTCGAGCCCGTTCGTCGGCTCGTCGACGATGAGGAAGCGCGGCCGGTTGAGCAAGGCGATCGCCAGGCCGACGCGCTGCTTCATGCCCGTCGAGAACGCTTTGACGGGGCGGCTCGCGCCGTCGAACAACCCGACCATGTCGAGCGCGTCGGCGATTCGGCGTGCGGTGATGCCCGGCGTGAGCCGCGCCACAAGGGCCAGGTTTTCGCGCGCCGTGAGATGCGGCACAAGGGCCGGCGTTCCGAACAACGCGCCAACCTGACGCAGGGCCCCGATCCGATCAGGTGTGACCCGCTCGCCCAGGATGCGCACCTCACCTCCCGTCGCGTGGACGAGGCCCAGGGCCATGCCCAGGATCGTCGTCTTACCGGCGCCATTTGGGCCCAGGAAGCCGAACACCTCGCCCTCGTAGGCCGTGATGTTGATCGCGTCGACGACGGTGCGCTTCCCGTAGCGCTTGCTCAAATCCAGGGTCTCGAGCACTGTGGATGCCATCGATGTGTCCTTGCACACAACGGCCCCGGGACGGCTGTTGCCGTGACCGGGGCCGGTCGGTTCTGGTCCGGACCTCGGCGCTTACTCCGGCAGGATCAGGATCCCGTCGTCTTTGGCGCTGCTCGTGATGAACGGCATGAAGGTCAGACCCGCGAACACCACCACCAGAAGCACAACAACGATACTCATGACGTCCTCCTTGAACGTCAGGAGTATAGGGAAACAGCGTTCGTTTGGGATCAGCCCGGCGACGGATATCGGCTCAGACTCGAGGAGGATTCAGGCTTTGTCGCGTCCCGGGCGGAGCAGCAGCCAGAAGGGACGGCCGGTCGTGGATTCATGGCCTGTGGCGACTGTCGCAAAGCCGTGCCGCTCATAGAAGGGAACTGAGCGAGGATTGAAGGTCTCAACGTAGGCTGGCCGGCGCCCGACGTCGACGCGACGCAGCCCGGCGCGCACCAGCTGGCTGCCGAGGCCGCTGCCGTGACGCTCGGGCGAGACGCCCAGGATCGACAGGTACCAGGCCTCGACGGGGACGTGCTCGGCTACCCACGCATGGCTGAAGGCGCCGATGGCGGCATAGGCCGCCCACCCCTCCGCCGTCAGGAGCTTACTGAGCCGCTCGTGCTTGATGGCTGCGGCAACCTGAGCCCCGCGCGTGCCGGCCGGCGGCGTCCAGATCGCGGCGCCCGACCGACCATCGTCGGTCACGTCCACCATGCCGACGGCACGACCCTCGGCCAGTGAGTGAACGAAGTACGCCGTCAGTCGCGCCCGCTGCCCGACAGGCTCGCCGCCGACGACGATCGCCCGATAGAAGGGATCGTCGAACAGGGCCGCGGTCAGAGTCTCCGCCAGCAAGCCGTCGTCGATCACGACTGTCACGCGGCGCGCAGCCAGACGCGCATCTCGCCGGGCTCGCGGTTCGCCCAGAACGCGTACGGAATCGCCGTGAACGGCTGCGGACCGGCTGTGCGGGCCACCGACGACGCGGGCTGATACAACCCGCCGGGCCACTCGCCCGGTTCGACGCGCGCGACCTCACCCGTGAGCGTGCCGATGCCGCCGAATAGACTCTCGTCGACCCCGGGCGTCAACACGGCAGCGTCCTCGAGCACGAGGTTGGCGAGCCGCGCGCCATTGTCGGCCTCCTCGGCGCAGTACACGACCGGCCCGCGCTGCAAAGCGACGAGCCCGGCATCCTGACGGACATCAGGGTGAGCCAGCATGCGCTCGACGGGCATACGCAGGTTGAGGTCGATCACGTCGCCGGGAGCCCAGGTGTTCTTGAGCCGCACGTAGCCGTCGACAGGCCGCGCATCGACGGTGGCGCCGTTGAGCGCAAGCTGGAAGTCGCGGCACCAGCCCGGAATGCGCAGCGCCAGCGTGAACGTCGCGGCTTCTTCGGCCTTGATCTCGATCCGCACACTACCGTCCCACGGGTACGCCGTCTGCTGCTCGAGGATCACCGGCACGCCGCCCAACGCCAGCGACGCGCTGCTTGACGCATACAGGTTGACGAACACGGCGTCGGCGGACGCGGCGTAGAGGTAGTGGCCGATGCTGGCGACTAATCGAGCGAGGTTAGGCGGGCAGCAGGCGCAACCAAACCAGTCGGAGCGTCGGTAGTGTTTGTCGGTATGAATGCCGCTCCAATGCGCGTACGGGCTGACGTAGGGATACGAGGCGAGCGGATTGGCGTAGAAGAACTGGTTGCCCTCGGCTGACACGCCAGCCAGCACGCCGTTGTAGAGCGCGCGCTCGAGGACGTCGACGTACGCGCCGTGCCCGAAGAGCTCGAACATGCGCTGCGCCCAGAACACCAGCGCAATGGCCGCGCACGTCTCGCCGTAGGCCGTCTCGTTCGGCAGATCGTAGGCGAAGGTGAAGCCCTCGTTCGCGTGAGCCGGCCCCACCCCACCGGTGATGTACATCTGGTGGTAGGTCAGGTCCTCCCAGATCGATCGGCACGAGTCGGCCAGTGCGGCGTCGCCGGTGAGGCGAGCCAGATCCGCCATGGCCGTGTACAGATACGCGGCGCGAACCGAATGGCCGGTGGCGGCCTTCTGCTCGCGCACCGGTACGTGCGCCTGGCAGTAGTGATAGGTCTTGGCCCAGAAGTTCCGCGGGTCTTCGCCGCGAGCCTCGGCCTCGAGGTCGAAGTAATGCGGCTCACGCCCGCGTTCGTCGACGAAGTAGCGCGCCAGGTCGAGGTAGCGTTGTTGGCCCGTCGCCTCGGCCAGCTTGACCAGCGCCAGCTCGAGCTCGGGATGGCCGCAGTAGCCACGGCGCTGGCCTGCGCCGGTGCCGAACGTCGCGGCGATGTGATCGGCATAGCGCGAGACGGCATCGAGCAACGCGCGCTTGCCCGTCGACTTGAAGTACGCCACGGCGCCTTCGATCAGGTGCCCGGCGCAGTAGAGCTCATGTCGGTCGCGCAGGTTCGTCCAGCGCGCCTCGGGCTCGACATTGGTGAAGTAGCTGTTGAGATAACCGTCGGGCTCCTGGGCCTTCACGATCCAGTCGACCACTTCATCGACCTGGCGCTCGAGCTCGGCGTCGCGGCCGGCGGCCAGGGCGTGCCCGACCGCCTCGATCCATTTGCCCGTGTCCGAATCCCAAAAGATGTGGCGGTGCAACTGTTCATCGGGAACGTCGCGGCGCCACGCGTCGAGCCGGCCGGTCGTCTTCATCTGGTGGTAGATCGCGGGCAAGGTCCTATCGCGATTGACCATCACCCGATCGCGCCAGAACCCATCGGTGAGTGTGACCCTATCGAGCGAAAGCGCGTGTGGAGAGGTCGACATGAGTTCTTGACGCTCCTGAGTGGTGACGAACGACGAATGACGAAGGTCGAAGGGCCATTCTACCTTCGTCGTTCGTCATTCGTCCTTTCTGATCCCCAATGTCCGTATGCTACAATCCGCACGCTTCAGTCTATCGCTACATTGAACAGGTGATGCCGGTCCACCGGCGGGGGAGTCGACGTGCCGTGACGGCTGTTGACGCGATCACCACGCAGGCGCCACGCCCGACTTCACGTCGCAGCTTCGGCGCGCCCCAACACGCCCAACCGAATCGTCGCTCACAACCGGCCTCAGCGCCGGTTTTTGCGTTTCGTCGAGGAGGAGCCCATGACGGAATTCAGCCTGATCAGTCCTGTGGTCAAACGTTGGCGCGAAGAAGCGAGCGAGAACCCCGAGGCCTTTTGGGGCAAAGCCGCCTCTGAACTCCACTGGTTCCATCCGTGGGATCGGGTGTTCGAGTGGGACTTTCCGCGGTTCAGGTGGTTCACGAGCGGCGAGACCAATCTCTCGTACAACGCGCTCGACCAGCATGTGCGCGAGGGCTGGGGCGGCCACACTGCCCTCGTCTATCTCAACGAGCGCGGCCAGCGCGACCTGTACACGTATGCCCAGCTGTTGCGCGAAGTCGAGCGCACGGCGGCGGCGCTGCGCGGGCTCGGCCTGCAAAAGGGCGACCGGCTGACGATCTACATGCCCACCTGCCCCGAGGCCATCATCCTCATGCTGGCGACGGTCCGCATCGGCGCGATCCACTCGATCGTGTTCGCGGGCTTCGGGGCCGGCGCGTTGGGCGATCGCATCCGCGCCAGCGGATCGCGCGCCGTCTTTGCAGCGGACATCACCTACCGCAAGGGCAAGGACGTGCCGCTGAAAGACATCGTCGATCATGCCCTCGAAGGCGGCGAGCATTCGGTCGAGCACGTCGTCGTCCTCAAGCGCGGCACCGCTGACGTGCCGATGATGCCGCGGCGCGATCTGACCTGGGAACAGTTCCGCGCCCGCGCCGAAGGGCAGACGGGTCACGCAGTGCCGATGGAGGCCAACGACCCGGCCTTCATCCTGGCGACCTCCGGCACGACGGCCAAGCCCAAGTTGGCCGTGCACACACACGGCGCGTACCAGGTCTGGATCCACAGCATGGCGCGCTGGGTCTTCGGCCTGACCCCGCAAGATGTGTGGTGGTCGACGTCGGACATCGGCTGGATCGTCGGTCACAGCTACATCGTCTACGCGCCGTTGCTCGTTGGCTGCACAACGCTGGTGTTCGAAGGCGCAATCGATCACCCTGATCCGGGCACGCTGTGGCGCCTTGTCGAAGACTTTCAGGTCACGGGCATCTTCACCTCGCCGACCGCGGTGCGTCTGTTGATGCGCTACGGCGAGAGCTTCGCGGCCAAGTACGATCACAAGTCGGTGACCCGCGTCTTCTGCGCCGGAGAGGTGCTCAACGCCCCGGCCTGGGAATGGCTGCAGCACAAGGTCTTCAAGGACCGCATCCCGGTCATCGATCACATGTGGCAGACCGAAACCGGCGGCCCCATCTTCGGAAACCCTTACGGCCTCGGGATGTTGCCGATCAAGCCCGGCTCGGCCGGGATCCCGATGGCCGGCATCGATTGCGAGATCGTCACATCGGATGGTCACCCCTGCCCGCCCAACACGAAGGGCATCATGGCCATCAAGCAGCCGTTCCCCGGCCTGATCCAGAGCATCTGGGGTGAACCCGAGCGCTACGTCAGCGACTACTGGGGCCGGATCCCGGGCATGACCGTCTACTGCACGGGCGACTCGGCCATGATCGACGCCGACGGCTACGTCTGGTTCGCGGGCCGCGCCGACGAGGTCATCAAGATCGCGGCGCATCGGCTCGGCACGATCGAAGTCGAGACTGCGCTGCTGCGTCATCCCGCCGTGGCCGAGGCGGGCGTCACCGGCCGGCCAGACGACCTGCGCGGCGAGGTCATCTCGGCCTTTGTGGTCCTGCGCGCCGGCCACACGCCGTCGGATCAACTGCGCCATGAACTGATCGACACGGTGCGCAACGAGCTCGGCCCGGTGGCAGTCGTGGGCGAGATCCACTTCGTGCACATGCTGCCCAAGACCCGTTCGGGCAAGATCATGCGCCGCGTCTTCAAGGCCGTGATCCTCGGCCGCGACCCCGGCGACATCAGCACCATCGAAGACGAGGTCTCGGTCGACGAAGCCCGCAAGGCCTGGGCCCAGATGATCGCCGAGATCAACGACGACGGCATGCTGACGTAGGGCCCGCAGACGTGGGCGCCTGCGGCGCTGACGAAGGACGAACAACGACGGACGACGGTTGTGCGGCACAACCGTCGTCCGTCGTCGTTTCGAAGCGGATGGGCAATGCCCCACGGGCGAACGGCCGCGGCCCGGTGGCCGC
>CAYZRP010000075.1:0-19229 GCA_964480865.1 uncultured Anaerolineales bacterium | reverse complement strand
GTGGCCGCCCAGTCGGCCATGTCGAACGTCGGCCGGCGCACAGAACGGACCGCGACCGCCCACCCTGCCATCGACAATCGAGAGGGAGTTGATTCGCATTTGCGCCTGGCGACATTCGTCGTCGGCGTCACTTGGTTGGCCTGTGGTGCTGCTGATGGTCGACGTGATCAGGTGGGCGGCCACAAGGGCCGCCCCTGCGGTTGCGTGCATGGACGGCGGCGCATGTTCGTGGCCGCACGGCTCCATTCCGTGCCTGCGTTTGGGCACTCCTCGTTCAAATCCACAATGACATCGCCACGGTCCTCCACAGCGCGCCCAGACGCATGCATGGTCGTTCGACCTGCGCCCTTCTTCACACGCCACCACTCACTCCGTATAGAGCATTGACACCTTCTTTGAGGAAGAACTTCCCTGGTCGGCGGCGAGGCACAACTCTAGGATAAATCTCCGCTCTCCTATGAGCCTCATTGAGAAGAGGGTCCAAGCAAACGATGATGTCTTTCTTCAATTCCGCGTCGAGACTCACCCTGGCCTGCGTATTGTTCTTCGGCGTGGCGAGCGGTGAAGCGCGTGCCGCCGATGCAGTCGTTCACGCCGTCTTGTTCTACTCGCCGACCTGCCCACACTGCCACGAGGTGATCACCAACACCCTCGAGCCGATGGCAGCCCAGTACGGCGACGCCCTGGCGATCGCGGCCGTCGATGTCACCACCGAAGAGGGCCAGAAGTTGTTCAATGTGGCCCTGTTCAACTTTGCGGTGCCCGAGGAGCGCCAGGGCGTGCCGATGTTGATCATCGGCGAACGCGTGCTCGTCGGTTCGGGCGAAATCCCGGAGCAGTTCCCGGGCCTGGTGGAGGCTCATCTGGCGCGCGGCGGCATCGATTGGCCTGCGCTCCCGGGGTTCAGCGTGAAGAATGAGACTGCCGCGGACTCGAGCGCTGAGCCCGGCACATTGCCCGTGGCCCAGGGCGGGCTCTCGACAGCCCTCGCGGTCGATCCGGTCGGCAACGGGCTCGCACTCGTGGTGCTCGCCGGCCTGGTCGTCTCTCTCGTTGTGGTCGCGATCCAGCGCCGCGACCGCGGGATTGGCGACGCCCCAACAAGCCGCGAGACCCTCATCCTCGGGCTGTCGCTGGTGGGCATGGCAGTGGCCGCCTATCTGGCCTACGTCGAGACGACCCAGGTCGAGGCGATCTGCGGGCCGATTGGCGACTGCAATACCGTCCAGCAGAGCCCGTACGCGCGGCTCTTCGGCCTGATCCCGATCGGCTGGTTGGGTGTAGCCGGCTACGTCGCGATCCTGGCGGCGTCGTTGATCGACACCCCGCTGGCACGCCAACTCCGATTCGCTTTCATCGTGATCGGCGTCCTGTTTTCCACCTATCTGACATTCCTCGAGCCCTTCGTGATCGGCGCGAGTTGCGCCTGGTGCCTGACCTCAGCCCTGATCATGCTCGCTCTGCTCTGGCTGACCGCCGGGCCACCGACGCCGCCCCGGCGTTTGCGAGTGCGGCAGGCAGCGTAGAGAAAGACCAATGACGAACGACGAAGGACGATGGTTGTCTTACACAACCATCGTCCTTCGTCGTTCGTCTTCTCTTCACCTCACATGATCGGCGCTCCGCCACCAGAACAGGACGGCGATCGCGCCAATCAAGCCCGTGACGATCACCGACGCATAGCTGTGTGCCCCGACGAGGGCCGCGTTGCTTCCGCCGGCGCCGCTGATCAGGGCCGGCACCGACCACGGGAACCAGTCGCCCCAGCCCATCACCGCCGCGATCTGCCCCATGAAGACTGTGAAGAACGTCCAACCGATCGCCGACATGTACCCGCGCCCAACGCCGGCGAAGAAGGCCACCCACGGCAGCAACAGCATAGAGAGCGCAGCCGCCTCGGCCGTCGACACAAGCGATCCCCACACCAGGTCTGCCCCCCAACCCGGAATGTCGACGGCGAACCCGACCAGCACCCCGACGCCGAACGCGATCGCGGGCAGGGCCAGCGCCCAGATCGCCACGACGGTGAGTTTGGCCCACACGATCCGACTGCGTGAGGTCGGCACGGCCAGGATCTCCTTGAGAGTGTGATCCGAGAACTCGCGCCCGAAGTTCCAGGCCGTGAAGAACGCCAGGAGGATCGCGCCGCCGATCGTGGTGCCCTGTCGCAACACTTGCATCAGCGACGTCCAGTCAGCGGTTCCCACGGCGATCTGGGCCTTTGTGCCGATCAGGCCCATGTTCTTCGCCCCTTCCGGGTCTTTGAGGATGAACATGAACAACCCACCGGCCGCTGGCACCAGCAGGAACGCAAAAGCCGTGATCCAGGCCAGCCCAGATCGACGCACCTTCAGGGTCTCGATCCACAACGCGGAGCCGTAGGCGCTCATCACACACCTCCCGTCAAACGCAAGAAGTGCGTTTCGAGATCTTCCTGAGCGATCGCCAGACTCGTCGGCGGAGCCCCGGCGTGCACCAGGACCGTGGCGACATCGTCCGGCCGCTCGATGGCTCGCGCGTCGGTCAGGATGAGATGGTCGCCCTCGACGTCGGGCGCGTACCCGGCCTGACTCAAGGCTCCACGCGCTGTCGCTTGATCGCGCGTGGCGACGACCAGGCGCGGCTTGCGCAACGCCTCGAGGACGCCGGCCTCCAGTTCCTGGATCAGTCGACCGCGATGGATGATCCCGATCCGGGTCGCCAGCCGGTCGATCTCGCCGAGGATATGGCTCGACATGAACACCGTCACGCCGTGTTCGCGCGAGAGTGCGCGCAGCAGCTCGCGGATCTCAACCACGCCGGCGGGATCCAGGCCGTTGGCCGGCTCGTCGAGGAGCAGCAGGTCGGGTCTGTGCAGCATCGCACGTGCCAACCCGAGGCGCTGCAGGTTGCCTTGCGACAACGTTCCGGCGCGACGATCGGCATAGGGCGCGAGGCTGAGTTGCTCGATAACGCGACCGGTGGCCGAGCGATCGCTCAGGCCCTGAAGGCGACGCGCGATCTCAAGGTTCTCGCGGGTCGTCAGTTCGGGATAGGCCGCCGGCATCTCGACCAGGTGCCCGACCCGCTTCCACGGCCCGCGCCCGTTGGGACCCACCGGCTCGCCAAGCACGAACACCTGCCCCGCTGTCGGCCGGATCATCCCCAGCAGCACCCGGATCGTGGTCGTCTTGCCGGCACCGTTGAGGCCAAGAAAACCATAGATCTCGCCCGGCGCCACGCGCAAATCAAGACGGTCCACCGCGCGGACCGGGCCATAGGTCTTGACCAATTCGCGTGCTTCAATAGCCCAGTTCATTTTGGGGCTCCCGTGATGCGTCCCGCGATGAGGTCGATCATGATCGCGATCGTCTCCTCATAACCTTCACTCAACTCGGCGCGATGCAGACTGAGCAGGAAGAGCGAGCGAATCAGGTTGACGACTATCGTCGGCGAGACCTTCGGGCGAATGCCGTCCTTCTTCAACTTCGCCGTGAAGGCTTCGATGAACGCCAGATCGCCGGCCATATGCGCCTGAGCCTGTTCGGGGGGAAGACGGCGCACAAGGTAGTCGTAGTCAGCTTTGTCGAAGTTACGCAGCAGCGGGTACTCGCCCCAGGAATTCAGAAATCCCTCGAGGATCCGGGCGACGCGCGCCTTGGCCCCACGCCCCCCACCGACGGCCTGTTCGAGGACGCCGGCACGCAGTTTCGACTCGATCGTCTCAAGCAGTTCCAGGCAGAGGGTCTCCTTCGAGTCGAAGAACTGGTAGAAGGCCCCCTTTGAGATCCCGGCCTCACGGGCGATCTCATCGATGCTGGTCTTGCGCAGCCCGCGGGTCTCAAACAGGCGCTGGCTGCGCTCGAGCAGCCTGGCGCGGATCGTCGCTCGTTCTTGTTCGGTGAAGGGTCGTGGCATACGAGGTCTCTGTGACCGTTTTGACAAATTCGGTCACAGAGACTCTACAACCAACCCGGTGGCGTGTCAATCTCAGTCGGGAGTGGCCCGGCTATCGGCGAGCATCGTCCGATCGTCAGCCAATCCGGGGATCGCTGCTCCTGCTCCCCAAACACGACGGGGGCCGCGAGATCGCGACCCCCGTCGTGCCGAACAGGTAACGGAAGGGTTCAGAGCGGCCACTCGCGCAGGAGCCGCTCGGTCTCCTCGGCGTGGCCGCTCTCGTCGCGAACCATGTCTTCGAGTTGGACCTGCATGCCCTTGTCGCCCAGGGCCTCGGCTTCTTCAGCGCGCTGGGTGTAGTCCTTCGTCGCCTGGCGCTCGGCCATCAGGACCGCCTCGAGCATCTCGCGATTGGACCGGGCAGCCGGGACCGGGCGTGGCTGCGTCGTCGGCTCACCGCCCAGGGCCACGATCTTGTTGGCCAGGAACTGGGCGTGGAGTTGCTCGTCCGGTACTTCGGCCATGAAGAACGTCACAAGCTGTGGGCGGAATGGGCCGTTGGCCTTGGCCGCATAGGTCAGGTACTGGATGATGGCGCCGAGCTCGCCGGCAAGGTCGGCGTTGAGGTGATCGATCATCGTCTGCTTGTCCATGGTTGCCTCCGAGGTGTATGGATCGTTGACTTCATCATACCGCTGTCGTCCGTCCGCAAAAGGGATCCGTCCATCCCTCGACCCGGGCGATAACGTCCAAGTCGGACCGGGTTCGGTCTGAGCCGCGGATTTCCCCGACGTCACATCAGGGCACTCGCATGAGGGCGTGGCTTCATCGCCTGAGTTGATAAAGTGCCGAGAAAACGAGGGGGAGGCATGCGCCGGTGCGTTGGCCCGGCGCCTGCCTCCCCCACCTTTTCTCGGAAGAATCGGATCAGGCATTCCTAATGCGATTGCCCTGGATGTCACAGTGGACGGGCGCAGAGCGATTGGCGCGGGCCGATGGTCATCATCCTCCGTCCAATCCACGAAAACGGCGACCGGACCGTCCAACAGATGCAGGACGCGATGGCCCTATCAGACGAAAGGCCTCCGGCAGCGCAGCGACCCAAGCCTGCCGGATTACCCCTTCACACGTCATTGACGCGAAGGTACAGGAGCCGGTACAATCGTCCTGTTCACATTGTGAAATCAGAATTCACATTATGAATTCGCCCGGAGGACGCATGCTCCTTGCCACGCCCTTTCATGCCCGCACCCAACCGCTGAATGACGCCCAGGTCTGGCGCCGCTGGTCCGGCTATATGGCTGCCGGCGCCTACGAACTCAGTCACGAGCGCGAGTACTGGGCGGTGCGAAACTCCGCCGCTCTGTTTGACGTCTCGCCGCTGCAGAAGTACCACATCAGCGGCAAAGACGCGGCGCGCCTGCTGGACCGCATGGTGACGCGTGACGTCAGCAAACTGGCTGTCAGTCAGGTGCTGTACACGCCCTGGTGCGATGCCGAGGGCAAGGTCATCGATGACGGCACGATCGCGCGGCTCGGCGACGATCGGTTCCGCTTGACGGCCGCCGAGCCGAACTACCGCTGGCTGACGATGAACGCCGTCGGCCTGGAGGTGACCATCGAGGATGTGTCGAGCCGGATCGGGGCGCTGGCCCTGCAAGGGCCGACCTCACGCCTGATCCTCAACGCCTGCGCCGAGCACTCGCTCGACGGGCTCAAGTACTTCCGCCTGATGACCAACAGCATCGGCGGCGTGCCCGTGACCATCACACGCACGGGCTACACCGGCGACCTGGGCTACGAGCTCTGGTGCGACGCCGCCGATGCCGTGACGGTCTGGGACGCGTTGATCGCGGCCGGCACCGCCTACGGGATCACGCCCGCAGGCATCCTGGCCCTCGATGTGGCCCGGGTCGAGGCCGGCCTGATCCTGCTCGACGTCGACTACACGTCCGCGCACGTCGCCACCATCGCCGCGCAGAAGTCGTCGCCGTACGAGATCAACCTGGGCTGGGCGGTCGATCTCAACAAGAGCGTGCCGTTCGTCGGGCGCAAGGCGCTGGCCGCCGAGAAGGCCGCCGGCTCGGCCTGGCAGATGGTCGGCCTCGAGATCGAGTGGCCCACGCTCGAGCGGCTCTTCCTCGAGGAGGGCCTGCCCCCGCACGTCCCGACGACCACGCTGCGGGCCAGCGTGCCGCTCTCGTCGCTCGGCCGCCAGGTGGGCTACGCCTCGAGCAGTTGCTGGTCGCCGCTGTTGAAGAAGTTCATCGCCCTGGCCCACGTCGAGGCCGCCCACGCCAGGCCCGGCAGCCTGCTCATGTACGAGATCATGGTGCAACACAAGCACCGCTATACACCGGCGAAGGTTGTGACCTTGCCGTTCTTCAATCCGGAGCGCAAGCGCAAGTAACGTAGAGCGTCGGGCGTGGAGCGTGGAGCGATCACGCTGCCGCGCTCCACGCTCTACGCTCAACGAAACCAGGGTGTCTATGGCCAATCAATACGACGCGATCGTCATCGGCGGCGGGCACAACGGCCTGATCCACGCGGCCTATCTGGCGCGGGCGGGCAAGAGGGTCGTGGTGTTGGAACGACGGCACCTGGTCGGCGGCGCGGCCGTCACCGAGGAGATCGTGCCGGGCTTCAAGTTCACGGAGTTCTCGTACGTCGTCAGCCTGCTGCGGCCCGAGATCATCCGCGACCTTGAGCTCCCGCGGCATGGCCTGACCATCCTGCCGCTGCCGAGCACGTTCACGCCGCTCATGAACGGCGACTACCTCGCCGCCTGGGACGATCACGACAAGACCCGGCGCGAGATCTTGCGACACTCACCCAAAGACGCCGAGGCCTACGACGCCTACAGCCGCGCCATGGCGCGCATGGCCATGGCCGTCAAGCCGATCCTGAGCATGATCCCGCCCGACCCGACGTCGCTCAGCCCGAAAGACCTGTTCGGGCTGTTGCGCCTCGGCGGCCATGCCGGCAGCCTCAGCGAGAAAGACTTCCACAACCTGGCCAAGCTGATGACGATGAGCGCCGCCGACCTGCTCGAGGAGTGGTTCGAGTGCGATCCGCTCAAAGGCACAAAGTCGGCCAGCGGCATCATCGGCACCTTCCTCGGCCCGCGCTCGCCCGGCACGGCCTACGTGCTGCTGCACCACTACATGGGCGAGATCGACGGCGCCTTTCGGGCCTGGGGTTTCGCCAAGGGCGGCACCGGCGGCATCAGCAACAGCATCGCGAACGCGGCGCGCGAACTTGGCGTCGAGATCCGGCTGAACGCCTCGGTCGAGCACGTGATCGTCAAGAACGGCAGGGCTGTGGGTGTGGCGCTCGAGAACGGCGACGAGCTCTACGCGCGCACGATCAGCTCGAGCCTCGACCCGAAGCGCACGTTCCTCAAGCTCATCGAGTCGCGCCACCTGCCCGACGACTTCCTGGCCGCGATCAAGCGCTACCGCACGCGCGGCTCATCGGCCAAGGTTAACCTCGCCGTCAGCGAGCTACCCGACTTCACTGCCCTGCCCGGCCCCGGGCCGTTGCATCGCGGCGCGATCTCGATCAGCCCGAGCATCGATTACATCGAGCGCGCCTACGACACAGCCAAGTACGGCGATCTGCCCGAGCGCCCGTATATCGACTGCATCATCCCGTCGATGATCGATCCCGAGATGGCGCCCCCCGGCCAGCATGTGATGTCGTGCTTTGTGCAGTACGCGCCCTATCACGTCAACGGCGGCTGGGACGATGCGAAACGCGAGGCCTTCGGCGACACCGTCGTCGACACGCTCGCCCAGTACGCGCCCAATCTCAAACGCGCGATCGTCGGCCGACAGGTGCTGGTGCCGCCGGACATTGAACGGATCACGGGCCTGACCGAGGGCAACATCTTCGCCGGCGAACTCGCGCTGCACCAGCTGTTCTTTCTGCGCCCGGCCCCCGGTTACACCGATTACCGCACGCCGATCCGCGGCCTGTGGCAATGTGGCTCGGGCACGCACCCCGGCGGCGGCATCATGGGCGCGAACGGGCGTCTGGCGGCGCTCGAGGTGCTGAAGGCGTAGTGCGCGGGGCGAAGGGCGAGGAGCGATGACGCAACGCGACACTGCGCGGTAGCGTTCGCTCCACGCCCCACGCTCTACGCTCCACGAGGTTTTCATGGCGACTCACTTTGACGCGATCATCATCGGCGCCGGGCACAATGGCCTGACGACCGCGGCCTATCTGGCGAAGGCCGGGCAGCGCGTGCTTGTGCTCGAACGACGCGACGTTGTCGGCGGCACAGTGAGCACCGAAGAGCTGTGGCCCGGCTACCGCATCGATCCGGTGCAGCACTTCGGACGGTTGGCCCCCGACGTCGTCCGCGATCTGGGGCTCAAGGTCGGGGCGCATACCCGCGTGCCCCTCGTCGGGCTGCAGCGGAACGGCGAGGCCCTGGTGCTCGAGTCCGACGCCGCCGCGAGTGCGCGGGCGATCGCGCGCTTCAGCGCCGCCGACGCCAGACGCTGGCCGGCGTTCGTGACGCTGATGGGCAAGGTCGCGGGGTTCCTCAACGAAGTCTATGCCGCGCCCTTCCCGCGTGTCCCCAAGGTCGACGCGGCCGAAGCGCCGGCGCTGGCGCAACTCGGCCTCAAGTTACGCGGTCTGGGCAAGACCGACATGGTCGAGGCCGTGCGGGTCCTGCCGATGTCGATGCACGAACTGCTCGACGAGTGGTTCGAGAGCGACGCGCTGCGCGGGCTGTTGGCCGCGCGCGGCGTGCACGGCCTCACGCAGGGACCGATGAGCGCGGGCACCGCGTTTCTGTTTCTGCACCATTGGGCAGTGCAGGGCAGCCTGTTCCCGACCTCGGTGCGTGGCGGCGTCGGCACACTGTCGAGTGCCCTGGCGCAGGCCGCTGAAGGCGCGGGCGTCGAGATCCGGCACGGCGCCGAGGTGGTGCGCATACGCCTCGAGGGCGATCGGGCCACGGGCGTGGTGCTGGCCAACGGCGACGAGATCTCGGCCTCTCGTGTGGTCTCGGCCCTCGACCCGCGCCGCACGTTCCTGGGCCTGGTCGGGCCCGAGGCGCTCGATCCCGAGTTCGTTTGGGCGACTCAGAACATCAAGATGCGCGGCTCGGTGGCGCGCATCAATCTCGCGGTCGATGGATTGCCCGCTTTCAGCGGCGTCTCCGAGGCCGGCCTGCGCGGCGCGCTGGTGGTCAGCCCGAGCCTGAACGACCTCGAGAAGGCCTACGACGCGTCCAAGTACGGGCGCCTCTCCGATCGACCGTACCTCGAGGTCAGCGTGCCCACGCTGGCCGACCCGGACCGTGCGCCGGCCGGCAAGCACATCCTCAGCATCCACCTGCAGTACGCGCCGTTCAAAGCCGAGAGCGCGGATTGGTCAGATCGTCTCCTCAAGCTGGCCCTCTCAACGTTGACCGACTACGCCCCCGACCTCGCCAGCCGAGTGGAGCACAGCCAGGTGCTGACGCCGCATGCGCTCGAGGATTGCTACGGCCTCACGGAGGGCAACCTCTTCCACGGCGAGATGATGCTCGACCAGATCCTGTTCATGCGCCCGCTCTCGGGCTGGGCCCAGCACCGCACGCCAATCGAGAACCTCTTCCTGTGCGGACCGGGCACGCATCCCGGCGGTGGGGTCAGCGGCGCCAGCGGCCGCAACACCGCCCGGCAACTGCTCAAGACTCTCAAAGCCTGACGCGCGAGGTTTTCCCGTCGGGGCAGATGACAATGATCAGGCGCGGCGCCTGCTATCTGTCATTGCGCCTGCGTCTCAGCCTCTTTACTATTGCAGCTTGATGCAGGATATCGCATCGGATAGTATATGCTCAAGCATATGTGTGAGAGTCTTCGAGGTACGGCCGATGGATGACCTGCTGACGACCAAGGAACTGCTCGACCTGCTCAAGATCGACCGCACCACGGTCTACCGGATGTTGAATGACGGCCGGATTTCCGGGGTCAAGGTCGGCGGCCAGTGGCGGTTTCCGCGCAAAGACGTCGAGGCCCTGCTTTCGGGCAAAGCCGCCGAGCCCGTCAATCCGCTGGTCAGCACCGACATCCTGCCCCTCCACTGCGTACAGGCGATCCAGGACGTCTTCGCCGACGTGGCCTCCCTCGGCTCGGTGACGACGGCGCCCGACGGCGAGCCGCTGACGAAGATCAGCAATCCCTGCGCCTTCTGCCAGCTGATCATGGCCTCGGAGACGGGGCGCAAGGCCTGCATCAAGTCCTGGCGTGATCTGGCGAACAGGCCCGAGCACCGCACCGAATTCGTGTCCTGCCACGCCGGGTTGCAATATGCCCGCGCGCGCATCGAGGTCGAAGGCACGTTCACGGCCATGCTCATCGCCGGGCAGTTCTACGCCGAAGCGCCGGACGAGGCTGAGCAGGCTGAGCGCGTCGCGCGCCTGGCCGCCGACTACGGGATCGATCCGGCGGCCCTCGCCGAGGCCGTGCGAGACCTGCCCGTGCTCAACGACAAGCAGCTGAAGCGAATCGGTGGCTGGCTGGAGACCGTGGCCCACACGTTCGAGGACATTGGCCACGAACGTTCCGAGTTGATGCGCCGACTGCGCCGAATCGCCGAGATGAGCCAGTTCGAACCGCAGCGCGCTGAGTAAGGCCTGCATCTCCCTTCTCCCACCGGGGGCCACGCCGGCGACATCGGATGAGATGACCGATGTGTGATGTCGGCGATAGGGGCGTGAACATGTCCACGACTGAGATCTTCAAGTTACAGGCCGAGTTCTGCCAGCGGATGAGCAACCCCAGCCGCATCCAGATCCTGCATGCCCTGCGCGAAGGACCCAGCCGCGTCAGCGACCTGGCAGCCGCCACCGGCATGCCGGCCGGCACCGTCTCCCGCCACCTCTCGGTGCTGCGGTCCGGCGAGTTGGTGACCGCCGAGCGCAACGGCCAGGAGATGGTCTACGCGATCGTCAACCCCAAGATCGTCGAGATCTGCGACCTGATGCGCACCGTCCTCGCAGAACAGCTGAGACGCCACGCCGCCGTGGCCGAAACCTTCGATTCTTCCTCCGAAGCCTGACGCCTCGCCCTTAAAATTCGATACGGTTTGCCGACTTTGTGGCCAGCGGTTATTGTGATGGATATCACAATATCTGGTGACATCAGATCTTTGCGCGCCCTTAGCAATTTCATACCATCTCAATCAGTAGCAAGATATAGCAAAATATTGCACGCGGAGCGGATGTGATCCACCCCACGTGTGGCTGCCCGGCAATCGGATCGTCGGGGCGGCCGGGTGCCCTCGCCCACAACCTGGGTGCCAATCAGGGGAGCTATTGTGATCAATCCTCGTATCTGGGTGACGGGCCTCATCGTCACCGGCTCGGCGATCGCCATACCCGTGATGGTCTTCGGCGCAAAGCCGGTCGAGGCCGGGATCTCACCCGCGGCGGCGCTGCCGGTCCATGTCACGCACACCAGCCACACCGATCTCATGCCTGGACCGTACGCCAGCGGCCAGGAGGTCACGCAGGCCTGCCTGAAGTGCCATCCCGACTCCGCCAGTGACGTGATGCAGACCAGCCACTGGACCTGGGAGAGCGAGCCCTTCACGGTCGCGGGCCGAGATGAGCCCGTGACCATCGGCAAGATCAACCAGATCAACAACTTCTGCGTCAGCGCGATGGGCAATCAGAAGAGCTGCACCAGCTGCCACATCGGCTACGGCTGGGAGGAAGGCAGCGCGAACGACAACCTGAAGCACGCCGAGAACGTCGACTGCCTGGCGTGCCACGCGCAGAGCGGCTACGCCAAGGGCAGTTACGGCAACCCGGCCGACGGCATCGACCTCGCGGCCGCGGCGCAGAGCGTCGCCAACCCCGGGCGACAGCAGTGCGGCAACTGCCACTTCGACGGCGGCGGCGGAAACGGTGTCAAACACGGCGACCTCGACAGCAGCCTGACCTACGCCGTGGCCGATGAAGACGTCCACATGGGCGAGCTCAACATGGTCTGCACCGACTGCCACACGACGACCGACCATGCGATCAAGGGCCGCCTCGTGGCCGACAACATCCAGGTCGATCCGGCCGATCAGGTGGCCTGCACCGATTGTCACGCCGGCGCGGTTCACACCGACGATCGCCTGAACGCCCATACCTCGAGCGTGGCCTGCCAGACCTGCCACATCCCGTCGATGGCCACCCAGAACCCGACCAAGATGTACTGGGACTGGTCGACCGCCGGCCTCAAAGCCGAAGAAGACGATCACTTCACGTACCTGAACATCAAGGGCAACTTCGAGTACGCCTCGAACGTGCAGCCCACGTACGTCTGGTTCAACGGCAACCTCGAGCAGCGCTACCTGCTCGGCGACGTTATCGATCCGACCCAGCCAACCATGATCGACCTGCCGGCCGGCTCGATCGACGACCCGACGGCCAGGATCATGCCGTTCAAGATCCACGTCGCCAAGCAGCCGTACGACACCGGCTACAACTACCTGCTCGCGCCGATCACGGCCGGGCCCGACGGCTTCTGGACGAACTTCGACTGGGACGCTGCCTTCAAGCTGGCTCAGGAGCGCATGGGTCTGCCCTACAGCGGCTCCTACAGCTTCGCCGAAACGTGGATGTACTGGCCGACCACGCACATGGTCCAGCCCAAAGAGAACGCCCTGCAATGCAACGAGTGCCACACGGCCAACGGCCGGATGGAATGGGCAGCCCTCGGCTATCCCGGCGATCCCATGGACTGGGGCGGGCGCTTCGATCAACCGTAATCGCATGAACACACGCCAACGCTCCGGAGCACTGCAGATGCGTTTTCACCGAACCTACCTTTGGGCGGCCGCTTTGATCGGCCTCGGGCTGACCGCCGCCGCGCTCGTCCCATCGGCGCTCGCCGGAACCTCAGCGGCGCCGACGACCCAGACCTCGCCGCTCCACCCCACCTTCGCCCTGCTCGATAGCGATGGCCAGAATGTCCTCGACAGCGGCAAGCCGCTCTCGACCAGCGAGACCTGTGGAGCGTGTCACGATACGGCCTACATCGAGTCACACAGCTTCCACGCCGACCTGGGCTACAGCACGTCGACCGAGCCGGGCAAGGTGCCGAACGGCCAGCCGTGGGAGACCTCGACCGGCCTGTACGGCAACTGGGATCCGATCACCTATCGCTACCTCTCGCCCGACGGCGATCAGCGCATCGACCTGACGCCTGTCGAATGGCTCAAACTGAATGCCGCGCGCATCGTCGGCGGCGGCCCGGCCGAAGTCGCGGCCGGCGTCGAGATGGATTGCTTTCTGTGCCATTTCAATACGACCAGTCAGGCTGAACGGGCCGAGGCCCTGAAGGCCGGCGACTTCGCCTGGGCGAACACCGCCACGCTCGTGGGCGCCGGGATCGTCTCGCGCTCCGCTGACGGCTACACCTACAACGCCGCGGCCTTCAACAGCGACGGCAAGCTGCAGGCGGCCTACGTCACCGTGCACGACCCGAGCAACGAGAACTGCGGTCTGTGCCACGGCCTGGCGCATGCCTCGCCCGAGCCGCTGACCACCGCCGGGCAGGACCTGGCGCAATGGCAGACGGCGACCACGGGCCAGATCATGTCGCCGCAGAAGATCTCGCAGTCGGGCATGAACATCGCCGACAAGGCCGACCTGGCCTACGCCTGGGATCTGCACGCCGACCGCGGCCTGCAGTGCGTCGACTGCCACTATTCGCTCAACAACCCGGTGCTGGTGCAGACCAACGCCAAGGCGCAACCCGACAGCGTGCTCTTCGATCCGCGCCGGCTGGAGATCGGGGAATACGTGCTCCGTCCCAACCACGAGTTCGCGCGCGGCCAGAGCGCGCAGTTCACGGTGTCTGAGGACCTGCGCGGCACGATGCGCCGTTGCGAGACCTGCCACGAGGCGACCCAGACCCACGCCTGGCTGCCGTACACCGAGCAGCACATGGCCTCGGTTGCATGCGAGACCTGTCACATCCCGGCCCTACACGCCCCGGCCCTGCAATCGGTCGACTGGACCGTGATCACCGAGGCATCGCAGCCCGTGCTCGAGTGGCGCGGCGTGAGCGGCGGCACCGGCACCCTCAGCGACCTGATCACGGGCTACACGCCCATGCTGGCTCTGCAGAACGACTCCGAGGGCGGCCAGAAACTCGCGCCTTACAACCTGGTGACCGCCTGGTACTGGATCTACGATGACCCGGCCGGCACGCGCCCGGTGCGGCTCGAGGATCTGCAGGCGGCCTATCTCGAGAACGGCCTTTATCGTTCCGAGATCGTGACGGCGCTCGACGAAAACGGCGACGGCGAGCTGTCGAGTTCTGAGCTGCGCCTGAATACCCCAGACAAGCAGTCCGTCATCCAGACTCGCCTGGCCGCGCTCGGCCTCGTCAATCCGCGCCTGTCGGGCGAGGTGCAGCCGTACCGCATCAGCCACGATGTGGTGCGCGGCGACGCCGCCATCAAGGAATGCTCGACCTGCCACAGCAGCGACTCGCGCATCGGCCAGGCGATGACGCTCTCGGGTTCGGGCCCGACGGGCATCAGCCCCACCCTGCTGAACGTCGGCGGGCTGAGCCTGACGGGGTCGATCTCGATCCACGACGACGTCACCGCCTTTTCGCCGTCGAGCGGTCCGCTCTATCAGTTCGGTCGCGACAGCGTCAGCTGGATCGATTGGTTCGGCGTGCTGGCCGTGATCGGCGTGCTCATTGGCGTGACGGTCCACGGTGGCCTGCGCTACTACACGTCGCTGAAGACCCGGCGCAAGCACTCAGAGGTCAAGCGCGTCTACATGTACTCGGTGTACGAGCGCTTCTGGCACTGGTTCCAGACCTTCGCCATCCTCATCCTGGTCTTCACCGGGCTGATGATCCACCGGCCGGAGATGTTCGGCGTGGCTTTCTTCCAACAGGCCGTGGTCGTCCACAACATCGTGGCCGTGCTGCTGGCCGTCAATGCCGCGCTGTCGCTCTTCTACCACCTCGTCAGCGGCGAGATCCGGACCTTCATCCCGCGGCCGTATGGGTTCTTCGACCAGGCGATCGTGCAGACCCTTTACTACCTGAAGGGCATCTTCAAGCATGAGCCGCACCCGTTCGAGAAGACGCCGGACCGCAAGCTCAACCCGCTGCAGCAGATCACGTACTTCGGCATCCTGAACGTTTTGTTGCCGCTGCAGATCGCGACAGGCGCGTTGATGCTTGGCGTGCAGTCCTTCCCGCAGTTCGAAACCTGGCTCGGCGGGCTGCCCTTCCTGGCGCCCTTCCACAGCCTGGTGGCCTGGACGTTCGCGGCGTTCATCATCATGCACGTCTACCTGACGACGACCGGACACACACCGCTCGGCAACATCGAAGCCATGATGGTCGGCTGGGATGAAGTCGAAGTGGCGAGCGGCGAAGCTGCCGCCCAACCCGCCAGCGGCGATTGAGATCAAGGAGTTCGTATGGCCACCCTGACCAAAACGCCGCAACGCGCGGCCCAACCCCTGACGACGAGGCTCGGCGCGCTCCTGCGACGCCCGAAGCGCGACTACGTCCACCCATACCTCGGCGGCTTCCTGCTCGGCCTCGTGCTCTTCGCCGCGTTCTTCTTCACCGGGAACGGCCTGGGCGCGTCGGGCGGCCTCAACCGCCTGATCGTGTTCGTCGAGGACCTGGTCGTGCCCGGCCATGTCGATCGCACGCCTTATCTGCTGAAGATGGCCGGCGGCGATAAGGATCCGCTCGACGACTGGGTGGTGATGATCGTGGCTGGCTCGATGGTCGGCGGGCTCTCGGCGGGCTGGTGGAACGGCCGGCTGAAGATCGAGACCAACAAGGGCCCGCAGATCTCGGTGCGGATGCGGTGGGCCATGGCCTTCGCCGGCGGCGCCTTGATGGGCTACGGCGCGCGCATGGCTCGCGGCTGCACGTCGGGGCTCGCGCTCTCGGGCGGCGCCGTGTTGTCGACCGGCGCCTGGGCCTTCATGTTCTCGGTGTTCATCGGCGCCTACATCCTCGCGTACTTCGTGCGCAAGCTGTGGCTCTAAGGCGCGGAGGCAACCATGTCATTCCCCCTTCCTGAACTTGTCGCCACGAGCGCGGCCAACCCCTGGACCTATGTGGTCTTCCTGGTGATCGGCTTCGCCTTCGGCTTCGTGCTCGAGATCTCGGGCTTCGGCAACTCCAACAAACTGGCTGGCCAGTTCTACTTCACCGAACTGACCGTGCTCAAGGTCATGTTCGGCGCGATCATCACCGCCATGGTCCTGATCTTCACCATGGTCGGCCTGGGCGTGCTCAACTACGGCCAGCTGTACGTCAACACGACCTACTTCGGACCCATGATCGTGGGCGGCCTGATCATGGGATTCGGCTTCATCATCGGCGGCTTCTGCCCGGGCACCTCGCTGGTCGGCATGGTCACGGGCAAGCTCGACGCGCTCTTCTTCGTGCTCGGCGCGCTTGTGGGCATGTTCGTCTTCGGCGAAACCGAATCGCTCTATGACATCTGGTGGCAGACCAGCGGTTACTTCGGCCGCTACACGCTGATGGATTGGCTGCACCTGCCGACCGGCGTGATCGTCGTCGGTATCGTGCTGATGGCGCTCTTCATGTTCTGGGGCGCCGAGCAGCTCGAGAAGTCGTTCGGCGGACGCGACCTCAAACGCGAGCCGAAGCTGCGGATCGCCGGCGCTGTCGCCCTCGTGGCGGTGGCGGTCGGCGTGGTCATCATCGGCAGCCCGAGCAACGAACAGAAGTACGCACGCATCGCCGCCGAAAAGGACGCCGTGCTCGCCCAACGCGCCATTCAAATCGAGCCGGCCGAGCTGTTCCACACCATGTACGACGACGGCCTGCAGCTCGTCATGCTCGACGTCCGCCCGGAAGGCGACTTCAATCTCTATCACCTGCAGGGCGCGAACCACGTGCCACTCGAGGAGGTCGAGTCGCTCGCGCCTGAGCTCTTGGCCCACGTGGCCGCCAACCGCGTGATCGTGGTCATGAGCAACGACGAGACCACCGCGACGGCGGCCTGGAAGACCCTGGTAGCCGAGGCCGTGCCCAATGTCTACATCCTCCAGGGCGGGATCAACAACTGGCTGACCTTCTTCGGCAAGGATGATCCCGTGCTACAGGCCCTCGCCACGCCGGTGCCTGACGAAGGCCTGCGGTTTGCGTTCCCGGCCGCGCTCGGCGATCGCTACGCCTCGTCGGCGCCCAGCCTGATCGCGTACGACAAGCTGACCTACGTGCCCAAGATCGTGCTGCAGATCCAGCGCGACAAAACCGGCGGCGGCTGCGGCTGAACGGACCTGGCCGGAATGGCGCGAATGCCGCGAAATAGCGTGTCCTCCAGCGCGGGCGCTCGAGATACGTCTCATTCGCGAAATTCGCGCCATTCGCGGCCAAAGAATCCCTTGACTTTGAGATACAATGCCGACGTGATCTACGCGTATCCAGTGGCACAGGCGATGCGAGTCATCGCTCGGACCGGCGGTTTCTATGGCGTTCCTTGTCGGATTCCGCCTGCCGACCGGAGCGCGTGACACAGCATTGACGCTCCGATGTCCTCGAGCCGCAGGCACCTCCCTGCGGCTCTTTTTGTTTCGGAGTGAACGATGATCGCCATCGGATTGACCAACATCAGCCTCAGCCTCGGGGCTCATCTCATCTTCAACAACCTGTCCTGGGAGATCCAGGACGACCAGCGCATCGGTCTGATCGGGCCGAACGGCGCCGGCAAGTCGTCGCTGCTCAAGCTCATCGTCGGCGAACACACGTCGGAGCCCGGCGGCCTGCTGGCGCGCGCCAAAGGCCTGACGATCGGTTACCTGCCCCAACAGCCGGAGCTCGATCCCGATCAGACCGTCCTCGCTTCGACCCTGGCCGGCAACGCGCAACTCGCACAGGTCGAAGCCGAGTTGGAGCGCCTTGAAGCGAAGCTGGGCGACCCGGTCGTCTACGGCGACGAGAAGGCGCTGGCGCGCACGCTCGACGCGCAGGAACAGGCGCTACAGACCTTCACGGATCTGGGCGGCGAGACCTACGCGAGCCGCGCCAACGACCTGCTGCTCGGCCTGGGCCTGACCGAGGCCGACTTCACGAAACCGATCGGTGTCCTCAGCGGCGGGCAGAAGAAGCTGGTCGGCCTGGCGCGCCTGCTGCTCGCCCGCCCGGCCGTGCTGCTCCTTGACGAGCCCGACAACCACCTCGACCTGGCCGGCAAGACCTTCCTCGAGGGCCTGATCCGCGACTACCCGGGCGCCGTCGTCCTCGTCTCGCACGATCGCTACCTGCTCGATGCCGTCGTCACGCACATCGCCGAGATCGAGGACGGGCGCCTGACGACCTTCAACGGCGACTACTCGAACTACGTGATCGAGAAGGAGGCCCGCCTCGCGCGTCAGGAGGAGCTGTATCAGGTGCAGCAACGCTCCATCGCGCGCATGGAGGCCGCCATCAAACGCTACGCCCAGTGGGTCGTCTTCAACGACAAGTTCGCCAGTCGGCTGCGTGCCACGCGGTCCAAGCTGGAGCGCGTCGAGTCGTTGGAACGGCCGACGCTCGAGCGCAAGCGCATGGGCCTGTCGTTCACCGGCTGGCGCGGCTCGACCAACGTCCTCGAGCTCAAGACGGTCAGCAAGGCCTTCGGCGAATCGAAGCCGCTGCGGGGCGTAGACCTGCTCGTGCGGCATGGCGAGCGCGTCGGCGTGATCGGGGCCAACGGCGCCGGCAAGTCGGTGCTGCTGCGCCTGATCCTGGGCCGCGAGCAGCCCGACGCCGGCGACGTCAGAGTCGGGCCGAGCGTGCAGCTGGGTTACTACGCCCAGGAGCATGAAACCTTGAACCTCGAACAGACGCCGCTCGAGGCCGTGCGACAGGCAGCCTACATCACCGAAGAAGGCGCCGTGGCGTTTCTCAAGCGCTACCTGTTCACCTATCGCCAGACGTCGCTCAAGATCAAAACGCTGTCGGGCGGCGAGCGCAGCCGGCTGCAGCTCGCTCTGCTCGCCCTGCCCGGCCGGGTCGCCAGCGTCAACTGCCTGCTGCTCGACGAGCCGACCAACAACCTCGACATCGCCTCGGCCGAGGTGCTCGAAGACGCGCTGGCCGAGTTCGACGGCACCGTGATCGTCATCTCGCACGACCGCTACTTTCTCGACCGCGTCGTCGAGCGCACGCTCGAGCTCAAAGCTGGCCGCTTGCGCGAGTACGCCGGCGGCTACAGCGACTACGTCGAGGCGCAGAGCCGCGAGCAGGCATGATCCGCCTGACTCGAGTCGCAAGCCCGCGCATTTCAGCGGGAGGTTTTTTGCCGCGAATTTCGCGGATGACGCGGATTACCAGAAGTAATCCGTGAAATCCGCG
>CAYZRP010000074.1:0-33760 GCA_964480865.1 uncultured Anaerolineales bacterium | reverse complement strand
GTCGACGGTCAACCCGTCGGGCAGACCGCGTTGCCCGGATCGGTCGACCCAGTTGCGCCGATGAGTGATTTCGCCGGACGCCAGGTCGAAGTCGTACGCGTAGATCAGGCCCGGCATCGAGTCGACGTAGTACATCGTGCGGTTGTCGGGGCTCCAGCCGATGCCGTTGGAGATGTCGATCCCGGTCTCCACACGATGGATCGTGCCATCCGGGTCGAGCCGATACAGATTGTTGTTTTTACCGTCCCCGAGAGTGCCGGCCCAGAATCGGCCCGCCCGGTCAACCGCGCCATCATTGAATCGCGTCTCCGGTTTGTGTGCTTCAGGGTCACCGATCGGGGTCAGTGTATTCTCGGCCGGATCGAAGAACGAGAAACCGCGGTCGGTCGCCAGGACCACACATTCATTCTGGCAGAGCGCCAGTGAGCCGACCTTTTCGCCGACGACGATCACGTCATGGCGGCTGGAGATCGGCTCGAGGCGGTGGTAGCGCAGGCCATCGATGTCGACCCAATACAACGCCTGTTCGTCGACATGCCACACCGGTCCTTCGCCCAGTTCATCGTTGGCGGCCAACACGAGCTCAACGTCGTTGGTCATGGCTTCATCCTGTCTACCGATGTCCCATGCCTGCTGTGCGCCACCAAAGAAATGAGAGCGGCGCACCGGCTTTCATGGGTTGCGTCTTGCCCGTTCAAGGCTGTCGCATGTCAGGCGATCTTGAGCAAAGCCGAGTCCTCTTCAAGCAAGGCCTTGAAGACGAGCCCGTCGGTCATCAACTCGCGACCTTTGCGGCGCAGCCCGGTCTCGCCCTCGAAGCCGCTGATCGTGTAGACGCGCTCAGGCTCGAGCTCCTGCAGCCTGATGCAGCCCTCCGGTCCGGCCCCGGGCATGCGGAAGACGAAGAGCAGGTGCTGGCTCTTGTCTGGCAGGCTGTACTGGAAGGCCGGCCAGCGCTCGCCTTCGCCGCTGCGCCGGGGTTGATCGGTCAGGCGGTACAGATCGGCTTCCTTGATGAACCTGCGGACGTGATCCTTGTAGATCGCGATGTGCTCGACCGAGCGCTCGGCCATCCAGGCGGGCATGGTCGGGAGCCGCTGCGACAGGCCGAAGAGGCCCAGCATCGAGATCCGGCAGTAGTAGTCCCAGATCTTGCGCGTCAGCTTCGGGTCGTGCGGGTCGAAGGTCTGGTACGGCGGGGGATTGGTGTTGCGCCACTGGCTATAGGTCCAGTGCAGGAGCGTGTTCGGCGCGAGCATGGTGCTGGCGCCCCAGAAGATCTGCAGGTCGTGCACGGCCCAGTCGGGGTCCGACAGGAACGCCATGGCCGTGCGCTGCATCATGCCCAGGTCGATGCGCAGCCCGCCGGACGAGCAGTTCTGCGGGACGACCTCGGGGAAGTCCCTGTGGATGCGCTCGATGACTTTGTAGTACCCGGCGATGTGTTCGTACAGGCCGTCGCCGGCGCCGTGGCCGTGGTCGGTGCGGTTGCAGCCGGCCTCGGGATCGAAGTTCGAGTCGAGCTTGATCCAATCCGCGCC
The DNA here is from genome assembly GCA_964480865.1 of uncultured Anaerolineales bacterium. Classification (GTDB taxonomy): domain Bacteria; phylum Chloroflexota; class Anaerolineae; order Anaerolineales; family UBA6663; genus UBA6663. Next base: position 32,219 of record CAYZRP010000074.1, on the reverse strand, counting down.
GAAGTCTTTGATGATGTGGGCCAGCGTCTGATAGGCCCATTCCTGCACGGCCGGGTTGCCGAAGCAGACGTAGCCGATGCGCTTGCCGTCGCGCAGGGCCACGTATTCGGGGTGATCGATGGCGACCTGCGCCTTCTCGCCGAGGCCCTCGATCTCGCACCACACGCCGAACTTCATGCCGTGAGCATGGACGTACTCGCCGAGTGCGCCGATGCCGCTCGGGAAGCGGTCGCCGTTGACGACGTCCCAGTCGCCGCGGTAGTGCTCCCAGAACGTGCCGGCGTCCGATGGGCCGAACCAGCCCGCGTCGAGCGTGCAGACCTCAAAGCCCATCGACTTCGCCTTCTCGACGTTCGCGCGGAAGACGTCTTCGTTGATCTCGGCATCCTCATACGGCCACCAGTGGTTCCACTCGACGGGCGCCTTGTCGGAGAGCGGGGTGTGCGGATACCAATGCTTGCGGCCGACGCGCGCGTAATCCTGCGACACGGCGTTGAGCGTCGGCCCGACGACGAGCATGACGGGCGCGTTCGAGAAGGTCATGCCGGGCGCGAGGTCCTTGAAGAACTCCCAGTCGTTCAGGCCGCCGGAGAGTCGATACGCGCCGTCGGGCTGCGGCTCGAAGCGGAAGACCCAGTTGCCCGACCAGGCGACAGCGCCCGAGAGCACGCGCCCATCGGCGGCCGTCAACGCGAACCAGGGGTGATCGCCCTTCGACGAGCGACCCTTGCGCGACTCGATTCGAACGGCGCCCTCGAGCCGGCGATGCTGGGGCTCGTATTCGCTGCCCCAGTTGCCGGTGTAACTGAACAGCTCGGCCGTGCCGGTCGGCAGAATCACGTCGATCGAGTTGCTTGACGCGATGCGGATCGGCGCTGGGCCGTCGTTGCGCACATCCTGCCAGGTCTCGAGCACAGCGCCCTCGGCGTAGGTCTTCACATGCGCCGTGACCGAGAACCCCGGCCCGCCGAGATGGAAGGCTGCGTGTCGGACACCGGCGGCCGGTTCGTCTTCATCGACGCCCGTCAGCGTGAGGGCCGGGGCCTCCCAGACCTGACCGTCGACGGTCAACGAAAACAGCGACGACGGCGTGCCGGCGTTGATCCAGGCGGATCCGCCGGCGGGGGACAGGCTCGCCCAGCGCAGCCGGTTGTCCGCGGCAGAAAAAGAAAGCGACAGACGCGAATTTGAGACATCGATCGTGCGAAGACTCATGGCAGGGCCTCGACCAGGGGGATGGACGACGTGTCGGAGCGCAGGCGGGTAAGGCGCTCCTGTCGGATTTCGTTGATGCGTTGATTGAGATACGCGACGGATTGCTCGTCGATCTGGAAGTTCACGACGACGTCCGGCGTCCGTTTGGTGATGGCGAACACCTCATCGGCGCAGGTGTGGGTCACGACGAAGTGTTCGCAGCGGTCGGCCAACGGCTTGATGTGCTCGGGTTCCTCGAGCGAAGCGGCCTCGATGATCCACTCCGACCGATAACCGGTCAGGAGGTGCTTGAGCATGTGCGCGGTGTTGGCGTTCGTGCAGACCACGCCGATCCGCTGTTTCGGGAACCGCGCGATGCGCACCATGGCATCCGGTGAGACGCGCGTCTCGATGCCGACGACTTTATCGGTCGGCAGGCCAAGCCCCGCGATCGCCTCGGTGATCTCGCCCAGATGATGGTAGGTCGTGATGATCAGATCGTGCTTCTTGAAGTTCGCGGCAGGGTCGGCGTAGAAGTGGGGCAGGTTGTGATATTCGACCGGCAGCGTCAGGACCTCGATCAGGCGTTGACCCATCTCGATCGTGTCGTGATCGTTGCATTCGTAGAAGATCAGGTCGACCTGGCTGTGCCCAAACACCTCGGCGATCGCGTTCTCCCACAGGTCGCGCATTTCGTTCGACGTGATGCCGGCGGCCATCTGCTTCCAGGCCAGGTTCACAGACTGCCGCTGGAAGTAGTCGAGCAGCTCAGCGCGTGAGGTGGTGTTGGCCTGGCCGCCGCGGCGAACGGTGTAGCCTTTGCGGCCGCTGTCGTTGTTGACAACGCCCATCTCGCCCAGCATCTGATAGGCCTTGTTGACGGTGTTGCGATTGGAACCGAGCTCTTCGGCCAGCTTACGCACCGGGGGCAGGCGATCGCCCGGGGTGAGTTGACCGGTGGCGATTCGATGCAGAATCGCCTGAGTCACGGCATCGGCAGTGACGAGTTCTCTAGCCATGGGTACCTCAACGGGATTGATTGTCTTATGGCTTGCGACAAATGACAATCAACGGTAGTATAATCAAGTCCGCCCGAATTGTCATCCCAGAGCATAACGCTAATGACCCCCTCTTCGTCCACTTTCCCTGATCGTCGAAGACGCGTGATCGTAACGGGCGCGTCATCAGGAATCGGCAAGGCTACAGCTGAACGCTTCGCGCGAGAGGGCTGGGACGTTTGCCTCGTGGCCCGACGCGAGAACCTGTTGCGAGAGATCGTGGCGGGGCTGCCAGCCGGCGCGCACCTGGTCTGCCCAGGCGCGTACGAAGCTCCAGATACCGCCGACCGACTCGAAGCCCTCATCCAGACGTCGTGGGGCAACGTCGACGTGTTGATCAACAACGCTGGCGTCTCCATGTCGGCCGACATCCTCAATGCACCGCTCGCCGAATGGCGTCGCCCGTTCGACATCATGGTGGATGGCGCCATCGCGATGTCACGCCTGGCCGCCCGCTATATGGCTGGGGCGGGCCGCATCGTGCATGTCACCTCGATCCATGGCGAAAGGGTCGAGGTCGGCAGCGGAGCGTATGCCATGGCGAAAGCCGCGATCAATCAATACTGTCGCGCGCTGGCGCTGGAGCTGGCGCCGCGCGGGATCCTGGTCAACGCCATCGCGCCCGGCTTCGTCGACACGCCGATGAGCAGTTCGCACGGCGTCAACGAGCTCGAGAGCGAATGGTTCAAACAGAACTACGTTGACGGCCATCATTTGCCCTTACGTCGTGCCGGCCAACCCGAGGAGATCGCCGGGGTGGCCTATTTCCTGGCGGGACCTGACGCGTCGTATATCACCGGACAGGTGATCACGGTCGACGGCGGGCTCACGATCACGTTCTGATCTGTCTATGCGCGTCATCGAGTCGATCGACTTCTTCTACCTTTCGATGCCCGAGATCCTGGATATCGCTGACGGCGGCCAGGATGCGTTGCTCGTGCGGGTCGTCGCCGGCGACAAGGTCGGGTGGGGCGAATGTGAAGCCTCTCCGCTTGTGACGATCGCCAGCCTTGTGACGCCGATGTCACATAGCGCCTGCAAACCCGTCTCGGCTTCCGTGCTCGGTCAGGCCTTCGACGGTCCCGACGACATCGCGCGCATCCACCACCAGGTTCGTCAGAGCAGCATGGATCTGCTCCAGGCCGATCACGCGCTGTCGGGCATCGACATCGCGCTGTGGGATCTGGCGGGCAAGATCCGGTCGCAGCCGGTCTACGAGATGCTCGGCTTCAAAGCACCCTCGCCGAAGGTCCCGTACTGCTCGCTGCTCTTCGGCGACACGCCTGAGGAGACGCGAGAGAAGGCGCGCACCGCCCAACAGGGAGGCTATCGCGCGATCAAGCTGGGCTGGAATCGTTTCGGGCATGGCGACCTGCGCAACGACATCGATCACGTTGTCGCGGCGCGGGAAGGGATCGGCCCGGACGGCATCCTGTGCATCGACGCCGGGACGATCTGGGGCACCGATCTAGAGGAAGCCGGGCGCCGTGTCGACGTGCTCGAGCAGTGCGCGGTGACCTGGCTCGAAGAGCCCTTCCACACGGGCGCGCTCGAGGCGTATCGCACGCTGGCATCGAAGACGCGCTCAGTGCGTCTGGCTGGCGGCGAAGGCTCGCACAACGAGCACATGGCCCATCAGATGATCGACTACGCCGGCATCGGCTACGTTCAGATCGACGCCGGTCGCGTCGGCGGCATCACGTCTGCCGCACGCGTGTTCGCGCACGCCCAGGCTCGTAACGTCACGTTCGTCAACCACACCTTCACATCGCACCTGGCGTTGAGCGCGTCGCTGCAGGCCTACGCCGGCGCGGCCGATCACATCCTCGCCGAATATCCGGGCGAGCTGTCGTCGCTCGCTCACGATCTGACCCACGAGCATCTCGTCCGCGACACACGCGGCGAGATCTGCGTGCCCGAGCGGCCCGGCCTGGGGATCGAGCCGGACCCGGCCGCCATTCAACGCTACCTGGTCGAGGCCGAGGTCAGCGTGAAGGGCCGCGTCCTCTACCGCACACCCACGCTCTAAAGAGAGGAGGGCCCGTCGCCCACGCGATGGGCTCCAACAGTCATGGACCAACGCTTTTCCCAACGTGTGGCGATCGTCACCGGCGGCGGCAGTGGCATCGGCGAGGCGATCGCCCGGCGCATCACAGCCGAGGGCGGCCGCGCGATCGTCTTCGACCGCGAACCTGCCGCTCTCGAACGTGCTCGCCAGCAGAACGGCCTCGAGGCCCTGGCCGTCGATGTCTCCAATGAAGAGTCGGTCAGGGCCGCGATCGCTCAGGTCGTCGAGCGTTACGGCCGGCTTGACATCGCCGTCAACAGCGCCGGCATCGTCGGGCCGACGAGCACCAATATCGTGTCCTATCGCTCCGAGGACTTTCTGAACGTCCTCAACATCAACCTGAACGGCTCCTTCTACGTCACCAAGCACGCTGTCGCGGCGATGGCGCCGGCTAACTACGGCCGCGTATTGCTGCTGGCGTCGATGGCGGGCAAAGAAGGCAACCCGGGCATGGTCGGGTATTCGACGGCCAAGGCCGGCGTGATCGGCCTGGTCAAGGCCATCGGCAAGGAATATGCCGAGAGCGGGATCACGATCAACGCCATCGCCCCGGCCGTCATCCGCACGCCCATGAACGAAAAGACCTCGCCCGAGCAACTCCGCTATCTGACCGAGCGCATCCCGATGAAACGCCTCGGCACCGTCGACGAAGCCGCCGCGCTGGCCTGCTGGATCGTGTCTGACGAGGCCAGCTTCACCACGGGCTTCGTCTTCGATCTCTCCGGCGGCCGGGCGACGTACTAAAATCGACGAATGACGAAGGACGAACGACGAAGGTTGAATGGCTGTTCAACCTTCGTCGTTCGTCCTTCGTCATTCGTCAAAAGGAAACCACGATGACCCGTCACGTCATCCCTGATTGGGAAAACCCGCAACTGATCGCGATCGATCGCCTGCCGATGCACGCCCGTGGGGTGCCGTACGCCGATGAGGCGACGGCGCTGAAGCGCGATCCAGGGCAATCGCCCTGGGCTCTGAGCCTCGATGGGCCGTGGCGGTTTCACCTCGCGCCGAATCCGGCGACGTTGCCCGATGACTTCTTCGCCGACGGGTTCGATGCCTCGGCCTGGGACGAGATAACGGTGCCGGGCAACTGGACGATGCAGGGCTACGACAGGCCGATCTACTGCAACGTCAAGATGCCGATTCCGAACACGCCCCCGCACGTCCCGGCCGACGACAACCCGACCGGGCTCTACCGACGCACGTTCGAGCTCCCGGCCGCGTGGGCTGGGCGGCGCATCGTGTTGCGCTTCGGCGGCGTCGACTCGGCGTTCTACGTCTGGGTCAACGGCCAGCGCGTCGGCTTCAGCAAAGACTCGCGGCTGCCGGCCGAGTTCGACATCACAAACGTCGTCAGGCCAGGCGAGAACACGGTCGTCACTGAAGTCATCCGCTGGTCGGACGCGTCGTTCCTGGAAGATCAGGACATGTGGCGCAACGCTGGCATGTATCGCAGCGTCAGCGTCTACGCCCTGCCGCAAGTGCATCTCGCCGACGTGTACGCCAAGCCCACGCTCGACGTGTCGCTGCGCTCTGGGCGTCTGACGGTCGTCGCCAGGCTGGGCGGCGCTGTCGAGCAGGCCAGCGGCTACCGTGTCGAGATGCAGCTCTTCGACGCCGAAGGCGCGCGCGTGTTCGAGGCCTATGTCGGCGCTGCATTTTCGTTCGCCGAACACCTGCCGCCGCACGTGATGCTCGATCGCGCGATCGAGTCGCCGCGGCTGTGGTCGCACGAGACGCCGAACCTCTACACGCTCGTTGTCGTCCTGCGCGACGCAGCGGGACGGGCCGTGCAGTACGAGTCATGTCGCATCGGCTTTCGGCGGGTCGAGGTGCGTGAGCGCCAGCTGCTGATCAACGGCCGGCCGCTCTACATCCGCGGCGTCAACCGCCACGAGTTCGACGAGGTGCACGGCAAAGTGATCTCGCTCGAGTCGATGATCGCCGACATCCGGTTGATGAAGCAGAACCACTTCAACGCGGTGCGCACCTCGCACTATCCCAACGACGAGCGCTGGTACGACCTGTGCGACGAGTACGGCCTTTACGTGTGGGACGAGGCCAACATCGAGACCCACTCGCTTTACAACCGGCTCTGCCACGACCCGGCCTGGCGCGACGCCTTCCTTGAGCGTGGCGCGCGCATGGTCGAGCGCGACAAGAACCACCCGTCGGTGGTGATCTGGTCGTTGGGCAACGAATCGGGCTACGGCCCGAACCACGACGCCATCGCGGGCTGGATCCGCGGCTTCGATCCGTCGCGGCCGATCCACTACGAAGGCGCCACGGCGCCGAACTGGAGCGGCGGACGGCTGGCCACCGACCTGGTCTGCCCGATGTATCCGTCGATCGACAGGATCATCGACTTCGCCAACAATGTCGACGACCCGCGCCCGCTGATCATGTGCGAGTACGCGCACGCGATGGGCAACTCGGTCGGCAACCTCAAGGAGTACTGGGAGGCGATCGAGGCGACGCCCGGGCTGCAGGGCGGCTTCATCTGGGACTGGGTCGACCAGGGCATCCTGCAGACGACGGCCGACGGCCGGCGCTACTGGGCCTACGGCGGCGACTTCGGCGACACCATCAACGACATGAACTTCTGCCTGAATGGGCTGGTGTTCCCGGATCGCACACCGCATCCGGCGTTGAGCGAAGCCCGCAAGCTGTTTCAGCCGGTGGTTGTCGTCGCGCAGGATACGGCGTCGGGCTGGTTCGAGATCGTCAATAAGCGCGACTTCACGACGCTGGCGGACCTGCGCGGCACCTGGGAGTTGGCGGTGGATGGCGAGGTGGTGCAGACCGGGACGCTGCCGACTCTGAAGACGGCGCCTGGAGCATCGGAGCGGCTGCACCTTCCCTATCGACTGCCGCAAGTTCCCGTCGGGGCCGAGTGCTTCCTCACAATCCGCTTTGCGCGCATGGCCGCGACTGGCCTGGCCGATGCGGGCGAGGAGGTCGCCTGGGAGCAGTTCGCTCTGCCGATCCTGGCGGCGGCGTCGGCACCGCCGGCACTCCCGGCCGAGCCGCTGACGGTGACCCAGACTGCCGAGCGCGTGAGCCTGAGCGGCTCGCGCTTCGCCGTTGACTTCGATCCTGTCAGCGGTGCGCTTGTGCGATTCGAGCGCGACGGCGTGCGCCTGCTCGATGACGGGCCGCGCCTGAACGTCTGGCGTGCCGCGACCGACAACGACGGCTTCAAGTGGAACGCCGAGGAGCCCGGCAAGCTGCTTCAGCGCTGGCTCGCGGCCGGGCTCAATCGATTGGAGGCGCAGCTCACAACCTTCGAGGTCACGCAGCCCGAGCCCGATGCCGTGATCGCGCGCGTCGAACGCGTCGTGCAGGCTTCAGGGATCGAGGCGGGCTTCAGGCAGATGGAGACCGTGACCGTCCGGGGCGACGGCACGCTCCGCTTCGACGAGCAGGTCGTGTCGTTCGGGGATCTACCACCGCTGCCACGTCTGGGTCTGCGGCTCGTGATGCCGGCCGGTTTCGAATCGTTCACGTGGTTCGGCCGCGGCCCGGGGGAGACCTATCCCGATCGCAAGGCCGGCGCCGCGATCGGCCTGTTCTCAAGCTCGGTCGACGACCAGTACGAGCCGTACATCATGCCGCAGGAGCACGGCAACCGCACCGATGTGCGTTGGGCGGCGCTGCGCGACGGCGAGGGCCACGGCTTGCTCATGATCGGTGAGCCGCTGCTGCAGGCATCGGTCTCGCACTACACGGCCGACGACCTATACGCCGCGATGCACACGTTCGACCTGGTCCGTCGGCCGGAGGTGTATGTCTGCCTCGACCAGTTGCAGAGCGGGTTGGGCGGGGCGTCCTGCGGACCCGGCACGCTCGATCGTCATCTGGCATGGCCCGGCGACCACACATTCTCCATCACTCTGAAGCCGCTCGATCCGGCCGATCAACCGGCGGTCAGGGCCCGCGCGGTCGCCTCGTAAGCACGCGCGTGAAGGCGGGGTGAAACTGGGTCAGGCATCCATGTTTCACCCCGTTTTGCGTTAATTTCTCCCCAAAATTGCATACGACTTCAGTGAATCAACGTCGCCGACAGGTGCGGTATTCGAGCAGGCGGTCGTAGAATAGGAACAATGTCGGGGGAACCTGCCTGGCTGCGTGCCTTCTCGGAGAAAATCACCGGCCGCGAAAACCTCGCGACCGTGCTGGCCTACACCTCGCTGATGGCCCTGGCCGGTCACGTCTTGTTCCTGGTGGTGTTTGTGTGGCTGGACATCTGGCCCATGGTGGCGTTCAACGTCGTCAGTTGTCTGGTGTTCGCCGCCTGCTACCTCATCAACCGGTTGGGTCATACGTATCTGACCCTCGCCATCGGGATGACTGAGATCATTTTGCATGCCGCGCTGGCCGTCGCCTTCATCGGCTGGAACAGTGGTTTCGGCGCTTACATCCTCTGGCTGGTCCCGCTCGTCTTCTACTCGGCGCGCTGGCGTCTCTCGGCCAAGATTTCGCTCTCCATCGGCCTGACCATCGCGTATGTCGGCGTGTACGTCTACGCCGCCTCGATGCCGCCCTTTGTTGTGATCGATCAGTTCCACATGCTGATCACGGGCGTGGTCAATGCGCTTGTCCTGTTCCTCGTGATCGCAGCCCTGGCGTATGTCTTCCGGCAGGCCGCGACGACGACCGAGTCGGTATTGACGCAGGCCAACCTCGCGCTCGAACGACAGGCCAACACCGATCCGCTGACGGGCATCTCGAATCGCCGGCAGATGCATGAGGAGATCGCTCTGGCCGTGGGCGACCATCGCACGCAGCACAGCGCGTTCAGCATCGTCATCGCCGACATTGATGACTTCAAAGCGCTCAACGACTACTATGGCCATGAGGCCGGCGACCTTGTGTTGATCCAGGTCGGTCGCACGATGCGGGCGAGCCTGCGAGATCAGGATCGTGTCGCGCGGTGGGGCGGTGAGGAGTTCATGATCCTGCTCGCCGGCACGCGTCTGCCTGAAGCCAAAGTGGCTGCCGAGCGGCTCCTGGCTCAGATCGCCGCGAGGCCCATCGACATCGACGGCCAGCACCTGACGGTGACGTTGACGATGGGCGTGGCCGAGTTCGATGGCGAGACGGATCCGAGCGCCTGCATCAAGCGCGCCGATGCAGCGTTGTACCTTGGCAAGAACTCGGGCAAGAACCAGGTCGTCAGCCTGATGGATGTCTTGGGCTCCGAGCGGCCTGCGCGTGAGGAAGCCGGCGCGCAGGACCACGACGAGACGACGCTCGTGTCAGCCGACGCCGCCTGACCCTCTCTTCGCAATCCAATCGACTGGGCTCAGAGATCGTCGATGGCCAGCGCGAGTCTGACCGCCGCATCGACGTCAAGCGTGGGCTCGCCCGATTCGCTCTCCGGGCTTGCCGCGTTCCCCTGCCTGACGCGCTCTCGCGCCCCCGTATAGGCCGATAGCTCGAACTTCGTGTTGAACAGCCGATTGAGCGTGGCGCTGCTGTCGATGGTCGCGAACAGCTGCCTCGCGATCTCGGGCCGGCTGTCGGCCAGGAGCACGGCCAGGTTCTCGAGGTTGTTGAGGATGAACTCGCGGTTGAAGGCACCCGGCCGGACACGGCGCCAGAAGTCGATCGCGCGTCGCGCGAAGTCGTCGACGCGCGGTCTGTCGTCCATCTCGATCGCGGCGAGGCCCTGGAACAGCAGGCCGACCAGGACAGCTTCGGGCAGGCCGATGTCCGCGCCGAGTTGCGCGATCTCGGCGAAGTAGCGTTCGGCCCGGCGCGGTTGACCGGTGTTCAGTTCGAGCCGGCCAAGGTCGAACAGGCTGTTGGCCAGCCCGACCCGGTCGCCGCTCTGCTGGTTGATCAACATGCTGGCCGTGTATCGGCGCGCGGCCCCGGCCATGTCGCCCATGATCATGCTGACCTGCCCCAGGCGTGAGAGCAGGATCGACTCCATCGTGCGATTGCGGACCGTACGGAAGCACTCGCAGCCCTTCTCGTAGTGTTGCCGGGCGCCGTCGAAGTCGTGTTGGAGCAAGGCGATGTCGCCCAGCCCGAGACGCGCGGTGCCGATGCCGTCGAGATCCTGCCCGACCTCGCGCCAGCGCAGGCTTTCCCGCAGTGCGGCTTCCGCATCGTCCATTCGATTCTGCTCGGTGTACAGCCCGCCGAGATCCATGGAGTACTCGGCCATGTAGAGCGGATCGCCTGCAGCGGTCAGGAGCGGCAGTGTGTCGTTCAACAACCGGGCGCGCTCGACGCGATCGCGGACGGCCTTGGAGAGAAAGAGCTGCGCGACGCCCAGCCAGCGCTGGCCGGCCGGCCCGAGGGCGCGCAGCACCGCGATCGCCTGCTCGAGCGGCGGCTGGCCCTGATCGGGTTGATTCTGGAACTGCGCCAGGAAGCCCATGGCGATCAACGTCCGACCACGCGCGAGCTGTGTGTCGACCGACGGGTCACCGTCGAGTTCGTCCTGCGCGGCCATCAGGTGGCGCGCCCACTCCATTCCTTCGTTGCGATGGCCGCGGATGTGCCAGAACCAGAGCAGGCTGCCGGTGAGCCGCAGGCCGAGATCGGCGCGCGTGGTCTGGGCCCACTCCAGCGCGGCGCGGACGTTGTCGAGCTCGGCCTCGAGCCGATCGAGCCACTCGACCTGGTCACCCTGCCGGAAGTGCGGCTCGGCCTCCTCGGCCAGGGTGACGAAGAACGCGAGATGTCGATCACGGACGGCCGTGCTCCCGCCCGCGTCGTGCAGACGGTCGCGCGCGTATTGCCGGATGGTCTCGAGCAGGCGATAGCGCGTCTCGGCCACTGGAGCAGCATCGCTCGCCGGCGCCTCGGTCGTCGATGTGTCGAAAGGCACGACTAGCGATTTGTCGACGAGCTGTGCCAGCAGATCGAAGACGGCGGCTCGATCGAGCGCGTCGTCGGCGCAGATCGCCTCCGCGGCTGGCAAGGTGAAGCCGCCGGCGAACACGGAGAGCCGCAGAAACAACAGTCGCTCGTCGGCTGTCAGCAGGTTGAACGACCAGTCGATCAGGGCGCGCAGCGTCTGATGGCGTGAGAGCACGGTGCGGCTGCCGCCGGTCAGCAGCCTGAACGAGTCGTCGAGCCGCGCCGCGATCTCGTCGACCCTGAGCAGCCGCACGCGCGCGGCAGCCAGTTCGATCGCCAGCGGGATCCCGTCGAGGCGCCGGCAGATGCGGCCGATCACTGGCGCGTTGGCCTCGGTCAGCGCGAAGGCTGGCTGCGCTGTGCGCGCGCGCTCCACGAACAGGCGGATCGACTCACACTCGGCGAGCGTCGTCAGTGTCGCCTCGGCCGCGCCCGGCAGCGCCAGCGACGGCACGCGGAAGGGCGTCTCGCCCATCGTCCCCAGGATCTCGCGGCTCGTCGCCAGGATCTGCAGTCGCTGGCACGCCTGCAGCAGCGTGCCGGCCAGGCCGGCCGCCGCGTCGACGACGTGCTCGCAGTTGTCGAGGATCAGCAGCAGACGGCGATTGCGCAGGTAATCGATCAGGGTTTGCGTGAACGTCTTGCCGGGGCTCTCATGCAGGCCGAGGGCGCTGGCCACCGATTGCGGGATGAGGGCCGGGTCGGCCAGGGGAGCGAGCTCGACCAGCCAGATGCCGTCGGCGAAGTGCCCCAGCAGGCCGTGGGCGGCTTCGAGCGCGAGCCGTGTCTTGCCGGTGCCGCCCGGGCCTGTCAGTGTGACCAACCGCACCGACCCGCCGGCCAGGAGGTTCTGCAACGATTGCAGCTCGGTCTCTCGGCCGATGAAGGACGTCAGCGCGGCCGGCAGATTGCTCTTCACCGACAGCGAGGCCGCGAGCGGGCCGAAGTCCTGCGGCAGGCCAGGGGCATCGACCTGGAACAATCGCTCAGGGCGGGCCATGCCCTTCAGTTGGTGATCACCAAGGTCCCTAAGAGAGATGTCAGTCGGCAGGTCGTGGTCGATCAGGTCAGCGGCTTCGCGTGAGAGCAGGATCTGGCCGCCCTGTCCGGCCGACATGATTCGCGCGACGCGATTGAGCGTGTGGCTGACGGCGTAGTCGGCGCCGCCGGTTGTGCGTTCGACTTCAGCCGGCCCGACGTGGATGCCCATGCGCACGGCCAGGGCGCCCGTCGACGTCGGCCACTCGGCGCTCTGCAGCCCGCGTTGGGCTGCGACGGCGGCGGCGAGGGCCTCGCCCGTCAGGGGGAAGGCGGCTTGAAACGCGTCTCCGATGATCTTGAAGATGACGCCGCCGTTCGCTTCGAGGGCGTGGCGCACGATCTTGTGGTGCAGCGCGACAGCCAGCTTCATGGCAGCCGGATGTTGCTCCCAGAGGGGTGTGCTGCCCTGGATATCGGTGAACAGGAAGGTCACCATTCCGGTGGGGAGGTCGCGAGCAGCGCTCAGACTGACGTCAGTCGCCATGCGAGATCCTTTGCAGGCAATGCGGCATGGCCCCATCATAGGCTGGATCAGGCCCACCAGGCTAGTCCTGGAAAGCCGCGCATCCGGGCGGGTGGCTCTACCGGGTTGGCTCGACGCGAAACACTGGCATCCCGGCAGCGATGGCTGCAAAGGCCTCAAGCGGCGCGTCCACATCGACGGCGATGTGCGGGCGGGCGCCCGCAGCGACCTTGAGGTATTGGCGCACGATCAGGCCGCGCTGTTCGACGGGGGCGGGCTCGAGCCTGACGTCCTCGACGCGGCCATGGCGCAAACGGGCGCGGCCACCGGCTGCCTCGACGTTGCGCACCCATGAGGCTTCGGCACCGAGCATTGATACCAGATAACGCTCACCGTCGACCACGACCATCACCAGCGGAAAGGTGATGACGCGCCGCGATTTGCGCCCGACCACCTCGAGCGTGACGTAGCGGTTCGGCGCGACGCCCCACGCGTACACGCTCGCCCAGAAGCGGTTGAGCAGGCGCGCCACTGCGTTAGGCCGGCCGCCTCGATACAGCAACCGCTTGGCGTCTCGGAACATGGGTTCCCAGGCGAAGGCGATGACCAGGACCGTCAACCCCATCAGGCCCGTGACGATGACGGGGTCGTAGCTCGAGCCGAAATTGGGGATCAGATACTCGGCGACATTGCTCATGGCATGGAACACGATCACGACCGGGAGGCTGCGGCCGGAATGCCGATACAGCCAGACGATGATCACGCGCATGAACACCTGACCCAGACAATGCCAGGCGATCCACAACGGAGCACGCTCCGCCTGGAACAGCGGCAACACATGGATGAGGGCCCAGAAAGTGCCGAGGCCGAGGGCCGCCGGCGCGACACCCCGGCACGCTTCGAGTCTGTCGTAGGCGTAGCCCTGCCAGCCGAGTTCCTCGCCTACGGCGCCGACCAGGAACATGACGAACAGCACCGGAAGGAGCGCTATCTCCATGATCGCGGGTTGCGGCTGTCGCCCCTGAGCGATCACCCACGCATAGTTGAGCGTCATCACCACCGGCATGTAAAGGAAGGCCACCAGCCAGGCCGATGTGCCGGGGCGACGCCATCCGGCGAGGAGCCGGCGGAGCAGGGCGCTCACGCCTGACCAGCCGCGGTCGCGGCCGGCCAGGATCAGGGCCGCCAGCGCAGGGTTGAACGTCATCAACGCCGCCGTGGGCAGGTTGATCGGGATCCAGGCCGGCAGGAAGTGCGGCGACAGCCCGCCCACCACCCAGATCGGGGCTGAAAGCAGGACAAACAGGGCAAAGAATGCCCAGGGGGGTCGTTGCGTCGACATCAGGACCTCATTGAACTTACAATGTAAGCATCGTAATACTTACGTTGTAAGTTGTCAAGGCCGCAGGGGTCAGTCGACGCGGAATGGCCCATGCGGATGTTGCCCGGCGGACATCCGGCTGATATTATTAGCCGGCTAATGATCTGTCGGCTAATGAACGCTATGGAAAAGCTCCTGCCTGAACCCACCACGCTCGATCATCTATTGGCCCAGGTGTCCCGTCTGCATCATCACCGCGCTCACGAACTTCTGGGCGAGCTGGGTTTGTATCGCGGCCAGCCGCCCGTGCTCTTCGCGTTGTGGAAGCAAGATGGCCAGACGCTCGGTGAACTGGCCCGGCTCGCCCGGGTCACGCCGGCGACGATGACGCGCATGGTGCAGCGCATGGAGAAGGCGGGTTTCGTGTTGCGCAAGCCCGACCCCGCCGACCAGCGCGTCTCGCGCGTGCACGTCACCCAGGCGGGGCGCGCCATTCGGCGCAAGCTCGAACGCGTCTGGGCCCAGATGGATCAGGACAACTTCGTCGGCCTTACGGCGATCGAGCGCCAGACGCTGGAGCGTCTGCTCCTGCGCGTGCGCGACAACCTCGCGGGCGCGATCAACGATGAAGGGCCGTTCTAACAGGCGACGAAGGACGAATGACGAATGACGAAGGACGAGTATCGGACGGACCTTTGTGCGCGCCGTTGGCAGTCACCCACTCTCAGGTTTTTCAAGGTGCCACGCCTCCATGTGAAGCGTGTCATCCAGGGCGACATGTTTCGCCGCGGAGCGTGTCATCCAGAGCGACATGTTCCGTCGCGGCGGAGCGTGCCATCCAGAGCGAGATGTTTCGTCGCGGAGCGTGCCATCCAGGGCGACATGTTTCGCCGCAGAGCGTGTCATCCAGAGCGCCCGGACATCACGGCCCGAAGCCACGCTTATTGAGCGCGAAGGATCTCCTATCGGACTCACCGGCGCCAGAGGATACCCCTTCCCGGGCCACCGAGTCCGATGGGAGATCCTTCGCGCTCAGCAAGCGTGGCTGATCGCACCGAGGCTTGGGCGCTCTGGATGACACGCTCCGCGTGTGCCGTTGTGTGCCGGACGACGTGCAAGTCTGGGAACACGGGCTCTGGATGGATCACCACTCGTAGAGACTGGTGCTCTGGATGACACGCTCCGCGTGTGCCGTTGTGTGCCGGACGACGTGCAAGTCTGGGGACACGGGCTCTGGATGGATCACCACTCGTAGAGACTGGCGCTCTGGATGACACGCTCCGCGTGCGCCGTTGTGTGCCGGACGACGTGCAAGTCTGGGGACATGCGATGGATGCGCCCTTGAGACTGGACGACACACTGCGCGGCGAAACGCGTCGCTCTGGATAGCGCGTAACGCGGGCGGCCTTGCGTGCGGATGTCAGGCATGCAGGGGGACGCGCGCTCGGGTGACTTGGAGAGAGGGGTTGGGGCAAGCAGTGGATCGAGGACGGCGAAAGACGACGAAGGCTGATGGGCCCGTCAGCCTTCGTCATTCGTCGGCGGCATGGGCGCCGGTTGTGGGGAGACCAGAAATGACAGCGCGTTTGAAATTGATGCGCTTTCTGCGGCCGTACTGGCGCTGGGTGCTGGTGGCGCCGCTGTTGATGTCGCTCGAAGTGGCGATGGACCTGCTTCAGCCGCGCATGGTCGAGCGCATCATCGACGAAGGCATCGCCCGGTTGGACCAGAATGTCGTTTTGACCACAGGGCTCTTGATGGCCGGCATCGCCGTGATCGGCGCCATGGGCGGGATGAGCAACGGCTTCTTCGCCGAGCGGACTGTGCAGGCCTTCGGCGCTGACCTGCGCGAGAAGCTGTTCACGGCGGTTCAGCGCTTCTCGTTCGGCGATCTCGCCGAGCTCGAGACCGGGCAGCTGATCACACGCCTGACCAACGACGTCACGCAGGTGCAGGAAGCCCTGCTGATGGTGCTGCGGATCATGGTGCGATCACCGCTGCTCCTGATCGGCAGTTTGATCATGGCCGTGGTTACGAGCCCGCAACTGGCCTTTCTGCCGCTTGTGTTGATGCCGATCGAGCTCGTCGCCGTGGTCTGGATCGTCAGGCGGGCAACGCCGCTCTACCTTCTCGTCCAACAACGGCTCGACGCACTCAACCAGGTCGCTCAGGAGAACCTGGCCGGCGCTCGGGTCATCAAAGCATTTGTCCGCGCGGACCACGAGCAGGGTCGCTTCGGCGTGGCCAACGTGAACCTGACCGAGACCGCTGTCGGCGCCGCGCGCATGGTCGCCGTGATGCCGGCTTTCATGATGCTCACGCTCAACGCCGCCATCATCGGCGTGCTCTGGTTCGGCGGCGTGCAGGTCGCAGCCGGCGGCCTGCAGCTTGGGCAGGTGGTGGCGTTCGTCAACTACCTCACCATCGCTCTGTTCTCGCTCATCATCGTCAGCCAGTTGGTGATCCAGGTGGCGCGCGCCGAGGCGTCGGCGCAGCGCATCCTCGAGGTGCTCGAGCGCGAGCCGGGCGTCAAGAACCGGCCCGGCGCAGCGACCGACTTCGCGCCGCAGGGCAGGGTGGTCTTCGAAGACGTCACCTTCGACTTCAACGATCGCGACGCTGATCCCGTCCTGCGCGGCGTCAGTTTCACGGCCGAGCCCGGGCAGACCGTGGCCCTGATCGGCTCGACTGGTGCAGGCAAATCGAGCCTTGTGAATCTGATCCCGCGCTTCTACGACGTCCGCTCGGGCAGCGTCAGCATCGACGGCCGCGACGTGCGCGACCTGGATCTGGCCACGCTGCGGCGCAACATCGGCATCGCGCTGCAAGAGGCCGTGCTCTTCAGCGGCACCATCCGCGACAACATCCGCTATGGCCGGCCCGATGCCTCCGAGGAGGACGTCGTCGCGGCCGCGCGGGCCGCTCAGGCGCACGACTTCATCCAGTCTTTCCCGGAAGGCTACGACACCGTGCTCGGGCAGCGCGGGGTCAACCTGTCGGGCGGGCAGAAGCAGCGATTGGCCATCGCCCGCGCGCTGCTTGTGAGGCCCGCGATCCTGATCCTCGATGACAGCACCAGCGCCGTCGATGTCGAGACCGAGACACGCATCCAGGCCGAGCTCGAGACCCTGATGAAGGACCGGACAAGCTTCGTCATCGCCCAGCGCATCAGCACGGTGCTGACCGCCGACAAGATCCTGGTGCTCGACGACGGCCAGATCGTGGCTGAGGGCAATCATCGCGAGTTGCTCGCCACAAGTCCCGTGTACCGCGAGATCTTCGACTCGCAGCTGGGGGGAGGAGAGCGCCATGGCTGAGCAACGCCGCGCCGCGCCGCCGCCCATTTCTTTCCGACCGGGCGGGCCGCCATTCGCCTTCCTGCAAGACGCACCGAAGTCCAAGAACACGGCCGCCACCCTGCGCCGACTATGGACCTATCTGCGGCGCCAACGCTTGACCTTGATCGGTGTGGTGGCGCTCGTGATCGTCACCGCCGGGGTCGACCTGATCGGCCCCTACCTGATGGGCCTGGCGATCGACACCTACATCTCAAAAGGTGACCTGGCGGGTCTGGCCAGGTTGCTCGTGTGGATGGGCGTGTCGTATGTTGCAGCCGCCGGCGGCACCTGGTGGCAAACCTATCTGATGGCCGGCGTGGCCCAGCGCGCGGTCCGCGACATCCGCGCCGATTTGTTCGCGCGGCTGCAGACGTTGCCGCTGCGCACCTTCGACCAGCGCCCGCACGGCGATCTGATGAGCCGGCTGACCAACGACGTCGAGAACGTCAGCAACGTGCTGGCCACGAGCGCCAGTCAGCTCATCGCCAACCTGGTCGGCGTGATCGGCGTGGTCGTGCTGATGTTCGTGATCAATGTGCCGCTCGCGATCGTCAGCCTGATCGTGATGCCACTGACGGTCGTCATCACGCGCCAGATCGCGGCGCGGACGCGGGTGGGCTTTCGCGAAACCCAGGCCGCGCTCGGCGAACTGAACGGCATCATCGAGGAGACCGTCACCGGCGAGCGCGTGGTGCAGGCCTTCGTGCGCGAGGCGGCCACCACGGCGCAGTTCTCGATCATCAACCGACGTTTGCAGAAGGTGGCATTGCGTGCGCGTGTGCTGACGAGCTTCATGGGCCCGTTGATGAATATGGTCAACAACTTCGGCCTGGCGGTGGTGGCCTGCACCGGCGGCTGGCTGGCCGTCGGCGGGATGGCCACGGTGGGCGAGATCGCGTCGTTCATCAACTACGCCGGTCGTCTTGGACGGCCGCTGAACATGATCGCCCAGCTCTTCACCTCGATCCAGGCGGCGTTGGCCGGTGCGGAGCGCGTCTTCGAATTGATGGATGAAGCGCCCGAAATCGACGCCGAGCGGCCGGCGCCGTTCGCTCACATCAACGGCCAGGTCAGGCTCGATCACGTCAGCTTTGGCTACGACGTCCATGTGCCCGTCCTCAAGGACGTCAGCCTCACGGCGAAGCCGGGCGAGATGATCGCGCTGGTCGGCCCGACTGGCGCTGGCAAGACCACGATCGCCAATCTGTTGACGCGCTTCTACGACATCGCCGCCGGGACGATCGAGATCGACGGCATCGACGTCGCGACGGTGCGCAAAGACGACCTGCGTCGCCGGATCGGGCTCGTGCTGCAGGATAACTTTCTCTTCGCCGACACTGTCATGGCCAACATCCGCTACGGCCGGCTCGACGCCAGCGATGCCGACGTGATCACCGCCGCGAAGATGGCCAATGCCGACGCCTTCATCCACCGCCTGCCGCACGGTTATCAAACGCCATTGACGGAGCGCGGCGGGAACCTGAGCCAGGGCCAACGCCAGTTGCTCGCGATCGCCCGCGTCATCCTGGCGGACCCGGATGTCCTGATCCTCGACGAAGCGACAAGCAACGTCGATACGCGGACTGAATCCCACGTGCAGGAGGCACTGCTGCGCCTGATGCAGGGCCGCACCAGCTTCGTCATCGCGCACCGGCTCTCGACCATCCGCAACGCCGATCAGTTGCTGGTGATCCAGAACGGCGAGATCGTCGAGCGCGGCACGCACGACAGCCTCCTGGCGCAGGAGGGTTTCTATCATCACCTGTTTACGATGCAGTTCAAGGGGCAGGAGATCTAGGGGGAGAGAAGCAATGCCGCGAATTGCGCGAATTCCGCGAATGGGGAACTAACGAACCCCATTCGCGGAATTCGACCAATTCGCGGCAAGATATCGCTCACGTCAAAGACCGGTTGGTCGGTTGAGAACGACGCAAGAGCGCGTAGAGGCCGGCGGCGAGGGCCAGGTCGAGGAGGGCGCGCAGCCAGAGCGGCGGGTAGAGGAAGGTCAGGACGACGAGCACGCCCACGGCCGCCAGGCCGAGTGCGAGCGGCAGGCGCCAGTCGGCGCGACGCAGGCAGAGTAGGCCGGCAACGCTGCCGCAGGCGAGCGCGAAGAGCCAGGCCCCGATCTCGGCAGCCGTGGTCAGCGGCGATGGCGCACCACCCTCGGCCATGACTTTGAGCGTGTCGAGCGTCTTCTGTTCCATGACCACGTCGGCGACTTCGAGCGAGTAGAGCGCGGCATCGGGCAGCGCACCGGGCGTGAAGCTTTCGCGCAGGACGAGGCGCGCATGGTCTGCGTCGATCGGCGTCAGGCTGAGGGCGAAGGACCAGAAAGTATTGCCACTCGGATCGATGCCCTGAAAGACCAAAACGCGTTCGGGTTCCATCACGGTGATGTTCAGGAAGCAGACGCCGCGCGCCAGACAGATCGGGTCACCGATAGCCGGGTTCTGATGTTCGGGCAGGATCGCGCTGGCCGAGTGGATGTCGAAGCCGAGCAGGTTCTCGAGCCAGTCATAGCTGTACCAGCCGCCGCGCCCCTGACCCCATTGCACGAGGTAAGGCCAGACCTCGGCCGGCGTTAAGTCGATCGCAATCGCGCGGGTCCAACGCAGGCCGGCGAGATCGCCGGGCAGCGCTGCCGAGACCTCGGCGTCGGTTGCGCCCCAGCGCAGCAGGGTCGGACGCAGCAACAGGTAGCCGAGCACGGCCACAATGAGGGCGAGCGCCAGCCCGCCGAGCGCGCGTCGCAGGCGGATGCCGCGGGTGAGGGCCGAGGTCAATGCAGATGAGGCAAGGCGGTCGGTAGCAGGTTGAAGCGTGGCGTTCATGATCGTTCTCCACAATGAAGTGCAGGTTGATTAGTCGTCGATCGTCAGCGTCTCGCCGTCGCCCCAGCCGTCAGGGCGGAGCAGGTGCAGGCGCGTGGGCCGGACTTCGACGACGAGGCTCCAGGGCATGTCGACCCGTCGGGTGAGCGCCAGGGCGCTGGATGGCGACGCGCAGCGGACGGCGCGCCCCTCGAGGCGCCAGTGGTCGGTCACGACGACGGCCTCGGCCGAGCCGGAGGCGTCGACGTTGACGAGGTGGTCTGACACGGCTGGAAGCAACACAAAGAGCCTCAGGCCCTGGGCCTCGCAGGGCCAGCGGCTGGCCTGCAGCCCGCTCGGTCCGTGAGTGATGAGCAGCACGGCTTTCGGCTCGCTCAGGGCGGCTTCGATGCGCGCGCGCAGATGATCCAGCATGATCAGGCTCCACTCGCGGTGCGTCACGCCAGCCGCAGGAAGTGCAGGTGCGCGAGCACCCACTTGGCGACGACGATCACGGCCAGCAGATCGAAGGCCGCGCGATAACCCTTGAGCCATCCCAGCAGGTTGGCGACCGGGACGCCCGGGAGCATCGCAAAGGCCAGGATGCCCAACGCCATCAGCGGCCCATAGGTCCACCCGACCTGCGCCGGCGTGACGGTGACCTGATCGCGGAAACCGGCCAGGATCGACATGGCCAGGCCGAGCGCCCAGAGGATGAAGAAGGCCGGCGCCTCGATGCCGCCGCTCCGTTCGCGGCTGACGACGACGAACGCCACCCATGCGACGACAACGGCGCCGGCCAGAAGCGATGCCGGACCGGCCCAGTGGGCACTGACGGTGGATAACGGTGAAGGGTTCATGATCGGATCCTCTCTCCCTTGAATGAATGATTGGAGGATACGATCCGGTTGAGAACGGCGCATTCGCCGAAAGGCGAAGTTGCAGCCGCCCTGGGCGAAGATCCGGCCGACGGAGGCGTTCGTGGCCTAGATCAGGCCGAGTTCGCGGGCGCGGGCGAGGGCCTGGGTGCGGCTGTGTACGCCGAGCTTGCCGTTGAGGTTCTCGATGTGCTTCTTGGCGGTCGCGACGGTCACCACAAGGCGCTCGGCGATCTGGCGGTTGGTCAGACCCGCGTCGACAAGCCGCAGCACCTCGAGCTCGCGGGCACTGAGCGGTTCGATCAGCGGTTGGGCGGCGCTGGCCGGGGTTGGCGCGCCGCTCGATTGAGTCGGCATCGTGGATGTGCCTGCCAGCCCGCGCGCGAAGGAGACGAGGCGGCGATCGTCGACGGCGCGGCCGCGGTGTGCGATCCAGTCGGTGAGCAGTTCGCGCATCGTATCGGCCGGAGCAGCGAAGGCTCTGACATAGCCTTCAGGCTCGGCCAGGGCCAACGCCTGCTCGAGCGTCGTGAGCGCCCCAGACCGATCGCCGGCGATGAACAGTGCCGCAGCGCGCAGGACCAGGATCTCGAGCAGCGGTCCGTTGCGGCCGGCTGAGCGAGACGACTCAGCCAGGTCGGCGAGCAACTCGGCGGCATCGTCGGCGCGGCCCAGCGCGAGTCTGACCTGAGCGACGGCCAGGCCGAGCACATCGCGCGCCGGGCCCGTGACAGTCGTCAGGTCGCAGGCAGCGGCCCAACGCGCGGCATCAGTGTGTCGGCCCTGGGCGAGCCAGAGGCGCGCGCGCTCGGCCGACAGCGCCGCGCGTGTGTAGGCGCCCAGCGGAGTCCGGGCTTCGATCGCGTCAGCCTCATCCAGCGACTTTTCGGCGTCGGCCACGTCGCCCAGCGCAAGCTGCACGCGGGCCAGCGACCACAGCGCCGAGGTCAGGCTTGTCGGGTTGCCCCAGGCGCGAAGGCGGGTCAGCGCGGCAGACAGCAACGTCAACGCGCCGGCCAGGTCGCCGCGCTCGTAGCGCACGCCGGCCTCGGCCGCGTCGAGCAGGCCTGCCGGGCCGTAGGCCTGTTCGCCGCGTTCGGCGACGGCACGCTGAGCCTGGGCGATGACGTCGGCGGCGACGCTCAGCCGGCCGCGCAGACGCGCTGCGAAGACCTGTTGGCCGATTGCGACAGCGACGGTCCACACGTTGCCCATCGACCGGGCCAGCCGCGCCATCGAGGCGAACGCCTCTTCGGCCGCGGCCAGATCATCCGTCGCCAGGAACGATCGGCCGCGGATGTAGGGTAGGACGCTCCGCGCCAGGCCGTCATCGGGTGGCAGCCAGGCGTCGGCGCGCTCGACCTCGCGCAGCGCTTCGGCCGGCTGGCCGCGCAGGTCGCCGGCGTAGGCGCGCAGCGTCGCCAGCACACCGCGGATATGGCGGGCCTGATCCTCCTCGAGCCCACCCAGCTGCGCCTCGCCCTGCGCGGCCAGCGTCAGCGCATCATCGACGCGCCCCGAGAAGAGCAGGGCCATCGCTCGTTCGGCCGTCAGCCAGGGATCCGCGTCGCGGACGGATCGAGGCAGCGAGTCGGCCCGTGTCAACAGACTCGCGAGCTCGCCGCGGATCATCATCGAACGCGCCTGCGAGCGGAGCAGCCTGAGCGCCCGCTGCGGATCCCCGGCCGAAAGAGCGTGATCGATCGCGGGATCGGGCTGGCCGGCGCCTTCGAACCACTCGGCGGCGCGGCGATGCAGATCGGCCACGTGTTGTGAGCCGGCCTGCACCAGTCGGCTGCGCAGCGCCTCGGCGAAGAGGGCGTGGTAGCGAAACCAGCGTCGTTCGGCGTCGAGCGGGACCAGGAACAGACCGGCACGCTCGATGCGATCCAGCAGGGCCGCGGCCTGGGCCGCCGTGTTGGCGGGCGGATCCAGCAGGGCGGTTGCGGCTTCGGCCGAGAAACGCGCAAGGATCGCGGTCCTCAGCAGGAAATCCTGCACATCGGCCGGTTGATGCTCAAGCACCTCCTCGACCAGGTAATCGAGCACATAGCGCTGGCTGCCGGCGAAGGCCCGCACAAATGCCCCGCGCTCGGCCGTCGTCGGAGCGGCCTGCAGGGCGAGCGCGGCGAGCTGCAAGCCGGCGGCCCAGCCTTCGGTGCGGGTCTCGAGCCTGTCGACGTCTGCGCCCGCGACATCGTCGACCCACTGAGCGAGGAAGGCCGCGGCCTCGGCGGGCCTGAAGCGCAGATCGGCCGACCCGAGCTCGAGGAGCTGGCCGCGGACGCGCAGTCGGGCCAGGCCGACCGGTGGTTCGGCCCGCGTCGCCAGGGCGACATGCACGGCCGGAGGCAGTCGATCGATGAACTGGCTGAGGCTGCCATGCACGGCGGCCGATTGGATGACATGGTAATCATCGAGGGCCAGGACGACCGGCGAAACGCCGTCGGTCAACTCGTTGATCAAGGCGGTCAGGATCGAATTGAACGCGGGCGGGCCGGGCGTTTGCAGGAGACCGAGGGCCTCGGCACCCAGGCCCTGTCGGCGCGTGGCCTGCTGCAGCGAGGTGATGGCGCCGCGCCAGAACTTCACGACGTCGTTGTCGCCCTCGTCAAGGGCGAGCCAGGCCGCGCGCACATCGTCAGACCGCTCACGCTCCGCGTGGAGCCAGGCGCTCAGGAGCGCGGTCTTGCCGTAGCCGGCCGGCGCCGCGACGACGGTGAGCCGGTGCCCGGCCCTGAGCGTCGTGTGCAGACGATCGAGCAACCTGGGCCGGAGCACATGGCGGTTCGGCGGCGGCGGCAGGTGGAGCTTGGTCTTCAACATCCTGAGAGTCTATGACGTGGCTGCGGCGAGGCTTCGTCCGGCCAGCGCCACGATCGCGAAGACCCCGATCAGCAGCAGGGCCACGATCCCGTAGGCAGTGAAGATGCCGAGGCTGTCGGCGATGCGGCCGAGGACGAGCGGCAACACTGAGATCGCCACACCCGAGGCAAGCGTCGCGCGGGCGCTGGCCTGGACGACCCGCGGGCCGGCGGCGCCGATGGCCAGAGACATCGTCAGCGGGTAGAGGCCGGCGGTGCCGAGCCCGACCAGGAACAGGCCGATCAACGACACGGTTACGTCCGGCACCAGCCAGTAAGCTACGAACCCCAGCCCGCCGACCACGGCTGAGCCAAGGACGACCTGCGTGGGTGTCAGGCGCATGACAAGTCGGCTGGCGAGGAGTCGTCCCAGGATCATGCCGGCCAGAAACAGGCTGACGGCCTGCGCGGCATCCGCTTTGGCCAGGCCGCGGACCGTCTCGAGAAAGTCTGCGCTCCAGAAGACCATGCAGAACTCGACCGACACGCCGAGCACCAGCGCCGCCCAGTAGACCCAGTACAGCACGGGCAGGCTGCCGGTCGCTGTAGCGGATGGTTGGGGCGTCGTCTGACTGGCCTGGCTGGGGCGTTCACGCAATGCGAGATATAAGACGAACGGCGCAAGGGCGATAAGGCCAAGCGCCGGCCGCCATCCCCAGGCTGAGCGCGCGAACCAGCCGACCAGCAGCGGCGCGGCCGTCGAGACCAGTGAAGCCAGCACGTTGGCCTCCGACAGCGCCACGGCGCGCAGTTCGCCATGTCGATCGGTGAGCGCCGCCGGCACGATCGCCAGGATCAGCGAGCCGACCAGGCCCATCGCGAAGCAGGCGCCGATGGTGATGATCGGGTCGCTGCCCAGGAGCAACACGACGACGCCGACGACCATACCGAAGGCGCCCAACCAGAGCGTTCGCCATCGGCCCAGACGTTCGATCACCAGGTGGCCACCGAGGCCGGCGCCAAGGATGCCCACGGCAAAGGCCGTGAAGTGCAGGCTGCTGATCGTGTACGAGACGCCAAGTTCGCTCTTCAGAAACGGCGTGATCGGGCCCAGGCTGTTCAGACAGTATCCATAGAAGGCCAGCATGCTATAGGCCAGCCAGGTCGTGCGATCGCGGGTCAGGGTATGCTTCATGTTGATCAGTTCAGGGATCGAGATCGCCGCGGCGGACGAAACATCGGCGCGACGGCACAAACCCTGAGCATACGACACTTCGACGTTCCTGTCGCAATCTGACCTTGCCGTTCGACTTTGTGTCGTTTGGCTGGCTCCGTACGCGTGATGATGTGATGCAACGGCTTCTCGTGATCGGCACTTCCGGATCGGGCAAGTCGACCCTGGCACGGGCCGTCGCCGAGCGCCTGCAGTTGCCGTACGTTGCGACCGATTCGTTTTATTGGGAGCCGGGCTGGAAGCCCGCTTCTTCGACGCACGTCGAGGCCTGCCTCAGTGCCGCTCTGGCGCGGCCGGCCTGGGTTCTCGACGGCAACTTCGACGTCCAGCACAATCGGGTATGGGCGCTGGCCGACTGCATCGTGTGGTTGGATTTGTCCTGGTGGCAGATCGTCAGCCGCGTCGCGCTGCGCAACGTGCGCTGGGTGTTGACCCGCGAGCCGGTCTGGTCTGGCAATGTCATGACCTGGCGGCGCGCCTGGTCGGGCATCCGCCATGCTGCGATGTCGCACAGTTTGAAGCGACGGCTGTATCCGCACTGGCTGGCCGAGGCGGCCGTTCCGAGGGTGTGGCACTTCAAGACGGACCGGGAGGTGGCGGCGTGGCTGAACCAACTCGCGCCGATCGACAAGACGTCGCACCGCGCGTGATCCTGGCACATGGGGCCGCCAGTGGACGGGGGTGACCAGGCGGGCGGGGCGGCTGGCCGGCGCCTCTTCGCGTGAACGCCTGGGCTTGATCTGGCGAAATCGCGCCGGGCATCGTCGATACCGAGACCACGTTCCGCACGTTCCCGGGCTTCGCGCTCGATCCGTACAGGACGCAGGTGCCGGTGCGGCGCCTGACGACAGCAAAAGACGTCGCCGAACTCGTGACCTTCGTGGCATCGCCAGGGGCGGACTACATCACGGGCCAGGTCTAGGCCGTCGACGGCGGTTACACCATGCACTGACGGATGTTATCCTTCGCCCATGGATACACAACGACTCACGCAGTTGCTCGAAGCCGTCAGGAGCGGTCACGTCGATGTGCCGGCGGCTTTGACGCAACTGCGCGATCTTCCTTATGAAGATCTCGACTACGCGCGGCTCGACCACCACCGCGCGTTACGACACGGCCTGCCTGAGGTGGTGTTCAGCCAGGGAAAAACCCCGGCCCAGGTCGGCGACATCGTCGCGCGGTTGAGCGCACGCAACGATACGGTCCTGGCCACGCGCGCGGACGGCGCACACTTCGACGCGGTACACGCGCAGGTGCCCGACGCGGTCTATCACGAGCGCGCCCGCGCCATCGTCGTCGATCGGCGGATCGAGCCCGAGCGCCGGCCCGGCATCCTGGTCGTGACCGCCGGGACGGCCGATATTCCGGTGGCCGACGAGGCAGTGCTGACCGCCGACCTGATGGGCAACGCCGTCGAGCGCCTCTACGACGTCGGCGTGGCCGGCATCCACCGCCTGCTCGACAAGGCCAGGGTGGTGCAGGACGCGCGCGTGGTCGTGGTCGTGGCCGGCATGGAGGGCGCGCTCGCGAGCGTCGTCGGCGGCCTGGCGCGCGGTGCAGTCGTGGCCGTGCCGACCAGCGTCGGCTATGGCGCGAGTTTCTCGGGCCTGGCCGCGTTGCTGGCCATGCTCAACAGCTGTGCGCCGGGCGTGGCCGTCGTCAACATCGACAACGGCTTTGGCGCCGGCTTCCTGGCCGGCCGGATCAATGCGTTGTGCGCGCAAGGAGAACCTGCTCGATGACCGCCCCTGGCATGGTTTCGACATCCGACTTGCTCGGGTCCCTTTCCGAGCCGGCCCCCCTGGCTGCCGACCTCGAGGCGAAGTTGCAGGCCTTGCGCGACGGCCTGACCGCGCTGGGCAGCGTGGCGGTGGCGTTCTCTGGCGGCGTGGACAGCACGCTGTTGCTCAAGGTCGCGCTCGAGACGCTCGGGCCGCGCCAGGTGTTGGCCGTGATGGCCCTCTCCGAGAGCATGCCCGAGCGCGAAGCCACAGAGGCCCAGGCCTTCCTCACCCAACTGGATGTGCCGTACCGGCTGGTCCATACGACGGAGTTGGCCGACCCGCAATACGCCGCCAACCCGACGGATCGCTGTTTCTTCTGCAAACATCTCGTGTTCTCGGAGGTGTTCGATGTCGCGCGGCAGTCCCACATGGCGCACGTCGTCGATGGCACGAACGTTGACGATCTCGGCGACGTCCGGCCGGGTCTGGCGGCGTCGGCGGAGCTGGGTGTACGCAGCCCGTTGCGCGAGGCCGGCCTGACCAAGAGCGAGATCCGGATCCTGTCGCGGCACTTCGGGCTCCCGACCTGGGACAAGCCGTCGGCGGCCTGCCTGTCATCACGCGTCCCGTATCACACGCGGATCACGCCCGAGATCCTGCGCCAGGTCGACGGCGCCGAGCAGGTGTTGATGGATCTTGGCTTTCGGCACGTGCGCGTCCGGCACCATGGGCCGGTGGCCCGCATCGAGGTGCCGCCGGGCGACATCGCCAGACTCGCTGAGCCCGGGATCCGCACCAGTGTGACCCAGCGCCTGCGCGCGCTCGGCTATCGCTTCGTGACGCTCGACCTCGCCGGCTATCGGACCGGCAGCCTCAACGAATAGCCCTGAGCGTGATGTGCAGCCAGAACCGCGCTGCTTCCCAGGACAATTGCGTCTTGCTTCGGCTGAGCGGTGACAGAAACCGTGGCGAAGCATCCGGTGGGTGCTGTGGGCATGCTGGCTCGTCGAAGCATTCGAACAGGAGGGGGAATGATCGGTTACTTTGATTGCTTCTCGGGCGCGAGCGGGGACATGATCCTCGGCGCCCTGGCCGACGTTGGCCTCGACGTCGATCAACTGCGCGCGGAGCTCAACAAACTGGCGCTGCCGGGCGAGTGGGATATCGAGGCCGAGCCTGTCCATCGGGGCGCCGTCGGTGCGACCCTGATGCGCGTCACCACGCTCGGCGCGCCGCCGCTGCGGCACCTCCCGGACATCCTCGCGATCATCCGCTCCAGCGGGATCTCGGCGACGGCCAAGCAACGCAGCAGCGAGGTCTTCGAGCGCCTGGCGGTCGCTGAGGCCCAGGTGCACGGGGTTCCGCTCGAGCACGTTCACTTCCACGAGGTCGGCGCTGTCGACTCGATCATCGACATCGTCGGGGCAGTGGTGGGCCTCGAATTGCTCGGCATCGACGAACTGTATGCCTCGGCGCTGCCGCTCGGCGGCGGCTCGACGCGCTCCGAGCACGGCACGATCCCGCTTCCGGCACCGGCGACGCTCGCGCTGCTGGCTCAGGCCGGCGCGCCGACCCGGCACTGGGGCGACGGCATCGAGCTGGTGACGCCGACCGGCGCGGCCATCCTCACGACCCTGGCGACCTTCCAGCAACCGGCCCTGACCCTCAAACGCGTCGGCTGCGGCGCGGGCGGGCGCGACCTGGCCTGGCCGAACATCCTGCGGTTGTGGTTGGGCGAGCGGCCGGTCGAGATGGACGCTTCGCACGTTCAGATCGAGACGAACATCGACGACATGAACCCCGAGTTCTTCGGCCACGTCATGGAGCGCCTGTTCGCCTCCGGCGCCCTCGACGTGTTCACCACGCCGATCTACATGAAGAAGAACCGCCTGGGGACCATCCTGAGCGTGATCGCGCCCGCGCATCGCGAGAAAGTGCTGGCGGACGTGATCCTGCGCGAGACCACGACCTTTGGCGTACGCGTGCGCCCGATCGCGCGCCATGAAGCCGAGCGCCGGATCGTTGGCGTGACCACGCCTTTCGGCGAGGTCGCTGTCAAAATCAAGTTACTGCAGGGCGAGGCCCTGGCCGCTGCCCCCGAGTACGAAGACTGTCGCCGGATCGCTTCCGAGCAGGGCGTGCCGATCACCACTGTCTACAAAGCCGCCGAACAGGCCGGCATCAACCTGTTGGCGACGATGCGGGCGGATTGAGAGGCACGCCGATGCCCAGCGCCGTTTCGCGCGCGCCCGGCTTGGGGCCTACAAGGTGCCCACGGGACATCGACTTCCGCTCCAAGCTCCCGCATCGCCCGGTCTCTTGGTGGAAATCACCCGGGCGTCCTTGACGATTGGACTGTGTCGTTCCGGCTGCCGCCAAAACCAGACTATGATGGGCGCACTGTGTTGAGAACCGCTCGATGACTGATCAGGACGAAGACCTGCTGGGCCAGGCGACCCGTTTGCAGGCCGAGGCGAACGAGCTGCTGCAGGCCGGCGGATTGTTGCGGCGGGTGGAGGCCTTCGGTGAGGTGCGGGTCGGGGGCTCGGCCGCGCTGGGTTTGATGATGCGCCACGAAGTCGACCTGTACGTCAAGCTGGACGACGAGGGCGACACGGCGCGTTTCTTTTCGGTGGGCGCCGACCTTGTCGGCGCGTATGCTGTCGTCAAAGCCTCGTACTCGAATCACTTCACGCGCGGGCTGCCGGGTTTCTCGGCAGGCCTGTTCTGGGGGATCGGGCTGGACTACGGGGGGGCATCGCTGGAAAGTCGATTTGTGGGGCGAAGGCCCTCAGCGTTTCGCCGAACGGCGGGAGGCTTTTGAGACACTGCGGAAGGCTCTGGGTTCGCTCGATCCGATCGTGGTCCTGAACCTCAAACACGTCTTCCGTGAAGGTGAGGGCTACCGCGACCAGGTGACGGGCCTCGCGATCTACGAAGCGGCGTTGGCCGGCGCCCGGACCGAGTCGGACTTCTGGGAGTGGCAGCGTTCACGAGATAACCGATGACGACCGTGAGGCTTGTGGACGTGACCGATCGGGCGGCGACGGCGGGTTTCGCTTTCGAGCCGACGGCGCCGGGCATCGCGACGTGGAACCCGGGCACAGCCGCAGGCTCCGCATGGGTGCCTGTGTATGTCACTGAGGCGTTGTGGTCGGCGCTGGGTGAGGACGAGGCACAACGTCAAGGGTCGCTGACCGCGATCCTGCGGGCCGCGCGCACGGCCATCGAAACCCGCGTCGTCGCTCAAAACGCCTGGCGTGCAAGCTTCCAGACCGATGTCCAAGGGCGTGTGCTCTCGCTGTGGGTGATTCTGACCCACAGCTTCTCGAACGGAATCGCGATCGGTTTCGGCCCCGGCGACTTCTGGGCTGCATGAGCGCCCCGGCTCGATGACCGCCAACGGTCGTTCCTTATATTTCCGTCGCTCGAGGATGACATGACCGAACTGAACATCCCCTTTCTTTTCGTGTACGTGGTGCGGGGCCTTCTCATTGCGCTCATCGTATCTGGCCCGATTTTCCTGATCTTGCTTGTCGCACGGCTCGTCAAACGCCAACAGGCGGCTGCGGCGGCTGCTCAGGAGCAAGTCCACCTGCAACGCGAGGTCCTGGCTACGCTTCAACAAGTGCTGGCCGAACAACGCGAGACAAACCGACAACTCGATCGGTTGTCACGGGGTGGCCCATCGCAATGATCGGGTGAGCGCCGCACTCATACATTTCATTCGAGGTCACATTATGGGACCAACCGCAATGTCGACGCACGCCACACAGGGCTTGAGCATGGCGATGGCTGCCGTGTTGGTCGTTGCCTGCGCGGCGCCCGCGTCTGTGACACCTTCACCGACCCCGCCTGGGAGCACCGACACGCCCACTTCGAGCGCGACATCGACCTCACGCCCTACCCCGACGCCCACCCGCACCGCGGTCCCGACCCCCACGCTGACCTCTACGGCCACGCCGGTCGCGACAGCGGCTCTACCGCCGCAGCCCGCGTTCGAACTCCCGCCGGGTCTGACGATCGAGCAGTGGGATCTCGAGTCACCTTACCTGCCACCGGATCCCTTTGTACCGGCCGCAGCCTCGATGGAGGCCGTTCTGGAGCGCCATCGGGATCAGCGGGCGCTCGTCTGGCCCGGCCTCGTCGACTACAACGCAGGCGAGGGCGGCCAGTTGATCGCCGCCACCGCAGATACGTTCATCATCGCTCGCGTGGAAGTCTTGCTGACCGACGCGGGCTACAAGGAACAGTTGACGGTGACCGTCGATGACCGCATCGTGCTCCAGAATCCGCCTGAGACACGCGGTGTGGGGATGCTTGACCGGCTGCTGGTGCACGATGGCCACTGGTATCTCGAGGTCACCCATGCCCGTCCCGTTTCAGCCGACATTGAGTTGGTCTCCGACGTGATCCGTGACGGCCAATCGGTCAGTCGGGCGCTCGGATACGACGAGGTCTTCGGTATCCATCTCATCGCTGACGCGCCGTTTTTCTTCTATCGACGGGGCGAGGCCTTTGGGCTCTGGTACGACGGCGTCGAGGTCCCGACGGACTATACGGGCATCAGCCATAACGTCTGTTGTGCGGGCGGGCCGACGAACCCGCTCCGATCAGAAGACATGATCGCGTTCTACGCGCAGCGCAGCGAGGCCTGGGCCTACGTGGAACTGGGTGTCTTTGCGCCACCTGACGCAACACCGACCCCGGAATCGGAGTCGGCCTCATTGCCCGCCGTGTATCTCCCGCCTCTGTCACCAGCAGAGCGCGTGTCGTTCCCGGCCGGTCAGTTGTGCCCAAACCTGACGGGCGTCTATTGGCCGATGGCTTTCGATCGCCAGACCGCCCTGGCCGTCATCCACCGGTTCGTCTCAGACGATCTCGCCGTGGCGCGCTCCGCAACGGACCCGGCCTACTGGTATCGGCTTGATGCGGGTGAACAGAAGCCGTACGCGGTTGCGCCCGAGCGTTACAGCGATCCGCAACGGACGGGTGGAGGCATGTTTGCCAGTCAGGTCAGCAGCGCTTGCCTGGCCTGGACCAACGAGATCAGCTGGCGTGTCCTGGTGTGTCCCGAGGCGTGCACGGCAGCCGACCTGAACATACCCGACGCCTTGCCCGAGATCGTTCTGATCAATCGCGACGGCCACTGGCTGGTCTGGGCCACCTCACCCTGAGGACGGCAAATGACCTCAGGTGATCTCGGTCATCGGTGTCGGTCATGCCGGCCTGGTCGAAGAGTCGCGTCCAGGCATCGGCATTGCTTCGCTGAAGGACGCCGGAGAGACGTCGCGCGGTCCGGCCGCTTCTCGCGAGCGGATGGCCATGACGATCAGCCCGGCCAAAAACGTCAGGCCGGCCCAGATCCAGTAGCGCGGTTGAGAAGCCCCTTCCGCCATCACAA
>CAYZRP010000073.1:23525-34010 GCA_964480865.1 uncultured Anaerolineales bacterium | reverse complement strand
CGTCGAGTGGTCAGGTAGTCGATTGCTTGACGACCCGACCACCTGACTACCCGACCACCCGACCACCAGACCACCAGACTGAAAGACATGTTTGAACAACACAACGAAGAAGCCTTGGAAGTGTGGGCTGCCTATAAGGCCGGAAAGCCGATCCGCGTGCCGGTGACGTTGTGGGCGGATGCGCGTTTCTATTTGCTGGACGACAGCTTCAATCCGGGCGAGGCGATCACGTTCGAGGCATACTCGACGGACGCGCAGACCATGTTGGACGTGCAGTTGCGGGCCGCGGCGTGGCGCGCCGAGCACATCGCGCCGTGTTGCGATGACGTGGCGGGTCTGCCTGAGCAGTTTGTCGTGGCCGTCGATCAACTGCGTTATTTCGATGCGGGCTTCTTCGGTGCGCCGGTCGAGTACCGCGCAGGCCAGATGCCCGACACGCGCCCGATCCTGGCCGGCGACCGCAAGCACCTGCTCTTCGATCAGGGCCAGCCAGATCCGCTGACGGGCGGCGTGTTTGCCGACGGGCACCGCCTGCACGCGGCCATGGCCGAGCGGGTCGACAAGGGCCTGACGTATTTGGATCGGCCCGTAAGGCTCGATCCGTTCGGTCTGGGCACCGATGGGCCGTTCACTGTCGCGCAGAGCCTGCGCGGGCCAGAGTTGTTCACCGATCTCTATACCGACCCTGAGTATGTGAAGCAACTGCTCGACTTCATCACGGAGGGCACGATCGCGCGCATCCTGGCGCATCGAAAGTTGTTCGGGCTGCCCGAGACGTCGGAGTGGTGGGGCTTCGCCGACGACGCGATCCAGATGATCAGCACCAAGATGGTGCGCGAGTTCGTGCTGCCCGTGCATCAGCGGCTGAAGGCCGCGCTCACCACTGCCGAGCGGATCAACATCCACCTGTGTGGCGACGCGACGCGGCACTTCAGGCTGCTGCGCGATGAGATCGGGGCCTACTCGTTCGACACCGGCTTCCCGATCGACTTCGGCAAGATGCGCGAGACGTTGGGGCCCGAGGTCGAGATCATGGGCGGGCCGCGGGCCACACTCCTGGTCAGTGCGACGCCCGACGAGGTGTCGGCGGAAGTGCGACGGATCCTGAGCACCGGCATCATGGAGGGCGGGCGGTTCATCCTGCGCGAGGCCAATGACCTGGCGCCGTGTACGCCGCTGGCCAATCTGCAGGCCATGTACGCCACGGCGAGAGAATTCGGCCGCTATCCGGCGGCCTGAGCACAGAGGCAGGACGATGGACGAGAAACTGAGCGTGATCTTCGATGCGATCGTGGATGGCGATGACAGGGCCGCAACGCAGGGTGTCGCGGCGGCGCTCGAGGCCGGGATCGATCCGGCGACGATCCTCGACTCCGCCATGATGGCGGCTATGACCGAGGTGGGGCGGCAGTTCGAGGAAGGTGAGGCCTTTGTGCCGGAGATGATGATCGCGGCGATGGCCATGAAGGCGGGCCTCGCGCTGCTCAAGCCGCACCTGCAGCCGGGCAGCATGACGCGTTCCGGCACGGTCGTCATCGGCACTGTGAAGGGCGACCTGCATGACATCGGCAAGAACCTGGTGGCCATGATGCTCGAGGGCGCCGGCTTCCAGGTGATCGACCTGGGCGTCGACGTCAAACCCGAGGCCTTCGTCAAGGCCGTCGAGGAGCACAGGCCCGACCTGATCGGGATGTCGGCGCTGCTGACGACGACCATGGCCGCGATGGCCGTGACGATCAAGGCCATCGCTGGCGCCGGGCTGCGCGACAGCGTCAAGATCATGATCGGCGGGGCGGCGGTCAGTGACCTCTTCGCCGCCCAGATCGGCGCCGACGGCTACGCCCCGGATGCCGGCAAGGCCGTGGCCCTGGCTCAGGCGTTAAGGGCGGGTCAGGGGCGGTCGTAGATAGGCGTCAGGCCTCAACTGACGCTGCCGCGGAAAGACCAGCGAGTTGCGTGAACTGACGCCTGAGGCCCGACGCCTGACACCTGAAAACTCTTGACAAACCCGATTCTCGTTCTATCATGTCCGGTATATACCACTAGACCGGTATAACCGACCACGATGCCGATCCGCAAGGACACCCCGATCCCGCTGTATTACCAGCTCGCGGAGCAGATTCGCGAGCAAATCGAGTCGCAGGAGCTCGTCCCCGGAAGCCAGCTACCTTCCGAGCGAGACCTGGCCGACCGCTACGGCATCTCGCGCATGACCGCCCGTCAGGCGCTGACATACCTGGTTCGTCAGGGTCGCCTGATCGTGCGACCTGGCATCGGCACCTTCGTCGCTGAACCCAAGCTGACCCACAACACGTTGCATCTGCTCGGCTTCACCGAAGAGATGCTGGCGCACGGCCAGGCGCCCTCGTCGCGTGTCCTCGAGCAGGCCCTGGTCGAACCGCCGCAGGCCGTGTCGGTGCGGCTCGGGCTGCGCCAGGGCGAGGGTGCCACGCGCATCGTGCGTCTGCGCCTGTCGCAGGACGTGCCGCTGCTGCTCGAGACCGTCTATGTCGCGCGGAGCCTGGCGCCTGGCCTGGAGCAGGTCGATCTGGCGGCTACCTCGCTGTACGCGGCGCTCGAGGAGCGCTTCGGCCTGCACCTGCACCACGCCAGCCAGACCATGGAACTCACGACCGCCCGCGCTGACGAAGCGACGCTGCTCGACGTGCCCGCCGGCGCGTCGCTGCTGCTCCTCGACGGCGTGACGTACACCGAAGACGACAGGCCGGTCGAGGCCTTCAAGGCGCTGTACCGCGGCGACAAGTTTTCGTTCACCGTCGAAAGCCGGCGGCATCACAGCGCCGATCGAAGCGATGGCAACCGCCTGAGCGTCGTGCTCAGGGAACGCTAGGCACGTCGATCCGAGGACATCGAGACACATCGGAACACATCGGAACACATCGGGGTACTCCCGATGTCTTAAAGGAATCGGAGGACCTATGGGTGACGAAGTTCGAATTGGCGTCATCGGGTGTGGCAGCGTGTCGAGCAAATATCTGGGCCTCGCCGATCAGCTGCACTGGCGCGGCCAGGCGCGCGTGGTCGCGGCCTGCGACATCAAGGCCGACCGGCGCGACTACGCCCGCTCGTACGGCGTCGAGCGCTTCACCACGAACTACGAAGACGTGCTCGCCATGGACGACGTCGATCTGGTGCTGGTGCTGACCTCAATGCCGGCCCACGGCCCGATCACACGCGCGGCGCTGGCCTCAGGCAAGCACGTCCTTGTCGAGAAGCCGATGGCCGTCACCCTCGAAGAGGCCGCCAGCATCGTCGAGCAGGCGCGCACCAGCAAGGGCATGCTCGTCCCGGCGCCGCACGTCGTCCTCAGCCAGACCTATCAGGCGATGTGGAAGCGCCTGCACAACGGCGACATCGGCGAGGTCAAGCTCGCGCGCGCCATGTACGGCTGGGCCGGACCGTGGTGGGGTCAGTGGTTCTATCAGCCCGGCGGCGGCGCGTTGTTCGACCTGGGCGTCTATAACGTCACGACCCTCACCGGCCTGCTCGGCCCGGCCAAGCGCGTCACGGCCATGGCCGGCACCGCGATCAAAGAGCGCGTCGTCGAAGACGAGCTCATGAAGGTCGAGGCCGTCGACAACGCCCACGTGTTGATCGACTTCGGCAACGCGGTCTACGCTGTGGTCACCACGGGCTTCACGATCCAGCAGTACCGCTGCCCGGCCGTCGAGATCTACGGCACGACCGGCACGATCCAGATGATGGGCGACGACTGGGATCCGAACGGCTACGAGCTCTGGCAGAACCAGGTCGGCGCGTGGCAGGTGTTCGGCGAGACCGACCCGACCTGGCCCTGGGTCGACGGCCTGCGGCACACGGTCGAGTGCATCCGCGAGGGCAAGCGCCCGATCGTCACGCCCGAGCATTCGTACCACGTCCTCGAGATCATGATCAAGGCGCAGGAGGCCGGCCGCGATGGCCAGGCTCGCGACATCGTCAGCACGTTCACGCCGCCGGTCTTCGGCGACGACGGCTCCGCGACGGTGCCCGCGCACCTCGCTCACGACCGGACGGATTGATCATGGGCTACTCGGCCTCGCCGCGGCCGACCTTCGACGGCCCGGCGCACATCCCGTATCAATCGGCCACACGCCACCTGTGGGGCGACGTCACCTCGGGCGAGGTGGCGGACTGGATCTACGTCTCGAGCGACTGCATCCATCAGCTGGTCTTCAGCGTGCCGGCCGGCGGCGCGTTCCGCCACTCCGACTCATACCGCACAGTGTTCGCCGCTGACGAGATCTACTATGTCCTCGGCGGCGAGATGGCGCTGGCGAACCCTGAGACCGGCGAGGTCCACCTCGTGCGCGCCGGCGAGGCCGCTTTCTTCCGGCGCGACACCTGGCACCATGCGTTCAATCAGAGCGCCGAGCCGTTGCGTGTCCTCGAGTTGTTCGCGCCGCCGCCTTCAAAAGGCACGTCTGGCGCCTATGCACGGACCCGCCCAAACGTGACGACCTCGCGCTACACGCAGGATCAGTGGCTCGGGCGCTGGCCGATGGACCGCGACGAGGCCAAAGCCGAGCAGTCGATTACGGTGCTGCGCGAGTCTGACCTGATGTGGCGGCTCGAAGGCGAAACGCACCCGGCGCTGGTCGGGTTGTGGGTCGCGACCGAGCACCTCACCGTCGGGCAGATCATGCTGCAGCCGGGCCAACAGGTGGACGCTCACACGCATGGCGGCGATGAGAGCCTGTACGTGCTTGACGGCGTCCTGAACGTGCGGGTGCCTGAGAACAACGGCCAGCGCTGGTTCGAGCTCAATCCGCGCGACGGCTTCTATGTGCCGGGCGGCGTGACGCACCAGTACTACAACGTCTCGAACGAGCCCGTCCGCTTCATGTTCGGCGTGGCTCCGCTGTACCGGGCGACGTCGGGCGACGCGCAGGCCGCGCCCTGACGGCAGGGGTGCGATGGGCTCATACGTCATCGGTATCGATGTCGGCGGAACCAAGATCGCGGCCGGGCTGGTTGACCTCACCGCCCGTCGCCTGATCGATCGCCGTAGCCTGCCGACGCCGAGGGCCGAGGGCGGAAGGGCCATCCTCGATGCCGCCGTCACGCTCGCGGCGGGTGTTCGCGACGACGCGCATCGCGCCGGGCGTGAGGCAGTCGGCATCGGCGTCAGCGTGTGCGAGCTTGTGGATCTTTCGGGCGCGGTGCGCAGCGGCTATGCCGTCGACTGGGTCGGCCTTCCGGCGCAGGAGCGTTTCGCCGAGCTGGCGCCGACGGTGATCGAAGCCGATGTCCGCGCTCACGCCCTCGCCGAGGCTGTGTGGGGTGCTGGCCGCGGGCACGCGTCGCAGGCCTTCATCAGTGTCGGCACCGGCATCAGCAGTTGCCTGGTGCTCGACCGTCGGCCGTACGCCGGTGCGCGCGGCAACGCGTTGGTGTTGTCGACCCAGGCGAGCGCAGTGCCGTGCCCGCGCTGCGGCAACACACATTGGCCCGCGCTCGAAGAGGTCGCGTCAGGGCCGGCGCTGGCCGCGCGCTATCGCACGGCAAGCGGCCGCGCCGCCGAACGCGCCGAGGATGTGCTGGCGGCCGCTCTGCGCGGCGACGCACTGGCGCGCGACGTCATCGTCTCGGCGGCGACGGCGCTCGGGGCCAGGCTCGGATGGCTGGTGGACGTGCTTGATCCTGAAGTGGTGATCGTGGGGGGCGGGTTGGGGAGCGTGGATGGCCTGTACTGGGAGACATTGGTCGCGGCAACCCGGGCACACGTCTGGGCCGACGCGAGCCGCGAGCTCTCGATCCGGCACGCGGCCCTCGGCCCGGATGCTGCGTTATTCGGTGCGGCGCTGACGATCGTTCAGCGCCTGGATTCGACATTGGTACAGGAGGCCACCCATGATTGACCCGACCCTCAGGCTTACGGATGACCAGATCGCGTTCTACCGCCGCGAAGGCTATCTCCAGTTGCCGGCGATCACGACAGCCGAAGAGGTCGCCAGCCTGTGCGACATCTACGACAGGCTCTTCGCGATCAAGGCCGGCCGCGACGTCGGCGATCACCTCGATCTGAGCAGCGCCGACGAGGATGGGGCTGAGGCCGTGCTGCCTCAGATCCTCAACCCGTCGAAGTACGCGCCCGAGCTGGCGGCCACGCGGTTCCGCGCGAACGCTGAGGTGATCGTGCGCCAGTTGCTCGGCCCCGAGGTCGCCTTCCGCGGCGATCACGCGATCCGCAAGGCGCCGTTCAGCGAGG
This sequence comes from uncultured Anaerolineales bacterium, assembly GCA_964480865.1. Taxonomy (GTDB): domain Bacteria; phylum Chloroflexota; class Anaerolineae; order Anaerolineales; family UBA6663; genus UBA6663. The sequence continues at coordinate 27,781 of CAYZRP010000073.1, read as the reverse complement.
CCGCAACTCCGTGGCATCAGGACGAGGCGTACTGGGAGCCTGACCTCGAGTACGACGAACTGAGCATCTGGATCCCGCTCCAGCCCGCCACGGTCGACAACGGCTGCATGCAATTCATCCCCGGGTCGCACGCGCTCGACGTCGTGCCGCATCACCCGATCGGCAACGACCCGCGCGTGATCGGGCTCGAGGTCGATGACGCCGTCGCGCGCTCGGCCGGCGCCGTGGCCTGTCCGCTTCCCGCGGGCGGCGCAACGATCCACCACAGCCGGACGCTGCATTACACAGGCCCGAACCGCACGGCTGAGCCGCGGCGGGCGTACATCATGGCATTCGGCGCACCGCGCAAGAAGCGTGCGGTGGCCCGAGACTTCTACTGGCTCGTTCAGCAACAGACCAGCTGGCAACAACGGCGCGACTCGGCTCAGGCGGCGGAGGCCACCGGCAAGACCGACGCGAGTTGAGCGACCGTCTCGATCTCTCAGACATCACCGTTTCGATCAAGGAGGAGACCATGCTGTCCAATCGAAGACCCCCTGTTGGGCCCCGCTTCAGCCGGCGGGCTTTCCTGCAACTCGCCGGGTTTGGCGGTGGCGCCGCGGCCCTGGCAGCCTGCGCGCCATCGGCCGGCACGGCAGCGCCGACGGCCGGAGCAGGCGCGACCGCCGCAACCGGCGGCGCCAAGGTGCCGATCAGTTTCTGGACGCCGGGCGGCTCTGACGTCTTCTGCGGAGGGTTCAACACCATCGGCAAGAATTTCATGGCCGCCAACCCCGATATCGAAGTCGGCGAGGTCCGCTGCGGCACGACCGAGAGCGACAGCTATAACCAGGTGCTGCTGGCCGACATCGCCAGCGGCACGCCGCCGGACTCGACGATCCTGTGGACGTCGCCCGTGACCTTCGCCGCGCGCAACGCCGTCGAGCCGCTCGACGAGTTGATGGCGAACTCGACGTACTCCAAGGTCGAGAACTGGCCCGAGGGCGTGCTCGCCTCGTGTCAGTGGAAGGGCAAGACCTATGGATTGCCGGCGACGGCTGGCACCTACGCGATCTATTACAACCAGGAGGCGCTCGAGAAGAAAGGCATCCCGTCAGATCGCGACTCGTTCCCCAAGACCTTCGACGAACTGAAGCGCCTGTCGGCCGAGTTCGTCGAGTGGGACGGTGACACGCTGGTCAGCGCGGGCTTTATGCCGCGCGTCGATCCGGTCGAACTGACGATCTGGGTGGCGCTCAACGGCGGGCAGTTCTACGACACAGCGGCGAGCAAGTTCGCGATCGATTCGGATCAGAACGTTGAGTTGATGCAGTTCTTCGTCGACTGGCTCGATGAGCAGTACAAGGGCGACTGGGTCAAGGTGACGGCCTCGGACAACTGGGGCTCCTATGCTGACGGCAACGGCCGCCCGCCGGCCTTCCAGGAGGGTCGCCTCGCCATGCACATGGACGGCTTCTGGCTCAACGGCGACATGTATGGCGCCGAGTTCAAGGGCTGGGAGAAGTGGAACGTCGCTCAGTTCCCGGTCGGGCCGAGCGGCAGCAAGTCGGTCTCCGGCTACTGGCCGAACTGGCTTGTCATCCCCAAGGGTTCGGCGCACGTGGCCGAGGCCTTCAAGTATCTCGACTACATGTCGGTGGAAGGCATCAAGGTCTGGTTCGACAACATCCCGGACCTGCCGGCCAACCGACTTGTGTCGAAGGACCTGATCCCCAAGGTGACGATCGAGAAGCGCGGCCAGGACTTCGCGGCCGAGGTCACGGCGTTCTTCCGCAGCCAGCTCGACATCGCCACACCGATGTGGAACTCTCCGGTGCAGGACTTCGCCAACGACCGCATTCGCGAAGCTGCCAGCAAGATCATCAGCAAGGCGGCCAAGCCCAAGGAAGCGCTGGCCGAAGCGCAGACCGCCACGCAAGCCGAGCTGGAGAAGACGCTGGCGGGCGGTTGATGGTGTGATTGCGTCGTCATGAGCCTGTACACGGATCGCACGGACGACACGGATGGAGCCGTGATCCGCGTGATCCGTGTACAGGTGCCAGGCTTGGAGATGGAGCCCGGTGAGACACTCCTGTTGCTGGCGAACCAACACGTTCGATAGGGAGAGAAAGCGATGACAGGTTGGCGCAACCCGTTTCGCGAGTACAGCCCGATGCGGCGACGCGAAGCGCTCGCCGGGTTTCTGTTCGTGCTGCCCTGGTTGATCGGGCTACTGGCTTTTACTGCCTATCCGGTCGTGGCGAGCGTCGGTTTCTCGTTCACCGAGTACTCGGTGCTCGAGCCGCCGAGGTGGATCGGGCTGCAGAACTACGAAGCGCTGCTGTTCACCGATGGCACGGCCTGGAATGCGATGCGCAACAGCGCGATCTATGCGTTGCTGTCGGTGCCGCTCGGCCTGGTGCTCTCGCTGGCGCTGGCCGTCCTGCTGAACATGCGCGCGAACGGGATCGGGATTTACCGAACCCTGTTCTACCTGCCGTCGATCGTGCCGCCGGTCGCGGGCACGATCGTGTTCATGGTCATGCTCGAGCCGCGCGCCGGCCTGATCAACACGATGCTGCGGTCGATCGGTCTACCGGGTCCCGCGTGGTTCAATGACCCGAACTGGTCGAAGCCCGGGTTGGCGCTCCTGAGTCTTTGGGGCATCGGCGCGTCGACCGTCATCTTCCTCGCGGGCTTGCAGGATGTTCCGGGCGCGTTGCTCGACGCAGCTGCCATCGACGGGGCCGGGCCGTGGCAGCGGTTCTGGCATATCAGTCTGCCGCTCCTGTCACCCGTCATCCTGTTTAACCTGGTGATGGGCGTCATCGGGGCCTTTCAGATCTTCGGTCCGGCGCTGGTCGTGGGAGGTCCGGCGGGCGACCCGGTTGGATCGACCTTGATGTACATGGTCGTGATATACCAGAATGCCTTCCGCTACTTCAAGATGGGTTATGCCTCGGCCGAGGCTGTGTTGTTGTTCGCGGCGGTGTTGACGATCACGGCCGTGATCTTCCGCTCGGCGCGGGTCTGGGTGTTCACCGAGACCGACGAGTCGTCGATCTGACAGGGGGCGAGCCGATCGCATGCAAGCCGACACAACCCACTCCGATACCGTCGCGCCCCGTGCGCCCAGCGCGCTGTGGCGAAAGGTGATCGTGCCGTTGTTGCGTCACGCCGTGCTGATCGTGGTGCTGTTTGTGTTCGTCGCGCCCTTCGCCTGGATGGTGATCACGGCGCTCAAGACGAAGGAGACCGTGTTCTCGGTGCCGATCGTCTGGTGGCCAGAGACGCTGCACTGGGAGAATTTCCTGACCGCCGCGAATTACCCGGGCTTTCCGTTCATCAAGTTCTTCGGGAACAGCCTCTTCTACGCCACGACGGTCACCATCGGCACTGTGTTGTCGTGCGCCACGGCCGGCTATGGCTTTGCGCGGCTGCGCTTCCCTGGGCGCGACCTGTTGTTTGGGGTGACGGTAGCCACGCTCATGATCCCCACTGTCGTGACCCTCGTGCCGAGTTTCTTGTTGTTCAGAGCCCTGGGCTGGCTCGGCGGGTATGCGCCCCTGATCGTGCCGGCGTTCTTCGGCAACGCGTTCTTCATCTTCATGATGCGGCAGTTCTATCAAGGGCTGCCGACCGAACTGGCTGATGCGGCGCGCGTCGATGGCGCCGGCGAGTTTCGCATCTTCTGGCAGATCATGCTGCCGCTCGTACGGCCGGCTCTCCTCGTGATGGCCGTCTTTACGTTTCTGTGGACATGGCATGAGTTTTTCATGCCCTTGATCTTCCTATCCGACTCGGAACAATATCCCCTCTCGCTCGGGCTGTATGCTTTTCGCACGCGGCGTTTCACCGAGTGGCATCTGATGATGGCCGGCGCCACCTTGACGACGCTGCCGCTGATCGTCATTTTCTTCTTCGCTCAGAAGTATTTCCTTGAGGGCATCAAGATGACGGGGTTGAAGGGATGATCGCGAGCCGGGTCCGTCGACGAAGAGCGACGAATGACCAATGACAAGTGACGAAGGCTGGATGCCTGTCGAGTCTTTGTCGTTCATCGTCAGCGTATAGCATCGCGATGGCAGAATAGCATGCGAGCCCGCTTTCGAGCGGGCATTGGGCCGTGACCTGCTTGTTCTTGACGCCTGGCGCATCTGACCGATCTGCGTCGCACGCCGTGCGTCACCCAGTGCGCTGCTTCTCGCGTTGCGTGTCACTCAGAGCGTTGTCTCCCCGCGTCGCGCGCACCCAGAGCGCTGTCTCCCCGCGTTGCG
>CAYZRP010000073.1:0-23425 GCA_964480865.1 uncultured Anaerolineales bacterium | reverse complement strand
CGTTCGTCATTCGTCTCTTCCCGCAACCGGCGCCGTTACGCCGATCCACCCTCGCGTGGCGGTCGCGGCCGTGCGAGAATGCCGATGATGATGCCGGCCGCCACGCGCATCCAGCCCGAGATCCACAGACCGTCGCGGGTGCCAACGAGATCGGCGAGCGCCGGGCCGAGCAATGTGCCGGCCAGCGTGCCGAGGTTGAGCACGACGTTGTGCAGCGCCATGTGCGCCGGGCGGTCGCCGGCCGGCACGTCCTGCATGAGCCAGCCGGTGAGGCTGCCGCCGGCGATGCCCCAGATCACGCCGCCCAACAGCGATACAAAATAGAACAACCACGCATCCTGAGCCTGGGCCGTGATGAGCGGGTAAAGGCCGTAGAGGACGCTGCCGATGGTCATCAGCCAGTACATGCCGTAGCGGGCTGTCAGCGGCGCCAGGGCGAGCGAGCCGACCATGAGGGTCAGATAGAACAGGGCATTGCCGATGCCGATCTCGAAGTCGGTCAGGTGCAGGTTCTGCACCCAGAACACCGGCTGCAGCGGGATGGCCGTGAATTGCGCCAGGTAGAACACCAGGTACGCGAGCATCAGCACGCCGAAGCGGCTGCGAACGAGATCGAGGCGCAAGGCATCGCGCATCCGGGCGCGGTTCAACCAACGCGAAAAGCGGCCCGCCTGGGCCGCCTGAGTGGCAGCGTCGCCGCCGCGAAACGGTTCAGGGCGCCTGACACGCGCGACGAAGTAGGCGCTCCCAAAACCGCCAAGCGCACCGATTATGAACAACACCTGGTAGTTGAGCGGTTCGGGCAACATCCCCAGCAGTTGACCGCCGGCCAGCGAGGCGACGGTCGAGGCAATCGCCAGCACGGCATTCCGCCGGCCGACGACGAGGGCGCGCCACTCTGGTGGAACGACCTCGGCGAACGTCGCGTTGAAGCTGATTGCCAGGATCACGCCCGGCAAGGCCATGCCGACGACGACTATCGGCAAGACGTCGAGCACGGCCGATGGCGGCAGCAGCCAGGGCAGCACCACCATCAACAGGTAGCCGAAACGGTTGATGAACGCCGTGACCTGGGTCATGCGCAGGACGTCGCGGTGTCGCAGCCACTGTCCGGCTGGCAGTGACAGGAGCAGGTTGACGAAGGCCGGGCCACTGGTCAGAAGACCGACGCGGAACGGATCGGCTCCAAGGCGAACGGCGAAGATCGGCAGGAAGTTGATCGCCGTGCCGGCGAGGATGCCGAAGCAGAAAATGTCCCAATACAGTGCGGTGAAGTTGGCGCGATGGACAGGGGGGACGGCGCCGCGGCCGAGGGCAGTCATGGAAGTGCAATGATACACCGCACACGAGCCTGCTACAATCGCCGCCGATGAACTACGATCTCCCACACCGACGCTACAACCCGTTGACCGGCGAATGGGTGCTGGTCTCCCCACATCGTGCCAAACGACCCTGGCTCGGCCAGGTCGAGAAGACGGCCGCCGAGACCATCCCGGCGCATGACCCGACCTGCTATTTGTGCCCCGGCAACACCCGGGTCGGCGGCACGATCGTCAACCCGTCGTACACCGGCACCTACGTTTTTGACAACGACTTCCCTGCGCTCCTGACCCCAGAGGGGATGGCGCAGGCTGAAGGCTTCGCCGACGCAGCGGTTGGCGCGCCCGACCTGTTCGTCTCGGAGCCCGTGTCGGGTAACAGCCGTGTCGTGTGCTTTTCGCCGCGACACGACCTGAGCCTGCCGCAATTGCCGAACGAGCAGATCGAGGCCGTCCTGCGCACCTGGGCCGATCAGACCCGCGAGCTTGGCGCGCTCGAGCACGTCGGCTACGTTCAGGTCTTTGAGAACAAAGGCGCGTCGATGGGCGCGTCGAACCCACATCCGCATAGCCAGCTGTGGGCGACCTCGAACGTGCCGCACATCGTCGCCATCGAGCTGGAACGCCAGCGCGACTATCTGGCCCGGCACGGCCGGACGTTGCTGGTCGACTATGTGGAGCAGGAGTTGCGCCTGAAGGAACGGATCGTCTGCACCAACGATCACTTCACCGTGCTGGTTCCGTTCTGGGCAGTCTGGCCGTTTGAGACGATGGTCGTGGCGCACCGTCCGGTGGCGCACCTGCATGGCCTGACCGATGCCGAGTTCGCGGCCCTGGCCGACGTGATGCGTCGCTCGCTGTCGAAGTACGACAACCTGTTCGAGATCTCGTTCCCGTATTCGTTCGGATGGCATCAGGCGCCGACGGATGGGGCCGAGCATCCCGAATGGGTGTTGCACGGGCACTGGTACCCGCCGTTGCTGCGCTCCGCGACCGTGCGGAAGTTCCTGGTCGGCTACGAGATGCTTGCCCAGCCGCAGCGCGATCTGACCGCCGAGACAGCGGCCGCGCGTCTGCGCGACCTGGCTGACGTGCACTACACGCAACGCTGAAGACCTTCCTGTCCAAAACAAAACGGCGTCCCATCGGACGCCGTTTTGTTTTTGCGGTGCAGGACGTTCAGCGCGTGACCGTGTAGATCATCTGCTGCAGGCCTGGCCCGTAGTCGTCAAGGCCATCGAAGACCGACGTCGTGAAGTCGACGTCGACCTCGAGGACGGTGTCGCCCTCGGGCCAGTCATAGATCACGGCGTAGAAGCTCTGGCAGACCAGGGTGTCGCCGCTTGTGACATCGGGTTGCTGGCTGAGCCCGACCAGCAGTTGCTCGGGCGGGATCACGGTGTCGCCGATGCGGAACTCGATGGCCATGTCGGCCAGGTTCTGGGCGAGCACGTCCTCGCCTTTGGCGCACCAGCCGTAGTGGAGCAGGGCCTTCTGTTCGCCATCGAGTTTGATGGTGTAGCGCAGGATGCCCGGGACGGTGTTGACGTCTTCGTTCGTGTAGTCGTTGGTCTCAGGGGCGAGATCCGTCAACGCCGTGACCTCGCCAGCCTCGATCGCCACGCGCGCGTCACGCGGCGACGCGACGGTCGGGCCGCCCTCGATCTCGAACGGGCCGACGTTGTCCTCACCGAGGCCTGAGTTCGGCCCCGGCGTTGTGTTGGCCGGATCCTGGCCCGGGTCGTAAGCTGGCGGCACCGGTGTCAGCTGCGGCACGAGGCCCTGGTTGATCGTCGAGCAGGCCAGGCTCGACGCGGCGAGGGTCGCGATCGCCAGCAGGGTGGCGCCAGTTCGCCGGGCAAGGGTGAGGCGCGGGATGGGCGTGTTCATGCGTTCCTCGACGGTCAATTCAGCGTGAACCGGTAGCCTGCGGGCTCGGTGGTGACGGGCGTGATCCCCGAGATCACCACGGTCACTGTCTCGTCATTGCCAACCTCGATCGCGAGATTGCCGGCGCCGTTCTCGACCGGCACGCGTTCGACCGTGACGGTGTCGCGCGTCTGATGGATGACCTGCACGAGATAGCGCTGCGGCAGGACGTTGTCCATGCGCGCCATGCCGATCAACTCCCAGCCGCCGGTGTCTGTCTCGAAGTCCTCGGCGTACTGGATCTCGGGGATGGCGATGTTGTCGACCAGGAAGCCCGGTCGATTGACGGCGGCGTCGGTGATGTATTCAAAGCGCAGGAATACGCTCTTGCCGGCGTAGTCGCTCAGGTCGATCGTCTCGGTCTTCCAGCCGCCGCTTTCGTCGGTGTAAGCCCAGCCGAAGTTCTGGCCGCTGGGGTTCGAGTCGGTCATGCCGGGCGCCTTGAGGATCTGCCAGGTCGTGCCGCCGTCGCCGGAAGCTTCAACGTAGGCGTAGTCGTAATCGGCCTCGATGCTCCACCAGGCGTCGAAGTTCAGCGTGGCGCTGCTGACGGCGCTCAGGTCGAACTCGCGCGTCATCAGGGTCACCGACTCATCGACGCGGTTGCCCCAAATCACATGCCCGCCGGTGGGCACTTCGATCGGCGCCACCGACACCGTGGCCGAGCCTTCGAAGTTGAGTGTGTACGAACCGGGGCAGTCGAGCTCGAAGTAGTCGGCGCCGTATTGGGCCACCGAGCCGCTCTCGCTGTATCCTGCGCAATCGTCGATCGTGTCGTTGGGGTTGACCTTGTCGACGGCGGTGTTTCGGACGTAGCCATAGCGGCCGTCGCCCATTGACGAGTCGCCAACGAGATTGGCGACCACCCAATCGGCGAAGACGTCGACGTGGGTCAGTGGCTGCCCGTCAGGGCCGGTGAGGCCAAGCGCGGCCAGGACGTCGTCGACCGATTCCATGCCGTTCTCGGGATCGGCCACAAGGGCCTTTGTCGCATCCTCGCCGAAGCGGTCGAGGAAGTACGACATGAACAGATACGCGGCGCCGTAGTGCGGGTAGTTGTCGCCCTCGCCCCAGGTCGTCAGCTGAAGATCGGGGTCGCTGATGTAGCTGTAGCCGACGCCACCGTCGTCGAAGTTGTTGAGTTGCTCGGCCAGCATCGAGCTGCCCTCGTTCAACCACGAGGTCTCGTTGATGTCATGGCGCCAGTGGATCATGTGTTGGAATTCGTGCGCCAGGACGCTGCGCGTGAACTCCTCGCCCGGGCTCACGTTGTCGGCGTTGATGTAGAACATCTCCTTCTCGTTCGAGGAGTCGTGAGCGAGCTTCGAGTACTCGTCGTTGGAGGAGTAGTAGCCGGCCAGGTTGCTGCCCAGGCCGCCTGCGTACAGGATGTACAGGCGCGGGTCGCCGTCGACGCCCGGGTTCCACTCCTCGCCGAAGAACTCGCGGTTGGTCGGGTAGGCATTCTGCTGGAAGTCGTCGACCAGCGCGCGTACATCGCCCTCATTGACGTCAAGGCCGTTCTCGGCGAAGAAGTAGACGTTCTCGGTCTTGTAGATCAGGCGGGCCGTGATCGTGAAGTTCTCGTTGGTGTCGGTGTTGCTGGCCACGAAGGGCAGCTCCTGGCCCACCGGCCAGTCGGCCGGCGTCGTCGACACCACTTCCGGGATCTCGCCGGTGCCCAGCAGGCGCTGGGCGATCTCGCGCAAATTGCGCGCCGGGACGTCGATGGCCTGCAGCGCGGCGAGCGTGTCTTCACCCGCGCCCGGCTCAGCCGTGGCGAACGGGGTCGGGGTCTCTCCGGGCTCCGCTGTGTTGTCGGGGCGCGCCGTCATCAGGTCGAGCGTCGGATACGGGATGACGGGCGTCGAGCTGCGCGACGAGATGACGAAGCCGTACGCGCCGGCCACGACGATCGCCGCGCAGCAGCAAAGCGCCAGGATGCCCGCCCCGACGGCCAGGCCGATTCCGATCTTGCTGTTGGTGCTCATCGATGATCCTCCTCGCCGGAAACGCTCACTTGCCCCAGTTCTTTTCCATCTCGAGCTGGACGGCGATTCCGTAGAGGAAGTCGAGCCGGTCAGCGGCCGTTGCCTGATCTTGTTCACGCATCTGCGTGCTCAGGTAGTTCAAAGTCTGCATGAATTGAGGCGTGATCTCGGCCGAACGTCCACGGAGAGCCGCTTCGGCCTCCGCCTCGGTCGGGATCGACATCAGTTCGTTGACGAACTTGACCTCGGGCGGCGCGGCCTCGCGGATCATATCCGTGATCAGGCCGTTGATCAGCTGCAGGCGGCCGAGGACGTCGGGCCGATTGGCGCGCTGGGCGGCGCCCATCTGATCCTCGAGCAGGGCCAGGAAGGTGTCGTCGATGCCTTCGATGTTGTCGCTGAGCGCCTTCTTGAGATCCTGGGCCTCCATCAGCTTGCGCAACGTGCCGGCGGCGACGTCGAGCCGGGCGCGGGACTCGGCATCGATCTCTTGCGTGAGAGCCAGCAACACTTCGCGTTTGTGAGCGAGCGCGCTCTTCTCGGGCTCCTCGCTGCGGTCGATGCGGCGGGTCAGCGATTCGAAGAACGCATAGTCGGCCAGCGGTCGCGCCATGGAGATGTAGACGGCGAGCTGGTCGTCAGATGTGGCTTTGAGCACAAGATCCATGAACGTGTCGGGGCCGAGCTTGTCGCCGAGCTTGCGCAGCTCGTCGGCAGCGGCATCGGCGACCTTCTGGCGCTCGAGCACCTGCTTGCCGAACGTGCTGTTCTGAAGCAGGGCCTGCTGCAGGCCGGCGAAGACCTGTACGGCGGCGCTGTTGCCGCTCTGAGCGGTGCGGGAGGCCGACGCCGACAGGATCTGGAAGAGCTGGGCGTCGATCTGGGCGTCGTGCTCCTGGATCAGACCGGGCAAAGTGCCCTCGGGGGCCTGCAGCATGCGCTGCAGCAGTTGGGCCTTTGAGCGCTGCGCATCGAGTTGTTCGCGCGTGACACCGTCCTTCTCGAGGATCCAGTCCATCAGGCCGTTGAGGGTCAGCGCCTGTCGCGGGCTGAACAGGTAGGCCTTGCGGCGCTCCTGCGGCAACTTGTTGACGACTTCGTTGACCAGTCGTCCGATGACGCGCTCGGTCTCGGGCTGTGGCAGGCCGAGCTCGAGCGGCACGTATGAGAGCAGGAGTTCCTTCTCGTTGTCGTGGTAGACGAGCAGACTGCTGGCCTGGCCGCGATAGCCGCAGGTCGGGCATTGGATGACGTTGAAATTGCCGCTCAGAAAGCGCTGCTTGGCCGACGGATCCTGAGTGATGTCGAACAACTGCTCCAACTCGACCTGCACGGGTGTGCGGCACTTGGGGCAGGATGTCATTGTTCGGATTGGGGGCATAACGTTCCTCGAAAGAATGTAGAGATGGCGGGCGCGATCGGGGGAAGGGTGAACCGCCCGCGACTAGCTCGCAAGTTCCCCATTGTATCGTGGCAGCGTGAGCGTAAAGGTAGAGCCTTTTTCCGGCTCCGACTGGGCCGTGAGGTCGCCGCCATGGGCCAGGGCGATCGAGCGTGCCAGAAAGAGCCCGAGCCCGGTGCCCTTGACGCGTCGGGTCAGGTCGGCATCGGCTCGATAGAAGCGGTCGAAGACGTGGGGGAGATCCTGTGTCCCGATGCCGGCTCCGTGGTCGCTGACCGCGACCCGGATGGCTTCGGGCGTGACGGACCCTGTCACGCGGATCTCGCCGCCGCCCGGCGAGTACTTGATGGCGTTGGAGAGCAGGTTGGCGATGACCTGCCGAAGCCGTTCCTCGTCACCGCGCACCTCGGGGAAGTCTGGCGGGAAGTCCGTGACGAGGGTGTGTTTGGTCGTCTGCGTCTTGAACTTCTCGATCAGCTGTCGGGCGAGCGCGTCGACGGCCACGTCGGCGAGATTGAGCTTGAGGTCACCCGACTGCAGCCGTGAGGCGTCGAGCAGGCTCTCGATCAACTCGGTCAGGCGGTCGGCCTCGTCGACGATCACGGCCAGCGAGTCGCGCATGGTCTCCCGATCCCAGCGCGCGTCCTCGCGACTGAGGGTTTCGGCGTAGCCCTTGATCAGGGCGACTGGCGTTTTCAGCTCGTGACTGACGACCGAGATGAACGTGCTCTTGAGTTCCTCGGCCTCGCGGATGCGGGTCATGTCGTGGACGTCGGCGATGATATTGACGAGCCGGCCCTCGCGATCGAAGACGGCCGCGTAGCTGACGCCGACCGGCACGATGCCGCCGTTGTGTCGGAGCAGATCGCCTTCGACGTAGAGCGGGGCGGTCGAGCCGGGCAGCGGCCAGCCGTCGGCCATGGCGGCGTTGAGATCCGATCCACGTTCGCGATGTGCCCAGCGGATGACGTCATCGTGATGCAGGCCGAGCGCGTCGCCGGCCGGCATGGCCGTGATCGTGCTCAGCGCGCGGTTGAAGCGCGTGATCTTACCGGCCGGGTCGATGATCAGGATTCCGTCAGCGTATGAGTCGAGCACGGCATCCAGGCGACGCTTCTCGGTCGAGACCTGCTGGTAGAGCATGGCGTTGTGGACGGCGATGGCCGCCTGGACGGCGAAGCTCGAGAGCAGCGTGCGATCGTTGGCCGAGAACTGTCCGCCGTAGCCGCGCAGGATGAAGATCAGGCCGACGACTTCCTTGCGCGCCACCATCGGCAGGCCGACGCCGGTCAGCAGGCCGAGCGAGGCGGCCTCTCCGATGCGGCGCAGCCGACGACTGACTTCAGGCAATTCGAAGCGCTCGGGGTCGCCCTGGTCGGGGATGTCGGCCAGGAGCGGGTCGAGTGCCGGAACGAACTGGTCGGGGATGCCGACGTAGGCGCGCAGGCGCCAGCGCCCGCCTTCCCGCAGGGCGATCAGGCCGGCCTGGCCGGCCGTCAACTCGACGGCGGCCTGCAGAATGCGCTTGAGCACCGTCGAGAGATCGAGCTGTTCGGTGATGGCGCGCGAGATCTCGAGCAGGTAGTCCCGCTGGCGGACGCGAAAGTCAGGGAGCACGAAGGGATTTTATGCCAGATCGGTTTCTTTCCCAAACATTTAGTTTATTTTATAGATGGGAATATACAATTTATCATCTATGCAACGTTCATGGGTGATATTCCTCATTAAGTGGTTGGGTGCGAATGCGGTCGGATTCACCATCGGTAGCCTGCTGGGTGCGTCAAGTGGTGGATGGATCCCGGCGCAATTCTCGGGGCCGCTGACGACGGCCGGGCTTATCCTCGGCGATCTCGTGTTCGGAGCCTGTATCGGTCTGGCGCAGTGGCTTGTCCTGCAATCGACGTCGTGGCGGGGCCTATCCGCCTCATGGGTCATCCTGACGGCTCTTGGTTTCACGGTCGGAGCTCGCGTCGGTCCGGTTATTGCCCCTCGCGTGAGTACCGACCCGAATTCGCTCGCGATCTCTTTCGGCATCGTGATGGGGCTGGCCCAAGGCGTTGCCACGTGGGTGCTGGCCCGGACGAGGATCCGCAGCGCCTGGACCTGGCCAGTTATGATGGCCTTAGCCTGGTCGCTGGGCGAGCTCATCGCGTTTCGTTACCACTTCAGTCAATGGGCAGTGCCGTGGGTGGGCCTGGCGGTGGCTTCTGTGATGGCTCTTTTCATTGCCGACAGCCGCGCCGAAACGACGAACGAGCCCGGCGAGTTCGCTGGAGGAAGCACCAGCCGCCCCAATATGGACGTCGGCTGAGGCCCGAGCCGGGCGGTGCGCTGAACGTCGTTGAAGGTCCGCCCCCGAAATGGCTCGATGGGGTCCGGTAATCGGCCCAACACGTGTGTGCCTTGAGCGAGCCTGGCACCCCGACGGGAAGGGTGCAGGCTCGGCCACCGTAGATCGCCTGCATGGCGATCGCGGCGCGCGTCTCGTCGGTCACCCCACCCCTTACTCGACTCCCTTTACCCGATATTTAGTTCACATTTGGATTTGGTTTACAGACGCGGCAAGCGGCGTTGCGTAGAGTGGTTTTATGTGCTCCACGACCCGCGAGGTCGAAGAACGCGCCGTGTCAACCGATGAGCCGGGCCTGGTCGGTGGCTCTCTCGGGCTGGCCCGGGGACGCTCCGATTACGCAGCCAGGCTGGCCGGGTTGAAAGATCGCCTGGCGGCTCGCGCGACGCGGCCGCTGTCACTGGCATTCCTCGGCGTCGGCGAAGTCTCCGATGGCATCCGCCTGGGCGTGCCGGTGGCCGGCCTGAACGCGCTCGGCAACCCGGCCATGGTTGCGCGCAGCCTCTCAGCCCTCGACCTCGATCGCTACGACGCCTTCGTATTCGCCCGACCGCAACTCTCGGCTAACGGCCTGCGCGATATGCAGCAGATCCGCCGGCTCGGCAAACGGCTGGTGGTCGACCTGGACGACGACTTCTACGCGATCCCGCCCGATCATCCTGGCTATCGTGGCGTCGGCCCCGGCAACCCCGGGCGCATGCAGGCCCTCGAGGCCGCACTGGCGCTCGCTGACCTTGTCGTCGTGGCGACTCCCGCGTTGGCCGATCGTTATCGACCACTGTGCAATCGCCTCGACGTGATCCCAAACGGCTGGTCGCGGTCGAACCCGTTGTGGGAGCAGGCTGCGCCGCAGCGCGCGACCTTCAACGTGGGTTGGGCCGGCACGCCGACGCATCGCGCCGACGTCGGTCTGCTCGTGCGTGCTGTCGTGGACTTCATGCACAAGACGCCTCAAGCTCAACTCGTGATCGGCGGCGACGCCGGCATCTGGCATCTGTTCGCCGACCTGCCAGAAGAGCGTCGTTCATTCGCGTCGATGATGCCCTTCGAAGCCTATCCGTCGCTGCTCGCTCACTTCGACGTGCTGCTCGCGCCGCTGTGCGACAACGACTTCAACAACGCCAAGAGTGATATCAAGCTGCTCGAGGCCGGTATTCGTCGCATCCCGTGGGTCGCCTCGCCGCGCGCGGCCTATAGAGCCTGGGGTGTCGGCGGCCTGTTCGCTGAAGCGCCCGGCGAGTGGCAGTCCGCGTTGACCAGGCTGGCCCAGGATGCCAACCTGCGCCGACAACTCGGGCAAGACGGACGCGAGCGAGCCAACACGCGTGAAGCCAGGTCCATCGCCGAACGATGGCTGGCAGCGCTGGGTTAGAACGGCGCGTGACGCGCAAGGCCGTCACTCTGCACAACCGGATGGAGCCGGTGATCCACAATGAACAATCACTTCAACTGGGACAAACTGATGGCGGATCGCCGCGTGGAGGATTTTCTGGCCTCGGACGATCTGTGGGGTGATCACCAAGATATGGACACGCCCGGCCGCAAGGTCTGGCGCGATTATCTGCGCCGCCGTCTCTCAGATGGGCAAGGCGTTCGTCTGCTCGAAATCGGCTTTGGCGCCGGCATCGACTATCGCGGCCTTGAGCGTGATGGCCTGCTCGACTCGCCCGGCCTCGATTACTACGGCGCTGACGTGACCCACAAGTTCGTCGAGCATGCGACGGCGCACTACACGAAGATGAAGCCGCACCTGATCGACGGCTATAAGCTACCGTTCCCGGACGGTTTCTTCGATGTCGTTTACATGCGGCATGTCCTCGAGCACCAAACGCACTATGCCTCTCTGCTCGAAGAGATGTTGCGCGTCAGCCGCGGAGAAGTGTTCGTGATCTTCTTCATCCCGCTCACGCAATCTCCTGACGACCAGATCAACTTCGACGGAACCTGGCATAACAACCACTATTCGCGATTGCGCTTCGACCAGTTCATTGCCGAGCGTGGCTGGACAGGCGAAGAGATCGCGCGCTTCCACTTCGACACGGGCTACGCCGATGACCAGTTGATGGTGCTGCGTCGAGTGGCGAAACAACCGCAGCGAATCGAGGCCCCGCAGACCGTCGTTGCGTCGACGAAACCGCTGACGATTGCGTTCGGCACCCAGCATTGGCCAGCCCCCGGCCAACCGACCGAAGGCATCGGCGCCTATGTCGTCACGGTTGCGCATGGGCTGGCGGCGCGCGGCCATGACGTTCACGTGGTGACCTGTGCCCATCCCGGCCAACCGCCCGAGTGGGTCGACGGCGGCGTGCATGTCCACCAGGTCTACCTGGCCGGACCTAACGCCAAGGATCCGGCCTCGGTGCGCGCTTACAGCCGTGTCGTGGCACATCGTCTGGCGGTGCTCGACGACACCCTGCACTTCGACGTGGTCGAGTTCCAGGAGTGGGCGGCAGAAGGCTGGGCGTTCACGCAGCGGCCCGATCAACTCCTTGTCGTGCGCACGCAGACGCCGAGTTGGGTCATCCGCGACTTCGAGTACGCCGACGGCAACGCCCAGGAACTGCAGATCGACGAACTCGAGCGCTGGCCACTCGAACGCGCGGATGTCGTCACGGCGCCGTCTAAGCTCGGCGCGCGTCGATTGTCGGAACGTTGGGCGGTTGATTCGGGCGCCGTAATCGTCATCCCGAATGGCATCAACGCCACGCGCTTTGCGCCGCTGGAGACCCCACCGGCCAACGATCGCCCGGTGGTGCTGTGCGTCAATCGCTATTCGCCGCTCAAGGGCGCCGAACAGTTCGTGCGCGCGGCCGCTCTCGTGCACAAGCACTTCCCACAGGCGCGCTTCCGCATGCTTGGCCGGGACGCCATCTGGGATGGCGTGCCCGCGTCGCTGTTCCTTCGACGACTGGCGCGCTCGCTCGGGCTTCCGGAGGAAGCCCTCGAGATCCCCGGCCCTGTAGCGCGCGAAGAGTTGCCGGCCGAATACGCCGCCGCTGACGTCTGCGTCAATCCGTCACTCTATGAGAACGTGTCTCACACTGCGCTCGAGGCACTCGCCTGCGGCCGCCCGACGGTGATGACAAGCGGGCAGGGCAATTCCGAATACGTGCATCACGGCGAGGACGCGTTGGTCGTCCCGCCGGGAGATGCGAGTACGCTGGCTCAGGCGATCACGACGCTGCTGAGCGACGCAGGATTGCGCGAGCGCATGGGCGCTGCCGCACGGCGCCTGGTGGAGACGACGCTGTCGGCCGAGGTCATCGTAGACCAGACCGAGGCCATCTATCGCAAGGGCCTGCAGCGTATCGTCGGACGCACGACCGTCACGCCAACACCGATCACGATCGCGATACTGACGCACAACGCGCTCGAGCACACGCAGCGCTGTCTGGCGAGCCTGGCCGCGCACACGTCGGTGCCGCACCAGATCTTCATCCTCGACAACGCCTCGACCGACGCTACACCGACCTGGCTGGGCGGCCTGGCCGCGCCGCATATCCACGTCGACCTCAGTGATGAGAACCACGGCGTCCCGGGTGGACGCAATCGCCTGCTCAAGACGGTTCTGCCGCTTCTGCCTGAAGATGGCCTGCTGGTGTTCCTCGATAACGACGTCGAGGTGCACACCGGTTGGACCGAACCTTTCACGCAGTTGTTCAGGGCCTATCCTGATGCCGGTGTCGCCGGCGCGCATGGCCATGCGTTCATCGTCCATCCCCATCACCGCGAACTGCTCCCGGCCCCAGAGACCGGCCCGACGCCCGTCGACGTGGTCACCGGCTTTTGCTTCTGGGTTCGCGCCGGCGCCGCGCGCACGGTCGGCCTGTTCGATCACAAGCTCGGCAAGTTCTGGCATGAGGACGATGACTACTGCGTCCGAGCGATCGCCACGGGCTGGGAGGTCTACGCCCTGCCGCAGGCGCCATTGACGCACCACGAACACAAGTCTGGCGTGGCCAACGCCACGACCTTCGATCAGGGCGGCTCACCCGAGAACCAACGCTATCTTGTCGACAAGTGGCACCGTCTCGGCTACGTCGACCCGATGGGCTACGTCATGCGTCGCGGCGGACGGTCGGCGCCGGAGCCGCGGCCGTTCGAGCCCGACCTCGTCGCCGAGCAAGCGATGTGCGAGCGCATCGGTGTCATGCTCGGCATCGGCGGGGCGCTGCCGCACGCCGAACTCGAACGAACGGTCACGTTCTTTCAGGCCCTGGTCAGCGCTGAAGATATTCTCGGGTATGCCGAGGAACATGTCGCCGAGATCACGCCGACGTTCCTGGCGCTGCTGACGATCAACCTCGAGCAGGCCCGCAGCGACGGCAATCTGCAGTTGACGGAGGGTCTCGAGGCCCTTCAGGAAGAGCTTCAGATCCTGATTCGAGAACGCAAAACGACTCCGACGGTTGTGGCCGTGCCGGTCGAGCCCGCTGCAGCGCCGAGCGCGCCGATGACGAGCGGCCTCGGCCTGAGCACGCACTGGGAAACGCCACTGCTGGGCTTCAGCGGGTATTGTTGGATGGCGCGCACCTCAATCAGGGCGCTCGATGCAGCCGGCGTGGCCGTGCAGGTGACGCCTTCGATCAGCGAGCCGAAGTTCATCCAGCAGATCACGCCGACCGAGCGCGGCTATTGGCGCCGACTGATCAGCCGCGTGCCCGAGCCCGGCGTGTATGTGTCGTTCGCGCAGCCCGTCATCTTCCAGAACGACATGGACGTGTACGCCCTGCAGCGCGAGCACAACCCGGGTCATCGCGCCTACGTCGGCTTCACGATGTTCGAGACAGACCGGGTCCCCGAAACGTGGGTGAAGCCGCTCAACGCGATGGATGAGGTCTGGGTGCCGAGCGAGTTCAATCGCCGCACTTTCATCGGCTCCGGTGTGGATGCCGATCGCATCTTCGTCACGCCGTCGGGCCTCGACCCCGAGTTCTACAAGCCTGGCCTCCAGGCTCCCTGGCCGATCCCGGGCAAACGCGGCTTCACGTTCCTGTCGGTGTTCGACTGGACCTATCGCAAGGGCTGGGACATCCTGCTCGATGCCTATCTGCGCGCGTTCAAGCCTGGCGACGACGTGTCGCTGGTGATCCGCGCGTACCGCGGCGGTGAGCCGCAGTCGAGCATCAAGGCGCGCATCGAGGCGCACCTGCGCTCGCAGGGACGCAGTTGGGCGACGAGCCCGCACATCATCCTGCTCGATCAGCACGTACCGGCCGCGCAACTGCCGGCGCTCTATGCAGCCTGCGACGCCTTCGTCCTGCCGAGCCGTGGCGAGGGCTGGGGCATCCCATTCATGGAGGCGATGGCGATGGAGCGCGCCGTGATCGGCCCGAACTGGGGCGGCAGCCTCGAGTTCATGCGCCCCGAGCACACGTACCTCTTGCCCGTCGAGGAAGTCGAAGTGGCCGAGGCTGGCTGGAAGGATGCCGGCGCCACGTACTTCTTCAAGGGCCATCGTTGGGGTGAGCCGTCGACCGAAGCGCTCACGCACGTCATGCGTGCCGTGGTCAGCGATCCGGCCACAGCCCGGGCCAAGGGCAAGGCAGCACGGGCCTATATTGCGCGTGAGTTCAACGTCGAACGCCCGGCACGGGCAATGCTGGCGCGCCTGCGCGCGCTGACCGATGCCGCGCCAGCCTGGGCGTCGCGCTTCGCGGTCCCGACAACGCTGAGGCCGTCAGCGCCAAAGACTCCGACATCCGCCCCCGCTACGAAGGCCGGCCGCGAACGCAAGACCGGATCGTTGCGGATCCTGTTCGTCAACCGCCCGGATGCGCTCAAAGTGCCGGGCGGCGACACCACGCATATGCTGAAGCTCAAGGAAGGCCTGGAGGCGCTCGGCCACATCGTCGACGTGGCCTGCACGTTGACGCCCGATCCTGACGGCTATGACCTGGTCAATGTCTTCAACCTGCTCTTGCCGCAGGTTGCCCTGCGCCAGGTGTCGGCCGTGCGCGCGCAGAGCGATGCCCCGATCGTGCTCACGCCGTTCTACTGGGACGTGAGCGAGAGCCTGTGGGGTGAGCGCGTCCTGCCCGAGGCGCTCGGCATCGTCGAAACCGACGACGAGCTCCAGGCCGCGCTGCTCGGCATCGCCAGCGGCCTCCTGCCGGCCGGGCGCTTCACCCGCGAGGGCCGCAATCGCAACACCGTCGAGTACGAGACCCTGCAGAGCGCGGTGCTCGACCGCGTGGATGCCATCATCCCGATCAGTGACCGCGAGGCCGATCTGATCGCCCGGCGATTCCCGAACGCGCCCGCCGCCTACAGCATTCCGACCGGCGTCGCTGCGGCGCCCGCCGCCTCGCCCGAGCCCTTCGCCGAAGCCTACGGCGTCCGCGACTTTGTGCTGGTGAGCGGCCGCCTTGAACCTCGCAAGAACCAGCTGATGCTGCTGTTGGCTCTGCGCGACACTGACCTCCCGATCGTGGTGGCCGGCGCACACGTCAACGTCGAGTACGCGAAGCTGTGTCGCAGATTCGCGCCGGAGCGCACGGTCTTCACCGAGCGGCTTGACAACGCGATGCTGGCATCGGCCCGGGCGGGTGCGCGCGTGCATGCTCTGCCGAGCTGGTGGGAGTGCGCGGGGATCTCGAGCCTCGAGGCCGCCCTGGCCGACTGCAACGTGGTGATGGGGAACCGCGCCGCCGAGCCCGAGTACTTCGGCGACGGCGCGTACTACTGCGACCCTGCCGAAGTCGATTCGGTGAAGGCCGCCGTGCTGACGGCCTTTGACCACTATGCCGTAGACGTGGATCGTCGCGCTGAATTGCGGACGAGGATCCAGCAGCACTGTAGCTGGGAGGCCGTCACCACCCGCACGATCGAGGCCTACAACGACGTCATGGCCCAACGCCGTCGACAAAGCCTGGCCCCGGTGCGTCGCGACCTTGCGCGTGCTCAGGACGCCGGCTTCAAGGGCGATCCGCAGAAGGTGCTCGACATCCTTGGCCCCTGGATCCAGCGCGGCCAGGCGACCGCCGATATGTTTGCGCTCGTGGCCGAGGCCCTGTTGGCCGGCAACGATGTCAAGACCGCTTTGGCGGCTTTCGAGCGCGCGATCGAGATGCGGCCCGCGGACGGCGTGCTCCACTGCCGCCTGGGCTGCACGCTCCTGGCTCAATCGCGCGGCCCGGCCGCGGAGGCCAGCCTGCGCCGGGCGATCGAACTCAACGCCGATGACAGCATTGCGCGCTACTGGTTGGCCCAATTGCTGCGCGACCAGAAGCGTTGGGCAGAGGCCTTGCCTTTGCTCGCTGAACTCCTCAACGAGGAGCCGAACAACACGAGCATCCTTACGGCACTGGGGGATACCTACGTCACGGCCGGCGACATCGAGCAGGCGCGTGTCTGCTACGAGGGCGCGCTCAAGATCAACGTTGGCCTGGCGGACGTCGCTCAACGGTTGCTGGCCATCTCGGAGGGTGGGGCGCTGACGTCTCCGGCGCGCGGGAGTGCGCCGGTCGTCGCCGAATTACCCGAGGACATCCTTCAACAACTGCTCGAGGCCGATGACCTCGTGGCCGCTCTGGAGGTCGCGCAGCGCGCCGGACGGCTGACGCCGGATCTGTTGGCGCTGATCCGCGGCGAGGCTCAACGGGTGCGCGCCGATGGCGAAACCGATCTGGCCGACGGGCTCGACGCCCTGGCCGATCACATCGGCGGCCTGCTGGCCGTGGCACAAAACTGATCGGAACGCCGACGGCCTGCCGATGAGTTCTCGTCGGCAGGCCGTTTTGATTCACCGGGCTCAGGCCGGGATCTGTTGTGTGATGCAGTGGATGTTGCCGCCGCCGAGCAGGATCTCGCGCGACGGCGCGCCGATCACCCGGCGTTCGGGGAAGGCGTCCTGAAGCAGACGCAAGGCAACGTCATCAGCCGGGTCGTCGAAGGTCGGAACGACCACACCGCCGTTGGCTATGTAAAAGTTGACATAGCTGGCCGCCAGGCGCTGGCCGACTTCGCGCGCGATGGGCTCAGGGTCCGCGAGATCGTCAGCCGTGACCATTACAGGCTGCGGCATCGGGATCTTGAGCACCTCGATGGCGCGACCCTGAGCGTCTCGAGCCGCCTGTAAGCGTTCAAGTGCATCGCGCGACACGGCGTGCTGCGGGTCGGCGGGATCCGGCTCCCAGGCCAGCGCCACGACGCCCGGCCTGACGAAGCAGGCGAGGTTATCGACGTGGCCGTTGGTGTCGCTGTCGCCGACGACGCCCGGGCCGAGCCAGATCACCTGGCGCGCGCCCGTGTAGGCGCACAGCAGCCGTTCGATGTCGGCTCGCGTGAGGCCCGGGTTGCGTGTTGGGTGGAGCAGACACTCCTCGGTCGTCAGCAGCGTGCCCTGCCCATCGGCGTGGATGGCGCCGCCCTCGAGGACGAAGGGCGCGTTCACCAGGGGAAGCCCTTCCACATCGGCGACGCGTGCCGCCACCTCTTTGTCGCGCTCATGCGGCGCGTAGAGATGCCCATAGGCGTTGAACTGCCATTGCACGGCGAGCCTTCGACCGTCTGAGTGGCGCAGCACTGTCGGGCCCGAGTCGCGGATCCACGAGTCGTCTGACGGCACAGCGACCACGCGCACGGAGTGTGGAAGCATGGCGCGCGCAGCGTCCACTTGATCTGCCTGTGCACCGATGGTCACGGGCTCGAAGCGCGCGATTTCACTCGCAACCCGCGCGAAGGCGGAACGAGCCGGCGCCGCGCCGGCTCGCCACGTTGATGGTCGTTGCGGCCAGAGGAGCCAGCAGCCGACATGTGGCTCGAACTCGCCGGGCATGTGGAAGCCCAGGGTGGCGGGGGTGTCAGGGGCCATGTTGGGGTGACGAAGGACGAATGACGAAGGACGAGTGAGACAACCTTCGACATTCGTCCTTCGTCCTTCGTCGTATTACAGCAATCCCGTCTCTTTTTCCGCCAGCGTGATGCAGTGCTCAAAGACGTTGAGCGCCTCATCCATCTCGTCGCGGTTGACCGAGAGCGGTGGGGTCAGGCGGATGGTGTTACGACCGCAGCCGAGGAGGAGCAGGCCATGCTCGAAGCCGTGGTGCACCACACGGTTGCGCACCTCGACACCGCGTTCCTTGGTGTCCTTATCCTTGACGAACTCGACGCCGATCATCAGGCCCTTGCCGCGCACCTGGCCGATCGAGGGGTGGCGCGCCGCCATCTCCTCGAGGATGTCCATGGCGTAATGGCCCATCTCGCGCGTGTTCTCGAGCAGGCTTTCCTCGAGCAGCGCGATCGTCTCGAGCGAGGCCGCGCACGAGATCGGGTTGCCGCCATAGGTGTTGCCGTGCGCGCCGGCCGGCCAGGTCATCACGCTCTTGCGTGCGATCAGGGCGCCCAACGGCATGCCCGAGGCGATGCCCTTGGCCGTGCAGACCATGTCGGGCTCGACGCCCCAGTGCTGGATGGCCCACCACTTGCCGGTGCGGCCCATGCCGCTCTGGACCTCGTCGACGATCAGCAGGATGCCGTGCTTGTCGCACAGCTCGCGCAGCTTCGGGAAGAACGAGTCGGGTGGGACGACGTAGCCGCCTTCACCCTGGATCGGCTCGAGCAGGATCGCGGCCACTTCTTCGGCCGGCGTCTCGTAAGTGAAGATCACGTTCTCGATGTAATTGACCACCGCGTGCCCATAGTCCTCGCGCGAAGCGTCGAACTGCAGCCGCGGGCGGTAGGTGTTCGGGAACGGCACAAGGGTCACACCGGGCATGGCCTGGTTGAAGCCGCGCCGTTGCACGGCCTTCGACGACGTGAAGGCGAGGGCGCCCATCGTGCGGCCGTGGAAACCGCCGTGAAAGCCGATGAAGCGCGAGCGGCCGGTGTGAAAGCGCGCCAGCTTGATAGCGGCCTCGACGGCCTCGGCGCCGGAGTTGGTCATGAACGAGAGTGCGTCTTCCTTGAACGGCGCGATGGCGTCGAGTTTCTCGCCGAGCGACACCCACTTCTCGTGATAGAAGTCTGACGAGATGTGCAGGAACTTCTCGGCCTGTTCCTGGACGGCTTTGACGACGCGCGGGTGGCTGTGGCCAGTCGAGCAGACCGCGATGCCGGCCGCGAAGTCGAGATACCGATTGCCGTCGACGTCCCACACCTCGGTGCCCTTGCCATGATCCATGACGAAGGGATAGTCGCGCGGATACGACGGTGAGATGAACTTCTGATCGCGCTCGAGAATAGCCTGAGCGCGCGGACCGGGCGTGTTGAGACGGGTGACGGGGATGGAACCTGAAGTCATACGATGGCCTCCTGATGAACCAGCGCTGCAATACCGATGAGTGAACAAACTGACGGACCACCGACGGGACAGCTTCCTGGCCGTCGCGTCGGGCGCTCACTTACTCGTCGGCAGTGTGCCACTTCATCTGCGACCCCTGGCCGCGAACGGGCCGGCGCCCAAGGTGGGCGCCCGAACGAGTCGCGCGTGGGGGGTGGGTCGCAAGAGCCATGTTGACGTCAGGCCGCGCCCATCGCGGCAGCGGCGGCGCCGATGAGACCGGCGTCATCGCCCAGTGCGGCGTGGACGATGGGCATGTCCCGCCAGTAGGTTTCCGGAAGACCTGAGGCGGCGACCGCCTCGCGGACCGGTTGCATGAACACCTCGCCCGTGAAGGAGACGCCGCCACCGATGACGACGACCGCCGGGTTGAAGAGCGCGGCCATGCTGGCGACGGCCCGGCCGATGCGCCGCCCCGCGACCTGGATCTGCTCGCGGGCGAACGTGTCACCGGCCGCAGCTGCCTGGCCGATCTGGAGCGTTGTCAGGCGCGAGACGTCACCGTCGTTGAAGGCGCGCAGGGCGCTGTCCGGGCGCTCGCCCGCCTGCAATCGTGCGATGGCGTGGCGCGCAATGGCCGGACCCGCCGCCACGGTTTCGAGACAGCCGTCCTGACCGCAGTTGCAGGCCAGGCCGTTGGGTTCGACCTGGATGTGGCCGACCTCGCCGGCGAGGCCGTTGACGCCCAGGAGCAGCCGATCGTCAGCGATCACGCCGCCGCCGATTCCCGTGCTGACGGTGAGATAGAGCACGTCGTGGAAGCCGGCGGCTGCCCCGAACTTCCATTCGCCGACTGCGGCCAGGTTGGCGTCGTTGCCGACCACGATCGGGCAGCCGAGCCGTTCGCCAAGCCGCGCGCTGACGGGCAGGTTATCCCAGCCCTTGAGGTTCGTGGCGATCACGATCACGCCGGTGCGCGGATTGACCGGCCCCGGGATGGCCACGCCGACGGCCGCCGGATGCGAGACGCCCGCCGGCAGCACAGCCTCGACCGCCTGCGCCAGCTCGTCCAGGATGGTGTCGTGGGTGGCGGGCTGACGGGTGGGGACTTTGCGTTTGCGGGCCGGCGTTGCGGATTGGCCGATGAAACTGGCGGAGCGCAAGTTCGTGCCGCCCACATCGATTCCGACGTAAACGGGCTCAAGCATGGGCCCATTGTACCCAAGGACCGCAGACGGCGAAAAACGACCGAAAAAAAGCGGGCACGAGCGAGTTGTCAGCGGGGATTCTGGCCGCGGACTTCGCGGATGTCGGCCGGGCAACCACCGGATGGTGTGGCATTCCGTTCCTTCCGTGACATCTGCGCAATCCGCGGCAAAAAAAAAACGACAGGTCGCGCCTGCACACCGAAAAAAACCTAACGCCAACAGATTCTGTGGGCCCTGGGCGCAACCGCAGGAGCAGCCACTGAGGTCGCCCTCCAGGTAATCGATGGCGCCTGATGGCTCGTCGGCGGGTTATGGTGTGCCCGGTCAATCTCTGGACGGAGTGTTTCGTCGGCCCCGCAATCGGCTGAGGCGTGTGGTCCTCGGATAGAATGGCGCGAACCACGGCCGCGGCGCGGCCACCACACAAGGGGGAGATCACGATGTCAACGCGGGCCCTGAACGTCAACGGTATCGCCATCGCAGTGCGCGAAAGCACCGGCACAGGATCGCCGATCGTGCTGGTCCACGGCAACTCGTCGTCAGGTCAGACGTTCGTCAGGCAGCTCGAAGGCTCGCTCGGCCAGCAACATCGCGTGATCGCTTTGGATCTGCCCGGTCACGGCGAGTCGGCCCGGCCAACGGATCCTGCGGCCACATACTGCCTGCCCGGTTATGCCGACGTTGTGGTCGGCGTGGCTCAGGCTCTGGGCGTTGAGGACGCCGTGTTCGTCGGCTGGAGCCTTGGCGGCCACATCGTGCTCGAGGCCAGCCCGCGCCTGCCGCGCGCCGCCGGCTTCTTCATTTACGGCACCCCACCGATCGCGTTCCCGCCGGCGATGGCCGAAGCCTTTCTGCCGCATCCCGCGATGGCCGCATCTTTCGCCGCCGATCTAACCGAGGAGCAGATGGACGCGTATGTCGCGGCCTTCTTCAAACCCGGTGTGACTGAGTTGCCCGAACCGTTCCGCGTTGACATCCGCCGCACGGATGGTCAGGCGCGGGCCGGGCTCGGTGGCAGCATCCGACCCGACGGCTATCTCGACGAAGTCGTTGTCGTGGCATCGTTGAAGCAGCCCCTGGCGATCGCGCAGGGCGAGCACGAGCAACTCGTCAACGTCGCGTACCTCAACAGCCTGATCGCGCCGACGCTCTGGCGCGGCGCCGTGCAGATCGTGGCCGACGCCGGGCACGCCCCGCACTGGGAGAAGCCTGAGGCGTTCAGCGGCCTGATCGACTCGTTTGCAGCCGATTGCGCCAGGGCCTGAATCCAAATAGTGGGCCGCGACGCCCTTTTGCGTCGCGGCCCGCTATCCCTTCCAATACATGGAGATCAGTTGTACGCGGTGACTTCGCCCAGATCGACGGGTTCGCCATCGACAAAGACCGCGCCCAGGTAGTAGCCGTCGGCGTCAGCCAGATAGACCCATTCGCCGTCTGACTTCTCGACGTACAGCGTGTAACGGCCGCGCGGCACATCCGAGAAGGTGAAGACACCCTTGCCATCGGTCTGGGCCATCACGTAGTTGGGATCGCCCGAACAGGCCGGGTCGGTGCCGAAGTCGATCGTGCAGGCGACGACCTGTGCCTCGGCCAACGGCTTCTCGTCGACGAGCACGGTGCCGGTCAAAGCGCCGGTGGGCTGCTCAACCAACGGCGGCAGCGGAGGCGTGCCCTGGACGGCCAGGCTGTCGATGGCGCTGTCCATCATGCCTGTATTGTTCATCCGGAACGAGTGGAACGTGCCGTCCGTATCGATCACAAGAAGGTTGTAGGTCGAGCCCAGCCAGAGTCTCTTAGCGTCGTCGATCGCGACGGAGTAGATCGTAGCGGCGTAGGGGAGCTCTGGCCGCTCATCCACAGGATGTGATTCGATCGTCTGGCCCGAGCGATCTAGCAGGTAGGCGCCGAAGCCGTGCCCGACCAGGATCCAGTCCGCCGTCACATCCATGCCGTAGGCGCCGGCGGCTTCGTCGTTGTCGAAACGAAGCGGCGTGCCACCCTCGAAACTCAGGAGGCCCGTGCCAAAGCTCGCGACCACGTTGCCGTCGGGCGCCGGGCTGAGTTCGGTGAACGAAAGATCATCCTCCCAATCGACGCCCTTCTCGAACACTCGCCACTCGGCGCCATCCCAGCGCGCGACGTTGTAATTCAGCGCGACCCAAAGTGAGTGATCGTCAGGCAGAGCGACGTCGACGACGGCCGTGAAGTCCGGGTCGTCATCGCGATCGTACTCGGCCATGTTGAACGTCTGCCACTCGTCGTTTTCGTAAAGCAACACGAACCCGCCGGTGGCGACCACAGCGATGCGCTGACCGGCCGGATCGCAGGCGACGGTGTCGACGCCGTAGGCCTCGTCGGGCAGTTCGAGCGGGATCTGCTCGAAGGCGACGCCGTCGAAGCGAACGATGTCGGTGTAGTACGCGATGGCGAAGCCTGTGCCGCATTCGGTGATGTCGCTGGCGTAGTCGTCGCCGAGCGGGAAGTCCGCGGACGTGTAGACCGTCAGACCCCGCGAGTCGACGCAGTGCAGCTGGCCGTTTGTGCTGACAATGAAGCAGGCGCGGCCTTCGCCAGCTGGAACGGCTGTGGCGTCAGCGACCTCCGTCGGGTCGAGGTCAGGGGCGGTCGTTGCCGGTGCTTCGGTCGCGGCCTCGCGGGTCGCCGGCGCCTCAGTGGGGAGGGTGGCGCTCAGGGTCGGCGTGGCGCTCTGGCCGCCCGCGATCGTGCTGCAGGCCAGGCTCGCGATCGAGAGGGCCGTTGCCGCGACGATCCAGCCGCGGGTACGTAACGCGCTCGTATTCCAGTTCATGGCATCTCCATAGGCGGGCGGATCCGAAACCTGGATCCGTTGATCGGCCTCTCGCTGCAAGTTTCGCACCATCTGCAGGAGCGGCTGGGGCCAGGGCCATCGCATTGGGATGTGGCTTCATCGCCTCAGTTGAGAAGTGTCGAGAAAACGAGGGGTGGCCGGGGCCGGGCGTTGGCCCCGCCCCCGCCACCCCAC
>CAYZRP010000072.1:0-34231 GCA_964480865.1 uncultured Anaerolineales bacterium | reverse complement strand
CTGACGCCTGAAGCCTGACACCTGACACCTTCCCAAAGCATACTCGATCTTGGAGCACACGCCCACATGACGGACCTCTGGCGACCCGAATACTTCGACAAGCACACCGATGCCATGATCGATCTGCTCAAGCAGCTGGTCGAAATCGAATCACCCTCGACAGACAAAGCGAGCGTCGACCATCTGTCGGCGGCGTTGCTGCCGCGGCTGACCGAAATGGGCGCCGAGATCACGATCGACGCGCAGATAGATTTTGGCGACAACATCGTGGCGAGCTGGCCAGCCGCATCAGGGAGTACTGCCGGTAGCATCCTGTTGATGTGCCACCTGGACACGGTGTTCCCGCCTGGCACACTGGCACGTCAACCCTGGCGAGTCGAGGGCGGCAAGGTTTTCGGCCCGGGCTGTTTCGACATGAAGGCCAGTGTCGTCATGGCCCTGACTGCGCTTGCCGAGCTGCGCCGCGCGGAGCGCTGGCCGGATCGAACGATCACGCTCCTGCTTACCTCCGATGAAGAGACCGGTAGCGCTGGTTCACGCGCCATCATCGAGACGCTGGCGGCTCAACATGCGCTGACGCTCTGTCTGGAACCCTGTTTGTCGGATGGTTCGCTCAAGACGGCGCGCAAGGGCATCGGCGACATCGAGTTGATTGTGCGCGGGCGCGCATCGCATGCCGGCACAAACCATGCGGATGGGCGGAACGCCATCGTCGAGCTGGCGCATCATCTTCTGGCGGCGACTGCGCTCACCGACTACGAGCGCGGCACAACTGTCAACGTCGGCGTGGTCAGCGGCGGGACGCGCAGCAACGTCGTGCCTGACGAGGCGCGCGCCAGTATCGACTACCGCGTGCCTACCATGGCCGAGGCGGAGCGCCTGGCAGCCTGGACAGCCGGCCTCAAGCCGATCACGCCTGACGTGACGATCGAGATCCAGGGCGGCCTCAACCGACCGCCGATGCCGCGCGATGAGCTCATGATCGCCACGTTCGGACGAGCGCAGGCGATCGCTGCCGAGATCGGCCTGACCCTCGGGGAGGGGAGCACAGGCGGTGGCTCCGACGCCAACTTCGTGGCTCCGCTCGGCGTGCCCGTGCTCGATGGCCTTGGGCCGCGCGGCAACGGCGCTCACTCCGAGCGCGAACACGTCATCATCGCCAGCCTGCCTGAGCGGACCGCACTGCTCGCGGCGTTGCTGACTGCCTGGCCGCGGTGAATGCTCGTTCCTCGGCCTGGCAGTTCGGAGAGAAACCATGCATCGTTCAGCTCGTGCTCTGCTCGCCAGCTTTGACGACGCTGAAGGCGGTCTGACTGTCGAACGGCTCAACACCATGCTTGCTCAGACGGCGAAGCCTGTGTCATGGGCATACGACGTCTGGGACGCGCTCGTGGAGGGGCTGACCGACCCCGGCAACCATCGTCGGACCATCGCGGCACAGTTGCTCAGCAATCTGGCGTCAAGTGACCCGAAGAAACGGATCCTGAAAGACATCGATCGGATCATGGCCGTGACCCACGACAAGCGCTTTGTGACGGCGCGGCATACGCTTCAGGCTGTCTGGCGCATCGGTCTGGCAGGCAAGAAGCAGCGAGATGTTGTGATCGCTCGGTTGACAAAACGCTTCGAGGAAGCAGTTGATGAGAAGCCGGGCAGGCTGATTCGCCACGACATCGCTGTCTCACTGCGACAGCTGTACGACGCCACAGACGATCGCGCCGTCCTGGAGAGGGCTCGGCGTTTGATCGACACCGAGACCGATGCGAAGTACCGCAAGAAGTACCTGACTGCCTGGCGCGGCGCCGAATAGTGGGCCGGCCGGATCGTGCCCCCGGTCCGTGAAGCGCGTTCGACGCCAAGGGTTGGCCATGGCGCGTCTGCGGGGTCAGTCCCTGCTTGATGACAAATCCTCGCGCTGTCGGCCGTTCGCACCGTGCACACACACGCACAACCCCACACGATTGTTGTAAGATTGGCCGGATGAGCGCCCGCACGGCCAGACGCCAGGCCGTGATGGGCAAACGCCGAGTCTCGCAAGGACTTTTGCCCGGGCGCCGCATCGATGCATCCGCTCGCTCCTGTGGCGCGCACAGGTACCCACGACGGTCAGCCGCGCACCAGATCGACCCGCGATTCGCGGTGAGAAGGTCACTCGCATGGGTGAGTGGTCAATGGAGCTTTGTACATTGAGGAGGAGAGGACGATGAAGAGTGTCATGAATCGCATCCTGGCTGGAACGCTGACCGCCGCGCTCCTGGCAGCCTGCGCGGCGCCCGCCACAGTGGCCCCCACGGCGGCGCCGGAGTCCACTGAAGCTTCAGCCACGTCAGCGCCGGAAGCAACGTCGGCGCCTGAGGCCACGGTAGCCCCCGCCGAACCTGGGGCCACCCTGCGAGTCGGCATCGGTGCCGAGCCCGAAACGCTCGATCCGGGCGATGCCGTGATGGTGCAGGAGCAGTTTGTGCTGATCAACCTGTTCGACTCGCTCCTGGCGATGGGGCCGGACGCGTCGCTCCATCCGGCGCTGGCCCTCAGCTGGCAACCAAACGACGACTACAGCGAGTTCACGTTCGACCTGCGCCAGGACGTCACCTTCCACGACGGGACGCCCTTCAACGCCGCGGCTGTCAAAGCCTCGTTCGATCACATCATGAGTGAAGCCGTGCTTGAGTCGGGCGGCAAAACCTTGCTGCAGGACCATCAGTATGTCGAGACCGCCGTGGTCGACGATGACACTGTGACGATCAAGTTCGCGGCGTCATATCCGACCTTCCTGCGCGATGCCGCTCGCCAGTGGCTGAGCATCTCGTCGCCGACGGCGCTCGAGACCTACGGAGCCGAGTACGGCCGCAACCCGGTCGGCACTGGGCCGTTCAAATTCGTGCGGTGGGAGTCGCAGACCGAGATCGTGCTCGAGCGCAATCCCGACTACAACTGGGCGCCCGAGTTCGCGGCCCACAGCGGGCCGGCACTTCTGGGTGGCCTGACCTTCCGCATCCTGCCGGATGCCGCCACGCGTCTGACCGCCATCGAGACCGGCGAAGTCGACGTCGTCGCCGATCCGCCCTCGCTCGATGCCATCGCACTCGCCGACGCCGGCACTGTGCAGATCAAGACCTTCGCACAGCCCGGCATCCCGGCGATCATGATGATCAACACCGAGAAGGCGCCGACCAACGACCTGGCCGTGCGCAAGGCCATGCTCCTGGCAGTGAACCAGGACGAGCTCGTCGCCACGGCGTTCAAGAGCCTGGGCCTCCCGACCTACGGCGTGCTTTCGCCGACGACCTGGTCGTACGACGAAGCCTCGGGGAATGCCTACCGCTACAACCTCGATGAGGCCAAGCGTCTGCTCGAAGAGGCGGGCTGGGTC
This sequence comes from uncultured Anaerolineales bacterium, assembly GCA_964480865.1. GTDB lineage: Bacteria > Chloroflexota > Anaerolineae > Anaerolineales > UBA6663 > UBA6663. Next base: position 30,858 of record CAYZRP010000072.1, on the reverse strand, counting down.
GACAGCAACGGCGACGGCATCCGCGAGAAGGACGGCGTCAACCTGACGATCGACTATCCGACCTCGCCGGTGTGGGAAGAGGCCTTCAGCGAGCTCCTGGCCGGTTATCTGCAGCTGGCCGGCTTCGAAGTGACGATGCGGCCGATGGATGACGCCGGCATTGTCAATGAACTTGGCGCCGGCAACTACAGCATGATGTACATCTATTGGGTGCGGGCCGATCCCTCGCCGCTGCGCGTGCTCTTTCACTCGGAGAACATCAACGGCGGCGCGGCCTACAGCCGCTTTGCCAACGCCGAGCTCGACGCGGTCCTGGCCGACGGCGACGTTCAGACCGACGAGGCCAAGCGCCTGCAGGACTACGTCACCGCGCAGAAGCTCATCATGGACAACGCGCTCGTCCTGCCGATGTTCACGGTCAACAGCGTGTATCTGATCACGCCAGCGGTCAAGGACTTTTCCTTCGATCTCGAAGGCTATCCGTGGCTGTACGACGTGTCGTTGGGATCGTAACGGCCTGCCGGAGGACGAATGACGGAAGACGAATGACGAAGGACGAACGACGAAGGTTGAATGGCCATTCAACCTTCGTCGTTCGTCTTTCGTCCTTCGTCGCGCCGTAGGCGCTCTCGTCTCCACAAGAGGACCTCAACCCCATGCGTGGCTACCTCGCACGCCGACTTGTAACAGCGGTTGGCGTGCTGTTGGGCATCTCGGTGCTTGTGTTCGCGATCGTGCGGCTGGTGCCCGGCGATGTCGTCGACGTCATGCTCGGCACGCGCAACGTCACAGCCGAAGCCCGGGCCGCGCTCCGCTCACAGTTGGGCCTCGATGCACCGCTTCCGGTGCAGTACCTTCGCTTTCTGACCAATGCCGTGCAGGGCGAGTTTGGCGTGTCGCTAACCAGTAAGATGCCGGTCGCGCGCGCCATCGCAGAACAGTTGCCACACACTGGCTCGTTGGCTGCTGCTGCTCTGGTGGTCGCGCTTGGAATCGGATTCCCGCTGGGCATGCTGGCCGCGCTCAAACCGGGCAGTTGGGCCGACACGCTCGCGATGGCCATCTCGGTGACCGGTCTGTCGATCCCGACCTTCTGGTTGGGTCTGATGCTGATCCTGTTCTTTTCGGTGCAACTGGGCTGGCTGCCGAGCATCTACAAAGCCAACGATCCCCTGTCGTTGGTCATGCCGGCGTTGACGCTTGGCCTGCCCGAGGGAGCCATCATTGCGCGCATGGTGCGCGCCAGCCTGCTGGACGTGCTCAGCCAGGAGTATGTCGTCGCGGCGCGGGCGAAGGGCTCCGGCCCGGCCCGAGTCGTGTTTCATCACGCTTTGCGCAACGCACTGATTCCGGTCGTGACCTTTCTGGGTTTGCAGATGGCGTATCTGCTGGGCGGCTCGGCCATCGCCGAAACGATCTTCGCCAGGCCCGGCATCGGACGGCTGGCAGTGTCGGCGATCGCATCGCGCGACTATCCGCTGCTGCAGGGCGTCGTATTGGTGACGGCCTCGATCTACGTCGTGATCAACACCCTGACCGATCTGACGTACATGTTGCTCAATCCCAAGATCAGGCTGTCATGACGACCCTCGACCTCGTGACCCCGACGCCGCGCTCCGAGTCACCCAACGTGCGTCTCGCACGTCGGACGTTTGCCAGCCCGAGCGCGCGCATCGGCGCGCTGATCCTGCTGGTGCTCGTCGTGCTCAGCCTGGCGGCGCCGTGGCTGACGTCGATCGACCCGAATGCGATCAACCCCAGCCAGGCGCTGCAGCCGCCGAGCCTGGCACACCCGATGGGCACCGACAACATCGGCCGCGACAACTGGACGCGCTTCCTGCACGGCGGACGGCTGTCGCTGCTGGTCGGCGTGATCGCGATCGCCATCGGCGCCACGGCCGGCATCCTCATCGGCGCGGTGGCCGGTTATTTCGGCGGCTGGATCGACGCCGCCCTGTCGTGGGCCATGGACGTGCTGATTTCCTTTCCTGACCTGCTCCTGGCGCTCGCCATGATCGCGGTGCTCGGGCCCGGCCTGATCAACGCCATGATCGCCGTCGGTATCGCCTTCGTCCCGGGTTTTGCTCGGCTGACGCGCAGCACAGTCCTGTCGATCCGCGAACTCAACTACGTCGAGGCGTCGCGCGCCCTGGGCGCCTCGGACGCGCGCATCGTTTTGGGCCATCTGTTACCGAACGCGTTGCGGCCGCTGCTGGTGTTGACAACGTTGAGTATCGGCGCGGCCATCCTCACCGGTGCGGCGCTCAGCTTCCTGGGGCTTGGCGCCCAGCCGCCGACGTCGGAGTGGGGCGCGATGCTCAACGCCGGCCAAAAGTTCGTGCGGCAGGCCTGGTGGCTGACAGTCTTTCCAGGTCTCGGGATCTTCCTGACGATCCTGTCGCTCAACCTGCTCGGTGACGCGGTCAGCGATGCCGCCGCCGGGCAGCGACGGGCGTGAGGCGAAGAACGAGGAGCGAAGGGCGATGAGCGAGTTGAAGGGGCAGGTCGCTGTGGTGACGGGCGGCAGCACGCCGCTGGCCGAGGCGATCGCTGTCGGTTTGGCGCGTGTGGGTGTGCGCGTGGTGGTGTCGGGTCCGGTGGCCGAACGCCTTGACGCCCTGGTTGCTGCTGTCGCCACGGTTGGCGGACAGGCGCTGGCGGTGCCCGGCCCGATCGACACGCTGGAGCAGGCGGGAGCACTCGTGGCGAGCGCGATCCAGTCGTTTGGGCGTCTCGATCTTGTGATCTGGGTCACGCCGTTCTGGAACGGCGGCTTCATCCACGAGCACTCGGTGGCCGTGTGGGATCGCGTGCTGGCGAGCAATCTGCGCGAGCCGTTCCTGCTCCTGCGCACGGTGCTGCCGCATCTGCGCGGGCAGGGGGCCGGTCAGATCGTGGCGGTCGGGTCCGACTCGTCGCTGGCGCCGTATGCGCGCGATGGCGCCTATGGCGTGGCGCTTCACGGCCTCAACGCGCTGATGGATGTCGTGCGCGTCGAGAACGCCGAGCACGGCATCCGCGTGCACGTGCTGGCGCCGGGCCTCGCGCAGACACAGCCTCGCGACGCTGACGGACAGCCTAACCTCACGCATCAGGATGTTGCCGATTGGGTGCAGTGGGTGCTCAGTCGCCCCGATCACCTTCGCCCGAATGGTCCGATCCTCATTTAGGATGCTTTGCCGCAGCTGAACCTCCCTGCTCGGTCCTGTCAGCGTGTTGTGAACGTTCCTGATCATCCATCTTGACTCGTCGGATAAATCCGACATATCATTCGGCTATGACATCGCAGCCCATCTTCGGGGCTTTGGCCAACCCGGCGCGTCGGCGCATTCTCGAGATCTTGAATGAAAAGTCGCGTTCGGCCGGCGACATCGCCCAAGAGCTGGCCGAGGAGTTCGATCTGCGACGTCCGGCCGTCTCGGAGCATCTGCAGGTGCTTCGTGAGGCCGGTCTTGTGGCCGAAGAAGCGCGCGGTCGACAGCGCATCTACAGCCTCAACGCGGAGGGTCTCGGCGAAATCAATGCCTGGCTGCAACCGTTCGCCCGGTACTGGCGCGGAAGGTTGCACGCGCTTAAGCGCACGCTCGACAAGGAGAAACCATGACCGAACCTGGCCTGATCCAGTTGACCGAATACATCCCACATCCACCGGCTCGCGTCTGGAAAGTCCTCACCGACCCTGACCTTCACGCGCAGTGGTGGGCCGCCGGGGACGTCAAGGCCGAAGTGGGGCACCGTTTCACGCTCGATATGGGCTCATGGGGTCAGCAGCCCTGCGAGGTAATCGCCGTGGAGCCCGAACGTCTGCTGTCGTATTCGTTCGCGCCAGGCACCTTGAACACCACCATCACGTGGCGACTCGAGCCTGAAGGCTCAGGCACACGCCTGCTTTTCGAGCACAAAGGCTTCGATCTCGACTCGCCGCTCGGAAAAACTGCCTTTGAAGGCATGGGCCGCGGCTGGCCCGGGCTCGTTCGGAAGGTCGGGACCGTGCTGGACGCGAGTTGAGGCGCAGACCGAGGGCGTGGTGCTTGAGGCGCTTGCTTGAGGCGCCATGGCCTGATGATGATCGGCTGCGTTACGAGGAATCCAGCGCACATCCTGGAAATGGCTCTGGATGGACGCGTGGCGGGTGGTGCCGAGATCGCTCTTACTCGAACGTGTGAGATGTGGTGCGCACGCCGCTTACCTGCGCGTATAGCCGGTGTTCCTACGGCCTCGTACATGCGCGCGCGGTGGCCGGACCGCCGCCCGTGCGTGTCGCATGTCAGCGAGCGGCCCGGCCCGCCTCGCCACGCACGTTGTGTGTCATCCAGAGCGCCTGGCCACGGTGGCTATCAGACTCGCGTGATGAGCGCGAAGGATCTCCTCCGCGGACTCGCATGCCTTCAGCAGGTGTCGCCCACGGCCATTGAGTCCGACAGGAGATCCTTCGCGCTCATTGGGCGAGCTTGATGGCGTAGATCAGGGGCGCTCTGGATGACACGCGACGCGCACGTGGCCAGGCGCTCGATGACACGCTGCGTGGAGCGCACGGGATGACACGCGACAAAAGCGGGGGATAGGGTGGTCCGGAAGGGTGTCGGCAGGGAGTCGTCGATGCGGGCGTGGCAGTCGTCGTCTGCCTCAATGGAATGGCCAGGAGAGTTCCTGCGGTAAGCGCGGCGGGACGACTGACGTCACTTCCTCCATCGTCGCCGTGCCAACCTCGTAGGTGCCGAGTCCGCGGGCCGCCGTCTGCGGTCATCTCGGCGGCAACCCGAGCTCGGCCCTCAACGCGTCGATGTCGGTCACCCAGGCGATGTGGTTGAGGAAGGCGCTCAGGCTGGGGCTGCGCCGGCGGAGCAGGATCACGGTCGGGCCGACGGGGTCTGCGCCGCCCGCGCCGCCGCCCGCAGACGGCGCGTAGGCGCCATAGAACGCGAAGTAGGCCTGGTTCAGTTTGCGGATCCGATAGCCGTTATCCCAAAACACGCGCCGACGTTCTTCCATATACTGCTCGGCTGCATCGATCTGGCCGGCGGCGAGCCACTCATCCACGCGAACGCGGGTCGTGTGCATTTCGCCGCGGAAGTCGAAGCGCGCGGTGCCCGGCGCGGGCGGGGTGACGTCGCGGTGCAGCACCGTCGCGAACGACTCCTGCCGGATCAACTCGGGATAGTAGCGCGCGATCACCTCGGCCCCGATCTCGTCGCCGACCAGCGTGGCCGTCGTCTCATTCATGATGCGCAGCTCGGGCGACTCCAGATAGCGCAGCCCGAGCGGGCGCAGCGTCAAATAGTTGTGTGACCATTCGTGCGCGACGACAGAAGCGATCCAGTTGAGGTCGCTGCTCTGCGCGACCATGGTGGGGTAGGTGCCGAGCCCGCCAACCGGCGACGAAAGTGCCGATACGTCGATCTGCCCGGCCACTCTGTCTTCAAGCGCGACCTGTGTGTCGAGGGTCAGGCCGCCGTCGAGCAGCTGCAGCCAGGTCTGCTCGATGTGATCGCGGGGCGAGATGATCAGCGCGAGCGGCAGCGGCGTGAACTCGAACGAGACAGGCGGCACCGGCTGGCCCAGCAAGGTCAACCCCTCATCGGCGTACACAACCGAGACCTGTTCCGACAACACCACCTCGGCCAATGGCGCCAGTTCGGCCAGGCGCGACCGAAGCCGCGCCTGATCCTGCCGGTTGGCTGACGTCGCCGCCAGGGGATCGCCGACGTTCGGGTCGGCGTACACGCCGGCGATGTCCGACTCGACCTGGTCGAGCGAGCGACGCTGGTCGAAGTACTCGCGGACGACGTCCGACCGATCGGCCTCGGTCATGAACAACTGCTCGCCCAGGCTGGCCTGCAGGAGCTTGCCCCAGGCGGACTTAATCGTCCAGCCAAGGATGTCGAAATCCATGCCACGGGTGAAGGTCTGCACACGGGTGTTGATCCGCGCGAAGGGATCGACCGGGGCGGTGAGACCGCTGACGAGCAGCCAGAGCGGGACAAACGCCAACAACCCCCAGACCATCTGGGCCAGGCGCTTACGCCAGTAGAACATGCGGGCCATGATACTGCCTCGACCCGGCCGCGAGAATAAGAAAGTGGTGCATAATCCCCGGCATGAATATCCTGGTGACCGGCGCCGCGGGTTTTCTCGGATCGGCCCTGACCAATCGGCTGATCGAGCTGGGCCATTCCGTCCGCGGCCTCGATGACCTCTCCGCCGGCGATCCGCAACGGCTGTCACCCCAGGTCTTGCTCACGCGCGGCGACGTCAATGACCGCCCGAAGTTGTGGTCGCTCTTGCAGGGCGTCGAATGCGTGTTCCACCTGGCCGCCCGCGTCTCGGTCCCAGAGTCGGTGCTGTTTCCACGCGACTACAACACCGTCAACGTCGGCGGCACTGTGACGCTGATGGAGGCTGTGCGCGACGTCGGCGTCCGGCGGGTCGTGTTCGCGTCGTCCGGCGCCGTTTACGGTGAGCAGGGGACGCAGCCGCTGCATGAGGGCCTGCCGCCGCAGCCGGGCAGTCCCTATGCCGTCAGCAAACTCGCCGCCGAGTACTACGTGCGCACGATCGGGCAACTCGTCGGTGTCGACACGCTGACGCTGCGGATCTTCAACGCCTATGGCCCCGGTCAACCGCTGCCGGCCGTGCATGCACCCGTGATCCCGCGCTTCTTGCAACAGGCGCTCAATGGCGGTTCGCTCGTCATCGCGGGCGATGGCCGGCAGACCCGTGACTACGTCTACATCGAAGATGTCGTCGATGCGCTCATCGCGGCCATGACCGCGCAACCGCCGGCCGACCATGTCGTCAACGTCGGCAGTGGTCGCTCGACCTCGGTGCGCGACCTGACGGCCGCTGTATCTGCGGCCGTCGGCGCCCGGATCGAGCCACTCTATCGCTCTTCCGAGGCGCGCGGCGTCTCCACCATGCAGGCGGACCTGAACCTGGCGCGCGACGTCCTGGGCTTTGAGCCGCGCATCGACCTGGCCGAGGGACTCCGCCTGATCCTGGAACAGGATCCGCGCTTCGGCCGGATCAAACCGCAGACGGCAGACCGCAGACCGCAGATATCGTAGAACGACGAAGGACGAACGACGAAGGGTGAATGGCCATTCACCCTTCGTCGTTCGTCCTTCGTCGTTCTACGATATCCGATGCCTGCAGCGGCCCGTCGTCTACGGTCATCCTCCGTACTGTGGCTTGAGGATCACGCCTTCGCATGCCCCGATCTTGATCAGGAGCGAACCGTCGGAGCGGGTGACGCCGCTGCTGCCGCCGAAGATCGAATACCAGCCGCTCACGCCGTTGTTCAAATCCCCCAGAGGCACGCTCAACGTCACAGGCGTATCCGCGCGATTGACGGCCACGAGGCTGCGGTCCTCGTTGAACCAGCGACCAAAGACCAGGACGTCGCGTTCGGCATGCAGGATGTGGACGCCGCCGCGGCGCAAGCTGACGTTCTCGCGACGCATGCGGATCAGTGCCTGATAGTGCGAGCGGAGGTCGTTGTTCCAGCGCTCGGGATGCTCCCACGGGAAAGTCCGCCGCGCCTCGTAGTCGGGCATGCCGCCCTCGACACCGATCTCATCTCCGTAATAGATGCAGGGCGCGCCCGGCAGGCTGAACATCATCAGGGCGGCCAGCTTGAGCCGATCCACCCGGCCGTTGAAGATCGTCAACGCCCGGGATGTGTCGTGGCTGTCGAGCAGGTTCATCTGCACGAGCGTCACGTCCCACGGGTACGCCTGGAGCAGATCGCCGATACGTGCAGCCACGCCGCGCGCGTCGAGGGGGTAGGCGGGGTTGTAGCCCTTGTTTTCGACGAGCTTCGGCTCGATCGCGCCGTTCGATAGGAAGGCCAGGATGGCTTCGGTCAGCGGGTAGTTCATGGTCGCGTCGAAGCGGTCGCCGCGCAACCAGTCGCGGGCCATCGGCCAGATCTCGCCGACGATGTAGGCTTCGGGATTGATCGCTTTGACCCGCGAGCGGAACTCCTCCCAGAAACCCGGGGCCGCGATCTCCTCGGCGACGTCAAGCCGCCAGCCATCCGCGCCGCGGCGGATCCAGTACTCGGCGATCGACATCAGATACTCGCGCACTTGCGGGTTGTGCACGTTGAACTTGGGCAGAGCGTGCAGACCCCACCAGGCGGCGTACCCGGCCGGTCGCTCGTGGTCATAGGCGTTCGGCGGGAACTCATTGACCGTGAACCAGTCGAGGTAGGCCGAGCTGCGGCCGTTCTCGAGGATGTCGTTGAACTGGAAGAACCCACGCGAGGAGTGGTTGAACACGCCGTCGAGCACGACCTTGATGCCGCGTCGGTGGGCGTCTTCGATCAGCTGGTTGAACGCCTCTTCACCACCCAGGAGCGGATCGACGCGGAAATAGTCGTGCGTGTGATAGCGGTGATTGCTCGCAGATTGAAAGATCGGGCAGAAATAGAGGGCCGTGATCCCCAGATCTTGTAGATAATCGAGCCGCTCGCGGACGCCGCCGAGATCGCCGCCCTTATAACCGTGGACGGTCGTCGGCCCGTCCCACATCTCCAACCCGTTGGGCTTCGGCAGAGTCGCGCTCTTCGCGAAACGGTCGGGGAAGATCTGGTAGAAAACGGCGTCCTTAACCCACTCTGGTGTCATGTCGATCCTGTTCGTGCCGGGCGTGCGGTTTCACATGCGCCGAACAATCCGCCTCATACATTAACGACCGGGTTGGGACTTTGCCGCGTAAATCGGTCGTATGGAGGTCCAGCTTGCATGATTTAGGCCGGATGGGCGAGGAGGTAACGGTTTCATGGACGCCTCCGGTGTTCAAGCGGTCGGTATGATACCATGCCCGAATGTATCGACTTTGCTTTGTCTGCCTTGGCAATATCTGCCGGAGCCCGATGGCTGCCGGCGTTTTTGAGCATCTGGCGGCTCAGGCCGGCCGCGGCGCCGATTTCGACGTAGAGTCGGCCGGGCTGGGCGCCTGGCACCTCGGCGACGCTCCCGATGAGCGCGCCATAGCCGTCTCTCGGGCACATGGAATCGCCCTCGACAGTGCCGCCCAACAGTTCAGGGCTGGAGATTTCGATAGATTCGACCTCATCCTGGCGCTGGACACCGACATCTTTCGCAGCCTGGAACGCCTGGCGCCCAACGCCGCGGCGCGTGCCAGGATTCGCTATTTGCGCGACTTCGATCCGCAGGCTTCACATAGCCGGGACGTCCCCGACCCGTACTACGGCTCGACCCGCCACTTCGAGCAGGTCTTCGAACTCGTCGATCGCTCCTGCCGCGGCCTACTTGCAGCGTTGTCAGCGCCCGGCCAGACCGGGTAACGCCTCAAGCACATGGCACTCACCGAAGCGATCCGCGCGGCGCTGGTGGGTCTGGGCCTGGAGCCCCGCGTCGCCGCACCGCTCGACGGTGGAAGCTTCGCGGTCTGGCTGGTCGAGGCCGCCAACGGCGAGCGCGTCGTCGTCAAGGCGGCGAGCGACGCTCCGCCGGATCTCTTCGCCCGCGAGGCCGACGGCCTGAGGCTCTTGCGCACGGTGGTTGATGCGCCCCGGGCGCCGCAACCCCTGGCGGTCGGCGCGACCTTCCTGGTGCTCGAATACCTTGAGTCATCACCGCGCGCGCCGTGGGCCTGGGCGGATTTCGCGCATGGCCTGGCCGCGCTGCATGCCCACGTCGGACCGGCCTTCGGCGCCGTCGCCGACAATTACCTGGGACGGAGTCCGCAGTCGAACACGACAACCGAGGACGGCCATCGCTTCTTCGCCGATGAACGGCTGGCGCCACAACTGGCCTGGGCCAGGTCGCGGGGCTGGTTGACGGAGGCCGATATTGCCGCCGCCGACCGATTGATACAACGCCTGCCCGATCTGATCCCCGCGCAACCAGCCAGCCTGATTCACGGCGATCTCTGGTCTGGAAATGTGATCCCGGGGCCGGGCGGGGCGCTCTGCCTGATCGATCCGGCCGCTCACTTCGGCTGGGCTGAAGCCGACCTGGCGATGACGAGCCTGTTCGGCGGCTTCCCCGACGGGTTCTACGATGCCTATGTGTCCGCTCGCTCGTTGGTGCCGGGCTGGCGTGACCGCGTTCCGCTGTACAACCTCTATCACCTGCTCAACCACCTCAACCTCTTCGGCGCCGCTTACCGGTCGGAGGTGCAGTCGATCTTGAAGCGGTATGGCGGGTTGACCCGGTAGGCGTTTGGGCGCTCCACGGTCGCGCGGGTCCTTCAACGAACACGAGGCAGCCCATCAGGTTTGGGGGATGCCTCGTTTGAGTAGGAGGGGTTGCTGCGGTGTCAGGGCTGCGGAGCTGAGAGCCCGTCGATGAGTTGCTGAACTTCGGTCTTGTTGGCATCCGGTGCGACGGCCAGCGCCTGTTGGGCATAGTCGAGCGCGCGGACGTTGTCGCCCTTCTGCGCGTAGAGGGCGGCGAGGGCCCGCAACAACTGCCACTGGTTGGCGCCGAGGTTCTGCTGTGCCACGATCTCGTATTGGGCGATGGCGTCATCGATGCGCTGCACGTTGACGTAGGCGACAGCGAGCCCCAGCCGGATCTGAGTCGCGGCGGTGCCCTGACCCTGATTACGGTCGAGGCCGGTCTGATAAGCCTCGATGGCCTTGCCGAACTCGGCGCTCTTCACGGCCGTGTCGGTCGACTGCCCGGCGAGATAGCTGTGGAAGTCGCCGATGTACAGGTAGGTCTGATCGAAAGTCGGGTCGGTGGCCAGCGATCGATCCAATTGCGCCTGAGCGGCCTGTGTGTCGCCGAGCATCTGGTAGCTGACGATGCTCCACTCGTTCCAGAGGCCGGCGTTGTTGGGGCTGAGGCGCGTGGCCTTATCGTAGTAGTCACTCGACAGCCGGGCGTGCTCCAGCTGTTGAGCAGAGTCAGTGCTGGTGCGCGCCCACTCGCGATGAAGCCGGGCCAGGTTGGCGGTGTGGTCCGTGTTGTACGGGTTGAGTTGCTGGGCGTCGAGGAGTTGCGACTGGGCTGTCTCGAGCAACGTCGTGCGTTTCTCGGCGGCGACGAGGCTGGTCGAGCTCAGGTAAGCGCGGCCGAGGAACAGGTAGTAGAAGTCCTGCGAGGGCGCAAGTGCGATGACTTTCTCGTACAGGCGGGCCGCGACGTCTGGATACCCGTCGGTCTCGATTTGCAGCGCGGTCTTGTAGGCGATGTCGGCCTGGATGACGCGCAGGTTGAAGGCCACAGACGCCACGAGTGCCAGGATTGTCGCGCCAGCGGCTGTGGGCCAGAGCCAGCCCTGGACCTCGATTCGACCCGGGAGCCTGGTATGGGCGCCCAGCCCGATAGCCCACAACGCGCCGACGATCAGCACCACCCAGTAGTAGTTGGTCAGCAGGCTGGCGATGACGTCGCCCGAGCCGAGCAACGCATCGACGGTGTCGAAGCGCAGATTGGCGAGCACGACGTGTTGATTGGCCTGGACGAGCATCACCAGCGCGGCTCCGAGCGCGGCCAGCCCGGCCGTCGTCGGCACCGCTGATGCGAGCGCAGCGGCCGTCTGGCCAGCGTTTTCCTCGATCACGGCCAGGGTCGATGACACGAGCCAGGTGAAGACAAACAACATCAAGATGCCGCCGCTCGCGGTTGACCCGTTGTTGATCGCCGTCAGCGAGTTGCTCAGGACTGTTGCGGCGTCTGTCGCGCGGTTCGGGTTGACAATGAAGTCGAAGGCCAGAGTCGCCAGGATGATGAGGGTCAGGCCCGTGGCGGGCACGATCACGTCCAGCGGCAGCGCGCCCGCGGTTCCGCGCGCCCGCTCCGCTTCAACGGCGCGTCGTCGTCGTCGAGCGTTGGCATCGGCTGACTTCACAGCGGCTGCCGGCGTCGGTTCTTGCTCGCCGGTCGTCTTCAGTTGCGGCCAGAGCCAACCCAACACCCACAGCATCGCGACGAACACCCAGAAGTGCGTGCGCGTCGACACGATGGCGATGCCAACATGGATTTCAAAGAAGTGGGCGACGATTGCGCAGAGCAACGCGACCATGATGATCGCTCGCCAGCTTTCGAGATCGACCGTCCGCTCGGGGCTGGCGCGCAGCGCGAAATAGGTCAGGAAGATGGTCAGGCCGGCCAGGAGCCCGATCGGCAGGCCGATGCCGAACAAGGGCCAGCCGAAGACCGCCACGAAGATCGCGGCGGTCAAGACGCCGCCGGCCACCCACAGACCCAGGAACACACGCCCGCGAGTCGGGCTGTCGATCAGGCCGAGCCAGGTAAGCGCGTAATAAAACACGCCAGTGAACAGGGTCAACTCTGCGAGCAGGCCCAGGACGCCGGTCGTCGCAAGCGCGTCGAAGGTCTCGTTGTGCGAACGATCCGGAGATGCGTTGCGCGATTCGAGCGTGCCAAGTTCTGGCGGGTAGAAGCGGTTGTAAGCGACGTGCAGGGTCTCGGGCCCGTAACCGATGAGCGGGCGAACCACATTCCACGGGTCAGCGCCGGTGATGGGGTTCTCGAGCGGCGCGTGCGGCGTGATCAGCTCGGTCACGCCCGTCCAGATCAGCACGCGAACGCGGCCCGTGCCGGACCTGTCCTCGATCTCGGCCGCGATCCGACAGAGGCGGTTGACGCCCTGAACCTCGCAGAGCGGGCTCAGTGGCCCGTTGCTGACGTTGAGAACCCCAAGGAAGACGCCGCCGATGAGCCCCAGAGCGACCGCCGTGAGCGCCAGCCAGCGCAGGCGATAGTGCAGGGCGATCAAAATGAAGAAGAAGAACAGTCCCAGCGCGAAACCGAGCTGCGGACCGCGGCTCTGCGTAAACCAGATCGCGGCTGCGTCGATCACGAAGATGAAGACGTAAGCGGCCGAGCGGATGACGTTGAGTGCGCCACCGGCGGCCTGTGTCAGCAGCGCCCGGAACCCTTGCGTCAATCGGCCCAGCGCCAGCGTGGCCGCCATGATCAGGTAGGCAGCCAGGAAGATCGCGTTGCCCATGTGCCCGGTGACGCGCTCGACGGTTTCGCCACCCCAGGGCAGCGGATCGAGCTGGTTGCGCTGCAGCAAGCCGTACAGAGCGATCGGTAGGCTGGTGACGACCACGGCCGTCACGATCCGCTCGACCTGGACGCGGGTGCGCAGATGAGCTGCCACCGAAAGGGCCAGGACGAGGTACGAGAACGTCGTGAACGTGCCCTGCATGCGCTGGTACGAACCGAAGAGCGAGATCTCGGGCGCCAGCGAAAAAAGCGAGGCGATCACGTACACGACCGCGAAGGCCAGGACCGGCACCGCCAGGGGCACGCGCCACCAACCCGACCAACCCCGAGGTTGCAGCCGCTTACCCGCCAGGGCGAGCGAGCGCGTCAGCCAGGCGGCCAGGGTCACCAGCGCCAGCGAACGGACGAGCGCGATCTTGTCGGGTTCGAAAACGCGGGAGCTGTAGGTGTCGAAAAACAGAGGGGCCAGGACGAGCGCCAGAAGCCAGCACGCCTCCAGCACGCCTTCACTGTACTTGACCAAGCGCATGCGGCGAGCATACCACAGCGATTGCAGAGCGCTCGTCAGATGGACGCCCATCATAGGGCCAGCGCGTCTCATAGCCAGCGAGGCGGTTTGGCCGCGGATTTCGTGGATTGCGCGGAGGATGGGCTCCCAACCTGCAAGTCAGTGACGCCAGCGGTGTCCGGCTGCCTCATCTGCGCAATCCGCGAAATCCGCGGCCAATACCGGATGTGAAACGCATCAGGCGCGATGGCCCTACGCCCGTCACGCTCGGTGAACGGCCCGAACGTTGTACCGATGGGCATTGATGATGGCGTATGGCCGGTTCGATCATGCTCGGTCACTCGCTGAACGATATGGGCGAGGCCGGGCTCCGTGCCGCAGACTGCCACGCGGCACTACTGATCGGAAAACGTGGCGAGCACTGCCATCGCTTCCTCACGCCGATCCCAGGGGACGAAGAGGTGGTCGTGGTAGTAGCCGGCCAGTGGGTTCAAGCTCAAGCCGGCCGCCGCGAGCCGGGCGCTGATCGCGGCCAGAAAACCAATGGCGTTCAACGAGGAATGAACGGTCAACGTGATGCCGGCCCACAGGGCCTCGGCCGGGAGGCCGGCGCGCACCGCGGCTTCCAGCGGCAACACGACCGTGACGCCTTCGGACTCGCGGATCATGGCAAACGCCTCAGGCCACAGGGGCGGCGCCAGTTGCAGGTCGACGGTGATGAAGACAAACGGAGTCTCCAGAAGCACGGGTCGCATGGCGCGGAGCAGCACGTCGAGGTCTGTCTCACCGGATGTCATCGCGGTAGCCCGGGTGTCAGTGGCGGCGTGCGAGGGCCAGATCATAACCCGCGCGAACGCGCTCGAGCATGCGATCCGTCGTGAAGTGTTCGAGCGCCCGCGCCCGACCGGCTGCGCCGAAGCGCTGTCGGCGTTCAGCCTCACTGGCAAGCTCGCGCAGGGAGTCGGCCAGCGACAACGCCGAGCGAGGCTTCACGACCCGTCCGGTTACCTGATCCTGAACGACGAAGCTGGTGCCCGTGCCCAGCTCGGTCGTGACGCAGGGCAGGCCGCTCAACATGGCCTCGACCAGCACCTGCCCGAAGGCCTCGGCCGGGCTCACCGCCGGCAGGACGAAAACGTCGTGGCTGCGGTACAGGTCCGGCAGCTCGCCATCCGGGACGCGCCCGAGGAATCTCACAACCCGATCCAGCCCGAGGCGCTGACTTAGCTGTTGCAGGCGCTCGCGTTCCGGCCCGTCGCCGGCGACCGTCAGCGTCACAGGCTGGTTGATGAGGGGCAGAGCGTGCAACAGCACGTCCACGCCCTTGTAGTGTCGCAACAACCCGGCGAACAGGAGCCGCACCGGTCCGTCGGCGGCGCGTGCCTCGGCGTTACCGGGCGAAAACCGGACCGGATCACTGCCCAACGGCGCGATCACCACGCGCGGATCGTCGGCCGCGATCCAGCGCGATCGCGCGGCGGCCTGCGGGCTTGTCACGAAGATGGCTGCGGCGCTTGCCACGATCCGCCGAAAGATGGGCGCATACGCCGCCAGAATGAGGCGCTGCAACGGGCGTGTGGGATCGGCGTGAAGGGTGAGGGCATAGGCCGACCGACGGCCCAACATCGCGAGTTCGGCGACGGGGTAGGGCGAGTGCACGTGCACGAGATCGGCATCCGCGCCACGCGCCCGATTGAAGAGAGCCGGACTGAGCGGTGTCGAGGCCACTGTGCCGAGGCTGGCGACACGTTCGACGCTCACGCCCTTAAGATCCTCGGTCGGGGCCTGGCCGGACCGGCGCGTCACCAGGACGCGCACGTCGTGGCCGTCGCGAGCCTGCGCCTCGGCCAGGGCGCGGATGTGGTTCTCAATCCCGCCGAGGATTGGGGCGTAGTCTTTATAGACATGCAGCACTCGCATGAGCGATCAGGCCTCGCGCGCCTGCGTGTAGATCTTGAGCATGCGTTCAGCGGCCCGATCCCAGGTGAAGTAGCGGGCTCGACGCAGGCCGCGCTCGATGACGGCCTGTCGCAACGGTTGGTCGTTGAGCGCCTGCAGCAGCGTGGACGCCATCGACTCTTCCTGAGTCGGATCAAAATAGACGGCGCCGTTCTGCGTCGTGTCGCGCAGCACCGGCAGGTCGGAGCACATCACCGGCGCGCCGCAGCCCATGGCCTCCAGCACCGGGAAGCCGAAGCCCTCGGCCAGGGCCGGATGCAGGTACCAGTAAGCGCCGCTGTAGAGCGCGGGCAGAAGGTCGTCGGCGACCCGGCCGAGCAGGCGCACGCGCGACCCGAGCGAGGCGGCTGCGGCGCGGACGTCAAGATAGCGCGCGTCCTGCGGGCCGCAGATCAGCAGTGGCGGCGCGTCGGCGGGCAATCGCGAGTACGCCCGCACCAGGGCAACGAGGTTCTTGTGTGGCTTGTTGATGCCGACCGAAAGCAGGTACTGGCTCGGAAGGTTCAGACGCTGCCGGACATTGCGGAGCGCATCGGGATCCGCCGGCGAGAACCGCGGCATCAATCCGGGCGCGACAGTGGCGATCGCGTCATCGCGCAATCTGAATCGCTCGACGAACTCCTGTCGCGCGGCGTCGCTGAGGGTCACGATCCGGCGCGCCGTCATGAAGGCGAGCCGGTGTGCCATGCCGTAGGCGGCCTGTTGTGCCGGCGGGGTGCCGCTGGCCGGATGCAGCGGGATCAGGTCGTAGACGGTCACAACGCTCGGGACGCCTGGAAAGTACGGCATCAAATAGAAGGGCGAATGGTAGACGGCCGCTTTCAGCCCTCGCAATCGCTGCGGCAGCACCCACTGCTGGGCGATGCTGCGCGGATTGTGCGGCACCGAGATCCGGCGCGCTGGCAGCGACCACAGGTCGCGCTCGATGCCGCTCTGCAGCGGATTGACGATCAGGGCCAGGTCGACCGATGCCGATAGCGCCCGCGCCAGCTCGCGTGTATATCGGCCTACGCCGGGAAAGTGCGGCGTCGCCGTGCGCGCATCCAGGACGATCATGATGGTTCAAGTATATGCCATTGGAACGCTCGAGGGGCGAAGAGCGTGGAGCGTGGAGCGTGGAGCGTGGAGCGAAGAGCGTGGAGCGAAGAGCGTGGAGCGAAGGGAGGAGAAAAGAAGCGCGCAGGAGGCGAAGACGTGTTCAGCGAGGATCAATGATCCATTGCTCGGGCGAGCGAATCATGAGCGTGAGCTGGCGGCCGATGTGGTCATAACGTTCAAGGTAACGAGCGTGGATCTCAGGCGAGAGGTAGCCGGGGTGAAGGGCGAAGTCGAGCCAAACCGTTGCTTCAGCGTCGGCATCCGTTATCTTGGAGATGAATTGCTTTTCTGATCGTCGCCGACTCCAGGCTTCGGCGAGGCTGGCGCACATGGATGTGGCTGCGCGACAAAGCTAATCAGTCCGACGATAGCGCTGATGAGCGGGAAGTTTCGCCGAGACCCTGTGTAATTCCAGCGCTGCTACAAACATTGCCTTGTAGACGCGCAGATCACGAAAGTCCAATATAGCGGCCATACCTGCCCAAATTTCCTCACAGGCCTCGATCACGGCTTCCTCGAAGCATCCTCACCCTTTGCCCTTCGCCCCTCGCTCTACGCTCCACGCTCTACGCTCTACGCTCTACGCTCTACGCTCCACGCTCTACGCTCCACGCTCTACGCTCCACGCTCCACGCTCTACGAGCGATCTGTCTGTACACCGCCGCCGTCTGCTCCGCCGCGGCTTGCCAGGTGAAGCGGCTGGCGCGGGCGCGGCCACGTTCGGAGAGGTCTCGGCGCAGGGCGGGGTCGCCAAGGAGGGAGGAAATCGCTTGCGACCAGCCGGCGATGTCGAGCGGAGGCACCTGAAGGCCGGCGTCGCCGACGATCTCGGGCAGCGAGGTCGCGTTCGACACCACGACGGGCGCACCGCAGGCCATGGCCTCAAGCGGCGGAAGCCCAAAGCCCTCGAAGACCGATGGGAAGGCAAAGACGTCGGCCAGGCTGAGAAGCGCCGGAAGATCGTCATCGGGCACGTAGCCGGTCATCAACAGCCGCCGCTCGAGACCCGACGCGCGAGCCTGCTCGAGGAACGGCTGGTAGAGCCAGCCCTGGCTGCCGGTGATGACAAGGTGCACATCCGGGTGCGCGGCCGCGATGGTCTCGAAAGAGCGCAGGAGCGTGATCAGGTTCTTGCGCGGCTCGAGCGTGCCGACCGCGAGCACAAAGCGCTCGGGCAGATCGTAGCGGTCGCGCACGGCGGCGCGCACCACCGGATCGAGCACCGGCGCGAAACGCGCCTCAACGCCTTCAAGGATCACGCTGACCTTCTCCGGCGCGAGCCTGTAGTGCTTGAGCGCGTCCTGACGCGTGTATTCCGAAACGCAGATGACGTGATCGGCGCGTCTCAGGAATCGCGGCATCATCCAGCGCAGGAACAACCGGTTCTGAAGCAGGTGATGTTGGGGAAAGTGCAGGTAGGCCGCGTCGTGCAGTGTGAAGACGCTGCGTGCACCCTTGATGACCGGCAGAAGGTGTTCAGTGGCGTGGTAGAGCGACACGCCCTTGAACGCCGGGACGCCCGGCCACCCTGCGTAGGTGGCGGCAGCGCGCAGTCTCCAGGGTTTGCGGCGCAGGCCTGCGGTGCGCAGGAGCAGGGCGTCGAGCGGTGGCTTGAGGACGCCGTCACGTGTGTCGTTGACGAACGCCGTGAGCGGTACGCCAAGATCGACCAGGGCTTCGGCGAGGCTCGAGGCGTAGCGCCCCAGGCCGCCGCGCTCATGAGCGGCCGCCGAGAGATCAAAGCAGACGGGAGGAAGGTCCATCGACATCGTCTTGTTCAGGCCCGCGCACGCTGATAGAGCGGAAGGGCCAGGGTCAGCCACAGCCGCGCCAGCGCGCCGAAGTGTTTCCGATAGAAAAGGCGCAGGCTGTCGCCGTACGCCCGTCGAGCCGCCGGGTTCTGGCGCAGGCTCTGGCCACCGAGGTGTGTCACGTTCGCTTCAGGCACGCGCCGAACCCGCCAGCCGGCCGCCCGCACCCGACGACAGAGATCCACATCCTCGAAGTACATGAAGAAACGCTCGTCGAGCCCGCCCACTGCTTCGAGCGCCTCGCGCCGCAACGCCAGGCAGGCGCCCGACGTCCAATCGACCTCGCGCGCTTTCGGATCGCCCCACGGATGCATCGGTTGACCACGCAGCCGCCGCCACGTCCGCGTCATCAGGTACGCGGGCGTCGGGTCGCCGCCGAAGCCGAACGGCTGCGGACGGCCGTCGGGGAGCAGCAACTGCGGGCCGCACGCGCCGCACGTGTCGTCGACGCGCAACGCGTCGGCCAGTTGGCCTAGCGCACCCGATGGCACGAGAGTGTCGCTGTTGAGCAGCACGACGACGTCGGCCTGTGAGTCGGCAGCGCGCCAGCCCTGGTTGTTGGCCCGTGCGTAGCCGACGTTGGCCTCATTGGCGAACACGCGCGCGCCAAAGGCCTTCGCGCGCGCGACAGAGGCGTCGGACGAGGCATTGTCGACGACGACCACGTCGAGGGGATCGCTCGCGGCCGCCGGCAATGTGCGCAGGCAATCGGTCAGCAGGTCGGCCGTGTTCCAGCTCACGATCACGACGGCGATCATGGCGATCCCTTGCCGACCCTATGGTACGGGCTGTTGCGAAAGTCGAGCAGGTCCGCCGTGGCGCCGGGCCTGAACGCCTTGAAGAAGGCGATGGCCAGCGCATTCACAAGTCGCCCGGGCAGCCGCGCGATGAGCCAGGCGAGCCAGCGCCGCGGTCCGACCGGCAGGCGCGGTCCGATCCATTGCCGATACGTTTCGAGATCGTACGAGCCTTTTGCGCGACAGATGAGCAACGCGCCCGGCCGTCGCCAGGGCTCGCGCGCGAAGACGGCCTGGCGTGCCTCAACCGAGAGCGCCGCGAATGACCAGATCAACTCCGGCCACAGGAACATCCAGATCTCGAAGTACCGGCGCGTCCAGCTGGCGCTGCCGGCCCGGATTCTCAGCCACGGCTTTGTCAGCACGATCGCGTCTCCGGGCAGTGGGGCTTCGAAGATCACGCCGACGTGCCCGAACATCGAGCCGAAGTAGCGTTCGGGATGGCGCTCCAACCAGAGCCCGCGATCAATGACGACGGCGCCGACGAAGCTGAGGTGGTTGGCCGTCTCGACGAACAGGCGCTCGAACTCCGCAGGCTTGAAGGCGTGATCGGGGCCGTCCGGCAACTGGCTTGGTGCAAGGCGTTCACGCAGGTCGGCGTCGAAAATGGCGCCGTTGACGACAACCAGGCTGGGCTGCCTCGTCAGCGCTGCGAGCACGGCCTGGATGGCGCCGGGCTCGAGGGCGTCATCGTCGGAGAGCAGCCAGCAGTAGTCGCCGGAGGCCGCGGCGACAGCCTTGTGGAAATCCGCGTCGAAGCCGCCTTTCTGTTCCAGGCGCACGTAGGTCAGTCGCGGCAATGACGCGCGCGCCGCGGCGACGACGTTGGGCGTGTCATCGGCGGATGCGCCATCGACCACCACGACTTCGAGGCCGTCGACCCACTGCGTCGCGATGCCGGCCAGCGTGTCGCGCAGCGGGCGCGCGCGATTGAGCGTTGCGATACACAACGACAGCCGCGGCCGGTCAGCGTTCACAGAGGTCGGCGTATCCATCGCGTGAACCATCGATCGTAGGCGGGTGAGAACAGCCAATCGTAGCGCGTGGTCGAGTCGCCGCGCGACGTGAACGCCCAGTACAGGTGCATGGTCAACCACGGCAGCGCCTGCGGCAGGCACGCGATGATCAGGGCCGTCAGGAGCCGCCCGGCCGCGAGCCTGCGCGGCAGGATCCGACGCGCGAAGACGCCGAGATCGTAGACGCCATTGCCGCGCGCCGTGAACAGGGCCTGCGGGTGCGCCCAGGGCGCCTCGAGCGCGACATGCTCGCGCGACTCTCGACTGAACTGCGCGAAGGACCAGACAAGCCGCGGCCAGCGGAACATCCAGATGTCGAAGCGCCGCGGGCCGTACGAGATGTTGCCGATGCGGCCGCGCAAGGCAGGCTCCGCCAGGAAGTGCGCGCCGCGCGGGAGTGGCGCCTGGAAGATCACGCCAAAGTGCACGAACGCCGAGCCGAAATACGGCGACCGACGACGCGCGAGCCAGAGCTCGCGATCGATCACGGTGGCGCCGATGAAGCTGAGATGAAAGCCGAGGTCGACGAACAACGACTCGTCGTCGCCGGGCGCGTAGCGCCGATCCTGCTGGATCGGGACGCGATGCGACTTCAACTGCTGCTTGAGTTCAACGGTCCAGTCTTCGGCGTTGAGGACGACGAGGCTTGGCTGTTCATTGAGCGCAGAGAGGATGGCGGCGACAGCTCCCGGCCGGATCGTGTCGTCGTCGGTCATCAGCCAGCAGTACGCGCCCGACGCTTCGACGACGGCCCGGTCGTAGTCATTGTCGAATCCGCCGTTGCGCTCGAGGCGTAGATAGTGCACGCCAGTCCGGCCCTCGGTGAAGCGCGTGACGATCTCGGGCGTGGCGTCGCTTGACGCGCCGTCGACGATAACGAGCTCAACCGCGTCGGTCAACTGCGGAGCCAGCGACTCGAGCATCTCGGCCAGGCAGTTGGCCCGGTTGCGAGTCGCCACGCAGATCGACAGCCGGATCTCAGCCATGCTTCACGAACTCCAATCCGCACACGCCTTCCCCGGGCAGATCGTCGATCGACTCGAAAGGCCGCAGCAAGTCGGCCACGATCGTCGGCTCGGCCCAGTAGGGATACCGGGCCAGATCGGCTTTGCGTTCGAGGTTCGACCGAAGCGCGCCCGGCGTGGTCTCGCCATAGATCACGCTCGCCGTCGGCCGGCCGAGCTTCGAGAAGAATCGATCGTTGAGCATCGCCTGGTCGTAGCGATACTGCATCAAGTAGGATCCATCTGCAACCGGTCGACCGACGCCGTACGGATCCTGGCTGACGTATTCGGCGACACCCTGCGCGGCCACCGGCAGAGTCACGATCAACCGGCCGCCCGCGGTCACCCAGTTCCACAGGTTCTCAATCGCTTCCGCAGGATCAGGTAGATGCTCGAGCACTGACACGCACGTGATGGCCTCAAACGTCCCGGCCGGAAAGCCAGCCTGCTCAGCCAGGGCGGCTTTTGTGGTCACGCGCGGCCGCAAACGCATGCCGTCGACGAGCCGCTCGGTCAACGCCAGGTCTTCGGCGTCCGGATTGATCAGGTCGACCTTGAGCTCAGGCCGATCGTTGGCCAGCAGGAGCGGCAGCAACCGCGGTGAGGATACGTCGAGCAGCCGACCGGTCTTCAGATCGGCGAGGCGTTGCCAGACGAAGTCGAACTCGATGTAGCGCGTCGAGTCGAACGGCCAGAACGCGAGCATGTGCAGCACTGTCGTGGGGATGCCGGATCGTCGCAGCGCGAGGCGCGCAGCCAGGCGCAGGCAGCGGCCGCGCAGCTGAACGCCAGGCACCCCGCGCTGCACGGCAGTCGCCCAGTGCCACAACGACAGCGGCACGCATGTCGCCGCCCAGGCCAGTCGTTGCAGGCCACGGGGCCTCCGGGAGGCGGGCACCTGTCGATGCTCGCGGCGAAGCGCGTTCATAGACGCCACCGCGTCAGGGCTTCGACGGCCAGTGCCCTGGTCTGGGGCATCGCCAATGTCGACAACACGATCGCCAGCAGCGTCGCCGCAGCGATGATGATCATCTCGGGCCAGCCAACCGCGAGCCATCCGGTGATGAGCATGCTCGCGAGCCCGACGATGAGACAGACCAGCAACGGACGGGCGACGTCATCGCGAACCCAGGTCCACAATCCGCCGCCCATCAACCGTCGATGGGTCAGGGGGATCGAGATCGCCATGTAGATCACGTTGAGCGCGACCCACAGGCTGGCCGCTGCGTGGCCGCTGTAGCGCGGCTCGAGGATGAGCAGCGCCGGTATAAACACGGCGATCAACGCCATGTTCAGGAACACGGCCAGGCGCGTCCAGCCGTAGGCGAGTTGCACGGCGTAAGCCGGCGTGCCCAGGGCGTTCAGGGCGGCGCCGATCGCCAATAGCCGCACGATCGGCGCGGCCGCGGCCGTCACGACGGGGTCGCGGGTCCAGACCAGCAGGATCGGTTCGGCGAACAACACGAGCGTGGTCGCGATCGGCAGGATCAAGGCGCTCATCACCTGTGCGCTGCGATGATACAGGCGGGCAGCGTCGTCGGAACGGGTCTGGGCCACAAGGGCTGAGAGCCGCGGGAAGTCGAGGTTGAACACCGGCCCGGCCACCATGCCGACGGCGCCGGCCACCGTGTTCGCCAGTGTGTAGTAGCCGAAGTGGGTCAGATCGAGCGCGGTGCTCAGGACCACTTTGTCGATCTGGGTGAGGATCAGGGCGGTCAGCGTGATCGCGCTCATGCCGAGCGCGAAGCGCCCGATCGAGCGCGCCAACTCATGACGCGGCCGCGGCGCGCGGTTCGAACTCGGCAGGCTGTGCCAGAGCGCGAGCGCGAGTGCCAGCACGTAAGCCGCGCTGACGACGACCTGCCAGAGGAAGAACGAGACGACGCTGGGGCTGATCATCAGCACGATGATCGCGCCGAGGTGGCGGGCCGTGGTGTAGGCCACCCACAATGCGTTGAAGAGCACCTGTTTTTGCAGGCCGATCAATCCGCCCTGATACAGGCTGATCGGCCATTGCAGCATGGTCAGCGCCGCCATCACCGTCAGTGAGGTCCGTAGCGTATCGATTGTCAGGTCGTCGGCCTTGAACCACGACGTCGCCAGCCACGGCGCGGTGGCCCACACGATCAGGCCAAGCGCAAAGGCGACGGCCCAGTAGCCGAGCTCGAGCGTGCGCACGAGATCGCGCGCATCATCGGCGGCGTTTGCCAGCGCAGACAGTCGGGCGAGTTCGCGGTTGAGCGCGGGGCTGAGCCCAAGGTCGAAGACCTGGATCAGGGTGGTGAGCGACACGTAGAAGCTCATCAGCCCATAGGCTTCGACGCCGATAAGGCGCAGATACGTCGGGACGACGGCGAGGCCGAGCAAAGCCGCCCAGCCGGTGCCGAACAGGTTGGCCGCCAGCCTGATAGCCGACCCCGCCGCCTGGTCGGGCGATGGTGGAACGTCGACCGCGCGGCCGTCGTGTTCGGCTTGCATACTAGCTGACGGTGAGTAGTTCGACCAGGCGCGCCACAACCAGGTCCATGGCGACTTCGTTGAGCCCGCCCTCGGGGATGATCACGTCGGCATAGCGTTTGGACGGCTCGACGAAGTCGACGTGCATCGGCCTGACGCTCGTCAGGTACTGATGGATCACAGAGTCGACAGTGCGCCCGCGCTCGGTGATATCCCGCTGCAGCCGGCGGATAAAGCGGATGTCGGCGTCGGTGTCGACGAAGATCTTGACGTCGAACAGCTTGCGTAGCTCAACGTCGGCGAAGATCAGGATGCCTTCGACGAGGATGACGGGCTGTGACTCGACGTGCACGGTCTGCGGCGCTCGCCGATACCGGGTGAAATCGTAGACCGGGATCTCGGCCGGTTCGCCGCGCTGAAGCTGGCGGATGTGCTGGATCATCAGCTCGGTGTCGAGCGTGTCAGGATGATCCCAGTTCAGGCTGTTGAGTTGGGCGCGGGTGTAGGTGTTGAACTCGTGGTAGTAAGCGTCGTGTGGCACATACGCGATCCGGTCGGCGCCGACGCGTTGAAGGATCTGGCGCGCCACCGTGGTCTTGCCCGAGCCGGTGCCGCCCGCGACGCCAAGGATCAAGGGGCTGTTCATTGTGCCAATCTTAATCGATTTGACGTGTACTGTCCGGCCTGAAGCAGCAAACGCAACGTGAGCGGGGCCTTTTTGCCGCGGATTTCGCGGATTATCGCAGGTGGGGGCGAGCGGTTAGCCAGTGTAAACAGAAACGGCCGAGGCGGGCGCCGTCGGCCGTTAAGTGAGCCACCTTCGAGAGTTGAACTCGAAACCTACCACTTACGAAGCGGTTGCTCTGCCATTGAGCTAAGGTGGCGTCTCGTTAAGCGGGGCGAAGTATACCATGACCCCGGGCGATCTGGATCAGGAATTCGCGCAGGGTGTGCGCGGGCAAGTTGCCGGCCGCAATTGGCGCCAATGAAGCGGAGGGAACGGAATGCCACACCATGCGCTGGCCAACTGGCCGACATCCGTGTCATCGGCCTATGCGGCAAGAACGTCCTCACAGGTCGTGCTTGCGCATTTACGCAGAGGCAGGGCAATCTCGTCTGGTTGTCAAGAACACGCTCTGTCGTTCGATATGCGGTGGCACTGGCTCCTGGGTGCATGAGCGCGCTGTCCCTCCGGTTCAGGCGTTGCTCGACATGCGTCAGGATTCCGCCACGGGTCAGAGGCTCACGCGCTCACCCGGGCTCAGGTCGATCCAGGGGCGCAGGCAGCAGACTGGCGAACCACTCTTCGGCCGCGCTGACGTCGTCGGGGTCGCCGATCAGGCCGACCCTGTCATCGGCCTGGAAGACCGTGCTCGACTTCGGGTTCGGGACGAGATGATCGTCCCGAAACAGAGCGACCACTGACGCGCCGGTGCGTGAGCGAATGTTGGCTTCCACCAGGGTATGTCCGATCAACGGATGCTCCGGTGCCAGGCGCACCCAGGTGACTTCAATTCCCTGCGCGGCGTCGAGCAGGCGGTGGAGGATACGGTGCTCCTCCGGCGTGTCGATGCCGACGTGATAGTGATCGTGGCGGACGATGTCGGCGTACTTCTGGACGTCGCGGATTGGCAGACCGAGTCTGAGCAGGGTATGGCGCACGATCGCCAGTCCCCCTTCCAGTTCGGGATGGATGACGTCTTCGGCGCCCAATGCGGCCAGGTGGGCGACGCCGTTCTGGGTGGCGGCGCGGGCGATGATCGGCACATGAGGCGCCAGCCTTCGCGCCGCGGCGATGACGAGCGCACCAGCGGATTCATCTGGTAGCGTGATCACGATGGCGCGGGCGCGTTCGAGCCCGGCGTGCGATAGGATCGTGGAGTTGGCTGCATCGCCGAATAGAGTGGGCACCTGCTGGCCCTGCAATCGTTCCACGCGCGCCGCGTCCATCTCCACCACAAGCCGTGGCACGTTGACATGCTCCAGCACGTCAACGATGTGATGCCCGACCCGGCCCCAACCGACGACGACGACGTGCCCGGCCAGGCCCGCGCTGACCGGCGCCGGGGCGGGGCCGTGGTGGTTGAGCAATCGCCATAAGCCCGGCCGGCGTTGCAGGGCGCGTTCGACTGGGTCGATCAGCCCGAACATCAGCGGATTGAGCGTGATCGAGACCAGAGCGCCCGCCAGAATCAGGCCGTACTGGTCCAGGTCGATCAGGCCAAGGCCGAGCCCGGCCTGGCCCACGATGAACGAGAACTCGCCGATCTGGCTGAGCCCGGCCGCGACAACCAGGGCTGTGCGTGCGGGGTGAGGAAAGAAGAAGCCAATGCCGGCTGCCAGCAAGGCCTTCCCGATCATGATCAGGGCCGTCAGCGCCACCACCTGCCCGGCGTTGGCGAGCAGATCGGCCGGATCCACCAGCATGCCGACCGAGACGAAAAAGATGACGGCGAAAGCTTCTTGAAAGGGCAGGACGTCGACGCTCACCTGGTGGCTGAGCGGCGATTCGCTCACGATCACGCCGGCCAGAAAGGCGCCAAGCGCCAGGGACACCCCGAAGAACGTGGCGGCCCCAAGGGCGGTGCCCAACGACACCGTCAGGATCACGAGGATGAACAACTCGCGCGAGCCCGTGAACGCGATCCGCTGCAACAGCCACGGGATCGCTCGTCCGCCGACGACCAGCATGAGGCCGATGAAGATCGCGGCCTTGACGAAGGTCCAGATGATGGAGGCAGCGCCGTCGTCGCTCGTGGAGCCCAGGGCGGGCAGGGCGACCAGGATCAAGACGGTCGCCAGGTCCTCGAGCACAAGCCAGCCGACCGCCACCTTGCCGTGTCGGGTGTTGAGCAGACCGTTGTCCATCAGGCCGCGGAGCAGGACGACAGTGCTGGCGATCGAGATCGCCAGGCCGAGGATGAGTCCGGCGCTCAGACTCCAGCCCCACAACTGACTCAGCCCGAGGCCCAGGGCGGTGGCCGTCACCATCTGCAGGAGTGCGCCCGGGATGGCGATGTCGCGCACCCGCCACAGGTCGTGCAGCGAAAAGTGCAGGCCGACGCCGAACATCAGGAAAATGACGCCGAGCTCAGCCAGTTGCCCGATCGACTCGCTGTCGCCGACGAACCCGGGCGTGAACGGACCGATGGCGACCCCGGCGATCAGGTAACCGACGATAGCTGGCAGCTTGACGAGCCGAGCCAGGGAGCCACCAATGAAGGCCAGGCCCAGGGCCACGGTGATATTGATCAAGAGGTCGAGTTCGTGCACAAGGCCTCCTCGGTTGTTGGGGTCAGGTGATCGCCTGTTCGGGATCCGGGTGTGCGGTCTGTCGTCTGGAGCGACGTCTTGCCGGCCGGGTGATGAGTGGAGCCCGGCCGGCGCCCGAGCCGATGGTCGGGAAGCGGTTGGACTTCATTGTAATGGCAAACGTCGCAGCGATAGCGGCATGTTTCTTGCACGCCGCATAGGATCGCATACGCCGTTTCTTGCGGCGACTAAGCCCGATGCTATACTGAGACGCCATGACGTTCGACGGATGGGGTTTCGACGCCGGTTGGCACCTGAGCCAGCCCACAGGGTTTGTGGGCTATATCCTGCTGCTTCTGTACAGCCTGGTCGCAATCGGCATCCTGGCCGCCACTCGCGAGGATTGGTTCAAACTGCGAGCGAGCCAGTGGTTGTTGGTCATCGCATTGGCCGGGGCCGGCGTCCTGGCCGCCGAGACCCTGATCGTCCGCTTTCCAGCCGACATCCTTCCACCGCCCGGCATCCCGGTCGAGCCTCAGCGGCCCGGTCTGGCCCTTCTGGCGTTGGTGCCCGCCTTCCTGGCCGGCGGTTGGCTCGGGATCGGGCCAGCCCTTGTGGTCGGATTTCTGACCGGCCTGACACGCGCAGGTTTCGAAACCTACGTCGGGTACACGGCCTTCGAGTACGCGTTTCTGGCGACGGCCGTCGCGGGTGCCGTGCGCCAGAACTACACCGGCTGGCTCATGGCTACCCTGCGCCGACCGGCCCTGGCGGGTCTGATCTTCGGGCTCGGCCTCGCTCTCTTCCTTTTCCTCTCGTACTTTGCCTATTCGGAAACCGCCGGCCTGGCCGCGATCGACTACGTTGTGTCGATGGCCTACGCCGCGGCGCCGATCTTCGTCGGGCAGGCGTTCTTAGGCGGTCTCGTCGCCGAGATCGTGCGCCTGATCACGCCACGGGCCTGGCCGCATGAACCGGCCAACCAACCGGCTCCGTACGTCCGCAGCCTGAACCGCAAGCTGCTCTTCACCTTGATCCCGCTGTTCATGGTCGGCATCGCCACGCTCTTCTGGGCTGACCTACGCATCGCCAACGATGTCTCGACCACGCTGGCCCTCAACCAGATGGCCGGCGCCGCCGAGAATGCCGGGCGTGAGATCCCGTTCTTCATTCAGACGGGCGCCAGCATGCTGCGCGAGATCTCGCTCAGCCGGCCTTGGCTGCAGCTCGGCAACCTCGAACAGACAGCCGGGCTGTTGCAGTCGATGCGGCAGCTGGCCTTCTTTCGGCAGCTGACGTTGCTCGATGCTGGCGGCCAACGGATAGCCGCCGCAGGGCAGACCGCCGATCCCTCGGCCCTGCCGGCGCTCACCGATGCCGATCTGGCGTTGATCAACAGCGCGCTCGCGGGCCAGCCCGCCAACGACGTCCGTGTGGTGACGGGGCAGGGCGGGCAACCGTTGGCCCAGGTCGTGTTCGTCGCGCCCGTCATCGATGATGCCGGCCAGGTCATCGGGGCCCTCGTCGGCGAGACCGACCTGGCCACCAACCCGCTCATGCAGTCGGCGGCGTCGACGCTCGGCAACATCGCCGGCGGCGTCGGGCGCGGCATGATCGTCGACGAGCGCGGACAGGTCGTCTTCCATCCGGACCCAACCGTCGTCGGGACGCTGTATGCGCCGACACCCACCGATGGCTCCTCGCTGATCAGCCCGTTGACCGACTCGGTTGCGTACCGCGACCGCGCGCCGGACGGCACCCGTGAGATGGTGCTCGAATACACCGCGCCCGGTCACCCGTGGAAGATCGTGCTGAGCGTGCCGAACGTGGTCGTGCTCGAGCTGGCATCTCAGATCGCCGTTCCGATCGTGGGTATCCTGGCAACCATCGGTCTTCTGGGCCTCATTTTCGTGTCTCTGATCGCCTTGCGGATCACGCGCCCGGCCGAGGAGCTGGCGCACGCCGCCCAGATCATCTCGGAAGGTCAGCTCGACCAGCCGGTGCGGGTGCACGGCGACGACGAGATCGGCCGGGCCGGTCAGGCCTTCGAGCACATGCGCCAGAAGCTCGACGCCCGACTTAAGGAGCTCAGCCTTCTGCTGCGCGTCAGCCGGAGCGTGTCGAGCAACCTGAACCTTGGTGAAGCGCTGCCCCCGATCCTCGAAGGCGCTCTCAAGGCGACGTCGGCGTCTGGCGTGCGCATTGTCCTCGCGTCCTCCGAGCCGCGCACGCTGGTCAACACGAACGGGTCGGGTCAGCCGCTGCAGACGTTCGCGTCGGGGCCGGCGGCCGAGCTCATGTCCGCGCTCGATCGCCAGTTGCTCGAACTCGTCCGCACCGACGGCCGCCTGATCGTCGACAACCTCTCGCGCCCGCGCTCCGTGATCGATGCGGGCTCCCTAACGGGCAAGATCGGCTCGCTCGTGGCGCTGCCGCTCTCGCAGGATCAGACCTATTACGGCTTGATCTGGCTAGGTTATGACCGCCCGCATGCGTTCTCGGACGCCGAGTTGAACTTCCTGGTGACGCTCGCCGGCCAGGCGTCTGTCGCCGTCGCCAACGGCCGGCTCTTCGATGCCGCCGAACAGGGCCGTCGCCAGCTGGCCGCCACACTGGCCTCGACGCCCGACCCCGTTATCGTGACGGACCGCGGCAATCGGGTCGTGCTGGTCAACCCGGCAGCCGAGCAGGCCTTCCGCTTCAGCGCTCAAAGCGTGATCGACCGCCCCTTGGCCGAGGTGCTGCCGAACCGCGAGCTCGTGCGATTGATCAATGACGGCGGCTCCAAGGACGGCACTTCGGGCGAGTTCCCGGGTGTCGCCGGCCGCGTGCTCTATGCCTCGGTCTCGCCGATCATCAACGCCGACGGCACGGCCATCGGTCGGGTCTGCGTGCTCCGCGATGTCACGCACTTCAAAGAGCTCGACGAGATGAAGTCCGAGTTCGTGGCGAACGTCAGCCATGACCTCCGCGCTCCATTGACGTACATGCGCGGCTACGCGACCATGATCCCGATGGTCGGGCCGCTCAACGACAAGCAGCGCGAGTTTTCAGACAAGATCATCGGCGGCATCGAGAGCATGACGCACCTGATCGACACGCTGCTCGACCTGGGTCGCATCGAGGCCGGCGTCGGCGTCGAGAAAGAGCCGTGCCGCCTGCAGGATCTGACCCGTGACGTGGTCGACACGCACCAGTCGGCGGCCGCGCTCAAGGGCCTGCACCTGCAACTCGAAGCCTCCGACGCACTCCCGCCGCTCTACGGTGACGCGACCCTGCTGCGCATGGCGGTCAACAATTACGTCGAAAACGCGATCAAGTACACGCCGCAGGGCGGGGACATCTACGTCAAGCTCGATCTGGTCGACGAGCAGTTCCGCGTGACGGTGACCGACACCGGCGTGGGCATCGCGCCGGCCGATCAGCAGCACCTCTTCGAGAAGTTCTTCCGCGTCAAACAACGCGGCGCATCGAGCGTCAAGGGCTCGGGTCTCGGCCTGGCCATGGTTCGCTCGATCATCGAACGCCACGGCGGCAAGGTCTTCAGCGATAGCCGGCTCGGCAAGGGGAGCACCTTCGGCTTCGAACTCCCCTACGAGCGGGTGCCCTCGGCGCCTGTGCCATCGAGACGGTAGAAGGACGGCGGACCGCAGACGGCGGTCCGCGGAGTCTGTGCCTGCGGCGCTGATAAATCGCTCGAACGACGTTTGAGGCGACCAACGATGAAAGCCGAAGGTTAGGCCTTCGGCTTTCATCGTTGGTCGTTGCTTCATCGTTGGTCGTTGCCTGTCGCACTTCCCGCAGAGGCATCAGGCGACCGCTGCGCTCATGGCTGCCTGCCGGTGTCATCCAGACGCATCGCGCTACGTGTCAACCCAAGCGCCCGCGCGTCGCGTGTCATCCAGCGCATCCAGCCCACGTGCCGCGTGTTATCCAGAGCGCCCGACCTCCTCGCGTGGCGTGTCATCCAGAGCGCCCAGCCACCTTTGCTCAATGCCCTCTG
>CAYZRP010000071.1:9723-35768 GCA_964480865.1 uncultured Anaerolineales bacterium | reverse complement strand
TCCAGAGCGCCCGGCCACCTTTACCCGAAGACAAGCCGAATGAGCGCGCGGGAGGATCCCGCAGGATCTCCCGTGGGGCTCGCTGGTCCTGGCAGGAGATCGTCGAGTCACACGAGTCTTCGGAGGAGATCCTGCGGGATCCTCCCGCGCGCTCATTGGAGTTGTCTGATTGCAGATCAGGTTAGGCGCTCTGGATGACACGCTACGCGCGGAAGTGGTGCGCTTCATGGCACGCGGACGCACGAGGACGCGGCACTCCATGACGCGCGACGCGCGAGGGCGGGCGCTCCTTGACAGACGGCGCACGAGGACGCGGTGATCATCCTTGACACGCTACGCGCGGAAGTGGTGCGCTTCATGGCACGCGGCCGCACGACGGCCGGGCGCTCCTTGACACGCGGACGCACGAGGACGCGGTGATCATCCTTGACACGCCACGCGCGAGGGCGGACGCTCCTGGACACACGGCGCACGGAGACGCGGTGCTCCATGACACACGGCGCGGCGACGGGGCGTTCTATGACGTGCGATACGCGGCGGCCAGCGCCCTGGACAACGCGCGGCGCGTGGGCCAGGGGTCATCGGCGGCACGCAAACGCAGAACCGGGCTCCTTCGATGGAGGCGTCGGCGCGTCAGGGCCGATGCTCGCCTTGCGGTCAACAGCGACCGACGACACGGGTTCGACGTGGCGCCAATCAGGGTGCTGGCATGACGGGTGGGCGACGTAAGCGTCGCTCCCAACGGATGCACGACACCTACGCAGCCATCGTCCGGCGACTCAGCGGGCGGACATGGCTACGAGCCGGTCGTGGCAAACTGATGGTCTTTGTACCGGTAAAACAAAACGACGTCGGCTTCGAGCGCGACGTCGCGGGCGTGTGCCCCCATGGGGATTCGAACCCCAGTTTAGGCCTTGAAAGGGCCGTGTCCTGGTCCACTAGACGATGGGGGCGGCAGAACTCGGCGATTGTAACACAAGGGAAGCGTGGAGCGTAGGGCGTAGAGCGTGGAGCGAAAGAAGAATCGCTCTACGCTCCACGCTCCACGCTCCACGCCTCAGTTACCGCATATCCCTCCGAAGTCCGAGCTGTTGCGCCATTCGCCGACGATGTCGTTGACGGATTGCACGCCGCCCGAGCCGTAGGAGAGCGTCAGCTGGCGGTTGCCGATCTCGCCGCAGCCGCCGTCCTTCTCGACGTAATCCCAGCTGCCGAGCGCGTACTTGTACTCAATCTGCGTGAACTCCTTGCCGGTCAGCGTGATCGTCCAGTGGGTGGCGTCGACACGGGTGAGCTGCGTCCCACCCGGGTTCCACTCCGGCAGGCTCGGGTTCAGGCGGTTGAGCGAGCCAGCGATGTTGACCATGAAGCCCGAGGCATCGGTGGTCGCTGGCACCGTGACCGTGAACGTGACCTGTACGTCGCGCAGCTCGGCGATGGCCGTGACCGAGGCCGAGTCGGCCGAGCGGTTATACGACTGGTCGACCGCACGGACGGTGTAGGTGTAGGCGATGCCCTGCTGGACGGTCGTGTCGGTGAAGGCCACAGCCGTCACAGTCGCAACCGTCGTGGGCGAACCGCCGTCCGACGATCGGCGCACTTCATAGCCGTACAGGCTCGAGTCGCCGCTGACCGCGTCCCAGCTCAGGGCGATGCCGGCCGGTGAAGCCGAGTCGACCTTCAGGCCGGTCGGCGTGGCCGGCGCCGTGGTATCGGCGCTGGCCGAGACGGTCAGCTTGCCCGGGTTCGCGGGCAGCGCGCCCGAAGCGATCGGGCCGTTGAGGTCCGCGTAGAGCCATGTGCGACCAGCGGTCGTCGAGTAGCGATAGACGTAGTCGTAGGTGCCGACGGCATCCGGCAGGAAGCTGGCCATGAACTCGTCATTGTTGCCGGCATTGTTATTGAAGGTGGCGGGCACCCACGTCCAGTTGGCGGTGGCCGGGTCGCTCCCGACCGGGCCGTAACCGGCCTGGGCGATCAGGGTCTCGGTTGGGCCGGCATTCTGGGTCACACCGTCGATCCAGACCTGGCCGTACGTGTCGCCGGTGCGGTTGACGATACTGATCGTGTGCGCCAGCGTCGGCGGCCACTGCAGGTTGGCCCAGCCGATGACATAGGCGGGCATGGCGCTGGATTCGGCCGAGGCCACGCTCTCATTGCCGACGCTGTCGAGCGCACGCACGACATAGAAGACATCGCGGCCGTTGCGCAGGCCGGTGTCGGTGAAGGTCGTGCCCGTGACCGGCGTCGTGTTGACCTTGACGTAGCCGCCGCCCGTGAGCGGGCTGCGATAGACGTTGTAACCGACCGCGTTTTTGACGGCCGACCACGAAAGATCCACCTGGCCGCTTGAAGCGTTGGCGGTCAGGCCCTTGGGAGCAGCGGTCGGCGTCAGGTCCGCACCGCTTGTGACGAGGATGACGCCGCCTACAGCCGGCACCTTGATGGTGAGCGTGCCGACGCTGACCGTGTAGCGCTGCAGCGTACCGCCGCTCAGGCTGTAGATCTGGTTCAGGCGCGTGCGGTCCGGCAGGAAGCCGGCCACCGGCACCGTGATCGTCTGCTCGGTCGCGCCGCGGTTGACGACGACGACCACGCCCTGATTGTTGAGCCTACGACCGTAGGCCAGCGTGCCGGTCGCGTCATCGCTGACCAGCACACGCAGGTCGCCAGTGGCGAGCGCGGGCACGAACTCGCGGAACCAGGCCAGTGAGGCGTAGTGCGCGAACATCGCGTTGTCGGGGCTGCCACCCTTGTCGGCCCACGGGTAGGTGCGGCGATCGTCGGGATCGTCGTCACCGGTCACGCCGACTTCGTCGCCGTAGTAGACCGTCGGCGCACCGGGGAGCGTGAACTGGATCAGTGAGGCCAGCCGAACGCGCTGCTTGCCGGCGTTGAGGTTGGTCGTGTTGAGTTCGCGGTCGGCGCGGGTCTCGGCCCCCGCAGTCAGGGTCCACAACAACCGCTCGGTGTCGTGGCTGTCGAGGAGGTTCATCAGCGAGTAGTACGCGGCATCCGGG
This sequence comes from uncultured Anaerolineales bacterium, assembly GCA_964480865.1. GTDB lineage: Bacteria > Chloroflexota > Anaerolineae > Anaerolineales > UBA6663 > UBA6663. The sequence goes on along the minus strand of CAYZRP010000071.1, from coordinate 32,748 downwards.
TAGTCTTCGCGGATGGACAGGATGCGGTTGGCGAACTCGGTCGGCGTGATCTGCCGGCCGCTGTCGCCGAAGCCCTTGCCGTCGAACGACGCGTTCGGCGTGAGCAGACCGAGCACCGCGTCGCGCAGGCGATAGTTCATGGTCGTGTCGGCGCGATCGCCGCGCAGGTAGCGCAGCAGCGTGCTGTCCTTCTGCCACAACTCGCCGATGATCACGGCGTTCGGATCCTTGGTCTTCACGACCGACCTGAAGGACTCCCAGTAGCCGTTCGGGAACGAAGCGTCGCCCATGACGTCCAGGCGCCAGCCATCAGCGCCCTGCCCAAGCCAATACTTCGAGACGCTGTTCGTGCCGGTGACGAAGTAATCCTGCACCTGGGTCAGGGTCTTGTTGATGACCGGGATGCTGTCAAAACCAAACCAGCCGTTGTAGTACGTGTCGTTGCCGCCCGCGATGGTGGCCACACACGGCGACGGCTCGGTGGCCGATGGCGGTCGGAACGTAAACCAGGCACGGAACTCAGAGGTGGCCGACTCGCAGGCGCCGACCGCCGGGTACGCGTTGTAGCGGTCGAACGCCGGGCTGTCGGACGACATGTGATTGAAGACGCCATCGACGACGATGCGCATGCCGAGCAGGCGCGCCCCGACTTCCAGGGCCTTCCAATCGGCCAGCGTGCCGAGGGCCGGATCGATCTTGTAGTAGTCCGACGTGTCGTAGCGGTGGTTGGAGCGCGCCGCGAAGATCGGGTTGAAGTAGATGACGGTCACGCCCAGGCTGCGCAGGTACGGCAGTCGCTGGAGGACGCCGCGCAAGTCACCGCCGAAGTAGTCACGGCCGCGCGCACCTTCGATCGTCGCGCTCCAGTCGGGCGGCGTGGTGTCGAAGCGCCACGGGCAGTTGGTATCCCGATCTGCATAGTTGCGGCAGTAGCCCTCGGGCAACGTGCCCCAGGTGAGGGCCTGCACGGGGTCGTCGTAGCGGGCGTCGCCGGTGCGCGGATCGTTGCGGGTGTCGCCGTTGCGGAAGCGATCCGGGAAGATCTGATAGATGACGGCGTTCGCGGCCCAGCTCGGGCTGGTGAAGCCCGGGTTGTAGACCATGAGCGCGTAGCTCTGGTCGATCGGATCGTCGCTCGCGGCGCCGATACCGCCATCGAGCGCGGCGGTGTTGTCGGCGTAGTAGTCGGTGTCCGTGCCGTCGGTGACGACGAACCGATACCAGAGGTTGGCCGGCGTCGCGTTCGGCAGGGTGACGGCCCAGAAGTCGCAGCTCTGCGACTCGAAGCCGGATTGATAGCAACTGACGTCGGTGGCGGCGGGCGTCATCGACAGGAAGCTCTGAGTGCCGCTGTCGACGTCGTAGACGCGCAGTTGCACGCCGGTGACGTCATCGTGGTACGTGCGGAAGCGGATCGTGACGGGCGTGCCGGCCGGCACCGCGCCCCCGGGCGTGCGATAGAGCGTGTCGCGCGAGTCGTGGCGCAACCCGTCCCACTGGACGTCGTTGCTGCCGGCCGCGACCACCGTGATCGACGGGACGTGCGAGGTCGCGTCGTAACTGAAGGTGACGGTGCTGCCGTTGGAAGGCACCGTGAAGACGATGTTGGCGCCGTTCTGGGCTCCACCCTCGCCGTAGTTCACGTCCCAGCTCTCGTTGAGCGCGACCTTGGCTTCATATGAACCGGTCGGGATGGCCGTGGTCGTGAAGGTGTAGAGGCCGTCGCCGTCCGGGTCCTGTAGCCAGGAGCGCAGACAGTCGGGCGACCAGTCGGCAGGGCAGCCGAGTTCGCTCTGGAAATTGCCGGGCGCGACGGCGATCACGCTGTTGACGTTGTCGGTGATCCAGTGGCTCTTGTCGTCGTAGTAGAACTTGATCGGGGCCGCTCCGGCGTTGAGCGGAATGTTCGCACCGCCGGGTTGGGCATTGGCGCCATAGCTCTCATCCCAGCTATCGTTGATCGCCACCTTGTATTGATAGCCGCCGGCGGGCACGGTGCCGGTGAGTTGCCAGACGTCGTCGGCAGCGTCATAGGCCATGTGCGTGGCAGGGCAGGCTGGATCCCAGTCGCCACAGGCCACATTCAACTCGCTCTGCAGATCGCCCACCAGCGTCACCGTTGACGCGGCGGCCGATGGCGCGGCGAGAGCCGGCAACGGGGCCTGAGAGAGTGGTCCCACCAGCAGGCTCACGAGGGCCAGCAGGCTGGCCGGACGGTGGAGCGTTCGACCCACAGTCATGGTGCGTCTCCTATCCAATTGTGATGACGGGAATGCAAACGAGGCTGCCAAATCTTCTTCGCGTGACCTGACTTTGTCAATGGCCCGAACGTCATTGCGGCTCAGCATTTAGTCAGGTTCGGTTTCATGACCAGGATGGGGCCCGAGTTTGTTCAGCGGATGAACGATGAGGGAACGGCCCATCCATTCACTGAAGCGCCTTCGCCGTTAGTGCAATTCTGATGAGGACGACGTTACTGTTTGGATCAGTCACTGATGCCGGGCCATATGCTCGTTGGAGGGGCGACGGTCTCTAAAATCGTCTGCAGCGAGTTCGATTCTCGCATGGCCCACAGGATCACGTTATGTTGTAGCCTCACCGCCCTCGTCCGCCCCCTTGTGACTTCTCCGTTGAGTCCTATTCCATCGCTTGTGTTTTGGAGATGTCACATGAACACCCTGTCTAAGGCCCGGACCGGCTCCCTGCCCGGCGTGGCCTCTTCCACCGATCTGCGCGCGCATTGGCGCGCCCTCCTGCAATCACCGCGTCGGCACACGCTGACCGCGACCCATCACCTGATCTATCAGGCCCTGCTCGGCCGCGACTGGCGACGCGGCTTCACGCCGCCCACGAACACGCGCAAACTCGCCAACGGCGCTTTCACCGATTGGGGACTATTTCATGCGTTGAATACCCTTCATCACAGCCGCCTGGAGCCAGAGGCGCTCGCCCCGTTTGATGGCCTGATCACAGCCGACACGCTTGCTGCGCTGCGAAGCCTGATCCCGTACCGGCGGTCCTGGCTGCTTCGGCCCGAGCAATTCGCCGACCGAGCTTTCCCGTTCGACGCTTATGAGCCCGGGGCTGCCGAAGAGGCATCGACATGAGCGCCGCAACGGTCTTCGCGCTGGTGCGCACCGACATGGCGCTGGCCGATCAAATCGTGCAACTGGGGCATGCCTGCCTGGAGGCCGGTCGGCGCTTCGCCTGGCCGAACGAGCCGGTCACCCTCGTCGTGTGCGGCGCGGCATCGGCGATGGAGTTGAGTGACGTGCTGGAGGACGCTCGCCTGCAGGCCATCGAAGCAGCGACGTTCAACGAACCGGATCGGGATCTTGGCCTGACGGCCCTCTGCACGGAGCCGATTGATCATCGCGGTGCGCGGTGTTTCCGCGGGCTGACCTTGTGGCGGCCGCCGGCCCCCGGGCCCGCCGGATAAGAAGAAGCAGGGCCACGTCGGGGTCTTCCCGGCGTGGCCCTGCTTCTTCAGGCTAGAAATCGTAGCCGATATGAAACGCCGCGCGATTTCATGTCCTGTGGTTTTCGGGAATTCCGAGTCGACCTGACAGGTCCAAGGTTAGAGCCCCGCCACACGCTCGGCGACCGGGGCCAGCGCCGGCAGGCCGTTCTCGGCCCGGTCGAGGTAGAACCACGCGCAGCTCGACCAGTCGTCTTCGCGCTCGTAGATCCCGTAGCCCTTCTCGGCGACGCGCGCGGGCACGTCGACCACGTCCGACCCCAGCTGGAGCGATAGGCCTGCGGCCTGCATCTGCGGTAGGGTGTCCGGATCCCAGCAACCGATCTGCTGGATGGTGGCGCGGATGTCGTGGCCAAACCAGACCGGGTCCGGCACGTGCAGGCGATAGAAGCAGTACTGGTACTTCTCGTGGTCGGCGATATGGCAACCCTGGTAGGGGTCGGAATACTGGCCCTGCGTCCAGCCCGTGCCGATGTAGTCTTCGGTGCCGGTGCCGCACAACGTGGCGTGATCGGTGTCGCCGTCGAGGAAGATCTTGACCTCGCCCTCGCCCCACCAGCTGCGGAAGTAGCGGCCGGTGTTGGCGATGACGCCGATGTTGACACCGAGCAGCCGCCCCTTCCCCTCGACCCGCGGCAGGAGCTCATAGTCCTTCATCATCGTCGTCGGGTTCTCGCGCCGCCAGTGAGCATGGAAGTACGCGACGTCAACACCATGAACGTCCCCGATCGTGCAATCGACGTCGTAGAAGAGCGAGCCGAGATCGCGACCCGACTCGTTGGTGACGACGATGCGCGCGCCTGAGCGGAAGGGCATCGGCACATAGCATGTGAAGCTGCGTCCCTCGGGGCTGGCGAAGAGCGCAGATTGCAGACGAGCCATGCGGCCGAGGCCGAAGCCGAAGAAGTCGCCCAGCGGGGCTGAGACACCCGGCGTCGCCGCGCCGTCCCAGTACATGTCGAGGCGCAGGCCGCGCAGCATCGACGGGCTGCGATCGTCGATCGTGACCCAGATGCGTCGGACCACGCCGCTCGTGTTTGCGAGGTTCAACAGCTCGCGCGACTCGCCGGCCGGCAGCCGGAACCAGGCCGAGCGCTTGCGGCCGTCGTCGTTGGCGCAGGCCGCGCCCTTGGCGGCGCCGAAGTTCTCGGGGCTGGCCCAGCGCGTCTGCACACCGGCCGGGATGACGAACAGCGGATCAGGGGTCATGACGAGGCTCCTTGGTTTTGTGAACGCGAACATGCGTTGACGTGTCTGGTAGAAGGTTTTTTGCCGCGAATTGCGCGAATGACGCGAATTGGAGACAGAACAATTAGCGTCATTCGCGCAATTCGCGGCAAAAATAAGCGCATCACCAACACGACGTCGAGGCGCCGGGGCCCGTGCACGCCGAAGACAGGCGTCAGTTCGATGTCGGCCGTGCGGCTCGGTCCTGTGACGATGACGACGTTGCTCGTGTCAGTCAATGGCTCGGGCCCCGCAGCGAGATAGGTCGGCAGGCCTGGATACATCCGATCCAGGAAGAGCACGGCCACGTGCGTCGGCGGGAGCAGCGACGCGAAGCGTGGCCGACCAGCGCCATGAATGAGGACCAGCGATCCGGTGTCGGCCAGGCCGGCCTGCGCGCCCGTCAGGCCAACCGGCACCTGCGCGAGCTGTTGCAGGGCACCCGCACGCGCTTGAGAGTCGTCGGGGAGGACTCCGTCGACCAGCGTCAGGCCCGACGAGCGCAGGCGTTCACCGAGCCCAGGCAGGCCGACGTCTTCGAGCGGCCAGGCCAGCGCCTCGCCGGCGCCGGCTTCGACCAACAGTGCGGCCACACAGTCTACGGCTTCGGACGGTGAGAGCGGGCCATGCACGCGGCCGCGCACAGCCTCGAGGTTGCGCCTGAAGCTCTCGACGGGGTCGCCGCCCAACTCACCGGGCTCGGGCCGAGGCGGGACCGTGGCGGCCGCTGACGGCAACAGCCCGGTGCGCAAGGAAACCTGTATGTTCCTCAAGATGGTGTCGCGGTCGGTCATGGCCGGCGCTCCTTCATCAGCTGGCTGAAGGATTTCGGCGCGAACGCCGGAAACGTGCGGTGATCGGTCCAGCCCGACACCGGCGGCGGCATCCAACGGATCGCGCCGTCGCGGCCGCCGAGCAGACGCGTGCCGATGCTACCCAGCCGCACCGCCAGCCGGAACAGGGTCGGCCGGGTGACGAGCCAGCTGTAGATCGGCATACCCAGCCGCAGCCACCATTGAGTCTTGCCAAGCGTGTGAGTCTGAACCCGTTCGGCCAGCAACATGCGCGGGATGTTGATGCGCACCGGGCAGACGTCGCGGCAGGCCGCGCAGAGCGAGCTCGCGTGCGGCAGCTCGGGCCACTCGCTGATGCCGCCGAGCGCGGGCGTCAACACGGCGCCGACCGGGCCGGGGTAGACGCTGCCGTAAGCGTGGCCACCCATCTGCTGGTAGACCGGGCAGGCATTGAGGCACGCGCCGCAGCGAATACAGTAAAGGATCTCGGCGACCTCGGTGCCGAGCACTCGGCTGCGCCCGTTGTCGACCAGGACGACGTGCAACTCGTCAGGGCCGTCGGGTTCACCGGGCCGGCGCGGTCCGGTGATCAGGTTGTTGTAGACCGTGAGCTTCTGGCCGGTGGCCGAGCGCGCCAGCACCTGGAGCATCACGCCCAGGTCCTCGAGCGTCGGCACGAGTCGCTCGATGCCCATCAATGCGACGTGCAAACGCGGCGTGGTCGTCGATAGGCGGCCGTTGCCTTCGTTCTCGACGAGCGCGAGCGTGCCCGTTGCCGCGACGCCAAAGTTGACGCCGCTGATCCCGAGATCCGCCTGGAGGAAGTCGTGGCGCAGCGACTCGCGCACGCCGGCCGTCATCTCCTCGGGCACCGTGGTCAGCGGCAGGCCGAGTTTGTCGTGCAGGATGCGCCCGATCTCTTCCTTGGTTTTGTGCACGGCAGGCACGATGATGTGCGACGGGTGCTCGCCGACGAGTTGGATGATCCGCTCGCCGAGGTCCGACTCGATCACGTCGAGGCCGGCAGCGATGAGATCGCGATTGAGCTCGGTCTCCTCGCTGACCATCGACTTGCCCTTGACGACGCGTTTGACGCCGTGCTTCTGCGCGATCTCGAGGACGATGCGATTGCACGCCGCGGCATCCGGCGCCCAGTGGACGACGCCGCCTGCCGCTTCGACCTGTTCGGCGAACTGAGTGAGATAGCGGTCGAGCTGGCTGAGTGTGTGCGCGCGGATCAGGCGGGCGTGGTCGCGCACGGCGTCGGGGTTCTCGAGTGACGACAGCGCCTCAGCCCGCAGCGTCGTGAACTTGCCGGTGGCACGCTGCAGGGCGACGTGCAACTGATCGTCGTGCAGGGCCTTGTCGACGCGTTCGTGGAAGGTCACGTTGGAGGTATGCATCACTGGCCTCCCGTGGGCGCCTGCGCCGCGAGCAACTCGGCCAGATGGCAGACCGTCACCGGCAGGCCGCGTTTGCGCGCCCCACCTTCGATGTGGATCAGGCAGCTGATGTCGCACCCGACGACGGTCTGCGCCCCGCTCTCGACCACGTGGTCGAGCTTGGTTTTGAGCATCGCGCCGGAGATGTCGCTCATCTTGACCGCGAAGAGCCCGCCGAAGCCACAGCACTCTTCGGAGCCGGTCAGCGCCTTCACCTCGATGCCCTGCACGTGGCTGAGCAGTTCGCGGGCTTGCGTGCGCGCACCCAGACCGCGCAGCAGGTGGCATGACGAGTGGTAGGCCACGGCGCCCTGCCCCCAACCGCCCGCATCTGTGAGGCCGACCACGTCGACCAGGAACTGGGCGAACTCGTAGGTGCGCGCGGCGAGCGCCTGGGCGCGCTGCAGATAGATCGGGTCGTCGTGGAAGAGCTCGGGGTAGTGATGGACGATCATGTCCGCGCACGAGCCTGACGGAACGACGACCGGGGCATCCGATTGCGATAGCACATCGATCGTGTGGCGGGCCATCGGCCGGGTGTCGTCCCAGGCGCCGCCGTTGAAGGCCGGCTGGCCGCAGCACGTCTGCGCCGTCGGGTATTCGACGTCGTAGCCGAGGCGTTCGAGCACCGTCACGACCGCCAGCCCAGCCTGCGGGCGAATCGTCTCGACCAGACATGTAGCGAATAACTGAACACGCCGAGGGGTATTGGGCATACGGAGATCCTGTGGTTCCCATCATTGTACAACTCGCGACGGGTGAGTTCTTGGCCTCAATTTTGCGAATGGCGCGAATTGCAGATTCCGTCATTCGCGAGATTCGCGGCCAAAGACTTTCCCCTTCGGCTGAACAGCGCACCGGCTGCGTAAGGGGTTACAATCCGTAGGTCGGACTATTTCCCCAGAAGGAAACGTTTCATGTCTACCCCACTTTCAGTACAACTGTATTCCCTCCGTGACTCGATGGCCAAAGACTTCGACGGTACCTTACGTCGTGTAGCGGAGATCGGCTACGCCGGTGTTGAAACGGCTGGCTTCCCGGGCACGACTGCCAAGGCCGCGCGCAAGCTCTGCGACGACCTGGGCCTGAAGATCTCGTCATGCCATGGGCCGGCGCCGGTTGGCGCGACCCGCCAGGAGGCCCTCGACCTCGCCGCGGATCTCGGCCTGAACCGCCTCGTGTTGCCGTTCTATGACCCCGCTCAGTTCCAGACGCTGAGCGGCGTGCACGGTGTGGCGGACCATCTCAACGCCGCGGCCGCCGAGGCCAAGGCCGCGGGTCTGCGCTTCGGCTATCACAACCACTGGTTCGAGTTTGCGCCCATCGATGGCAAGCCCGCGTTCGAGTACCTGCTCGAGCGGCTCTCGCCCGAGGTTGAGTTCGAGCTCGACCTGTACTGGGCCAGGGTCGGCGGGCAGGACCCGAACGCCCTGATCAAGCGCCTGGGTGATCGTGTGCCGCTGCTGCACGTCAAGGATGGTCCGGCCACCGGCTACGAGGCCGCCATGGTTGCCGTCGGCGACGGTGTGATGGGCTATCCGGCGCTGATCGACGGACACAAGGCCGAGTGGCTGGTCGTCGAACTCGATCGCTGCGACACCGACATGTTCACGGCCATCGAACGCAGCTACGCCTTCCTGACCAAGAGCGGGGTCGCCCATGGCCGCAAGCCCTGACGCGAAGCCGTTGGGCGTCGGCATCATCGGGTGCGGCAACATCAGCCCGACGTATCTCGGAAACCTGAAGCGCTTCCCGACGCTGCGCGGCGTCGCGACAGCGGACATCATCCACTCGCGCGCCGAAAGCGCCGCCGCGAAGTACGGGCTGACGGCCCTCAGCGTCGACGACCTGCTCGCGCGCGACGACATCGACCTGGTCATCAACCTGACCCCGCCGCTGGTCCATGCCGAGATCTGTCAGCGTGCACTTGAGGCCGGCAAGCACGTTCACACCGAGAAGCCGCTGGCGACCGACCGCGCGGCCGGTCTGCGCACACTGGCATTGGCCAGCGAGCGCGGCTTGCGCGTCGGCGCAGCACCTGACACATTCCTGGGCGCCGGCGGCCAGACCTGTCGATCGCTGGTCGACAGCGGCGCGATCGGGGAGCCGCTCACGGCCGTGGCCTTCATGCTCGGCAGCGGCCCCGAGCCGTGGCACCCGGATCCCGAGTTCCTGTACAAGCGCGGCGGCGGACCACTGCTCGACATGGGGCCGTACTACATCACGGCGCTCGTTAACCTGATGGGGTCGGTAGCCCGCGTGAGCGCCGGCGCGCGCATCTCGTTCCCCGAGCGCGTCATCGGCAGCGGCGAGAAGAAGGGCCAGCGCATCATCGTCGAGACGCCCACGCACATCGTCGGCGTGCTCGAGTTCCAGTCGGGCGCGCTGGCGACTCTGATCACGAGCTTCGACGTACAGCACAACCGGCTGCCCAACATCGAGATCTACGGTAGCCAGGGCTCGCTGGTCGTGCCCGATCCGAACGACTTCGGCGGCGATGTCGTGCTGCGCACGACAAAAGACGAGCAGTGGCGGACGATGCCGCTCACTCATGGCTACGCCCAGAACTCACGCGGCCTGGGCGCGGCCGACATGGCGGCCGGCATCCAGAGCGGTCGGCCGCATCGCGCGTCGGGCGCGCTGGCCGGCCACGTCCTCGACGTCATGATCAGCCTGCTCGAGGCGGCCGAGACCGGCCGACGCGTCGACATCGCGACGCAGATCGAGCGTCCTGCCGCTCTGCCCCCGGGCTTGAAAGACGGCGAACTGGACTGAATCAGATTTTTTGCCGCGAATGACGCGAATATCGCGAATGGTTGAGCACCATTCGCGATATTCGCGTCATTCGCGGCTCAGCCTCTAGAGGACGTGCGGGAGGTTGCCGTCGCGGATCTGCGTGCGGCCGACCTGATCGAGGAAGCCGCTGACGATCTTGCGCATCGTGTCGACCTCGACCAGGAACGAGTCGTGGCCGTAGGCGGCGACGACGTGGTAGTAGCGGCACTCCTTGCCGCGTGAGACGAGCGCCTGCACCAGCATCTCGGCGTGCGATGCCGGGTAGAGCCAGTCGCTCGAGAAACTCACGACGAGCACCGGGCAATGCACGTGCTCGAGCGCCTCGACGAGGTTGGCCTTGCCCTCGGCGACGTCGAAGTAGTCGAGCGCCTTGGTGATGTACAGATACGTGTTGGCGTCGAAACGGTTGACGAACTTGTCGCCCTGGTAGCGCAGATAACTCTCCACCTGATACTCGGGGTCGAAGGTGTAACGCTGCGGGCCTGTACCGTTAGCGTAGACCTGTCGCGCGAACTTGCGCTCGAGCGAGGGCTCGCTCATGTAACTGATATGCCCGACCATGCGCGCCACCGAAAGGCCATTGCGTGGCGGCTCGCCGTCGTAGTAATCGCCGCCGCGCCAGTTGGGGTCGCGCATGATGGCTTCGCGGCCGATGGCGTTGAGCGCGATGTTCTGCGTGCTCGAGCGCACCGTGGCGGCGATGAAGAGCACGCCCCCCACCCGATCCGGAAAGTCGAGCACCCACTGCAGCGCCTGCATCGCGCCCATGCTGCCGCCGGCCGTCGCGTAGAGTCGATCGATGCCGAGCCTGTCGATCAATCGCGCCTGCGCCGCGACCATGTCCGCGATCGTGAGGATCGGGAAGCGCATGGCCCACGGCTTACCATCCGGCGCGAGCGACGACGGACCCGTGCTGCCCGAGCAGCCGCCGATGACGTTGCTGCAGATGACGAAGTATCTGTCGGTGTCGAACATGCGCCCGGGGCCGACCGCGTCGTCCCACCAGCCCGGGCGCTCGGCCGGATCATCGGTGTGATAGCCGGCCACGTGCGCGTCGCCCGACAACGCGTGGCAGATCAAGATCGCGTTCGTGCGATCGGCGTTCAACGTCCCGTAGGTTTCGTAGGCGAGCGTGAACTCGGGCAGGACGCCGCCGGCCCTTAAACGCAAAGGTTCGGCGAAGTGCGCGACCTGCGTGCGCACCACGCCGACCGATCCCTTGCGGTCTCCGGCCTTAGCGTCGTCATTCATAACATCGGCTATTGGCTATTGGCTAATTGCTATTGATTATCGCGGCCGCAATGACCAATAGCAAATAGCCAATAGCCAATGACTTCACGCTGTCGTCTTGGTCGCCTCGAACTGGGTCTTGCCGGAGGCGATCGTCAGGGCCTGGTCGAGATCCCAGAGGATGTCGTTGAGGTCCTCGAGGCCGACCGACAGGCGCACGTAATCCTCGCTCACGCCGGCGAGCGCCTGCTCTTCGGGGCTGAGCTGCGAGTGCGTGGTCGTGGCCGGGTGGATGGCCAGCGAGCGCGTGTCGCCGACGTTTGCCAGATGCGAGAACAGCTTGAGGTTATCAATGAAGGCGCGGCCGGCGGCCAGCCCGCCCTTGATGCCAAAGCCGAGCACCGCGCCGGCGCCCTTGGGCAGGTACTTCTGCGCGCGCTCGTACGACGGGTGATCGGGCAGGCCCGGGTAGTTGACCCACGCGACCGCCGGATGATCCTTCAGGAATTTGGCCACCGCCAGGGTGTTGGCGACGTGGCGCTCGAGGCGCAACGCCAGGGTCTCGAGGCCGATGAGCGCCAGGAACGAGTTGAACGGCGCCTGCGGGCCGCCCAGGTCGCGCAGACCGACAACGCGGGCGCGGATGATGTAGGCCAGCGGGCCAACCGCATCGGTGAAGACCGCGCCGTGGTAGGCCGGTTCAGGCTGGGTCAGGCCGGGGTGTCGGCCACTGGCCTTCCAGTCGAACTTGCCGCTATCGACCAGCGCGCCGCCGATGATCAGACCGTGGCCGCTGAGCCACTTGGTCGTCGAGTACGTCAGGATGTCGACGCCATGTTTGAAGCCCTGGAAGAGGTAAGGCGTGCCGAAGGTGTTGTCGACGATGACCGGGATGCCGTGCGAGTGCGCGAGATCGGCGATGCTCTCGAAATCCGGGATCTCGAGCTTCGGGTTGCCGATCGTCTCGAGGTAGATCAGCTTGGTCTTGTCGTTGATGTGCGGCTCGAAGTCCTTGGCCTCGGTGCCCTGGACGAGATGGGCCTTGATGCCGAGTCGGCGGAATGACTGCGTGAACTGCGTGTACGTGCCGCCGTAGAGGGCCGAGGTCGAGATGAGCTCGTCGCCGGCATCGGCGATGGTGGTCACGGCCAACAGCTGGGCGAAGTGGCCCGAGGCTGTCGCCAACGCGCCAACGCCGCCGTCGAGCGCGGCCAGGCGCTGCTCGAAGACGTCGTGGGTCGGGTTCATGATGCGCGAGTAGATGTTGCCGAATTCGCGCAGACCGAAGAGATTGGCGGCGTGTTCTGTGTCGCGAAACTGATAGGCCGTGGTCTGATAGATCGGCACGGCGCGCGCGCCGGTCGTGGGGTCAGGCTTGTACCCGGCGTGCAGGGCCTGGGTGTGGAAGCCAAACGTGTGGTTGTTGCCGTTGCTGGTGCTCATGTCAATCCTCCGTGATCCGGAACCTGGTTTTCGCTGAGCCTCGCGGGGCGCAGCGCCTTCTCGTGTCAGGTTGTGCTCTTGTGGATCCATCGGGGGCGACTGTCTGGCGTGGCCATCGCCAAACAAAAACGCCCCTTCTGGATGCGAGAAGGGGCGCGAAAAGCGAGGTTCCCGTCTCTCATCTTCCAGAAGTGTCTGCATGTCAGCGGTTCGAAGCTGACGACGCTCTGCCGGATTTGGCACCATGTTGCGACGTTTCTGTCACACCGGTTGCCGAGGCTTCACAGGGCCGGTCCCTCTGCCTCTCTGGATAAGAGCTCACCGTATTCGATTGGGCGTGAGGTTAGCAAAATCGATCGGGTGTGTCAAGCAACGAAATTTGAAGTTCATTCTTGTGTATTCCGGACGAGGTGAGGCGTGATATCAGGAGTGGGCGCGGATCGCAGGCCCGTAGAACGGGTGCTTCTCGACCCTGTGGGCCAGTCGCGGGCCGTTTGCAGCGATAACCGGCCATTCCCCCGATCCGCCTCACTCCAGCGGGCCACAAACCGGGCCACCCCGCCCGAAACATTGACACGCCGCAGTGTATCGGCTATAACCGGCACACTTAGCCGTATTAACCAAAGTTGACGACATCTGGGGGTGCCAGCCGCGCCGCACCGCGCCGTGCCGCGTTGCGCGCTGCCCTCTGCCGGGATCCTGAATCGGATCCGGACGGGTATTTGAGGACATTGCAGGCATGGCCGTTGCCCACGCGATCGAACCCGCCACCCAACCCACAACCGCACCCGCCTGGCGGGTGCTGGCACGTCGCGCCGCCGCTTTCATTCTTATCTGCCTCCTCCTGATCGCTTTCTGGGAGGGCTACAAAGCCCTGGGCCAGGCGACCAAAGGCCTTGTGCCCGGCACCGACCTGAAGCTCCCGGTCCGCACAGACGACCGCTCCCTGCCCCACACCTGGCGCATTGTCGGGAGCCTGTTCGAGCCGGTCCGCGCCAGTGACAGCACCCTGCTGATCGCCAATCTGTTGCGCTACGCGGCCTTCACCTGGTTCGAAGCCGCCGTGGGCTTCCTGATCGGCGGCGTGTTCGGCTTCGCCCTGGGTGTCCTCTTCGTGCAATCGCGGCTGCTCGAGCGCGGGCTGATGCCCTACGTGGTCGCCTCGCAGGCCGTGCCGCTCCTGGCGATCGCGCCCATGATCGTCATCTGGGGCTCACAGGCCGGCCTGCCGCCGTGGCTGGCCGTGTCGATCATCGCCGCCTACCTCACCTTCTTCCCGGTGACGATCAACACCCTGCGCGGCCTGCAGTCGCCCGACCCTGCCGCGATCGAGTTGATGCGTTCGTACGCGGCTTCGCACGGCCAGATCCTGTGGAAGCTGCGCGTGCCGGCGGCGCTGCCTTACATCTTTACGGCACTGAAGATCTCGGCCACCAGCAGCGTGGTCGGCGCCATCGTGGGCGAGTTGCCCTCGGGCATCCAGACCGGGCTCGGGCGCGCGCTGCTGACGTTCAGCCAGTACTTCACCACCGGCCCCGAGCGCTTGTTCGGCGCCGTGCTGATCTCGGCCCTGGTCGGGATTGCGTTCTTCGGGATCGTCAGCCTGGCCGAGCTCTGGCTTGTGCCGGCCCGACGGCGTCTGGAATGAGGGGGGCTCTGTCTTGACCATTCAACCGGTCGTCCAGCTGACGGACGTCAATAAGGTATTCGGACGCAGCGGCTCCAACGCGGTGCGCGCCCTGCAGGACATCAACCTCCAGATCGGAGCGAACGAGTTCGTGTCCCTGATCGGGCCGTCAGGTTGCGGCAAGAGCACGCTGCTGCGACTGGTCGGCGACCTGATCGCGCCGAGCTCGGGCAGTGTCCAGGTCAACGGCAAAGCCGCCCATGAAGCCCGCCTCAAGCGCGAATACGGTATGGTCTTCCAGCAAGCGACCCTCATGGACTGGCGCACGATCCGCCAGAACGTCGAGATGCCGCTCGAGATCATGGGCTGGGATTCGGAAAAGCGACACATACGCGCGCGTCAGATGCTCGAGCTCGTGCAACTCGGCGAGTTCGAACGCCACTTCCCGTGGCAGCTCTCGGGCGGCATGCAGCAGCGCGTCGCCATCGCGCGCGCGCTGTCGTTCGAGCCCGGCCTGCTGTTGATGGACGAGCCCTTCGGCGCCCTGGACGAGATGACGCGCGAGCGCATGCAGATGGAAGTGCTGCGCATCTGGAACCAGACTCACACCACCGTGATCTTCGTAACCCACAGCATCCCTGAAGCTGTCTTCCTGTCGACTCGGGTGGTGGTGATGTCGGCGCGGCCCGGTCGGATCTCGACGCTCGTCAACGTCGACCTGCCGCAGCCGCGCACATTCGAGACGCGCGAGGACCCGCGCTTCTTCGAGAAGATCACGGAAGTGCGCGAAGCGCTGCGCCGCGACGAGATCCGCGGAGCGACGTCCTGAACGACCTATGACGACCACGGCCCCGATCCCTGCTCCCGTCTGGCAACCGGCTATCGCCCGGTTCCGTCGCTGGCTGCCCGCTGTTGTGGTGTTCGTCGTCGTCCTGATGTTGTGGGAGGTCCTGGTCGGCGCGTTCAAGATCCAGCGCTTCCTGCTGCCCGCGCCGTCGCTGATCTGGGAGACGTTCTGGCGCGTGCTACCCGACCTGATCACGGCAACGGGCTATACCGCCGGCAACGCGCTCGGCGGCCTGCTGCTCGGCGCCGCGCTCGGCGTGATCGTCGCGCTCGCGACGGCGCGCTGGACGATCATCAATGAAGGCCTGATGCCGTTCGCGATCGCGGTCAATGCGATGCCGATCATCGCGCTCGCGCCGATTCTCAACCAGTGGTTTGGGCTGCAGAACCCGCTGTCGAAGATCAGCGTCGTCGCGCTGCTCGTGTTCTTCCCGGTAATGATCAACATGGTCCGTGGCCTGACACAGGTCAGCGCAGCATCGCTCGAGTTGATGCGCTCGTACGCGGCCACCGATTTCACGATCCTGCGCCAGCTGCGCCTGCCCAACGCCCTGCCCTTCCTGTTCGCGGCGCTCAAAGTCGGCAGCAGCCTGAGCGTGATCGCGGCCGTCGTCAGCGAGTACTTCGGCGGCACCCAACGCGCCCTGGGTCAGTACATCTCCCAGCGCGCGGGCTTGTTCAACTTCCCCGAGGCCTGGGCCGGGATCGTCGTCGCCTGTCTGCTCGGCCTCAGCCTGTACGGAATCGTCGTCGTCCTCGAGAGGGTGGCGATGCCGTGGAGAAGAGAAGAATGAAAGGCGACGAATGACGAAAGACGAAGGACGAAGGTTGAGTGGCCATTCGACCTTCGTCCTTCGTCTTTCGTCATTCGTCGGGAAACGGAGGTGCCTGCCAACGAACAGACTCGCCCGCCCGATGTTGCTTGCCATTCACACAGGAGGAGACACGTCTATGAACGACAAGATCGTACGCTGGTCGAGCGCTCTGCTGACTGCGGCCCTGGCCGTTGCTGCGTGCGCGCCGGCCGCCACTCCGGCCCCGACATCCGCCCCGGCCGCGACCGAGCCGTCAGCCGCGACCGAGGCCCCCAGCGCCGAACCGATCCCGGTCAAGCTGCAGCTGCAATGGTTCCCGCAGGCGCAGTTCGGCGGCTACTACGCCGCGCTGGCCGAGGGCTATTACGCCGATGAAGGCCTGGATGTCACGATCCTGCCCGGCGCCGTCGACATCGTGCCGTCGCAGGTGCTGGCCACCGGCCAGGCCGAGTTCGCTGTGTCATGGGTGCCGCGCGGCCTCAAACCTCGCGAAGAAGGCGCCGCGATCGTGAACGTCGGCCAGGTCTTCCAGCGTTCCGGCACGCTGATGGTGTCGTGGAAGGACTCGAACATCACGAGCGTCGCCGACTTCGCCGGCAAGAAGGTCGGCAACTGGGGCTTCGGCAACGAGTTCGAATTGCTGGCCGCGCTCAACGTCGAGGGCCTGGTGCCCGGCACGGATCTCGAACTGGTGCAGCAGAACTTCGACATGAACGCCCTGCTCAACCGCGAGATCGACGTTGCCGAGGCCATGACCTACAACGAGTACGCTCAGGTGCTCGAGTCGGTCAACCCCGACACCGGCGAGCTCTACAAGCCCGAGGACCTCAACGTCATCAGCTTCAACGATGTCAAGACCGCGATGCTCCAGGACGCGCTGTGGGCCCGTGAGGACTGGCTCCAGGATGCGGCCAACCAGGAGACCGCTGTCAAGTTCCTGCGCGCGACCTACCGCGGCTGGATCTTCTGCCGCGACAACGTCCAGGGCTGCGTCGCACACGTGCTGGCGGCCGGCACCGAGCTGGGCGAGAGCCATCAGCTCTGGCAGATGAACGAGATCAACAAGCTGATCTGGCCGTCGCCCGCCTCGGGTGTCGGCACGATGGATCCGGCCCTGTGGGCCCAGACCGTGGACATCGCGGTCTCGCAGAAGATCCTCAACGCCGCTCCGACCGACGGCGCATATCGCACCGATCTTTCCGAGAAAGCCCTCGAAAGCCTCAAGGCTGAGGGTGTCGACGTGGTCGGCGCAGGCTACACGCCGATCGAGGTCGAGTTGAAGGAAGGCGGCAAGTAAGTGTAGAGCGTGGAGCGTAGGGCGTAGAGCGAGCACGCTGCCGCGCTGTAGCGTTGGCGCTCCACGCTCTACGCTCTACCCTCTCTGATTTGGTAACATTCGTCCATGAAGCCCGCGGCATTCACGTACGCGACCCCCACGAGCGTGGCAGAGGCGCTCGCGCTGAAAACCGAATATGGTGAGGATGCCAAGTACCTGGCCGGCGGACAGAGCCTGATCCCGGCCATGAACTTTCGCGTCATGCAGCCGACGGCCCTGATCGATTTGAACGGCCTCGGTGAACTCGCCTACGTTCGTGAGGACGGCGATGAGCTGCGCATCGGCGCACTGACACGTTATAGCGCCGTTGAGCGCAGCCCACTCGTGGCCGAGCGCGTGCCCTTGGCGGTCGAGGTCATCCGGCACATCGCGCATCCCCAGATCCGCAACCGCGGCACGATCGGCGGCAGCCTGGCGCATGCCGACCCGGCGGCCGAGATGCCGGTGCTGCTCAACGTGCTCTCTGGACGTGTGCGCGCCGAGTCGCCGCGCGGCAGCCGCTGGATCACGGCGGAAGACCTCATGGTTGGTCCGTTCACGACAACGCTCGAGCCCGACGAACTGCTCGTCGAAGTCGCGCTACGCGCCCTTCCGCCGGGTGTCGGCGCCGCCTTCCAGGAAGTGTCGCGGCGCCACGGCGATTACGCCATGCTCGGCGCGGCGGCCACGCTCAGCCTCGGCACCGACGGCAAGATCGCGGCCGCGCGTCTTGTGTTTCTCAACGCCGGCGACACGCCTCGCGCGGCCGGCGCCGCGGTCGTCAACCTGATCGGCCAGGCGCCGAGCGACGAGCTCTTTGCCAACGCCGCACAGTCCGTCGACGCCGATATCGAGCCGATGGGGACGTTACACGCGTCGCCCGACTACCAACGCCACCTCGCGCGGGTGCTCGCCCGACGCGTGTTGGCTCAGGCGGCCCAGCGCGCCGCGTCCGCCGGGTTGTCCTAGCCTCTATGAACATCACGACGACGGTCAACGGCAAGTCCATCACGCGCGAGGTCGAACCGCGCATCCTGCTGAGCGACTTCCTGCGCCACGACCTCGGCCTGGCCGGCACGCACGTCGGCTGCGAGCACGGCGTGTGCGGGGCCTGCACGATCCTATTCGACGGCGAGCCGGTGCGCTCGTGCCTGATGTTCGCGGTCCAGGCGCACGGGCACGCGGTCGATACCGTCGAGTCGCTCGGCACCATCGGCGAACTGGATCCACTGCAGGAGAGTTTCTGGGAAGCGCACGGGCTGCAGTGCGGGTTTTGCACGCCCGGCATCTTGATGACGCTCAAGCCATTCCTCGAGCGCCATCCCAACCCGAGTGAAGACGAGATCCGCCACGCGCTCTCCGGCAATTTGTGCCGGTGCACGGGGTATCAGAACATCGTCAAAGCCGTGCAGCTTGCGGCCACGCGGAGCGCGCCGGCTCAAGATTGAGATCTGCGGGGATAGGAAGTTGTGGTGATCGGACAACGTTCCCTTACGCGATTGAACGACAAAATCGAACAACTCGAAAGCCGCTTCGTGGCGCGCGAGGCCGATGTGCTCGCCTACGTGCCCGAGGCCGATCGGTTCGATCGGCTGCGCCGCGAGGCGACCGCCCTCGAACAACGTTGGCCAGATGCTACCGCACGGCCACCGCTGTTCGGCGCGCTGGTCGGCGTCAAAGATATCTTCCGGGTCGATGGCTTCGAGACGCGGGCGGGCAGCCAGTTGCCGCCCGAAGCCCTGGCCGGCCCCGAGGCTGCCTCTGTGCGCCAACTCAAGAACGCCGGCGCCCTGATCGTGGGCAAGACCGTCACCACCGAGTTCGCGTATTTCGGCCCCGGCCCAACCCGCAATCCGCACAACGCCAAGCACACACCCGGCGGATCATCGAGCGGATCGGCCGCGGCGGTCGCGGCCGGTCTGGCCGAGATCACGCTCGGCACTCAGACGATCGGGTCCATCGTGCGGCCTGCCTCGTTTTGTGGCGTGGTCGGGTTCAAGCCCAGCTATGACCGCGTTTCGCGTGCCGGTGTGATCCCGCTCTCGCCGTCGCTCGATCATGTCGGCCCCTTCGCGGCGAACGTCGCTGACGTTCAACGCGCATCGGCGGCCTTGATCCCCGATTGGCGAAGCAACGTCACCCCCGACGCACCGATCATCGGCGTGCCCGGCGGCCCCTACCTGCAACACGCCGATCTGGAGATGCGCCTGCACTTCGCCGAACTGACCGACAGACTCGAGGCCGGCGGCTTCGAGGTGCGCCGTGTCGATGCCTTCGATGACTTTGACGCGCTCGTGACCCGGCATCAACGCATCGCGGCCGGAGACGCCGCCCGCGTGCACGCGATCTGGTTCAGCCAGTACGGCGACCGCTATCACCCGCGCACACGCGAATTGATCCGGCGCGGCCAGGATATCGGTGACGCCGAGCTCGAGACCCTACGCGCCAGTCGCTTCGTCTTGCGCCAGCGGCTTTCGGCGCTGATGGACGAGCACGGGCTGGACCTGTGGGCCTCGCCATCGGCGCCCGGTGCGGCGCCGGCCGGGCTCGAGAGCACGGGCGACCCGATCATGAACCTGCCCTGGACGCATGCCGGCTTCCCGACGATCAGCCTGCCCAGTGGTCGCGCCGAGAACGGCCTGCCGCTCGGCCTGCAACTCGCCGCGCGCTTCGGCCAGGATGAAGAGCTGCTGGCGTGGGCCGGCGGGCCTCTTGGCGCCGCTGTATTGAGTTGATGGCGAATGCCAATCTGGCCACGGGTCCTGCGAAGCGAAGGGACTCTGGCCGCGGATTGCGCGGATGACGCGGATGCTATGTGGAATCAAGAGTATCGGGTCCATTCGACTCTCGCCGTGAATATCGCAGTGCAACAGACCGACGCTATCTCACTACTATGACCTTTGTCTCGACGGAGATCCGCAAAGGCGCCTATTACGACTCGGTCGTGCTGATGCAACTGCAGCGCGCCCTGTTGACGCTACCTGGCGTGGTCGACGCCGGTGTCGTGATGGCGACGCCGGCCAATAAGGATCTCCTGGCGCAGTCGAACCTGTTGACCGATGCCGCGTACCCCGCCCTGCCCGACGACCTGCTGATCGTCGTCAGCGCCGCCGATGCTGAGAGCGCGGCGTCAGCGCTCAGCCAGGTCGATGCCCTGCTCGCGCGGCGGCGCAGCAACGACGTCGGTCAGGACTTTCGGCCACGCAGCCTCGAGTCGGCGGCGGCTCAACTGCCGGATGCGCGTTGGGCCTTGATCAGCGTGCCGGGGCGCTATGCGGCCGGCGTCGCGCGCCAGGCGCTTGATCTCGGCAAGCACGTCTTCCTGTACAGCGACAACGTCAGCCTCGAAGACGAAGTGGCTCTGAAGAACACGGCGCGCGCACGCGGCCTGCTCGTGATGGGCCCGGATTGCGGCACCGCGATCGTGCACGGCATCGGCCTAGGCTTTGCCAATCGCGTGCGACGCGAACCGATCAGCGGCGCAAAGGCCATCGGAATCGTTGCGGCCTCAGGCACAGGCTTACAGGCCGTGGCCAGCCGCGTGCACGCGCTCGGCGGCGCGATCTCGCACGCGCTTGGCACCGGCGGTCGCGACCTGAAGGCCGAGGTCGGCGCCAGCACGGCCAGCCAGGCGCTCGACCTGCTTGCGCGCGACCCTGAGACTGGCGTGATCGTCTTGATCTCCAAACCGCCGGCCCCGGCCGTCGCGACCCGGCTGCTCGCTCAGGCGCTGGCCTGCGGCAAACCCGTGGTCGTCGACTTCATTGGCCAGCCGGCGCCCGCGCGCGCGCTGGGTCATCTGCGCTTCGCGACGTCGCTTGACGATGCCGCTGAGCTGGCGCAAAGCCTCGCGGCGAACCCGGACGAAGCCGCGTCGGTTGCCCGGCGTCGTGGCTACCTGCGCGGGCTCTTCAGCGGCGGCACACTGGCGTACGAGGCCGTGCTTGTGCTGCAGTCATTGCTGCATCCGCTCCACAGCAACGCCGCGATCAGCGCCGATCAGCACCTGACGGATCCGCTCAAGAGCCAGGGTCACACGATCCTGGATCTGGGCGGCGACGAGTTCACGGTTGGGCGTTTGCACCCGATGATGGACAACGACCTGCGCATCCGGCGGCTGAAGCAGGAGGCCGCAGATCCGCAGACCGGCCTGATCCTGCTCGACGTGGTGCTCGGCGAAGGCGCGCACGCCGACCCCGCCGGCGAGTTCGCGCCGGCGATCGCGGCTGTGCGACAGGCGCGGCCGGATCTGCCGGTCTGGGTAGTGCTCATCGGCACCGACGCCGATCCGCAGGGCTTCGACCGACAACGCGAACAATTCGCGGCGGCCGGAGCCGTCACGTTCGACAGGCTGTCGGATGCGCTTCGCGAGATCGCCCTGGCGTTCGCGGCCGAGCCCACAAGGCTCGAGACGCCAGTGGGCCTTGACGTGCTTAGTTCGCCGGCGGCCTACAACGTCGGGGTCGAGTCGTTCTACGACAGTCTCAAGGCGCAGGGCGCCTCAGCCGTGCAGGTCGACTGGCGCCCGCCAGCCAGCGGCAACGAAAAGCTCGCCGGCATCCTGGCGCGCATGAAGAAGAAATGACGGCGGATGGCAGACCGCAGACGGCAGACGGCGGACCGCAGATGTTGTTCTTCGGAGGCGCATCCCTGGAGGCGCGCGGCAATCGTCATTCGTCAACGCCGTAGGCGACTCGTCTGCGGTCCGCCGTCCGCCGTCACTCAGAGAGGAAACCATGATCGACATCGATGCCGCCAATGCCAAAGCGCTCGAGCGACTGATGGATGCCCGGCCGATGCTGACGGGTGTCGCCCGCGCCGTCGACGTCATCCCCGGGATGACGAACGACCTGCTTCTGCACGCCGGCCCGCCGATCACGTGGGATCGGGCGTCGGGTCCGCTGCGCGGCGCCGTGATCGGAGCCCTGATCTTTGAGGGCCGCGCCTCCAATGAAGCGGAGGCCGTGGCCCTGATCGAGTCGGGCAAGGTGCGGATGGAACCGTGCCACGAGCACGCCGCGGTCGGGCCAATGGCGGGCGTGATCTCGCCATCGATGCTGGTCTACGTCGTCGAAAACGTCACCCACGGCAACAAGGCCTTCAGCAACCTGAACGAGGGCTACGGCAAGGTGCTGCGCTACGGCGCCTACAGCGACGACGTCCTCAAGCGCCTGCGCTGGATGAACCGTGAGCTTGGCCCGGCGCTCTCGGCCGCCCTGATCCGCGGCGGCCCGATCGACCTGCGCGCGTTGATGGCCGAGGCCCTGCACATGGGCGACGAGGGCCACAACCGCAACAAGGCCGGCTCCCTGCTCTTCCTCAAGGCGCTGGCGCCGCACATCGCGGCGTCGACCGCCGATTCGGTGGCCGAGGTCGAGATCCTCAAGTTCGTCGGCGACAACGCCCTCAGTGTGCTCAACCCGGTGATGGCGGCCTGCAAGGCCATGACCGACGCCGCGCACGGGATCGAGGGCAGCACGCTCGTGACGACCATGGCGCGTAACGGCACCGACTTCGGCATCCGCGTCAGCGGCCTGCCCGGTCAGTGGTTCACGGCCCCGGCCCAGATCCCGGTCGGCCTGTTCTTCTCGGGCTTCTCGCAGGCCGACGCCAACCCCGACATCGGCGACAGTGCGATCACGGAGACGGCCGGCATCGGCGGCTTCGCGATGGCGACGGCGCCCGCGATCGTGACCTTTGTCGGCGGGACGCCCAAAGACGCCTTCAATGCCACACTCGAGATGTACGAGATCACGCTCGGCGAGAGCAAGACCTTCACCATGCCGGCGCTCGACTTCCGCGGCACGCCGACCGGCGTCGACATCCGCAAGGTCGTCGAGCTCGGCATCGCGCCACGTATCAACACCGGCATCGCCCACAAGAACGCTGGCGTCGGCCAGGTCGGTGCCGGCCTCGTGCGCCCACCGCTCGAGATCTTCGAGCAGGCGCTGGTGGCGTTCGCGGAGAAGTATGAAATATAGGTGTCAGCGGTCACCGGGCAGCCCACCCAGC
>CAYZRP010000071.1:0-9713 GCA_964480865.1 uncultured Anaerolineales bacterium | reverse complement strand
TGGGGGCGTGGGCGGTTTTGTATTAATTTTGGGTGTCTGGGGTCTGGGGTCCGCCCCGGCGGCCGGTTTTTGGGGGGGCCGGCCGGGCTGACCGCTGACCGCTGACCGCTGACCGCTGACTGCTGACTGCTGACACCTCACTTACAAGGAGTCCCCATGAAGATCTACGACCTGTCGCAGCCGCTGAACGCCGATTGTTCGTTCTGGCCGTTCTACCCGCCGTTCGAGGTGAAGTACATCAAGCGCAAGGCCGAGCACGGCGTCAACGCGCAGTACATCATGACCTCGAACCACATGGGCACGCACCTCGACGCGCCGCGCCACTTCGTCACGCACGGCAAGACGATCGACCAGCTGCCGCTCGAGTGGCTGATGGGCCCGGGCGTCATCGTGGACCTGAGCGACAAGCTCGACGATCTCGACCTGTTCACGCCTGAGGACATCGAAGCGCGCGCCGACGTGCACGACGGCGACATCCTCTTCATCCACACCGGCTGGCACAAGTACTCGTTCCTCAGCCCCGAAGGCGACGAGGAGCGCTACATCCATCGCCATCCGGGGCCGCACTATTCGATCTGCGACTGGCTCCTGAAGAAGAAGATCCACCTCTGGGGCGTCGACATGATCAGCACCGATCACCCCATGAACCTGCCGATCGGGCGCTTCCTGGGTGCCGGCGGGCTCAACCACTGGAAGAAGGTGCGCAACAAGGTCGAGGAGAAGTTCGGGGCCGACCAGGTCGACGTGCTCTTCCCCGACAGCGCCTACCAGCTGACTCACAACGCGCTCTTCCCGCACGACTGCGTGCACGTCGAGAACCTGGGCGGCGATATCGGCCTGAAAGAGCTTCACAACAAGCGCATCACCCTCGGCGCCCTGCCCTGGAAGTTCCAGGGCGGCGAGGCGGCGTTCTGTCGCGCTGTCGCTCTAGTCGATTAGTCGAGTGGTCGAGTAGTCAGGTAGTCAGGTCGTTTGACGATCGACTACCTGACTACTTGACTACTCGACCACCTGACTACCACCTACATGACCACCCGACTATTTGGCTCCCCGATCAAGCGGAATGAAGACCCGAGGCTGTTGACGGGTCAGGCGTTGTTTGTCGACGACGTCGAGCTGCCTGGCCTGCTGCACGTGGCGTTCCTGCGCAGCCCGTTCGGGCACGCGAAACTGGGCGCCATCGACGTCGAGGCGGCCCGTGCATTGCCGGGTGTCGCGGCGGTGTATACGGCCGACGATCTGGGCGAGTACTGGAAGCCCGGGCCGCCGCTCGTGCCCGAGCCGCCGATCCCGGGCACTGTCTTCCGCCGGCGCACGCAGGTGCCACTGGCGCGCGGCAAGGTCAAGCACACCGGCGAACCGATCGTGATGGTCGTGGCCGAGAGCCGCTACATCGCTGAAGACGCGCTGACCCTGATCAACGTCGAGTACGACCTGCTGCCGGCCGTGGTCGACATGGAACACGCGCTCGACGACGACGCACCGCGCATCCACGACGATCTCGACTCGAACCTGGCCGCCAGCGTGCGTCAGGCCAAGGGCGACTACGAGGCGGCCAAAGCGAAGGCCGATCTCGTCGTGAAGCGCCACTTCGTTTACGACCGCGGGCCGTCAGCGGCGATGGAGAACCGCGGCGTCGTGGCGCAGTGGGATTCGCGCGCCGGCAAACTGACGGTCTGGGACAGCACGCAGGCGCCGGTCGTCATCCGCAACGGCCTGGCCGGCATGCTCGGGCTGTCGGAGCATCAGGTGCGCGTGATCGCGCCCTTCATCGGCGGCGGCTTCGGGCCCAAGATCATGATGTTCTACCCGGAGGAAGTGCTCGTCCCCTGGGTAGCGATGCAACTCAACCGCCCCGTGAAGTGGATCGAGGACCGCGCCGAGAACTTCTACGCCACCACGCAGGAGCGCGGCCAGGTGCACGAGTCCGAGATCGCGCTCAGCCGCGACGGCAAGATCCTGGGCGTGAAAGACTCGTTCGTGGTCGACACCGGCGCCTACAACCCCTACGGTTTGACCATCCCGCTCAACACGCAGTGCACGCTGCTGGGCCTGTACGAGGTGCCGGCCTACGAGACCGACTTCCAGCAGGTCTTCACCAACAAGACCATCGTCACGCCCTATCGCGGCGCGGGCCGTCAGCATGGCATCTTCGTCATGGAACGCCTGCTCGATCTCGCGGCGCGTGAGCTCGGGCTGGATCGAGTCGAGATCCGGCGGCGCAACCTGCTGCGGCCCGATCAGTTCCCGCACAACCACGAGATCATGTTCCAGGACTTCGCGCCACTGGTGTACGACAGCGGGAACTACGCGCCGATGCTCGAGGAGACGCTCAAGCTGATCGACTACGAGCGCTTCGTAGAGGAAGAACAACCCAAGGCTCGCGCCGAGGGCCGCGCGCTCGGCATCGGCGTCGTGACCTACGTCGAGGGCACAGGCATCGGACCCTACGAAGGCGCGCGCGTGCAGGTGCAACCCTCGGGCAAGGTGACCGTCGCGACCGGCATCGGCACGCAGGGTCAGGGCCACTACACCGTCTTCGCCCAGATCGTGGCCGATCAGGTCGGCGTCGATGTGCGCGACGTCGAGGTCGTGACCGGCGACACGGACCTGTTCTACTGGGGCGCCGGCACGTTCGCGAGCCGCGGCGCCGTCGTCGCGGGCAACGCCATCAACGAGGCCGCCAAGGACGTGCGTGCCAAGATCCTGAAGCTCGCCTCCGAGCAACTCGAAGCCGCCGAGGAAGACATCGAGATCCGCGACGGCCAGGTCTTCGTGCGCGGCGCGCCGGCACGCGCGATCAAACTGGGCGAGTTAGCCTCACGCGCCAACCCCTTGCGCGGCGCCGTCAAACCCGGCGCGCAACCCGGCCTCGAGGCGACGAACTACTTCGGCCCCGAGCGCGGCGCGACGGCGGCGGGCGTGCACGCCATGGTCGTCGAGGTCGACCGCGAGACGTTCGAGGTCAAGATCCTGCGCTACGTCACGTCGCACGACTGCGGCAGGGTGATCAACCCGATGGTGCTCGAGGGCCAGATCCACGGCGGCATCGCCCAGGGCATCGGCAACGCCTTCTACGAGCAATTGATCTACGACGAGAACGCTGTGCTGCTCAATGGCTCGTTCATGGACTTCCTGCTGCCGACCGCGCTCGACGTGCCGGCGATCCAGGTGCACCACCAGGAGACGCCCTCGCCGCTGAATCCGCTCGGCATCAAGGGCGCGGGCGAGGCCGGCGCGATCCCGGTCGGCGCGCTCTTCGCGCAGGCCATCGAAGACGCGCTCGCCCTGCCCGGCTTTGAGATCCGGGAGATCCCGCTGAGCCCGAAACGCCTCTTCGAATTAACTCGCTAGAATTGCTGATTGATGATTTCTGATTGCTGATTGAAAGCCCATCAGCAATCAGAAATCATCAATCAGCAAGCGCAGGATCACTCACTCCTTCCATGTTTCTTGTAACCGGGGCCGCCGGGAAGACCGGCCGGGCCGTCATTCAGGCGTTGAAACGATGCGGCGCGCCGGTGCGCGCCTTCGTCGGGCCGAGCGTGTCACTTGCGGATGCGTCATCGTTGGGCGCCGACGAAACCCACGTCGGCGATCTGCGCGACGCCGGTTCGGTTCGCGTGGCGGCCGACGGCGTGACCGGCATCTATCACATCGCCCCGAATGTCCATCCCGACGAGGAAGCGATCGGCAAGAACGTGATCGGCGCCGCGAAGGATGCCTCGTTAGCGCGGATCGTGTTCCACTCGGTGCTGCACCCGGCGACCGAAAGGATGTCGCACCATTGGGCCAAGCTGCGGGTTGAGGAAGCGCTCTTCGAGGCCGGCCTGCCGTACACGATCCTCCAGCCGGCGCCCTACATGCAGAACCTGCTCGCCAGTTGGGACGCGATCACGCGCGAGGGTGTCTACCGCACGCCGTACCCGACGGCCACGCGCCTGAGCCTTGTGGATCTCGAGGACGTAGCGGCCGTGGCCGCACGCGTCCTGACCGAGACCGGCCACGTCGGCGCGACATATGAGTTATGCGGCACGCCCGGCCTGAGTCAGACCGAGGTCGCCTCGATCCTGAGCGAGCGCCTCATCACCAAAGTGCGCGCGGCGTCGATCCGCCCGACCGAGTGGGAACGTCAGGCGCGCGAGCACGGTTTGAGCGACCACGCCATCGCCACTTTGCTGGCCATGTTCGATTACTACAAACGCTACGGCCTCGCCGGCAACCCCAACGTCCTCCGCTGGCTCCTCGGCCGTGAACCGACCTCGTTAGCCACTTTCGTGGATCGAACGATCAGGTCAGTCGGATAGTCAAGTAGTCGGGTAGTCGGGTCGTCAACTCGACAGGCCCGCGTGTCCTTGACGGCGACCAAATGACCAGCCGGCTACAAGACTATTCGACTACTTGATTGAGTTCACCACAACTCTCCGACGCGCCATTCCGCGGACATGGCGCGGTCGAGGTCGAGCACCGGCGTCTGAGGCAGGCGCAGGATCATGGCCTCTTCGCCCGGAGTGGGTTTGAGGCCGTGCTCGGTGCGGATGCCCAGCGGACCCCGCCATAATTCCCAACCGAGGCGTTCGTAGAACGCGGCTTCGGAGGGTGAGAGCGCGCCGAGATCGTAGCTCGTGATGTGAGTCGCCAGCTCGCGCAGCACGGCCGACGCGAAGCCCTTGCCCTGGTGCTCGGGCGCCGTGGCGACGGCCTCGACGAAGGCGGTGCGCAACACCGGCAGGCCCTCGGGTTGCAGCCAGCGCGTCACCCAGGCCGCATGGCTGACCAGCTGGCCGTTCAGTCGCGCCAGCACGTGACTCGAGCCCGGCAGCATGTCGAACATGGCGGTGAAGTCTTCTTCGTAGGCCGCTGTGCAGAGCGCGATGATCTCGGCGCGCTGGTGTGCGCCGAGATCCGTCGCGGAGATCCGCGCAATGATCAGGGATTCAGATGCAGAGAGCGTGATCATGATCGTGACTGAGGATGGCGCCGCGTCAGGCGGCCGCACATGCCTTGCGCAGCGCCGCCTCGCGAATGGCCTTGTAGTCGGTCTTCTCAGCACCCAGGAACGCCACAAAACGTTTGAAGCCGAGGGCCAGCGCCGCGGCGAAGGCTGAGTTCCTGGCAAGCGTCTTGTCTTCGAGCCAGAAACCCAACACGACAAAGGTGCTCGTCGTCTTGTCGAATCGGCTATCGAAGCGCGCAACGGGTCTGTCGCCCCACAGCACCGGCAGCGTGTAATAGCCGTAGCGGCGCAGGTGTTGGGGCTTGTAGACCTCCCAGACGTAATCGAAGCCGAAGAGTGTTTTGGCCCGCCCGCGCGCGATGACCTGATCGAGTGGAGCGAGGAAGACCGTTTCATCCAGGGTTGTCGCGCCAAGCGGTTTCCAGCTTTTGGGCACCCGACCGGCAGCCACCTCGGCCAGCATGCGCGCATCGCTGGCCAGCGCCACCTGCACCTGCTTCCAACCCTCGACCTGCACTTCGATGAAATCACCCGCTGCCATCAATGCGTCACGGATGCTCTTGCCTTTGCTGAACGGCACGCCGCGGAAGTAGGCGTCGGCCGTGCGATCCAGGCGATACAGACCGGAGAACGAGACCTCCTTCTTAATCAAGAATCGATCGGTCTCGCCCGGGTCCATTTCGATCAGCAGCTCGGCCGGCGCCACAGACTCGGCCAGCGCATACACGCGCTCGAACCGATCGCGGTGGTGGGTCATGACCTCGCCGGTGCGCCACAGATAGTAGAGAGCCAGTGCGCTGTCCTTGCGGCCGCGATAGCTTTGAGTCCGGGTTCGATCCGCCATCTCGAAGTCACGGTTGTTGACGATGCCGCGCTCGCGCAGGATGGCGCGCATCTCGGCAATAGCGGCCTTGTGCTCTTGCCCCATCTTGTGGATGCGCGGATCGACATCGGGGCCGCGATCGCGTTCTCGATGCATGACGACGCGCCAGTACGGCAGTTCTTCCATCGGGCGCGTGGCCAGCCAGCCGCCCCAGTCGAAGAACTTGCGCTTCTTGTAGGTCGCGGTCTCCCACCCACCCGGCGTGTAGTCGAGGACGCGGCTGTGCAGCGTGATGTCATGGCTGCGCGCGATGACCTGCAACGGATCGAGCTGCAGATACTCGATCGCGCGCATCGCGTGCTCGGTGCCTTTGGCGCCGCGCCAGCGTCGGCCGGGCCACAGGCCCTGCTTGCCGAGGATGAATCGTCGAGCGGTCTCGATGTCGATGGTCAGCATGGGGCGCTATTGTAACGGTTCAGCGGCGGCCAGGTCGTTTTCGATTCTGAACGAGTGGCCACGAAGAAGCGATCGGCGCAACGGCTCGACCCCTCAGAGTATGAAGGCGACGGATCACGACAGATCAGGGTCTTCAGCCGAACCGATTGGCATCGGCCATTCCAACGTGAGATTGATGAGCCGACGTGAGGTGTGGGTCCAGAGCGCTGACACGATCACAGGTCCGTGTGGGTAGATCACCTGATCTGCGCCCTCGGGTGAGATCCGCGGCATCGGGCGCGCAGCGCGGCGCATGCCCCACTCTGCGGTTTCGAGATCCGCCTCGGTCAGCCCCGGCGGGTCGCGCGGCGACAGGCTGAGCAGCGCGGCCTCCCCGGCGTGGCTCAGCCGCAGCAGACCGCTCGCGAAGGCTCCGTCGCGCAGTTCGAAGGAGTAGAACTTCCAGTTTGAGTTCTCAGCAAATGGCCGGAGCGTTGCACCCAGCAGGGCGGCCAGGCGATCGGTCTGAGGTCGAGTTTCCGACGCCAACCGTACGATCAACTGCGCGGCGTTTGCCTCAGGCATCAGGGCTTCCTCGTGGGCGCGACGTAGGTGTCCCAATCTTTTCGATAGAAGTCGACGGCAAAGTCTCGATAGGTCTGCGGTGGTGGACCGGCATCGCGCAACAACTGGCCCATGATCGGCCCCATGCGGTCGATGGCCTGGTCGCGCGTGATCCGGCCCGCGGCGAAATCGCCGTAGACGCTCTGAAAGGCGGCGTCCCTGTCGCCCGGCACGCCGATATCGCCCGCGTTGGCCGCCACCAGTTCGGCGCGCACCTGCAGCGCGTTGAACTGCGCCAGGGCTTCGTTGCGCAGATTGTTGGCGACGTTCGCCGCGACATACTGGTCGCGCGTCATCGTGGGTGTCTCGGCGATGCGCGAGATCTCTTGATCGTTGCTCATCACGTGGCCGGCCTCGTGTGCGATCATGGCCACGGCGTCCGCGCCGGTGAGCGACTGATCGATCGTGATCAGGGGCTCGATCGTCTGCGAATTCGGCCCGGTCTGAAAGAGGATGCCCTTCTTCTGCAACGCCAGCATCTGGGCCCGCAACGTCGGCGACTGCCTGGCAAGTTCACGCACCCGTGGATCGAAGATCGACAGCATCCTGTCCACGGCCGCGTTTTGTGCGGCGGCCCGCTGTCGAGCTCGGGCCTGATTGATCGTGCGCGGGTTCGGGGGCTTCAGATTGGGGAAGAGCGCCGGACCAGCCTCGAGTGGCTCGCCTGCACGATCCGTTGGCCCACCGATACCACTACCGACACCGGACCCGTCAGCCTGCGCATCGCCGCGCAGCACTCGGGCTGCGTAAGCTTCCGCCTGTCGCAACGTCTGACTGATCCGAACGACGACCTGTTGCGACGACTCGAGCGCAGTTGCCAGGCGGCGCAGTGCCGGCAGAACCGCCTCGGTCATCTCTCTGTCGAATTCGCGCGCGCTCTTCCCGACCCAGTCACCGGCGCGCAGCACCTCGGCCTGACGCTGCAACACCTGAAGGGATCGACGCGCGGAGTCGGCCTGAGCGCCAAAATCAG
Organism: uncultured Anaerolineales bacterium; assembly: GCA_964480865.1. Taxonomy (GTDB): domain Bacteria; phylum Chloroflexota; class Anaerolineae; order Anaerolineales; family UBA6663; genus UBA6663. The sequence continues at coordinate 1,901 of CAYZRP010000071.1, read as the reverse complement.
CGGCCATCCGTTCGAGCGACTCGTGATCGGCGCGGACGCGCGGCGAGGGCATAGCCTATTTTTACCAATCCTCTGAGCCCGTGACGATCGGGTGCTGACCGTCAGGCTAAATCGTCCACTGATCGTGAATGATCCCGACCAGATACCAGGTACCATCGCGTTGTTGGAAGACCAGGCGCAGGCTCTCCCAATCCATGCCGCCGTACTGTGGATCGAAACCGGAGAAGTGGTACTCAACGATGATGCTGCCCGGGTAGAACTCGGCCGCATTGTTGAGCGTGTTGCCGCTCCCAATGACCGTGTTGTACCCGACCTCCTCGGCATTGAGGAAGTCCTGGCTGTAGACGAAGCGTTCGTCGTACGCGTCGAAGGTCAGGTTGATCGGCTCGCCGCTTCCATCGAACGAGCCCCACAGGTACTCGTCGGTGCTGCCGGGCAGGGCCTGCAGTTGATCGGCCACGAACACCTGATCCGTTTCGTGCACGAACGAATAGGGCGAAAAACGCACGCCCTCAACGGGATCGACATACTCGGCCAGGGCGGCCATATCTTTCGTCGACAGGGCCTGCAGGACCGCGTTGGCGCGATCCTCAATCAGCGGTTGAGCATCGGCGGGTGGCAGCGTCGCACCCGGTGGGGCCGTCGGCCCGGGCGTGGCGGTGCTCGCGGGCGGTGTTGCCGTTGCCGGTGCGGTGGTCGGCGCCAGCGTAGGAATGGGTGCGGCGGTCGGTGTGGCGATGCCCGGGAACGCGCAGGCCAAGCCCGCCGCGCTGAGTGCCGTGATTGCCACGGAAATTCGATGGATCGGATTCTTCATCGTCGGGTTCCTTTCAATTAACGCCGAGCGTTTGAGTCTTACTGTTTGCCTCTCGATACAGTTCTGTGATCGGTTCGCGTAGTCGTATGCGAATAGTGACTGAACCAGGCCGCAGCAAACCGGCGCAGGGCTGAGACGGAGGCAGGAGGGTCGCAGTTCCGAAGAGCTGTGAGAGAAATGCCTTCAGCGCGGCGTCCGGGTCAGGCACGGCGGACACGGCGTCCACGCGACGTGCGGGCAGTGAGGTGATGCAAGGTAGGTGTTGGGCGCTTCAGGACGCTTCGCGAACTGCCGTTACACAGGCAGCTGCCTCGGCCGTGATCGCGGCGAAGTCGCCGGCCGCCACGGCTTTGGCCGAGATCAGGTTGCCGCCGATCCCGACGGCCACCGCGCCGGCCGCCAGGTACTCGCGCGCGTTCTCGGCATTGATGCCGCCCGTGGGCAGGAGCTTAAGGAAGGGCAATGGCGCCAGGACGTCGCGGATGTAGCGCGGCCCGCCGACCGTGGCCGGGAAGACCTTGACGATACCGGCGCCGGCTTCGTGCGCCGTCAGGATCTCGGTCGGCGTCAGCGCGCCACAGGCACACGGCACGTCGAGGTTGGCGCAGGCGTCGATGACCGGCACCCGTAACACAGGCGTGACCACGAACTCGGCGCCACCCGCGACTGCGGACACCACCTGGTCGGGCTCCAGCACCGTACCGACTCCGACGCACACGGCATCGCCCAGCGCCGCCCGGACCGCCGTCACCGCCTCGACCGCGCCCCGCCCCGTCAGCGTGAACTCGAGCACAGACACACCGCCCGCGAGCAGTGCCCGGGCCACTTCCACAGCTCGATCGTAGTTCGCCAGCCGGACGATCGCCACGATCCTGGCCTGAGTGATGCGATCGATTGTGGTGAGGGAGGGTTGAGTCATGTGGAGGTCCTTTGAGACGACGAATGACGAAGGACGAATGGCCATTCGACCTTCGTCCTTCGTCATTCGTCAATGATGGAATCACCGATTGCGGAAGGCACGACTCATCTCGCCACGTCGACGCGCTGTTGAGCCATCACGCCGGCAAGCTCGGCCCGGCTGGTG
>CAYZRP010000070.1:20694-36339 GCA_964480865.1 uncultured Anaerolineales bacterium | reverse complement strand
CGCTCCCCGCTCCACGCTCTACGCCAGCTCCGCCTGGATGCGCCTTGCCACGCGCCGGGCGAGCGCCATGGTCGTGATCATGGGGTTGACGCCCGAGGCCGTGGGGAAGAGCGAGGCGTCGGCGACATAGAGGTTGCGCGTCTCCCAGGTGGCGCCGTAGGGATCGACGACCGAGTGCCGCGCCGAGCCGCCCAGTCGCGCCGAGCCCATCTGATGGGCCGAGAACACCATCGCACGGTTGACCCCCAGGCCGATCTGTCGCATCTGATTGACGTAGCTGGATCGATCGATCCGGCGGCGCCACGGCGCCAGGCCCGAGTACGGGCCGCCGATCTCGTCAGCGCCGGCCGCGAGATGCAGTTCAAACATCGCCTCGATCCCGCGCTGTAAATGACGCGTGTCGAGGTCGTTGAGGCTGTACGCGATGCGTGGCTTGCCGTCGGAGCCGACGGTCACCCGGCCGCTGCCCGTGTCGCGTGTGATGGAGATGAAGGCGGCGTAGTTCGCGCTGTGCGACATCAGGCGCTTGTGCTGCTCACCCGAGCGCCACGGCAGCGCCAGCGCCAGCAGGCCCGGGTGCGCCGGCGGATGCTCGATGACCACGCCGTAGCCGCGCCCGTTGAGGTTGTTGTGGGCCGGCATGTAGCGCGACAGCATCGGCCCGTGCCAGAGCCGCACCGGTCGTCCGTAGTCGCCGTACATGGCCGCCGTCGGATGCAGCCGCAGGTGTCGGCCGATGTTCGGGTTGACGAGACCGCTGCGCAACAACAACGCGGGCGTCTGCAAACTGCCGGCAGCAATAACGACGGCCCGCGCCCGCACCGTCACGGACCCCGCTGGTGTCTTGACGCTGACGCCGACCGCGCGCTCGTTCTCGATCAACACGGTTTCGACATGCGCGTCGGTCAGGAAGCGCGTGCCGTGTTGCGCGGCGTCGCTCAGATACGTGACAAGGGTGCTGCGCTTGCGGTCGCGCGGACAACCGAAGGTACAAAAGCCGCAGCGCTCGGCGCCCTCGGCCGCGCAGCCGACGACGTTCAGGGGCGTGCGCCCCCACGGCAAGCCAAGCGACGTCGCGCCCTGCTCCAGCTTGAGGCCGGAGGGGCTGGCAATGGCGTCCTCCTCGTTGACACCGATCCGTTCGCTGACCGCCTCCAGATCCTGCCCGAACTCCGCGCCGGTGATGCCCTCGACGCCGTGCTCGCTCTCCCACTCGGCGCGAACGCCATCAGGCGTGTTGAAGGACACGGCCCAGTTAATCGTGGTGCCGCCGCCGAGCGCGCTGCCCGCCAGGATCGAGACGCCCAGGTCGACCGTCGTCAGGACGGCCTGGTTCTCGAAATAACGCTGATAGCCCGTGTACTCGTCGTCGTCGAAGTCGTGCGCCGACCGGGCCGCCGCCTTCTCAACCACGATCACGTCTCGGCCGGCGGCCGCCAGCGTGCCGGCGACCACGCCGCCGCCAGCGCCCGACCCGATCACGACGACGTCACAGGTCAGCACCCCCCCATCATACGACTGCAGCGGCCTGATGGGCGAAACCGGCCGGGCTTCGGGCGCGTCGGGCGTCGGCCGCTCATAGCCCAGCATGGCGTGAGCCGGGTTCTTGCCCGCCGTGTTGGGGGCCGAGTAATACAGGGCGAGCGTCAGCCGCTTCAACGCCTGAAAGGCGCGGCGGAGCGGCGGCAACGGCGACGTGGACCAGCGCTGCAGCACCCGCTCGCGCTCGAGCGGCGTCAGCGCCGTGAAGGGCTTGCCGTGTCCCGTGATCGGCAGCGCCGTCGCGCCGCGCCCAAGCGCGTCGAGCAAGAGCTTCAACTCGCGTCCTTGCTCCGGGCTCTGCAAATCGCGGACCGCCAGCGTGAACAGACGCGGGATCTCGAGGTCGGAGGCGCTGCACGCCCAGAACCCATGCGGGTCATCGGCGCGCTCGAGCGAGGGGGCCAGAGTGTTGCACAGGGCCGTCAGGGTCGCGAACTGGGTGTCATTCAAGAAGTGCATGAGATCACTGTGTGACCGAGCGATGAGATTCTGTTTGAATGAGTCGCCTCATCCAGGGATGGAGCGCTCTCAGGCGGCAAGCGCTTTCGCCAGATCGTCGAGGTGGATGGCGGTGTGGCCATAGATGTGCTCCGTCCACCATTGCACCGTGCGCGGACCCGACGGCGGATGAAAACCCTCACGGGCCCAATCCTCCCCGGGCATGACGCGCGCTCGCGACAACAGAGCATCGTACGTGGCCGCCAGTGAACCCACAATGGCGTTCAACGGCTCATCGGGTCGATAGCCGTTCTCGATCGACCAGTAGTGGTACGGGAACGGCTCAAGGTGCGGCGACTCTTCGGCCAGGATGCGCTCGATGCGCGGGTAGAAGGCCAGGGTCACGGCGTCGCGGAGGTGCGCGGCCATCTGGTGGAGCGTCAGATCATCGACCCCGCGTCGGCGCTGCCACTCTGCTTCTGGATGGCTCGCCGCCAGCGCCGCGAACCGGGTCGGCTGAGCCGCCAGGCTGTCGATCAACGCTGCCCTGTACTCGACGAGCGGATCCCCAGGCATCAGGCGCCCGCCTTTGCCGCGAGGATGCGCCCACGAATGCGCTTGACGTCGCGCGCGTGCAGGAGTTCGTGCCACAGCGTGCGTCGGATCAGCTTGCGCGGCGACCACAGCTCGCCGTTCCACTCAGCGACGCGTTCGTCGCCGACGAGTTCGGGCAGCACGTCGAGCAGGTGCTGGCGCACCAGCAGCACGCGGCCGAGCGTGTCTTTCATCTCCCAGGCGGGCTCATGCGCCAGCCCGAGCCGATCCATATACCAGTTCTCGGCGGTGCCGAGGTGATGGAGCACGTCATAGACTGAGCGGTCCTCTGGCTCGGGCACGATCGCCAGCTGTGGGAAGTCGAGGCCCAGAAATGCGTCGAGCAGCTCAGCCCGCGACAGATACAACAGCTTGCGCGCCTCCTGGATGTCTTCCTCTGTCAGCGGCGGGCGATCGGTGGCGAAAAAAGCGTTGACTTCGTACTCGGGCGCATAGTCCCAGGACTTGATGATCTCGGCCACCATCGTCATCGGGCGCGGCCCGTGATCGACGTCGGCCTCAGACCAGACGAGGTGGTTGGCGATCGCCTGCGCGGCGCCGCGCATGGCTTCATCGACCGACTCGCCGTCGCTGAACGCGCCCAGCAACTCGGCCACGTGCGCGTACCAGCGGCCGTCCAGTTGTTCAAGGTTCAGGTTGTAGACCATGGGGGAATTGTAATCGCGTAGAGCGGGGAGCGGGGAGCGGGGAGCGTGGAGCGAACGCTGCCGCGCCAAGTCGCGTAGCGTTCGCTCCACGCTCTACGCTCTACGCTCCACGCTCCACGCTCTACGCTCCACGCTCCACGCTCCACGCTCACTCCCCCAGCCAGTCCGACAGCGCTGCGACCACGGCCGGGAGGCCGCGCAGGCCGAGGGTGCGTTTGGCAAGCACCTGATACTGATCGGCGGCGGCCTGGCCTTCGAAGGCGCGCAGCGCCAGGACAGCCACGGCAGCGGGCACGGCGGGGCGGTCTTCCGGCGCGATCGTCACGCCAACCTGCTCGAGCGCGCCATCGGCGACGAGCGCTGATGCGAAAGCGTGCGCCACAGCGGCGAGCGTTTCGTCGGGACGCTCGTCGTAGCGCCAGGGCGTCGAGCTGCCCCAGGCGATCGGCGGCGGCACCACGGCGACCAGGTCCACGGGCGTCGCAACGCCGACCGCGGCGCGGCCGGGGAAGAGCAGGTTCGGCGTGGCCGAAAGGAGCAGCGGCCGCGGGAAGAGCTGCATCAGCAAGAAGCTCAGGTCACGACCGGCGAGCACGGCCTCGAGCTCGCGCTCGGCCGCGGCCAGGTCGGCTTTGTGCTGGTCGATGAAGCCTTCGAGCCCGGGGAGTTCGACAGGTTCGGTGGTCAACGCCTCGCGCCAGTACGCCTGCAGGTCGGCAGCGGCAGTCGCATCGGCCTGTACGACGGCAGCGTGGTCGGCCTGCGCCGCGAACGCGCGCTGAGCCGCGAGTGCGACGCGATGCGGCTGATAGGCGCGCTCGCTCTGTTCACGCTGCGGCCACGACCCCGCCGCCAGCAACGCGCCGGCGCGCAGGACGCGGATGTCGGTGTAGACGTCGATGGGCATGGTTACGGAGTCGCTGGGAGCAGGTCAACCACAGCGTTGGCTTCTGTGGACGCCAGGCCCACGACGCGGATCTGGTGCTCGGCCCATTCGGCCGCGAGGGCATCGGTGAGGGCACGCAGCCCGGCTCGTGCGGCGGTCACTCCGGCATGCGTGGCGGCGGGCCGCAGGATGTTGACGATCAGGCCGCCGCCCGTCACCTGCATGGCGCGCGCCACGGTCTGCGCCACGAGGAAGGCGCCCTTGACGCCGACATCGAGCGTGCGATCCCACTCGCCTTCATCCATGCGGAGCGCGGGCGTACGCGGCTCCATCTCGGCCGAGTTCACGAGGACGTCGATCCTGGGATGCGATTCAAGCAGGCTGTACAGCGCGGTCTGCGCCGCCATCTTGTTGGTGATGTCGGCGATCACGGCCTCGGCCGAGCCGCCGGCCGCCTTGATCTCGTCGACCAGTCGATCGGAAGCATCCGGGTTCACGTCCCACACGACGACATGCAGGCCACGACCCGCGAGCGCGCGAACCGCCACACGGCCGCTTCCACGCGCCGCACCGACCACGATAGCAAGAGGATGGGTCATGGGCGGATTATACGGTCGTGCTCAATCCCGCGCGAAACATAGAGGAGCTTTATGCCGCGAAATTCGCGGCAAAGGAAAAACCGTTCGCTATGCGAAGATCAGGCGCGCCAGGGGGCCGGGGCGCAACGCGCGCATCGGGTCGGTGTTACCCAGCGCGATCTGCAGCAGCAGGAGCTTCAGGTCGTCGTGGCGTTGGGCGGCTCTGACAAAACGGTTGAGCACCCACGGCTGCAGGTAGAGATCGCGCACACGACCGATGCCCGCAAAGAGCGCGCCGAACTGCCGACGCATGCCACGCGTGAAGGCGGCCGCCGCTTCGGCCGGCGTTCGGCCGGCGCGCAGGTCGTCAACGATCAGGCCGGCCGCGAGTTCGCCCGACTCGAGCGCGAAGTCGATGCCTTCACCCGTGAGCGGATTGACGAGGCCGGCCGACTCGCCCACCATGTACAGCCGCGGTGCTGCCACTCGCGCCGTGAGGAAATCGGTGCGCAGCGGATAACCTTTCGGCGCTGTGGTAGGCGCGCTTTCGCCAATCATACGAGCGACGTAGGGGTTTTCGAGGAAGCTGCGCATCGTGTGCTGCGGCGATGCCTCGAACGGCTTCCGTCCCGCCTTGACGAAGTAGCCGGCGCCGATGTTGGCACTTGTCGTCGACGTCGGGAAGATCCAGCCGTAGCCGGGCAGCGGCACCGAGTCGAAATGAAACTCGACCTCGTGGGGCAGCGGCTGAAGGTCCTCGAAGTAAGCTCGAGCCGCTCGTCCGAGATCACCCTGGCGCGAGAAACCGGCCCGCTCGAGCAGCCCGTTGGAGGCGCCCGTCGCGACGACGACGGCCCGCGCCTGGAGCGCGCCCCCATCGAGGCTCACGCCCGAGAACTCACCGGCTTCGTGACGCAGGTCGGTGACAGCGCCGCGCCGGAACTCCGCGCCGCCACGGATCGCGGCCCGGCGGATGATGTCGTCGAGCTTGACGCGCGGCAGTACCTGGGCCTGCGTGGGCACATTGTCCTGCCTCACGATCGGCGCGCTGACGCTCTCCCCATCGGGCGAGAACAGGCGCAGCGTATCGATCCGCATCCCTTCGGCTTCGACCTCCTCACGCGCGCCCATCAACCCGAGCACGCGCAGCGCTCGCGGCGACAGCCCATCTCCGCAGGTTTTATCGCGCGGGAAGTCGGCTCGATCCAGCAACAACACATGGTGTCCGGCCTGTGCGAGAAAGTAGGCCGTCGATGAGCCCGCCGGTCCAGCTCCGACGACGATGACATCGGCATCGAGGGTCATGACGAAGATTATACGGCGACGCTTGGGAGAAAGACGGGAGAGGGCAGAGTCCCTCCTCTCTCTTCCCATCCTTCTTTCGTCCTTAACGGCACACGATCGGCACCGACCAATCGTCATACACGCCGGCCTCGAGGCCGAGGTAGGGCGAGGGATCGAGGGTGTTCTCCAGGCGAGTCTCGTTGAGGAAGTGGCCCTGCCCGTCGTCGCGGACGATGGAGAGGTGAAGGTGGAGGCCTGTCGGGTTGCCGGGGTTACCAGAGAAGTTGCCCTGATGGCCGAGCAGCGTGCCGGCGTCGACGTAGACCTCGTCGGTGCCCGGCGGAAACGCCGGATCGACGAAGGAAGCGCCGTCCGGGTCGGCCATATGCGTGTAGTAGACCCAGATCTGTCGGCCCGGCTGGAGCGGATCGTCGGGCACGCGGATGATGACGGTGCTGACCCACTCCGGCAGGCGGGTGAGGTAGCCGGCATAGGCCGCCAGCACGGGTGTCGCGTTGAGACCGACAGGCGAGAAGATGTCGAAGCCCGTGTGGCGATGCCCTGGCGACCACGAGTCGCCGTAGCCGAAGCCGAGATATCCGTCGGTGGGGAGCATGAAGGGCGCATCGCCGCAACGCTCACCGGAACGCAACTGCCAGTCAGCGTGACCGGCCGGGTCATTCAGGTATTCGCGCAGGCGCGCGACGCGCGGCAGCGTGACGACGGTCGGCCAGAGCCAGATGCCAAGACCGATCGCCAATGTCAGCGCCGCAAGACCAAAGAGCACCAGGTAGCGAGGTCGCAACAGGCCGCCGTTGCGGCGAACGAACGCCATCATCGTGATCGTCCCTCAGCGGTTGGTTTCGGCGAAACCCTTGATCAGGTGCCAGGTTCGCACGGGGTTGCGCAGGAAGCCGACGTCTTGCAGCCGTCCGGCCCTGAAGGCCGTGTAGAGATCGCCGTCCGCAGCGCTGACCGTCCCGACGTTCTTGAAGCCCATCGCCCAGCCAGCGAACACGCGCTCACCGATGGGTTGATCGAGCAGGATCGTGAAGTGCGTGTGCCGATCGTCCTTGCGGATGCGGGCAACGGCGGCGCGCACCGGCGCCTCGGGCCCTTCGAGCACCTGAATGAAGTCGCCGTCGGAGTAGAGCAGCAGCCCCGTGATGCCATCGCGAGTATTGCGCTCGCGACTGACATCCAGAATGGCGGCGAGTTCATCGTCGGTCATCCGGTGCGTGGCCGAACTGACGTACGCCACGGTGATCAGATCGTCCTCATGCAGCATGCACGTCGCCTTCCTGGTGCTCAGCGAACAACAGTTGCACAGCATTGGAGTCCGGGCCCAGGAACTCGACAAGCGCCTGCCCCGCCGCCACGCCTTCGGGTGACGCCATCGCCGCGGTCAGGGCCTCGCGGTCGTCGAAGTACAGTTCGTGGATCAGGCGGATGTCACTGGTGCCGGCCGGCCCGCCCTCGACGTGGCTGACCGTCACGCGCCGCAACCCGGGCATGCGCTCGGCCAGCGGCACGAACCGCGTCGACCAGCCGATCAGATAGTCAGCGGCCCTGTCCACGTCGCGAAAGATCAAGATCAGTTTGTGCATGGAAGCAACCTACCCGAGTACTCCAGGCGAAGGAGAAGTATAGCCCGGCCTCGACCGCTCTCAGAAGATTGAGCCAGTGCAGTCGTCGTCAACAGAATGAAATCGGATTGTCAGGGTCCATCGGACGTCCGCTTGTACGCTGAGTGGCATCTCTTTACCTTTGGACGTCAGGATGACCACGATGAACGCATTTTTGTTTTTGTCGGTCGTGATACCCGTCACCGTCTGGAGCCTCTCGTTGCTCATCTTCTGGGCATACCTCGGTCAACAGCGGGGTCCACGCGGTTTCGTCGTGGGTCTTCTGCCAGAGGCGTGTATTGGCGTGTTGGCGGCGTTGATCCTCATGGGGTGGGATTTCCTGGGCGCGTGGTTCGTCGGTCTTTTGCTGACTCTTCTCTTGAGCGTGCCGTACGCCGTTCTGATGATCGGCCTGATATTCGCCCACAGGTTTAAGCGTGATCGGCCTCACATGAGCAACCGCATCCTGCGCGCTCTGGCGACCGGCCCTGGCCTCGCGCTGGCTCTGACAGCCTCGATGGGTGCTGGCCTGTACCTTTCAGATCTCTGGCATTCGTCGACTGTACGGGGAGCCTTTGTCGCCTGGAAGCCCGTTGTGGATTGGAATGAGGTTCCCTGGAAGGTGTCTGCGATGGCGGCCGGTCAGGACTATCAGGCCGTTGGTTGGTGCGCCGAGGAGTTCTGGCCTCCGGCGCCGCCCGGCAAGGCGCTGATCTCGGGACGCTCGTTCGATTGTGAAAACAGTTGGCGCAGCGAAGTTCGATACGTCATGCTCGAGGACGGGAGCCGATGGTGGTGGAGCCACACCGTCCAGTCGAACCTGGGGCTCGGTGTAGAAAACGGGTTGAGCCAGTTCGTCGGAACGCTGCTGGGGTTCGACCTGGGCGGGTTGGCACTCTATGGAGTCGGAACGTTGAGCCGTCGCGTCGTGACCATCTCAGCCGAATCGGCGTAGAGCCCGCTCCAACTGAACTATGCCGGTAGATCACGATTGGGTCACAGCCTGAAACCGACAGGCTTGAGGCTCAAGTCGGCTGATTATAATGACCGGCATGCGTCGCCTGTGGTGGGGTCTGGCAACCGCCGTGGTCGTGCTCGCGTTCGCGTGGCTGAGCCGCGGAAGTTTGTATAGCTGGGCCTTCGCCCACACCGGCGAAGAAGAACCGCTCAGCCAGGTCCGCGCCTTCATCCACATCGGCCTCGGCGCGCTGCGCCCTCCGCTCGACCTGCGCCCCGACGTCCCGATCCGCCACACGGGCGTCAACCCCTTCGGCATGAACACCTTCCTGCAGCAGGAGGTCGAGCCCGCCAAACGCAGCGAGCAGATCCGGTTGATCGCCGCCGCCGGCTTCGGCTGGCTGCGTCAGGAGTTCCCGTGGCAGGACATCGAGATCGCGGGCAAGGGGGACTTCTCGGACTGCCGCAATGAGGCCGCGACCGGCGGCTGCATCTCAGCCTGGGACAAGTACGATCAGATCGTCGACGAGTCCGAGGCCCACGGCCTGCAAATACTGGCCCGGCTCTCGTCGCCGCCGGCCTGGTCGCGCGCCGACGGTGAGGCTCGCGGCCCGTTCGCGCCGCCCGATGACCTCACCGACTACACCGACTACGTCGCCGCCGTCGCGGAACGCTATCGCGGCCGCGTGACGACCTTCCAGATCTGGAACGAACCCAACATCTATCCCGAGTGGGGCTACCAGCCCGCTGACCCCGAGGCGTACACAGCGCTCCTGTGCGCGGCCTACGCCCGGCTCAAGACCATCGACCCACACATCGTAGTGCTCGCGGCCCCGCTCGCCCCGACGCTGCCGCTCGGTCTGGCCAACCCCGCCCAGCCACTGGCCACGGACTTCAACGACCTGGTCTATCTCGAGCGCATGTATGCGGCTGGCGCCGGCGAGTGCTTCGACGTGATGTCGGTGCAGGGCTACGGCCTCAACAGCGCCGCGACCGACGAGCGCCTGCGCCCAATGCAGTTCAACACGGCCCGCAATCTGTTCATCCGCGACCTGATGGTGCGCCACGGCGACGCCGACAAGGCCGTGTGGATCTCGGAGATCAACTGGAACGCGGCCCCGGCCGAGGTCGACACGATCTTTGGCCGCTTCACGCCCGAGCAGCAGGCACGCTATGCGCCACTGGCGTACGAGCGGATGCAGACCGAGTGGCCCTGGGTCGGCAACATGATGTTCTGGTTCTTCAAGCGCGCGAGCGACGCTGAGAGGAATCAATCCTGGTACTACTTCCGCATGGCCGACCCGGACTTCACCCTGCAGCCGGTCTACGCCGCCATGCGTGACTACATCGCCACGGCGCGCTTCATAGGCCCCGGCTGGTTCCAGGAAGACCACTGGGCCATCGACTGGTCGTCAGGCTGGCGCGATCTGTCGGGCGACGCCTACACACTCGGCGCCGCGCGTGAAGCCACTGGGGACGCTGCGACCTTGTCATTCGCGTACGAGGGCTCGGGCCTGCGTCTGGACCTTCAACCTGGCTCAGCGCCCGTAAACGTCATCGTCACGCTCGATGGAGAGACGCTCGCGCCAGTTACCGTCGAGCGCGCCGGTCAGATCGTCGTGGCTCGCGGGTTATCATCGGATCGGCACACGCTCGAACTCGCCGCGCCGGCCGGCACGATCGTCGACGGCATCATCGTCGAACGCGCGACGGGGCCTGACCCTGTCTTGCTCGCCTTGGCCGTCCTGGCGTTGTTGATCCTTGGGCGCTTTATTCATCGTTCGTCTTCGTTGTCATGACCAAAAAGAAAACCAACGTTGTCGTTCCCCAGTCGCAACGCAACACACAGGTCTGGGCCCTGCCGGCCCTGATCGTCATCGTGTTGTTCGCGGCCTCGCTGCGCTTCTTTCGCATCGATGTGCAGAGCTACTGGCACGACGAAGGCAACTCGCGCGTGTTGAGCGGGCGCTCGGCCGGCGACATCTGGCTCGCGGCGGCTGTCGACATCCATCCACCCGGTTATTACCTGGTGCTCTCAGGCTGGCGCTCGGTGTTCGGCGAGAGCGAAGCCTCGCTGCGCGGCCTCTCAGCGCTCGCCGGCGCGCTCGCGGCCGGCGTGATCTTCGATCTGGCTCGCCGTCGCTTCGGTTTGGTCTCGGGCCTCGTCGCCGGCGGGTTCATGGCGCTCGATCCTTTCCTGGTCTACTACGGCCAGGAAGCGCGGATGTACGCCCTGCTCGTGTTGTGGACGGTGCTGACGTTCTATTGCGCGGACTGGCTCGAGGACGCACCCTGGCCGCTGCGCGCCACACCCGACCGCCTGGCTGCCGTCGGTTACATGCTGGCGCTCACTGCCGGCCTCTACACGCACTACGCCTTCGGCTTTGTCGTGGTCGCCCAGGCCTTGCTGATCGTATACGCGCTCGTGCGTGGACCGGGCAGCGCGCGCTGGCTGGCGCTGATCCGCCTCGGCCTGCTGGCCCTGAGCGGCCTCCTCTTCGCGCCCTGGATCCCGACAGCCCTGCATCAACTATCGACCTGGCCGGCGGATCGCAACGGCAGTATGTCACCGCTCGATCTGGTTCGCTGGCTCGGCTTTGGCGGAACCATTCTCTCGTCTGAGGCTCAGCTCGGCCTGGCGGCCCTGGGCGCCGCCATCGCCTTCGGCGTGATCGCCATGCTCGCCCTCCGGCCCGAAGCCACACGCCTCGGCCGCTCGGCACTGGTCTGGCTCCTGGTGCCGGCCGTCTCGACGCTCGCGCTAGGGCTGTTGACACCGTCGTTCGCCAAATTCCTGGTCGTCGCAGTGCCCGCTCTGGCACTCCTGGTGAGCGTGACCTACGACGTGCGCGAGCAGCCTCAGGACGCGCGCCGTTGGGTGCGGCCCGGCATGGCCGGCCTGTTGCTCCTGGCCGTCACCGCCACCATGGTGACGTCGCTCAACCACCTGTACTTCGACCCCGCCTACGCCCGTGACGATTACCGCGGCATCGCCCAATATCTGCGCGATCGCCAGGTGCCATCCGACGCCGTGATCGTCATCGCGCCGAACCAGATGGAGGCCTTTGGCTACTACTACGGCGATCAACCCGGCGACGTGACGGTCGCTCCGCTCCCCACCACGCGGCCGCTCGGCGTCGAGCAGACCCGGGCGCAACTCGTAGACCTGTTGGAGACGCATGATCGACTGTGGGTGCTCTTCTGGGCGCAACAGCAGGCGGACCCAGACGGCCTGGTCGAGCGCTGGCTGGCGGACAACGCCTACGCCACCGGCGATCGGTGGTTTGGGGCCGTGCGTCTCGCCAGCTATGGCACTGCGCCCACCGGCGCTCGTGAGCCGAGCGGCGCGCTTTTCGGCGACGATATCGCCCTCGTCGACAGCGCGTTGAGCGGCAATCGAGCCGCGCCCGGCGACGTGATCTCGGTGTCGCTGCGCTGGCAGGCCGCGCGCGTGCCGACTGCCGACTACAAGGTCTTCATCCATCTGGCGATCAGCCCCGACGTGCCGCCCGTCGCCCAGCACGACAGCACGCCTGCCAACGGCTTCGCGCCAACGTCGGGGTGGGCCGCGAACATCACAGTCGACGATCATCACGGCCTGCAACTCCCGGCCGATCTCGCCCCCGGCACCTATCAGCTACTCGTCGGCCTGACCGACCCGCAGGGCACGCGCCTCATGGTCGACGGCGCCAACGCGGTCGGGCAGGATCGGGTCTCGATCGGCACCATCACGGTGCCTTGAGCTCGAAAGATCCGGGTTTTGTTGCCGCGGACGGCGCGGGTGATCGACGTGGATCCGCGGCTTAACGTTTGATCAGTCCTCCTGTGCAAACCATCGGGTTGGACGTCGACCCGTTGACCAGGCGTTACAATCCCCAGCAGCCCCGGTCACGGCGGCACAATGATTGACGATAAAGGAAGACCATGCGCGTCCTCATCACTGGCGGAACCGGCCTGATCGGCAGCGAACTCACGAACAATCTGTGCGCCGACGGCCACGACGTCATCATCCTCTCGCGCAGCGGCACGAGCGACACGTTCCTGCCCTCGCGCGCCCAACTCGTCAAGTGGGACGGGCGCACCGCCGAGGGCTGGGGGCGGCTCGTCAACGAGGTCGACGCCATCGTCAACCTGGCCGGCGAAAGCATCTCAGGCGCCAACCCGGTTTCGGGCCGCTGGACGGCCGCGCGCAAGCGGCGCATCGTCGACAGCCGCGTTCAGGCGGGGCAGGCGATCGTTCAGGCGCTCAAGGGAGCGACGAAACGTCCGCAAGTGCTGGTGCAGGCCTCGGCCGTCGGCTACTACGGCCCGCACGGCGACGAACCCGTCACCGAAGACACGGCGCCCGGCAACGACTTCCTGGCCGACGTCTGCAAGCAATGGGAAGCCAGCGTCGCGGGCGTCGAAGCGCTCGGCGTGCGACTGGCCGTCGTCCGCACCGGCGTGGTGCTGAGCAGCGGTGGCGGCGCGCTGCCGTTCATGGCCCTGCCCTTCCGCTACTTCGTCGGCGGGCCGCTCGGCAGCGGCAAGCAATACGTGCCCTGGATCCACGAAGAAGATCAGATCAACGCCATCCGTTTCTTGCTCGAGCATCAGAGCATGCGTGGCGCGTACAACGTCTGCGCGCCCAAGCCCGTCACCAACGCGGACTTCAGCAAGGCCATCGGCCGCGCGCTGCGCCGGCCCTCGTACATGCCGGCGCCCGAGTTCGCGATCCGGCTCGTCCTCGGCGAGTTCGCGACGCTCATCGTCGACGGCCAGCGCCAGATCCCGCGCCGACTCCAGCAATCCGGCTTCCGCTTCCAATACGAAGATGTGGATACGGCGCTGAAGGATTTGCTGCGCTAGAATACGACGAATGACGAAGGACGAATGACGAAAGGGGAATGGCCATTCCCCTTTCGTCATTCGTCCTTCGTCATTCGTCGCGCCATCGGCGCCCCGGTCCGCGGTCATCCCTATGTCCCGCTTCAAGAATCCCGCCTTCCTGGCCGTGCTGCTGGGCCACTTCGCCGTCGATCTGCTCAACAGCCAGGTCGGTGTGTTTTTGGCCACGCTGAGCGGCCCGCTGGCGCTCTCGAACGCCGACATTGGCCTAACCGCCACCGTCTTCGGTCTATCGGGCGCGGCGATGCAGCCGGTTTTCGGCTGGCTCTCCGATCGACGCCCGGGGCGTTGGGCCGGCAGCGGGCGCGGTGCTGGCCATGGCCGGCGTGTTCGCGCTCTTCCTCGGCGTGCCCGGGCGCTGGGCGCTCGGCTTCCTCATCCTGGCCTCGATCTGCTCAGCGGCCTTCCATCCCGCAGCGGCCGACCTCGGCGCTCGCGGCGGTGGGACGGGGCCTGCGCTGGCCGGCCAGGCCTCGTGGTTCTTCCTGTTCGGTCAGGTCGGGCTCTCACTCGGTCCGGCACTCAGCGGGTATCTGATCGATCACCTGGGTTGGATGGCGCTGTACGGTCCGGTTGTGTTCGTGGCCCTGATCGGCGCGGCCGGTCTGTGGATGATCCCCTCGAGCAAGCACGCGGTAGCGGTCAAAGCCGCGAGCGTCACTGCGCCGGCGGCGCCGATCGCGTGGTCGGCGCTCCTGCTGGCCATCGTCATTGGCGGGCTGCGCATCTGGGCCCAGTCGTCGATCGGCACGCTCGGCCCCAAATACTTCCATGATCTTGGCCTGGCGCCCACGATCTATGGCGCCATCGTCGGCACCTTCATGCTCGGCATCGCGCTGGGTGGCGTGATGGGCGGCTGGCTGGCGGATCGGCTGGGTGGGCGCGCGATGACCGTCGCGACCCTGGCGCTGAGCGCTCCGGCGCTGTTCTGGCTGCCGGATGCCACGGGGCCGATGGTCTACGTCCTCGCGCTGCTGGCCGGTATCTTCAACGGTGGGCCGCACAGCTTGCTGGTCGTCATGGCGCAACGCGCGATGCCCGGGCGCGGCAGCCTGGCCTCGGGCCTCGCGCTTGGCTCGATGTTCGCGATCAGCTCCGCCGGCGTCTGGCTGAGCGGCTATCTGGGGGACAGCGTCGGTCTGGCCGCTGTCCTGCGGGGCGCTGCCGGCCTCGACCTGGCCGCGGCACTCCTGGCGCTCGCGCTCCCGGTAGCCTACGCAGGCTCTGCGCAGCGGCTCGCCTCACAGGGTTCGTCAACTCAACTGGCGGAGGAGTGAGGAGACTCAGAGCGGGTCCGGATTCCCAGCCACGAATGACGCCAGTGAAATCGAACTGACGGTTCGTTTCCTGCGGGCAATTCGTGGCAATGCGCTGTCGTTCAATCACAACACGCAACCAGGCGGAGTGACGGACGTACAATCAGAGGGCTTGCGCGCAACGTTCCTGCGCGACTGGACAGAAAACCAAGATGAACCGACGTTTTCGCTCTGACCGACCCTTTCGAGGACGCCGACGCGGCGGGCAACTGATCGGCGTGGTATGGCTGTTCGGCCTCGCCTTCCTCGCGTTCTCCAATCGGTGGTGGCCCGGGATCCTGATCCTGGTGGGCATCACCATGATCTTGAGCATGGTCCTGAACCGGGTCGACCTGCCCGACGGCCCGGATCTGCCTCCCCAACCCGCCCCGCCGCTGCAACCTGCCGATGCGCCGACCCCTTTCGTTGCTCCGGCCAGCGAGCCCACGCGAAGCCAGGCGCCGCAGCGTGCCGCACCGGTCGAGCTCCCCGATCGCTGCCCAAACTGCGGTGGCCCCACCGGCGCCGCGTCCGCGCAATCGCTGCAGCACGACCCCACGGTTTGCCAGTACTGCGGCTCACGGTTGGTGAAGAGGGCTTGAGGACGATTGACGAAGGACGGATGACGAAGGTTGTGCGGCTGTTCGTCTGAGCTTCGCACGACAGCCTTCGACGACATCACCCAGCGTCAGCCTGTTTCGCCAACGCCTGGCGCGGTGCGTCGCGTGCGATCTGAGCTCTGGCCTTGCACGCTGCTCTCCAGGACCGTGTCGCTTTTGATTCAGGCGCCCAGGCTCCACGCGGGGTGTCTTTCAGCCTGCCTGTCTTCCCGCGTGGCGTGGCATCCAGCACACCCGACCGCCTCGCGTGGCGTGCCATCCAGCACACCCG
>CAYZRP010000070.1:0-20594 GCA_964480865.1 uncultured Anaerolineales bacterium | reverse complement strand
GCGTGGCATCCAGCACACCCGACCGCCTCGCGTGGCGTGCCATCCAGCACACCCGGCCGCCCCGCGTGGCGTGCCATCCAGCACACCCGACCGCCCCGCGCGGCGTGCCATCCAGCACACCCGACCGCCCCGCGTGGCGTGCCATCCAAACGTGCCCCCTCGCGTCGCGTGTCATCCAGAGCGCCCCTGATCTGCGCATTCAGACTCGCACAATGAGCGCGAAGGATCTCCTATCTGACTCAGTGGCTGTGGAAGGCATCCATCCTCCTGAAGGCGTGCGAGTCTGCGGAGGAGATCCTTCGCGCTCATTACAGAGGGCATTGGGCAGAGTTGGCTGGGCGCTCTGGATGACACGCTGCGCGAGGGTCGGCAGGCGCTCTGGATGACACGCTGCGCGAGGGTGGGCAGGCGCTCTGGGTGACACGCGATGCGAGGGTGGGCAGGCGCTCTGGATGACACGCGACGCGAGGGTGGGCAGGCGCTCTGGGTGACACGCTGCGCGAGGGTGGGCAGGCGCTCTGGATGACACGCGACGCGAGGGTGAGCAGGCGCTCTGGATGACACGTGACCGACCGGACGGAAGACGAAGGACGAAAGTTGACTGACCAGTCGACCTTCGTCCTTCGTCTTCCGTCCTTCGTCTTCTGTTACTCGTCCGCTTCAGGCGGTCCCGGGTCGTCGACGACCCTTGGCTCGCCATCATCGAAAGTGACGACCGCATCCGACGGGAAGCGGATGGTCGTCTGTCTCCCCTCACGTGTCACTTCGAGGCCTTTCCAGCGCACGGTGATCGGCCACGGGAAGGGACTCCAGCCTTCGATCGCGACTCGCCGCGGTGAGAGCGGGCGGATGCCGGCGGCCGTGAGCATCAATCGCACCGGCGCCACACCCCAGATGTAGTCTTTCTCGCCAAGGCCATCGAGCACGTCGGCGTTGTAGGCTTCGCTGAAGGCCCTGTCGGTCCGCAGGCTGTGGACCATGGTCGACATCAGTTTCGTCAGCAACTCGGCGGCTTCGGCGCGATAGCCGTAGGCCACAAGGCCTTCGCACAGCATCGTGTTCCACATCATCCACACGCCGCCACTGCCACCACGGTTGTCGGGCCGATAGAAGGGCTGATGCGCCGCGCAGTTCGGGATGCCGTACGGCCGCCAGAAGCGCTCGGGGTCGAGCAGCGTGCGCTTGACGAGCGCCTCGGCGCGCTCTGGCGAAGGGATACCGGCCCACAGCGGCAGCAGCAGAGTCTGATCCTGCCAGGTCGTGTCGAGGGTGGAGATCACGACTTCGTAGTCGTCGGTCAGGCCAGTGACTTCGATGCGTTCAACTTCGGCATACAGACGGTCGCTGGTCGCTGTGGCGATGCCGAAATACCACTGCGCCTGCGAGCGCTTGAAGGCTTCGACGCGATGTCGTCCGCGCGGGCTGCGGCCACCGATGGTGACGCCGAGCGCGACCTTCTGGTCGCTCGGGCCGATGGCGCGCACGACGATGCGCGCGGCCGGGTCGAAGCGCCGCGCCACATCGATGGCGAGGTTGCCTCGTCCCGTGGCCAGGATCTCGCCGCTGGTCACAGCGTGCGAATCGCGATCGACGTAGTGGTAGAGGGCGCTCTCGTCGCGCCACATCGCTTCGATCGCGTTGTGCAGTTCCTCGAACCGCGCCGCGATCTCGGGCTCGGCCGGTCGGCCCAACGCCTCGCGGATCTTCAGTAACGAAGCCGCTTCACGCGCGAGATAGCTGGCCAGGTCCGGCGATTCGACGGCCGTGATGTCCGCGCCCTGACCCCACTTCTGCCAGCGCACAAACGACGGGTTGTCGTCGAACGCGGATTGGATCGTGTGCGACCATTCGGGCAGGCCGTCGCCGTCGCGGTCATGGCGCGACGAGAACCAGGCATTGAAGAAGCGATAAAGGCCGAGATAGCATTGATCGAGGAACGCCAGGTCCTGCGTGTCTTCGTAGATCTTCCAGGCCAGGCTGGCCAGGATCGGGATGCACAGGGCCTTGTTGCGCTGGCCGGCGAGGCCGGGCTTCCAGTCGATGAAGCCGCGCTCGTCCTGGATCGCCAGCCAGTTGAGCAGCACACCCTTGGCGAGTTCGGGGGCAGCGTGGGCGATGTTGGGCAACGCGACGTAAGCCTCGGTCGCGACCTGACCATCCCACAGCCATGAGTGATCGGAGCCGTCGCCCTTGCGCGAGTAACCCCGATCGGGGTTGCGCGAGAACACGAACGACGGATACGGCAGTTTGTCGGTCGGGCCGACGAAGCAGCGCAGCGACACGTTCTGGGCGAACGCCAGCGCGGCGTCCCAATCCTTGTCGCCGGTCTCGATCTCGAGCAGGCTTTCGTTGACGAGTTCGAGCCGCGCGAACTCGCCCTCCCATTCGCGGGCGAACGCTTCGCGCAGAAGGACGAGGCCCTCGGCGGTCGACGGGCGCGCGGTGCAGGCCCAGCGCACGACGGCCATGTCCCCGGCCGGCAGCTCGACGGTGCGCGCCAGCAACGGGTGCGGCGCCGAATCGCCGCGGGCTTCCTCATCCAGCGCCACGAGGATGTTGAGGTTTCCGGTCTGGCCTTCGAGCACGGCGAATTCTTCGCGCTGGCTTGGGCCAAGCGGCCGGTTCTGCGCGGCGCCGCGCGCCGGTCGGTCAGACGCTTCCCCACCGGCCAGAGGTTTCAGCAAACCGGCCAGCGAGACCGTCACGGTGCGGGTGCGGTTCTCCGGGTCGCGATTGACTAGCGTGAACTGCCCGCCAAGGACGTGGCTTTCGACCACCCAGTAATGGGCCGTGACCAGCAGGTCGGGCAACGGCTCGAATTCAACGCGCAGGTAGTTGACGAAGAAGGCGCGCAGCGTCGGCTGCCTGACGAAATCCGCCGGGTCGCTGACCGTTCGTTCGCTTTCGCTGAACAGGGGAAAGAGGCGCAGATCACGGGCACGTAACCCGAACGTCGTTCGCACGGCCATGGCCGGAGGCTCCCCGCCGTTCAGGGCGAGCTCCCAGCTCTGATCGTCTGCGTAGTCCGTGGGGGTCAGGCGCGTGTCGGCCGCAATTCGGAGGGCCAACGGATCGTCCCGCGTAAGGAACCAATCGCGCATGCCGGATAATTGTAATCGGTTTCGATCATGCACCCGGGGCAATGTCGCCAATGTGCACAGATGCCAATCGTGAGTAGATGGCCGCCGATTTCGCGGATTTGACGGTTGATCATTCAGCCCCACTCAAAGTGGTGAGGCTGCGATCGGCGCAATCTGCGGAATCCGCGGCTGAAATCCTTCGAGGAGCAAGCCAGATGAACCGGCTGGTCCTGGTGACGGTCTCAGTTGGAGCCTGCGTCCTGTATGGCGTCCTCCGCTCGGCCGGGGTGCCCTTGAGCGGCGATCGGCTCATCGACGGCAGCCTCGGCATCCTGCTTGGCCTGTACACGGGCTCGCATCCGGCCGCCTTCGCCATCGACCTGTTCTACATGAGCCGAACGGATCCGCGGCCCGGATCGGAAGCGCTCCTCAGCTGGCCAAACCTGACCCTCAACGGCCTGGCGCTCCTGTGCGCGTGGATGGCCCTCACGCTCGGCGCGATCCGCCTTGGCGGCGCCTAGACATGCAAACGCCGGGCCGGGCAGTCGCGTTGACTGCCAGCCCGGCGTTGACGTGTGCGCGTCAGGCTTTGGGCCCGGTGTAGACGATCTCGAACTGGATGCCATCCGGTGACACGAACATCACCTGATAGTACGTCTGCGCCGGATCGCCGGTGAATTCGGGGCGGTGACGCGGCGTCTCGTGCAGGGTCGCCACGCCTTTGCCCTGCAGATAAGCGACCACGTCATCGACGTCGGTCTGCGCCGGAACGCCGAGCGCCAGGTGGTTGAGGCCCGGGCCGTCGTAGTCGTTGGCGGCGGTCTTCAGCGCGCGGCCGAACCAGACACTGACGCCGTCAGGACCGCCGAGGCCGAGCATGTCATCGGCGCGGTAGTAGACCGACCAGCCCAGGAACGAGAAAAGATCCTGATAGAAGTCGGCGTTTTGGGGATCGGACATGAACACCAGGTGTGCAACGCGGGCTTGAGGCATGGGTCACTCTCGTCGAAATAAGAATAGTGGGTTTGATATGTTCTTTTGCCGCGGATTTCGCGGATCACGCCGATTGGTTTGTTGACGATCCTTTCGGCGCGTCGTCAACTCCTATTGCAGCGTAAAGCGAGAAATCCGCGGCCAAACCGGATGGTTATCGTTTGGGCTTCTTTGTCGATGTCTTCTTTGCGCCCTCAGCCCGGGCCTGCCGGGTCGCGAGCATGGGATAGATCGTCTCCTTGCGCTTGAGCATGTCGACAAACTGGGTGATCAGGCGCGCGCGTGTCTCGGGCCTCTTGGCGGCGCGAATGCGAAACAAGATCGCGTAGCGATTGACCCGGTTCAATTGCTCGAAGAACTCGCGGGCCGTCTTGCTTTTGTTCAGAGCTGCCTGAAGATCATCAGGGACTGTCGCCTGGCTTTGCGGTTCGTAGGCGCTGGCCCAACGGCCGTCGGCCCTGGCCTGCTCGACCACGGCCAGCCCGCCCGGCCGCATCCGACCCGCCGCAGTCAGGGCCTCGACTTTCTTGACGTTGATCTGCGACCAGACGCTACGCGGCCGACGCGGCGTGAACTTCTGCAGCCACGCCTCATCGTCGTACTTGTCCTTCTGGCCGTCGATCCAGCCGTAGCACAGCGCACTATCGAGCGCCTCGGCATAGTTGACCGTCGGCTTGCCCGAGTCTTTCTTGTAGATGCGCAGCCACAGCCCGGGCGAGTCGGCCGGCTGTTTGTCGAGCCAGGCCTCCCAGGCGGCCGTCGTCTTGAAGGACAGAATGGGAAGAGAGTCTTTAGGATGTCGTTCGGTCGTCATGGTCTCGTCAATCCGTGTTCAACGCGTCGTACCGTTCTCGCAACGCCTCGATAAGCAAGGCTCGCACGGCGGGGCGCTTCACGTCGTCGAGGGTTCGGATCTTGATGTGCCGCATCCTGGCGCCGGTGCCCTCGAGCAGTTCGGCAGGATCGGCCAGGTCAGCGCCCCGGTAGAAGCCGAGGTTGACCCACGACTGATAGGGCAGGATGTAGGCGTAGCCGTCGCTCATTTTGCGCGGGCCGACGCCGTAGGTCGCCGCGCGGTCACCCAGCCGAACCACCTCGAAAACGTCCGAATGCAGGCGCACGATCAACTCGCGCAGCGCCCGCATCGGGGCATGCAGCTTCGCAGGGCTGATCGCGATCAGATCCAGGAAGGTTGCGGGCTTGTCGGTCGCCATGGACCTGCGCTCCAATCTCGACCAGGCCGCTCGGTCGCGTTCAGATAGCGCGCTCATAGCGCATCACCACGTTGCCGTTCCCAAACGATCGCGTGGACACAAGCTTCAGCGAAGCCTGAGCGTCGACGAACATCGAACGCCCCGATCCCAAAACGATCGGGTTGACCACGATCTCGTAGGAGTCGATCAGGCCGGCCTGGGTCAACTGCGACACGATCGTGCCGCTGCCAAAGATCAGGAGGTTCGGCCCGTCAACCTGTTTCAACACCCGGGTCTCGGCCGCCAGATCACCGGAGAGGACGCGCGTGTTGCTCCAGGCAGCGAACTTCATCGTCTTCGAGAACACCACCTTCGACATCGCGTTCATACCTTCGGCCACCACTGGATCGTTCTGCATGGCCATCGGCGTCGGCCAGTAGCTAGCCATCATGTCGTAGGTCACGCGGCCGAAGACCAGTTCGCCGCCCCCGCTGCTGGCATTCTGCTGCACGAACGCCAGCCACTCCGGGTCGCTCTTGTGCGCCCAACTCATGTCGCCGGTGGCATCGACGAAGTAGCCATCCAACGAAATGTGATTGAAGACCGCTAGCTTGCGCACAGCACCTCCTGCAACACGCGTGGCCGCCTCAAGCCGGCAGGCTTCCCACCCAACCGACCCGGTCGGCCAGCGGCCCGAGACGCTCCATCAATTCGCCGATGTGCTGCTGGAGATGTCGGAGCGTGTAGAACTGCAACTCCAGCTTTGTATACGGCAGCCAGTGGAAACCGGAAGGCGCCTCGACATCGAGACGCGGCACCTGCGCCGTGACCCGCCCTCGGCAGAAGCCGACGTATTCAAGCACCACCGATCTCGGGCAGACCATATCAGCGCGTGCCGGATCGTCAGCGGCGTCGAACGTGTATTCGTCGCGATGCTTTTCCCAGGGCCTGTATGCCTCGAGTGAGTCCTCCAGATACAGATGTGTATAGAGCAGCGCGTGATAGGCGATGCGCCAAAACGCGTTGCCACGCTGGCTGTCTTCCCAGAGCTCGTCCGGGCAGGCCCGCACGGTGGCCTCCAGCATCTCAAGAGCAGCATTGAACTGCGCGCCGACGATCGTGTGGATGTCCATTCTGCCCCCTGGTTCGCTCAGGCTCGCTCGCAGGCGAGCGCAGACTCGCAATGCCTTCTTGAGGAGACCCAACGTCTGTTCCCTGGCAAGTTCGGTCGCCGGATCGTTGTAGGCGGCAGTCCCGTCGGGCTCGAAGAACCAGTGGCCCGTTGCGGCAGCGTGGTTATCATCGAGCTCTCGCCTGCCGCGCGCCGACAACGACTACGGCGTGGCCTCGAGCCTGAGCACATACTCTTCGGTCTCGGCAGCGCGGGCGTTGGCGTAGCCGCGATCGTCGCCGACGATGGCGAACCCGCACTTCTGCAATACTTTCAACGACGCGAGGTTGTCTTTGGCCACGCGGGCCCGCATCGGTCGGGCGCCGTTGACGTGATCGAGGAACAACCGCAGCGCCTGGCTGGCGATCCCTCGCCCCCAAAACGCCCGGCCGAGCCAGTAGGTGATCTCCGGCTCGCCCTCTTCGATGTAGCTCGAGACGTGGCCGGCCACCTGATCGTCGACCACGATCGTGCGCATGACGATCTCGGGCTCGCGGCGGACCCGCTCCCAATGTCGCTCGAACGCCTCGCGATCGGCCGGATCCTTGCCCGTGAAGGCCGCCATCCAGTTGGCTTCAGGGTCGAGCTGCTGCTCGAAGAAGATCGGCAGATCCGCGTCGGCGACTTCACGCAACTCAAGGCTCACGGCGCTCTCCTTCGATCACGACGCGATAGCCGTTCGGTGACATCAGCGTCATCAGCCACTCGCCCCAGGCCTGCAACTGCGGCCCCGCGAGCACCGGCAGGCCCGTCTCGCGGCAGCGATCGTGCACGGCGCCGATATCGTCGGTGCCGATCTGCCAGACGAGGGGCTGGGCCCCGTCATATGTTGCGCCGTCGCGGTGCTGCAGACCGAAGAGGAGGTAGTCACGACAGAGCCCGACGAAACCCGGCTCACGATGCTGGATCGAGAAGCCCAGGGCCTCATAGAACCTGACCTCGGCATCGAGGTCGGCGACGAAGAGAACGGGTTGAAGGCGGGTGAACATCGATCAGTCGGCGAACGTGTAGTTGAGTGATAACGGATAGCGCTCGGCGTGACCACCCAGAGCCAGCGAGCCGTCGCCGCGCAGCCCGCGTAAGTCGCCGGTGCCGGGCTCGGGCAGGATGACGACGCGCGCTGTCACACCTGTCGTGTCGAACGTGCCCTGGTGTTCGTTGTAGGGCTTTTCGTCCCAGGCTTTGACGGCAAAATACACGGTGGTGGTTGGCATGGATGCGGCTCCCGTTTGAGTGCGCTGAGGTGCGCGCCAGCCACGGTGACATTGCGTTTTGGTGTTGTCTTGGATATATCCGCTAACTAGAACAAATATACTATACAGGATCTGTCAAGCCCTTCGTCTCCTCGCGAGCACTTCAATCGCGACTCATCCGACCTGATCCAGAGATTGGCCACGAATGACGCGGATCTCGCCGTGCACCCTGATCCGTCATGCGAACACACGCACGAGGATGAAAGGCACAGGCAGGTCACTCAGCGCGTCGCGCCAGGATGTAGGCGCGGCGGCTCTGGTGCTCGACAACGGCGTATGGTTCGCGCTCCTGCGCTTCCACGATCATAAACCCGGCTGCCTCGAGCGCCTGCCGCATTTCGGCCGATTGGAAGTACACAAACTCGGCGTTGACCGGCCGCTCCCACCAGGTATCGAGATGCAGCTCGCCCTCACCCAGGTGGAAGGCCAGCAGGAGCAGACCATCGGGCTGCAGCACGCGGCGCAGCTCGGTCAGGGCCGACACCAGTTGCGCCCGCGGGATGTGGATGATCGAATAGAAGGCCGCGATGCCGGCCCACGCGCCATCGGGCACAGTGGTCAACGCCCGCATGTCGCCTTGCTGAAAGGCGAGGTCCGGGTTGAGGCGTCGCGCCTGCGCCAGCATCCCTTCCGACAGATCGACGCCGACGACGCTGGCACCACGCTCGGCCAGGTAACGCGCGATCTGTCCGGGGCCGCAACCCAGGTCGCAGATCACACCGCGCGCGCCCACCGCAGCCGCGAGCCTGTCGAGTTGCTCGCGATCGAACGGCTTGTGACGCAGCTCGTCGTAGATCTCGCGTGCGTATTCGTCTGCAACGGCATCGTACGAGGCGCGATTGTCGGCTGGGATCGGCGCGTTGGTCATGGCTTCAACGCGGCATAGGCCGCCAGGATCCGGTCCATCTCGGCGTTGACGGCCGCATCGACGCGCATCCGCCGTGGATCCGCTTCGAACCACGCCACGGTGCGTCGGATGCCCTGACGGAACGGGATGACGGCTTTGTAGTCGGGCACGAAGGTCTTGATCTTGGTGTTGTCGAACACCACGCTCCAGGCCTTGTCGCCCAACAAACCGCCGGTCATCTCGGGCGCGACACTGACGAGGAAGTCGGTGGCCATGTGCACGACCCTGGGCTCAGCGCCGACGGCCTCGCCGATCTGGGTGTAGATCTGGTTCCAGGTCAGCACTTCATCGGTGGTGATGTGGAAGGCGTGGCCGATGGCCTGCGCATGGCCGAGCAGGCCGACGAAGCCTTTCGCGAAATCGTCGGCGTGGGTGACGACCCACAGCGACGACCCATCACCGTGGACGATGATCGGCGCGCCGCGGCGGATGCGATCGGCGAGCGTGAAACAGCCCCAGCCGCCGATGGCGATCGGGAAGACCGTGTCGTACGTCAGCGATGGCCGCACGATTGTGATCGGGAAGCCGCTCTCACGATACGCGTCCTCCAGCAGGCGCTCGCACGCGATCTTGTTTCGCGAATATTCCCAGTAGGGGTTGTGGAGCGGCGTCGACTCGGTGATGAGGTAATGCAGCGGTGGTTTCTGGTAGGCAGAGGCCGAGCTGATAAATACGAACTGGCCGACCCTGCCGCTGAAGAGCGCCACATCGCGCTGGATATCCTCAGGCCGGAACGCGATCCAATCGACGACGACGTCGAAGGTGTGCCCGGCCAATGCGGCCCGCGCTGCGTTCAGGTCGTGCACGTCGGCCGTGATCTGGCGCACGCCGGCCAGGCTCGTCTCGCGTTGCCCGCGATTGAGGTGATAGAGCTCGATGCCGCGTTCGATCGCCAACCGGCTGACCGCCGTGCTGATGATGCCCGTGCCGCCGATGAACAGGACTTTCATGCGTGGCCTCCTGGGGAATTGGTGGGCATCATAGCATTGACCGCGGACGGCGGACGGCGGACCGCAGCGCTATCGGCGCGACGAACGACCAATGACGAATGACGAAGGTTAAGCGGCCCTTCGCGTTTCGCTGCCATCACGATTGGGCTCCGGGCAATGACGCGTCCTGGCAACGCCCTTCGTGGCCACATCCTGTCTCGGCGTTTCACGACTGCCCCGCCCTTGGCCTCACCGCGCCGGGTCTGCGCCGCGCCGGGTCTGCGTCGTGTCGTGGCTGTGCCAAGTCATGGCTGTGCCAAGTCATGGCTGTGCCGTGTCGTGGCTGTGCCAAGCCGTGGCTGTGCCGTGTCGTGGCTGTGCCAAGCCGTGGCTGTGCCAAGCCGTGGCTGCGTCGCGCTGTGACCGCGCCGAGTCCGCCGGGTCGTGTCATCTCGAGCCCACCTGCGCCTCTCACGCGTTGCGTGTCATCCAGAGCGCCTAGCCACCTTTGCTTGAAGGTGCGCCGAATGAGCGCGAAGGATCTCCTCCGTAGACTCACATGGCCCTGGCGACAGCCAGCGAGTCTGACAGGAGATCCTTCGCGCTCAACATGCGAGCCTGATGGCATACGTGGTCAGGCGCTCTGGATGACATGGGCCGAGATGATGCGGCACGACCCACATTCGTCAACCCGATTGGTGGCCAAGGATGTCGTCCCCTGTGATTCATCGTTGGCCATCCGTCGTTCATCCTGCGTCCTTCGTCTTCAATCTCTCTATGTTCCTCAATTGCCCATCTACGGACCACCGTCTGCCGCCCGCGATCTCCCCGCAAACGTCGTCGACAACACGATGTGGGTCACCGTGTCGCCGTGGCGGCCAAGCAGGGTCGCGATGTCTTCCAGCCGCGCGACGGTCTCGACCTGGACGACGAGGATCAGGGCCACCGCCCCGGCGACGTGATAGCAGGCGACGATCTCGGGCAACGAGCGGATGGCCTTGAGGGCCGCCGCCTTCTCGCGGTTGGACACCGTGTAGTTGATGAAGGCCTGCACGGGTTTGCCGAGGCGCGTCATGTCGACCTCGGCGCGATACCCGGTGATGATCCCGGCCGCCTCCATCCGTCGCACACGCTCGCTCACGGCCGGCGTTGAGAGATGCACCTGGCGGCCGAGTTCGCGCATTGACAGGCGGCCGTTTTGCTGCAGAAGGGTCAGGATCTTCCAGTTGAGGGCGTCCATGGGCCTGGCTTTCGTCGACGCTGCTGACTTTACGATTGTAAGGCCAACCATTGAAAACGGCAGTCGAACGCCATGGCCTCCAGGGCGCGAGTCGTTTACGATCGGGCGATGGATCCCCTGCTCTTTTTCCGCGGTATCGTGATCGGGTTTTCATTGGCGGCGCCGGTCGGCCCGATCGGGGTGCTGACGATCCGGCGCACACTCGCTCACGGCCGGCTGACGGGCTTCGTTTCAGGGCTGGGCACGGCGACGGCCGACGCCCTCTACGGCCTGATCGGCGCGCTCGGGCTGACGTCGTTGACTGCGCTGCTGACCTCCCAGTCGATCTGGCTGGGCCTGATCGGCGGGGCGTTCCTGTGCTACCTGGGGGTGCGCACCTTCCTGGCACGCCCGGCCTCGGTCGGCGACGGCAGCGAGTCGAAGGCGCTCGGCCTGGCCGGAGCATATGCGTCGGCGCTGGCCCTGACGTTGACGAACCCGGCAACCATCCTGGCCTTCGCCGTCATCTTCGCCGGGCTCAACGCGGACGTGGCCGCCGCGAGCACCACATCGGCCGTGGTGGTGGTCGGTGGCGTCTTCATCGGCTCGGCGCTGTGGTGGCTGGTGCTGAGCACCATCACCGGCTGGCTGCGTGGGCGTCTGAACGCCGCGGCCCTGGTGTGGGTCAACCGCCTCTCAGGCCTGATCATCTTTGGCTTCGGGCTCTTCGCGCTCGCCCGCGCGTTCCTACCAGCGGCTCAATAGTCACACACGGCAATCTTGCGGAAGGACACGACGGGGGGTTTTGCCACGAATGGCACGAATTGAAACGAATGAGCACGAATGCTCCCATTCGCAACGACTCAGCTGGAAGGTTGTGGGGCGAGAAAAGAAGACGCAATCGCCTGAGCGTCACCGACGGCCCGCCGCCACTGGCACGGCCACCGACGCCTGATGCCCGACGCCTGACGCCTCCCACTCAAACTTCGCTGTAAAGTGCCTCAACACCGGCGCCTCGTACGTGAAGCGCAGGCCCGGGATCTCGCGACGATGTTCGGCCGCGTACGCCACAGCTTCGGCGACGTAGTCGAGATGCGCGCTCGTGTACATGCGCCGCGGGATCGCAAGCCTGAGCAACTCATTGGGTGCCGGCGCGTCGCTGCCGTCGGCGTGCTTGAGCCCGAACAGCAGGCTGCCGATCTCGCACGAGCGCACGCCCGAGATCTCATACAGATACGCACTGAGCGCGACACCTGGGAAAACGTGCCACGGAAGATGATCGAGCAGTGCACCGGCGTCGATGAAGACGGCGTGGCCGCCCGTCGGGCGCACGATCGGCACGCCCGCCGCCAGCAGACGATCACCCAGATACGCGGCCTGGTCGAGGCGGTGCTGCAGATAGCGCGGGTCGAGCACCTCCTCGAGGCCAACGGCCAGGGCTTCCAGGTCGTAGCCCGCCATGCCGCCGTAGGTCGGGAAGCCCTCGATCGGGATCATACGGTTGCGGCACTGCTCGGCCCAGTCGTCGTTGTTGAGGGCCAGGAAGCCACCGATGTTGACGAGGCCGTCCTTCTTGGCGCTCATCGTGCAGCCGTCGGCCAGCGGGAACATCTCCTGCGCGATCTCGAGCGGCGTCTTCTCGGCGTAGCCGGGCTCGCGCAGCTTGATGAACATGGCGTTCTCGGCGAAGCGGCAGGCGTCGATGAAGAACGGGATGCCGTGCCGGCGGCAGACGCCACTGACGGCGCGCAGGTTGGCCATCGATACCGGCTGGCCGCCGCCGCCGTTGTTCGTGATCGTCATCATCACCAGCGGGATGCGCTCGCGGCCGACCTCGTCGACCAGGTCCTCGAGCCGCTCGACATCCATGTTGCCCTTGAACGGGTGCTCGAGCATGGGCTGCCTGCCCTCGGCGATCAGCAGGTCGCGGGCCTCGACGCCGGTCAACTGAAGATTCGCGCGCGTGGTGTCGAAGTGCGTGTTGCTCGGCACAATCGCGCCCGGCGTCAGCACGGCGCTGAAGAGGATGTGCTCGGCGGCGCGGCCCTGGTGCGTGGGCAGGATGTGGCGGTAGCCCGTGATCTTGCGGACCTGGGACTCCATCTTGTAGAACGACCGGCTCCCGGCATACGACTCGTCACCGTTGAGCATGGCGCCCCACTGTGCCGCGCTCATCGCGCCGGTGCCTGAGTCGGTCAGGAGGTCGATCAACACTTCATCGGCGCGCAGTTGGAAGACGTTCAGACCGGCGCGTTGCAACGCGGACCGACGTTCGACGGGCGTGGTGTGGCCGAGCGGCTCGACGCTCTTGATGCGGAACGGTTCGAAGCGCGTGGCGGGTTGGAACGACATGGATACCTCACACAGCATTTGCCGCGGATTGCGCAGATTTCGCGGATTGGTTAGCAGTCCACTGGCATCCACGAAATCTGCACAATCCGCTGAAGAGTCCTTCCGGACACGCTCACTCTAGGAAAATCAAGTGGTATATTCAAGCTCCACTTCTGATATGTTGGAATAGACCACTCGATGGAACTCCATCTCAACCTTGACCGCAGCCGGCGCGTGCCGTTAGCCATCCAGATCGCGCATGCGGTTCGCAAGGCCATCGCCGCGCAGCCGATCGCGGCCGGCACGCGCCTGCCCGCCACGCGCGCGCTCGCGCAACGCCTGGGCGTCTCGCGCATGGTCGTGGTCGAGGCCTACGAGTGGCTGATCGCCGAGGGATTCGTTGAAGGACGAGCCGGCAGCGGCACCTACGTCGCAGCCGGGCTGCGCGAGTCGACCGGGCCGGCCCCCGACGTCGTCGATCCGCCCCGCCGCACCGACGTGCTGCCCGAACGACCGCTGCGCTACGACTTCCGACCCGGCCTGCCCGCGCTCGATCTCTTCCCACGCCGGCTATGGCGAGCGGCACTGTCGCGGGCGGCGCTGCAGGCGAGGCCAGATCTGCTCGGCTATGGGCCGGTCGAAGGGCTGCCCCAGCTGCGTCGCCTGATCGCCGAGTATGTGGCGCGCACACGCGGGCTGCGCGTCGAGCCCCAGCGCGTTGTCGTGACGCTGGGGACGGCCCAGGCCATGGACCTTGTGTTGCGGGCGCTCTCCCCGGTGCGCGCGATGGCGCTCGAGGACCCGGGGCCCGAGCCCGTGCGCCGGCTCGCGCGTCTGCACGGCGTCGACGTCGTCAGGGTGCCGGTCGACTCGCAGGGCATGCGCGTCGGGTCGCTGCCGGTTGGCAGGCGGGCGCCGCAGGTCGTGCACGTCATCCCCTCACATCAGTACCCGACCGGGGCCGCGCTCCGTCTCGAACGGCGGTTGGAGTTGTTGCGCTGGGCCGATGAGCACGATGCCGTCATCCTCGAGGACGACTATGACAGCGAGTTCCGCTTCGATCAGGCGCCGCCGATCGCGCTGGCCGCCCTCGACTCGAGCGAGCGCGTCGTTTATCTCGGCTCGTTCTCGAAGACGATCTTCCCGGGGCTGCGGTTGGGGTTCGGCGTGCTCCCCGAACGGCTCATGGAACGCGTCCTCGAGCTGAAGTGGTTTTCGGATCGCTGCACGCCGGTGCTCGAGCAGCTGGCGTTAGCCGATTGGCTCGAGAGCGGCGTGTTCGAGCGACACGTGCGGAAGATGAGGTCGATCTACGCGCGCCGGCGGCAGACGCTCCTGGCGGCGCTCGATCGCGGGTTTGGCGAACGGGTTCGGGTCGGCGGGGTGCCGGCCGGCATGCACGTGCTGGCGGAGTTCGATCTGGGCCTGAGCGCGAGCGACCTGATCGCGCGCGCGGCCGACGCCGGCGTCGGGCTCTATCCCGTCGGCGATGCCGCTCGTCGGCGGCGCGGCCCGGGCCGCGTGGTGCTGGGGTTCGGCCATCTTCCCGAGGCCCTGATCGCCCGCGGCATCGCGCGCCTCGCACGCGCCTTCACGGGTTGAGCCCGGTATTACCCGGCCTTCGACCCATCCGCAAATCCCCCTGCCGGCAACATAAAAAGATAATCTCACTCCGTTAATTACGTCAAGACCAATCGACAGGTCCTCCGCAATGCAGGGCCGACCGCATTGCAGCGCCAGATCACCCCGGGAAACGCTGGCGCGTGGCCCCCATCTCTTTCGGAAAGGCTATCCACCCATGTCTGCTTTTCAGTCCCTCAATCCGCTTTCGCTGACGGGAACGCTCGACGCGCTGCAGATCTTCGACAGCGGCCCCACCCCCAACACGGTCATCCGCCGCAGCGAGGCCTGGAGCGTGCGCCTCGACTGGTCGATCTCGGGCGGCATCGCCCCGGCACTCGGCGGCGATTGGGAGGTGAAGGTCCTGCTCGAGTCGATGGGCGGCGGCTTCGAAGGCCAGATCGCGACCACGAACGTGCCCGTCGCGTCGGCCCCGCCGGCCGTCAACCGAGCCTACACGGCCACTCTCAACCTGGCCGGTGGCACGGTCCCCAATGACGGCGTCTACAAGCTGGTCGTCGCCATCCTGCATCGGAACGGCGGCGTCCCGACACGCATGGCGGGCTTCGCCGAAGGCCCGTACGTCGAGTTCTACACAGCGGCCTGACCCGTGAGCACTCGCCGGCGACGGATCTCGGCTCGTGAGGTCCGTCGCCCACAACCACACAAACGAACGGCCCCGAGGGCGATGCCTTCGGGGCCGTTTGGCCTCTTGCTTACCAATCACGCACGGGCCACGTCGGCCGGGCACGAAGTCGGACCCGGCCACGGCATCCTCGATGAGTTGGCCAACACTGCCGATCAGAGACTTGCTGCCGCTGAGAGGACCGTCTCGTCAGCGGCGGGACCCGAGTGCTAACGGCGTTGGCTGCACATTCGATGGGTGCTCTATGGGCCGCCTCCGAAGTCGTCGAGCCGCGTCGATCCAGAATTGTCGAGCCACAGCCCGATGTATCCGCCGTTGGCCGAGTAGGTCCAGGCCGATACGTCGCGGACGCCAAGCAGCTGCGTGTTGCGATAGATCTCCACCTGACCGGAGGCTGTTGCACGAGCGCCAAACCGGTCCCCATCGACAAACGTGACCGGCACGTCACTGCCCCGCTGGACCCAACCCTGGGCCAGGCTGTAGGTCCAGACCTGGACCCGGTTGAAGGCAGGCTGGTACCACACTTCAATGACCCCGCCGCCCCAGGTCGTGCTGCTTTGAGACTTGAGCAGCAGATCGATTTCATTTGAAGTCGTGTCGATCCGGGTCAGGGTCACGTGCGCCTCCTGCGAGCCGCCGTACAGCGTCGGGAGGAAGATCGCTCCACCGGCACCGACGCCAAGCTGGTTGCCCACGAGGGCATAGCCGTTGGTGGCACCCGACCACGCTCCACCGATGGCCCCATCGGCTCGCGTGAAGGTGTCGAGGATCGCGCTGCTCGGGAACGCGCCACCGCTGGCCGTAGCGCTCGGGCCGGGTGTCACCGTGGCCGCGCCCATCGTTGGCGTGAGTGTAGCCGTGGCGGTGCGAGTGGCCGTGCGCGTCGGTGTGACGGTCGGAGATGAAGGAGTGGCCGTGGCCGCCGTTTCAAGGCCGATGTAGGTCGTGCGACGCGAGACGAACGAGTCGAACAACTCGGTTCCGCGAGTATTGGCGTCGATGCCACTGACGGGGCCCAGGCGGATCCTGTCGATCCGACGTGTGTCGTTGTCGACGCCTGAAAGTGCCGCGACCTGTGTGCCATCGAGCCAGAACGCCAGAGCGCCGCTGTTCGCCCCGGCCGCTGTTGAAGCGCGCCAATCGACCTCGATCGCGTGTGGCGCGTCGGAGATCGTGAAGGCTGTGCTGTTCGTCCATGCATTGCCGTCGTTGTACAGGCCGACGCGCAACTGATAGGCGCTTGGCGCTCGCAGCAGTTCGACGCGCAGGACCTGGGTCTCATTGCCGGTGTATCCGATGAAGATGGCGTGAGTGTCGTTGCTGCGCATGGTGATCGAGTTCGGATCGAAGTAGAACCGCGCCCGGTAACGCGGTTCAGCCGCCGGGGTATCGTCCTGAACGTAAATCACCGTGTTGTCGTTGATCAGGGCCCGCAGTCCATAGGTGCCCTTCAACGCCGAAGCCGCAGACACACTCAGATTTCCGCCGTCGTTGTTGTTGCCCGTCCATGCAGACAGGTTGCCTTCTTCGAAGCCATTGCCGAAGATAAGGTCCGCGGGTGTCGCTGTGGCGATCGCGGTGCTTGTTCGCGTGGCCGTGTTGGTCGGAAGCGCCGTGAAGGTAGGCGATGCGGTCGGCGTGGCCGTCGACGTGCTTGACGCGGTGGCGCTGGGGGCGCTGGTCGCCGTTGGCGCTGGCGTGTCCGTCAGCGTCGCCGTTGCAGCGCCAGTTGGACTGGCCTCAGGTGAGGTGGTCTCGGTGGGTGTGGCGCTGCTTGTGGCGAGTGCCGTGGGCGTGAAAGGTTCAGTGGGCGTCGCTTCGGCGGTTGTTGCGGTCGGCGTGCTGGTGGGCAGTGGCGTGAGAGTCGGCGTCGCAGTCGACGTCGCCAGTGGGACAACGGTCGGCGTTGCCGTGTCAGTCGGGCTGCTGGTCCAGGTTGGCGTCGGCTGTGTGGTCGACGTGCGTGTCGGCGTCGCCGAGGCAGTCGGCGCCGCAGTCGGGGTCGCGGCGGAGTCGCCGTCGATCCTGCCGTAGTAGACGATGGGCGCGCTGTACGGCGTCGCAAAGAACAAGAACTCAACAGCCTCGGGGCGGTTGAAACCGACGACTGACCATTTCACCGAAGGGCTTGAGTCGAAGCCTGCCGTAACGGAATGAGGCGCAATCAGACGCGACGTCGGCCAGGCTCCGGCGCCGATACGCAGCGCGCACATATCATCCATGCTCAAGCAGGTCGACAGACCACTCTGCAATCGCGCGTTCAGGGGATGGCCATGCCCGAGCACATAGAGCTCGCCGGACCCGGTGATGGCCAGCGCCGGGTCATGGGTATAGACGGGCAAGACCTGGTCGATCCAACCTGCGCCGGTGTTGGTCACAGAATGGACGCGGCCATAGTCGCCCGTCGTGTCATACGTTTCCATGTAGAGCAGGCGTCGGGTGCCGGCCCCATCGATCAGGAGGCTCGGCCCTTGATCGATGTTGATCCCAAAGTTGGTGCTGGTCCAGACTGTCGCGGTGCTGACCGTCTCCACCGCCCCCCAACCGGCCGTGCTCGTCCACGTCCTGGCCAAAATGCGCGCCGGGCTGACGGCCTCCGAGACCCAGGCGACGGTCAACGAATCGTCGACGGGCGAAATCGCCAGCGCCGGGTGGTTGGCGCCTCCGAGCGCGTCGACCTGGGTCGATGGCGTGGCGGCCGTCAGAGCATGGGCGTTCAAGTCATAGGCGAAGCCCTGCTGAACGATGTGGTTGTTGAGGGCCCAATACGCCACCTGCAATCGGCCTCCGCGATCGAACAACGCCGAGACGCCGCTGGTGCCGATATAGTCGCCGACGACTGTGGGGTTTCCACCCGCAAGCGACAGCGGGGACCTGAAAGCGTTGGTGGTCGTATCAAACACGTAGTCCTTCAACTGACCCGTGTTCAGATTGACGAGGACGTGGATGAAGCGGACGCCGTCGTAGGCCGCTTCGGCCGAGATCGGCAGCCCGGGTTCGGACACTGAGGTCGACGCGAAAGTCGTCGTTGCGGTGGGCAGGCCGGGGGTCGTCGTCCAGTAAGCGCGCAACGCAGGCGAGTATTGCTGGCTCGTGAAGACGTAGACCCGATCGTCAGCCGTGCGCACGATCTGGTGCGGGATCACGTCCGTGCTTCCAAGCCCAACCGGGAAGTAAGTGAACGCCGTCGTGCCCGGCGTCGGCGAGATCTGTCCGGTCGCAGACGGCGTCGGTGAGATCAGGGTGGATGCCGGGGTGGCCGAATTCGTTGGGGCAACCGTGCCCGTGGCACTGGCGATCGGGGTTGAGGTCGCGGTCGCCGGGGGCTGGGTGCTCGTGCGCGTGGCAGTCGGCGCAGCTGTCGTAGCCGTCGCCGTGACGGTGGGCGTGGCGGTCGCCGCCGCCAGGCCGTCTGTCACCGTGAACTCGTCGGCGTCGGCCACGAACTGGCCGGTGCCGCCGCTGAAGTTCTGAAAGACGAGGCGCGAGGCCGTTGTCGTGGCCGTGAACGTGAACTCAACCGGTGTCCATTGACCGAGTGGCGAGTTGGCTGTCGTGTAGTTAGGACTCACCCCCACCTGTGTCCAGCTGGAGTTGACGACCTGGATGCGCAAACCGCCCCACGCCGGCGCGGCTGGCTGCGCGTTGATCCGCAGCCGCGCGGACACCGTGTACGTCCGCCCGACAACGGTGGCAAAGACCTGATCGAGGCGACCCGTCAGGTTCATGTTCACGCCGTAGGCACCGGAATAAGTAGCTGCCGTCGTCACGGCCATGGCGCCCGTCGGCTCCCAGTTTGAGAGCGTCCCGGATTCGAAGCCACCATTGGCCAGGGCGTTGACGGGCTGTGGCTCGATCGGCCTGGCCGCCAGGGCGCTGACGAAATTGAAGGGGAATACCAAGAGAGCCATTCCGAGTGCCGCAACCGCGCGGCGCCAGGTCTGGGTTCCGGGGGACTTGCTGCTGGGCATTGGCCTCAATTCTCTTGTTCACCGCGCGACTCCTGCCAGGGCAGTCTCGCCATGAACGCTGCTCGATCTGCTTGATGTGTGACGATTGCGTCTTCCTTATGCAATGTAACGAATATTGGCGGAAGTTATAAGAAAAATCCTATAAAGATCATCCTCTTTCGCCCGGCATCTGACTGAAGCCCCAGAATTGCCTGGTTTTCGGCCCCGAGCGGGCACGCTCCTGTCCCAGGGGACGCGTAGGTAGGCCCACCCGACCTCAAGCCAGCCAGCGACTGATGAGCGTTCCGGGTGCTTTTGGCGATGCGGTCAGGATAGACGGCGGGGAATTCCTGCCGAATCGTCGTGACGCTGACCGCTCAGCGGCACGAAAGACTATCCGGCTGTCAACGACAGCGTCGACAGACTCGTTGCGCTCCTGTCACGCAATCTGAGGGTCCCAATGCACATGGCCAGCTTTGAGGAGGGCCCTTTCATCGAGTGCTACTCTGCAGCCTGATCCGACGATGGATCTCGGATCGCCAGATCCCTCGCCACACCTTCACAAACAAACGGCCCCGAGGGCGATGCCTTCGGGGCCGTTTGATCTTTGTCTCACCGCCGTTCACGACGTCGGCTCGTCGGGCCTGGGCCCGTCGAAGTCGAGGGTGTCGAGCCAGTCGCTCCAGAGTGTATCGAGTTCAGTGTCTGTCGAGAACGTGTCAGGCTCGGGACCGGGCTGCAAGTGCGCGCCGATCTGGAGCTCGCCGCCTGTGTGAAGGGCGGCTTCGTCGCCGGCTTCCAGGATCAGGCGCTTCAACATGGGTGCCCACTGCGCCACAAACCGCCGGCCACAGGTGGGGCATAACCACTCCTCGGCGCCCGAAGGATGCGTTTGCGTGAGGACCATGATGTGTCGTTGCATCATATCCATATCACCACTCCTCATGTTCGCCGTCCGAGGAACGCGTCGCAACAGAATCATAGCCTGATTATCCGGCGCAGACCAACCAGGGGGCTGCGGCGTGTATCCGAGGTGTGCACGGGCGAGTTGTCGGGCCGTTTCAGGCCAGTAAGCCTTGTACGCGGAGGGCGCGGATCGTCAGGCGCCCGGCAACTTGTGCGCGCAACGTATCCGGGTGAGTTGGCGCGCCCGGGCTCTTGCTGCGTCTGTCGCGAACTGCAAGATGTGCCTCCATCGCACTTAATCCCGAAGCAGCCGCGCATTTCGCGGCATGCAGACCGCCGATACTTGTGCACGCGCACGGTCGCGCCAATGGGCTACTTCGAAGGTTGCCCGGAAGG
>CAYZRP010000069.1:0-36649 GCA_964480865.1 uncultured Anaerolineales bacterium | reverse complement strand
GCGATAGGTTTGGGGTTCTGTCAGCGAGGAGCCCAGGGCCATCATGGGCGCGATTGTACCGCCAGACTCTCGAAGCGCAGCGTCAACCGCGCCGGTCATGCGCTCGGGCGCAATGCCAGGCGGCGCTCCGACGGTCACGCCTGCACGCGTCTCGCGCGGGTCTGCGCGGAGGGCGTGGAGCGGCGTCGGGATGTTTACGTGCAAACTGTTGCCATCAGCGGCCATATCGAGCCCAGTGGCGAAGGTGCCTGATCGCTCAAGTTGAGACGCCGTCGCGGGTGGCTGCCGGTCGCCTGTTCGTGGGGACATCGACCGCCCCATCCGTGGATCCCGTCGATGATCTCGATTTCTCGTGCGCGGGCACTTCGGGCGCGGTCTTCCTCAACGGCGGCGGCGACGATGCGGCTTTATGGAGATCGAGACGACTACTTCGTCAGGCGGCGGAGCAGGGCCGCGTGCTGGTCGGAGTCTTTGAACGTCACCTGCGTGGGATTCTGGACGGCCGCCACGCCGCGCGCATACACGGCCTCGTAACCTGCTGGAGCCAGGGGCCGGGCCAGGGCCAGCGGAAGGATAGCGGCAAGACCCGCCGAATGGATGAAGACGGAAGATCCGGCCACAACCCTGGGGCGGGCGGTCACGCCACCGAAGCCCACGAACAGATCCACTGCCCCCGCCGCTTCGAGATCCGAGCCGCCGTCACCGATCAGTATGGCGCGGCCACGGGTGCCGGCGCGCAGCCGGCGGATGATCTCGGCCTTGCCTTTGCCAATCGTCAACGGCCCGCCATCATGAGCCAGGATCTGCTCGTCGAGGTTGCGCCCGGCTGGGTGCCGCCACGGCTCCCACCAATTGCCGGCCAGTTGGTTGTATTCGAGTTCGACGGCGTGGATGCGTTGCTCGGGGACGCCCAGCCAGACTCCGAAGTCGCGCACGCCTTTCGCCAGGCCGCCGCTGACGATGTACACCCGGCGGCCGTCGGCCTGCAACGCCGAGATCACGTCGCGGGCGTCGGGCACGAGCGTCTCACGATACAACCGCGCAAGGCGCTCGACGTTTTCGCGCGTGGCGTTGATCATCTCGAGACGGCGCGTGTAAACCTGCTCGAGCGGGAGTTCGCCATTCATGGCGCGCTCGGTCAGCGCCGCGACCTCGGCTTCCTTGCCGGCCCAGCGCGCGAGCTCGTCGATGCCCTCCACCGTCGACAGAGTGGAATCGCAATCGAAGATGACGGCCTCGAACGGAGGCCAGTCCGTCAGCGTTGACATCGGAGCGCTATTTGAGCCGCCCAGCTTTGCGCAGGATGTCTTCGGCAACCTGGCGCATGGAGACGCGCTCGTCACGCGCGCGTTTCTGCAGGGTGTGGTAGGCCTCGTCTTCGGTGGAACCGGCCTGCATCAGGATGCCCTTGGCGCGATCGATGAGCTTGCGCGTGGTGATGGTCTCTTCGAGTTCCTCGATCCGACTCTGGGCCGCCTGGGTGTCGCGATAACGCGCGACAGCGAGCGGAATGGCGGCGACAAGGTCGCGTTCATCAACGGGCTTGATCAGATAGTTCTGGGCCTTGAGTTCGGCCGCCTCAGCGATTAGATCCTGCTCGCTGTAAGCCGTCAGGAAGATGATCGGCATTGGCTGGCGCTCGTTCAATGTTCGCGCAACCTCGAGCCCATCCATGTGCGGCATGCGGATATCGAGCAGGGCCAGGTCGGGGCGCGAGGCGCGTGCCGCGTTGACAGCTTCGCGACCGTCGGCGGCCAGTAGCACCTCATGGCCCATCTGCGCCAGCATGCCGCGCAGACCCAGTCGGATGATGGCTTCGTCGTCGGCCACCAGAATGCGTAGTTTCTCCAAAGAGCACCTCGTTGTGAAACGGTATAACCCGAAATTGTGTCACGCCAGTTCGCTCTCGACAATGCCCCATTTGGCGTGTCGAAACCCGCCAAACGGGGGCGGCGCTGCGGGCTGTCGTTGACCCGGCTGCTGCCCGTCAATCCATCTCGGCCTGCGGCGGGCGCGGGATCTGAATACTCGCGTGCGTGCCACCCCCGGCGCGTGGCGAAAACGCCAACGAACCATGGAGGTCGTCGTGCACCAGAGCATTGACGATCTCGAGTCCCAGGCTATCGCCCGGCGTGTCCGGCATCCCAACGCCGTCGTCGCTGACGTCGATTCGATAGTCTGACCCGACCTGGGCGCAATGGATGCGCACCTGGCCTTCGCTTCGGCCAACGAAGGCATGTTCAATGGCGTTCTCGAGCAATTCATTGATGACCAGCGCCATCGACGTGGCCGCCTTGGAAGGCAGAAGCACGGCGTCGCCATCGACGGTCAGATGCACCGAAAGGCCCGGTTGGGTCAGGTGTTGGCCGCGGGCGCGGACAATGCGCTCGGCCACCTCGCGGACATTCACCAGGCGGTAGCCTTCCTGCGCCAACACCTCGTGGACAGCTGCGATTGCCTGAACGCGGTTGACCGCGATCTGCAGGTGACCGCCCGCATCTCCAGCGGTCTGGGCCTGGAGCCGCAACAACATGGCCACCTGCTGCAGGTTATTGCGGACGCGGTGATGCATTTCGCGCACGATCGAGGCGCTCGTGACGAGCTGCGAGTTCTCGATCG
The DNA here is from genome assembly GCA_964480865.1 of uncultured Anaerolineales bacterium. GTDB lineage: Bacteria > Chloroflexota > Anaerolineae > Anaerolineales > UBA6663 > UBA6663. Next base: position 34,030 of record CAYZRP010000069.1, on the reverse strand, counting down.
CCAGCGCCGTCTGGTTGGCCAGGGTCGACAACAGCCCGATCTCGGCCTCGGTATACACGTGCGGTTGCGACGTGAACGCGTTGAGCACGCCGATGGCGCGATCGCGCACGATCAGGGGCACCGCCAGCATGCTGACGATGCCTTCGCGCTCGGCGGCTTCGCGAAACGGGAAGCGTGGGTCTGTGCGCACATCGAGGACGGTCTGCGGTTTGCGTTGCGAAAGGACGAGGCCGTTGATGCCTTCGTCGAGGCGAAGCGCCGGCTTGGGCTCGTAGCCGTCGATCTGGGCCGCCGCCGCTCGCACAACAAGCCCCTCTTGCGCCTCGTCGATCAAGCGCAGCGTGCAGACTGCCGCGCCCATGACCTTGGCGGCCATCTCGACCACAACGTTCAACATATCATCCAGGTACAGCGGCTGGTTGATGGTCTGGCTGACACGAGCCAGCGTCTTCAGTTCGGCCAGCTGTCGGTTGAGGTTGTCAGACAGGCTGGCGCGCTTGAGGACGCCGGCGGCCAGGTCGGCGATCAGGCTGAGCAGTGAGATTTCGCTTTCATTGAACTCATGTGGAGCGTAAGTCTGGACGTTCATGGCCCCAGTCACGCGTCCTTCAGAGACCAGCGGGACGGCCAGCAGGGAGTGAAAGGCGCGCTCACCCGTGTACGGCACGAACTTGAAGCGCGGATCGGTCTGTGCCTCACTGGCGGCAACGGGCTGATTGTTGGCCGCCGCCCAACCGGTCAGGCCTTCGCCGATCGGCAACGAGCCGCGCCCGACGGCCTGACGTGAGAGGCCCGTCGACGCGCGCAGCCAGAGCGTATAGTCGTCGAGGAGATAGATCGAACAGGAGTCCACGGCCATGACGACTGCGGTCTTGGCAGCGATCAGGTCAAGGGTCGTGTTCAGGTCGTGGGCGCCGGAGAGTGACCGCGCGATTTCACGCAGGCCGTCCCAGGCGTGACTGGGATCGAGGGGTAGGGTGTCAGGCATGGCGGTTATCTGTCAGATCGCGTCGTGCTTGGCTATCCTTGCACAAAGGGTGTACAATGTTCGATATTAGCGCGTTGGCGACCTGCAAGCACCGGGGGGGCCGCCGTTTGTTCCCCTTGGCCGAGCACTGCGATGATACAACCACTTTCCGTTTCAGAAGCTGTTGAGGCAAAGACCAGCATCGGCGATCTGCCGGATGTGCCGAAGTACAGCATCAAGGCCGTGTGTGGCGAGGTCGGAATCCGTCCCGTCACTCTGCGCGCCTGGGAGCGTCGTTACCAGCTGCTGGTGCCGCATCGGACGCGCAGCAACTATCGCTTGTATTCGGAGCGCGATGTCGCTATCCTGCACTGGCTCAAGTCGCGGGTCGACACCGGCCAGACGATCAGCACCGCCGCCTCCGAGTTGCTCGATCTGCGGCGTGCGGGGCTCTGGCCCGCCGTCGTTCCCACGCCGCAGCAGCCGGCACATCGCCTGCCAGGCACGGCCCCCGAAGGGTACGCGTCACGGCTCTTCGATGTGTTGGTGCGCCATGACGAACAATCCGCCAATCTGCTGTTGAACGACGTCCTCGGTCAATACGACATTGTGGCGGTCTGCAACGATGTGATCACGCCCTGCCTGCATCGCATCGGCGATGCCTGGGCCGCTGGCCGGATCCGCATCGCGACCGAACACTTTGCCAGTAATTATCTGCGCGGTCGGCTGATGACGTACTTTCAGCAAATGCCGCATGGGCGCCTGCACAGCCGCATCCTCGTCGGCTGTGGCCCTAGCGAGCTTCACGATATCCCGGCGCTGATCCTGTCGATCATGTTGCGGCGCGAAGGGTATCGTGTCGAGTATCTCGGCCAGGACGTGCATGTTGGCGATCTGCTCGATTACGTCAGGGTTGAGCGGCCGTCGATGGTCATTCTGACCGCCAACTCGCCACAATCGGTTCATGAATTGCAGCGCGTCCATGCGGGTCTCAACGCGATGCGGCCGAAACCTAAATTTGGCTTTGGTGGACGTGCCTGTGCTGCCAACCCGGCTCTGCGCGAAACCGTGCCCGGCATCTATCTCGGTGACACGCTTTCGGCGGGGGTGGCGCGCGTGAAGCAATTGTTGGGCGCCTGAAGCCGTGCCGCTCGGGTCCTGACCGGGCACCTTATTCACGCAGTTCTAAACTGAATCGCTTGTACATCACCTGTGCGTCGGGCATCGGCTTTGATACGATGCCTGATGATGCCGACATTCGATTTCCACTTCAAGGTCCGGGCTCCTCAGCAGGCCGTGGCCGACTTCCATCGCGATACCCGCGCGCTGTCCCGGTTGACCCCGCCACCGATCCTCGTCCGCTTTCACCGTGTCGATCCATTGGCTGAAGGCGCGCGGGCCGACATGACCATGTGGTTCGGCCCGATCCCGGTCGCCTGGTCTGCGGTGCACGACCAGGTCGATCCGCTCCGGGGTTTTCGTGACACGGCGGTGCGCAGCCCGCTCGAGCGCTGGCAACATCGTCACTCCTTCACGGCCCTCGCGCCCGACCTCACCGAGGTTCACGAGCATCTCGAATATGAGCATCGGGGCGGTTGGGCGGGCGTGTTCAGCCGCCTGTTGTTCAATCCATTGGCGCTGCGGTTTCTGTTCACGTACCGAAGTTGGGTGACGAAGCGTGCGTTGGAATCGACGCCGCGCGGCGGTCGGTGAGGGCGCGGCATGCCCACAGCAGTCGTGATCGGGGCCGGCATTGGTGGCCTCACCACCGCGGCGTTGTTGACACGCGCGGGCTGGTCGGTGACCGTCCTTGAGGCGCACGTCTACGCCGGTGGATGCGCGGGCACCTTCTTTCATCGTGGCTACCGATTTGACGCCGGCGCCACGCTCGTCGGCGGCTTTGATCCTGGCGGACCGCATGCGCGCATCGCCGAGTTGCTAGGCCTCACCTGGCCCGTGGCTCCTGTCGATCCGGCCTGGGTCGTCCATCTGCCTGATCGCGACGTAACCCAGTGGGCGTCACGTGACGCATGGACCGACGAGCGCCAGCGTGTCTTCCCGGCCGCGGGTCGTTTCTGGCGCGCACAGGAACGATGGGCCGAGGTCTCGTGGGATCTGAGCGCTCACGGTCTGCCGTGGCCGCCGCAGTCACTCGACGACCTTGTTGGCCTGGCGCAGGCCATCCGACCCGGGCTGATCGCGGCCGCTCCACAGGCCTTGAGGACGGTACGCGAACTGTCCGGCCCCGCGTGGCGCGACCCGGCCTTTCGGACCTTTCTGGATGCGCAACTGATCATCTCAGCTCAGACGACTGCCGCGCGGGCCAACGCCCTGTACGGCAGTGCCGCGCTCGATCTGCCACGGCGAGGCGTGTACCGGGTGCAGCGAGGTGTTGGCGGCCTCGCGGAGACGCTCGTGGAGTGGTTGCGCCGGAACGGCGCGACGGTGCGTTTTCGCGAACGCGTTGACCGCATCCTGGTGAGTAAGGGTCGAGCTGTGGCGGTACGAACTGCGCGCGGGCTCGAGGCACGGGCCGACGTCATCGTCGGCAACCTGACACCCTGGTCGCTGGCCGGTCTGTTGGGCGATGCGGCCCCCGCCGCGCTGACACGTCGCATCCAGCGACGCGCACCGACCTGGGGCGCCTTCATGGTGTACGCCGGCGTTGATGAGGTTGTGTTTGCCGACAAAGCCTCCCACCACCAGATCGTGATGGATGCGCGGCGGCCGATGGGTGATGGAAACTCCGTATTTGTATCGGCGTCATCAACGGAAGACGCAGGCCGGGCCCCGCACGGGCAGCGAGCCGTGACGCTTTCGACGCACACAGCCGTCGAGCCGTGGATCGCGTTGAAACGCGCCGATCCAACGGCCTATGAAAGGCGCAAGGCCGAATACGCGCAGCGCCTGTTTCGAGCCGCAGAGCGCGCCCTCCCGAGTTTTCGCGCCGGGTTGCGGTTTCAATTGACCGCTTCGCCGAACTCGTTCGAGCATTTCACACGACGTCCCCTGGGCATGGTCGGCGGATTCGCGCAGACGTCATTGTGGTCGGCCTGGGGCCCACGCACACCCATTCACAGCCTCTGGATGGTTGGCGACTCGATCTTCCCCGGGCAATCCACGGCCGGCGTTACGCTGGGCGCAATGCGCGTAGCGGGGGCGCTGTTGCGTAAGCAATGATGGAGCGCGACATGGCCGGAGAAACCAATCTTGTTGCGTTCTGTCAACACACGAACTTTCACATCGGTTAACGCGTGACATCCGAGGATGACAGGCACGATAGGCCAATTTGCCTGATAACATGTTAGATCGGTTGACGGAACCAGGGGGATGAGGGGGAGAGAAGGTGGTTATGAATGTTCAGAAAAGAAGGGCGCGTTCGCGCGGTTGGTTTCTGAGGGTCGCGGCGTTTCTATCGATCATCGCCTTGTTGGCGGTGTCGGCTGGCGTGATCTGGCTGTTGACGCCTCAGACGCTGTTGCCGGAAGCGGCCGCCGCGCTCGTCTCGGATGGCTTGATTGAGGTGACGGTGTCTGATACGGTCATTGCCTTGATGCCCGTCGCCGACATTCACAACACCGGGTTGATCATCTATCCGGGTGCCAAGGTGCCCGTGACCGGTTATGCTCCCGCGGCACGCGCGATAGCCGAGCAAGGCTATCCGGTGTTCCTGGTTCCGATGCCCGGCAACTTTGCTCTTCTCGATGTGGATCAGGCCAGTCAGGTGCAGGCCGCCTATCCCGATGTGTCGCGATGGGCCATCGCCGGCCACTCGTTAGGTGGCGTGGCCGCGGCGCAGTATGCGGCCAGACATCTTGACAGCGTGCAGGGGCTCATCCTCTGGGCGAGTTACCCGACCGATGATCTCTCAACCAGCGGGCTCAACGTCGTCTCGATCTGGGGATCACTCGACGCCGCTGCTGAAACGATCCAGTCGCCCGACACGCGCGCGAGACTACCAGGTGACACGCGCTTCGTTGAGATCCCTGGTGGTAACCATGAGCAGTTCGGCTACTACACCGGGCAGGCCAACGACCCGGTTGCCGAGATCGCGCGGGCCGAGCAGCAGGCCGCGATCGTCGAGGCCACTGTTGCGTTGCTCGAGCAGGTGGGTGGCCGATAATACTTCGGCCCCTTGTTCGCAGGGAATGCAGAAGCCCGAGAGGTATCCTCTCGGGCTTCTGCATTCCCTGCGGGATATGAACGGCAGATCAGGGCTTCCACAGGTGATAGTAGATGTTCAACAACGGCAGGAGCTCCGCCGTCGCCTTCTGATCTCCCGCGGCCGATGGGTGGTCGTCACCGGTCGGGTACTCGAGCACATTGGGGTTGCCGTCGTTGTCGCCCGTGCTGGTGTGCTCGATCACGCCGTTGCGATATCGATGGTGGTTGCCGCTTGTCTCGCCCAGATCGTTCGTGTCGGCATTTCCGCCGTTGGTGGTCAGCACGGTGTAGAAGTCGAAGACCGCCACGTTCTTCAGCGTGTAGTTGTCGAGCCAGTCATTGACCAGCCAGTCGTTGAGCGCGCGCGCGTTTGCCGAGTATGTGCCATCGCTGAGCGGCGGCGCCGTAACCAGGATGAACAGTTTGTTTGGCTGCGTCGAAAAGTAGCCGAGCAAGTTCGCGTAGATGCCCTTCGCGTTGGCTACCGTATGCTCGCTCGATCCAGCAGCCTGCCCGCGCAACGGATTGCTCAGGATGGCAGGCGGCGCGCTGGTTGGGCTGCCGCTCAACGCTGAGTTCGGGAAACATGACTTGAAGAGGATGATCGAGTTCTCGCCGCCAGGGTTTGTGGCCAACCGCGAATAACTGCTGTGCTGTTCGCTTTCGCTGTACAGGGTGTTCAATACAGTGGTATCTCGGCCATCACCGAACCAGTTGTACCAGTGTCCAATGTCGGTGTTGTCGCCGATGCTTGCTGGGCCCCAGCCGTAGTTCGTGTCGCTGACGAAATAGTTGTTGTCACGGAGCGCCTTGCCAAGGCCGCCGTGCGAGTCACTCAGCCAGGCTTCTCCAGTGGAATGATGGATGAAGATCAGCCGAACGGTCGACGCGGGTGGGGCGGTGTTGAGGCCGCCTGGCGCGGGGGTCTGAGTCGGGTCGGGCGCAATCGTAGGATTGACTGTCGGACCCGGCGTTGGGGTGACACTGCCTATCGGGGCCGCCGTCCGAGCGACCGACGTCAGGTAGAGTTGTTGGTCGAGCGATTGGCTTTGAACCAGGCAGGCCGGGTTTGCGCCGAACAGGCCGATCAGGGCCAGACTCGCCGCGACCCGGCGAAAACTGAGCTTCGGGGTCATAAGGCCTCCATTTCGCGGGAACAGGTACAAGCCTGTCAGTGGAGATGTGCCGGCCCCATGGTAGGTGAATCAGAGTCTGGTGTCCAACAATAGCGCCGCAATTGGTGTCGTTTGGCGATGAAGTGAATGACACTCAGCCAGGATCTAGCCGGAGGTCGCCGTTCAAAGGGATAAGTCGCACATCGCGCGTGTATCGATGGGGGAAAACGCTCCGAAGGAATCCCGACCACCTGAATGGTCAGCCTGAGGCATGACGCTCCCGCGCAAGGCGATATGCATCGAGCACGCGCTCGCGCGCCAAAGCCCGATCAACGATCAGGGCGGGGTAGTCGATGCCGATGTGGACGCCAGCAAGGCGCTGCTCCTCGAGCGACAAGAGCCATGGCTCGTGGATCCTGTCGCTCGTCACGGCTGCCAGTTCGGGCACGTAGCGGCGGATGTAGTCTCCGGTTGGGTCGAACTTGCGGCCCTGCAGAATGGGATTGAAGATGCGGAAGTACGGCGCCGCATCCGTCCCGACGCCAGCGGTCCATTGCCAGCCGCCGTTGTTGTTGGCCGGGTCCCCGTCAACGAGTTGCTCCATGAACCACTGCTCGCCCAACTGCCAGTCGATGAGCAAGTCCTTGACCAGAAACGACGCCACGATCATGCGCGCGCGATTGTGCATCCAGCCGGTGTCAGCCAGCTGTCGCATCCCGGCGTCGACGATCGGCATCCCGGTGCGTCCGGCTTTCCAGGCCTCGAGGTCGGCCGGTGCGTCGCGCCAGGTGATATCGCGCAAGGCCGGGTTGAACGCGGTCTTCAGCACATGCGGGAAGTGATAAAGGATGCCTTCGTAGAATTCCCGCCAGATCAACTGGTTGAGCCAGACGCCGGCCTGACGGGCGGCCTCGGCATCCGGGGCCCGGCGGATCGCGTCCAACGCGGCACGCGCAGCCGTCCGCGGCGAGAGCACTCCAAACCGGAGATAGGGGGAGAGCGACGACGTGCCGTCAAGCGCGAGGCCATCGCGATCGGATGCATAGCGCAGCACAGGCGCAGCGACGCCCGCCACGAAGCGCTTGAGCCGCTCCCCGGCTTCTCCCTCTGTCGCCGGAAACCCGGGGAGTGGGGTTGGGGCATCAATCGCTTCACTGAGCGGGAAGATCGTCGGTGTTGGCACCCGTTCAGGCACGGCACCCATTTCCTCAGGAAGCGGCAGAGCCTTCCAGGCTTTGCTGAAGGGCGTGTAGACCGTGTACGGCCCGCCGCCGATCTTCTGAACAGCGAGCGGGTGGTGCACGGTCGGGCCATTCGTGAGGCGCAGCGGCAATGTGGCCTGAACACGCGAGTCGCGCCTTCGCGCAGAGGGGCTGTAGTCCTCGGCGGCCACGATCAGGTCGGCGCTTGTCTCGTGAACCAATTGCGCCAGGACCTGTTCGGGCGCTCCACTGCGGACGGTCAAACGTGATCCGCGGCCGGCAAGTTCCCGGGCCAGCGACTCGAGGGCGTTGAACAGAAACGACTGCCGTCGCAGGGCACGCCCATGAAGTCGACCGTGCAACAGGGCCGGATCCTTGATGAAGACCGGCAACACCTGTCCATGAGCCAGTGCTGCCTGAAACGCAGGGTTGTCGTGCAGCCGCAGGTCGCGGCGGATCCACCAGATAGCCAGGGGCATGTATGACCTCGGCCGACACTTTATCAGCCGCGAGCCATCAGCGGGCGAGGGGGTATAAGGTTGGGCCAACACGCGATGAAGGACGAATGACCAACGTGGAATGTCTATTCGACGTTGGTCATTCGTCCTTCATCGCGTGTCCAGGCGCCCTGGCCTGGCGGGAACTCACGACTTACGTACGTCGTGGATTGCGCGCGTGACGGGTTTGAGGGCCGCGACAAGCGTGTCGACGTCCACGTCCTGGACCTTGAAGGTGACTTCCCAATGGGTGTCGGCGCCGGCCTCGATCTCGCGCGCGGCGAGGCCGACGATGTTGCCGCCGACGGTATAGATGGCGTTCGTGATGTGCGCCAGCTCGCCCTTGCCGCCGGGCGTGGCGACCGTGATGCGCACGCCGGGTCGCCGGCCGCCGAGCAACTCGAGCAGCGACTTGAACAGATCGGTCTCGGTGACGATGCCGACCAACTTCTCGCCGCTCAGCACCAGCAGGCCGCCGATGCGACCGTCGGCCATGATGCGCGCCGCTTCTTCGAGAGGCGTGTCGTCCTGGACAGTGATGAGATCGCGGCTCATCACCTCGGCGACCTTGAGCTTGCCGAGCAGTTCCGTGATCTCCCAGATGGCCAGGGTCGTCGCCGAGGAGGGGCCGGCCTGCAACAGGTCTTTATCCGACACAATGCCGACCAATTTGCCGTGAGTGTCGACCACCGGGAAGCGTCGCACTTTCTTGTCGCGCATCAGTCGAAGCGCCTCGGGGACCGGAAGGTCCGGCGTAACCGTGATCGGGTTCTGGGTCATTCGTTCGCGGACGAGCATGGAAACCTCCGAAAAGCAACGGCCGGCGCGTCTGGCGCACGGCGGTGTTCAGCAAAACGGGCAACACGTCAGACGACAGTGCCCGAAGTGTACTTCATGTTGCCGGCGCTGCCGGGCCATTTGGCTCGAACCGTTCCATCCAGCGATCGGGCGCCTTGAGTTCAGTAAAACCTGTGCGCCGATAGAGTCCATGGGCGTCGCGGGTGGCCAGCAGCCAGCGCCTCAGGCTGGCCAGGGCCGGGTCATTGACCACGACCTCGATCAACCACTTGCCAAGGCCGCGCCCTCGGTACTCCTCGAGCACGTATACGTCGCACAGATACGCGAAGGTCGCCAGATCGGTGATGACCCGCGCCAGGCCGATCTGACGGTTGCCGTGGTAAAGGCCGTAAGCTCGGGAGTGCTCCAAAGAGCGCACTATTACGTCGCGCGACCGTCCTGCAGCCCAATAGGTTCGCGCCAATGCGTCAGCGATCGCATCAACTTGCAGCCGGGCCGGGTCGACGCTGATCTCGAAGCCGTCGCGCCGCCAGGTGGTCATGGCTGCTCCGGGGCCGTCGCGCGGAGCCGGCGCCAGAGCACGTTGAACAGGGCTGTCGTCGACCAGATAGGCAGGCTCGCTGGCGGGCCGCCATACCCGAAGCGCTGCAGCTCAGCCCCGGACGGATCGCTGATGGCATACTCAAGCCCGCGCGGATCCATCGGGCCGGCGCCCTGAAATACGCGCAGGGCCACGCCCACGTGGGCGCCGTGGCTGGCGCGCAGACGCTCGGCCGCGACCGCCAGGTCTTCATCGACGCCGAGGGGAACGGCCCCCGCGAACATGCTCGCCGCCATGGGGAGCACGGCAAGGCGAGCGTTGAACTGACCCAGTGTCCCGGTCTCGGCAATGGCGATACGCTTGTGGGATGCCTCAAGCAGGCGACCGACAACCTGATCGATCGTGACGCCGTCAACGCCGTAGATGTGCTCAGCCAGTGCGGCGCGCACCTGGGCCTCGATCGGCGCGATCAGGGCGTCGGCCTCGGCCTCGCTGGCCGCCGTGGCCGTGATGCGGATGTCGACGTTGCCGGCGTGGGCGTTCAGCCCCACGGTCGGGTTGAGCAACTTCTCAAGCTCGCCGATCTGCTGGTCGATGGTGCTTTCGCCGATGCCGATGGTGCGAAGGACACGGGCTTTGATGCAACCCGTCAGACCGTAGCGCTCGCGCAGGTAAGGCACCACGCGTTGAGTCAGGAGGTATTCCATTTCGCGCGGGACCCCCGGCAGGCTGATGACGACGCCGAGACCATAGGGGGCCTGATGCTCGACCCAAAACGCCGGCGCTGTTCCGACCGGGTTCTCGACGGGCGTGCCGAACTCCGGGATGAAGGCCTGCTGGCGATTATTGTCGCCCGGGATGCGCCCCCAGCGCGCGAAGCGCTCCTTGATCTGTTGCCAGAGTTCCGGGTGGAACACCAGCGCCTGGTTGAGAGCCTGGGCCACAGCCGCCCGGGTCGGGTCATCGACGGTTGGGCCCAACCCGCCCGTCGTGATCACCACCGGCGTTCGTGCGCAGGCTTCCTTGATCAGGGCCGTGATCCTCGGAAGATCGTCGGCGATGGTTGTGGTGCGCTCGACCGACAGCCCGATGCCGCGCAAGGTGCGTGCGATGTGCGCGGAATTGGTGTCGACGATCTCGCCCAGTACGAGTTCGGATCCGATGGCGATCAATTCGGCATGCATGTGGGGATGGGTGGAGAGGTGTGAGGCGATTGGGTGGGCTTCACCAAATGCAGCCCGACTGATCTAGTGTAACATAGCTGAAGGTCAGGTCAGGCGGAGGCGAACTGCATGCGCATTGGCATGCTTGTCGATATGTACAAGCCGAATATCAGCGGCATCACGAACTACGTGACGCTGAATAAGCGCTGGCTGGAAGCGCGCGGCCACAAAGTCTTTGTCTTCACGTTCGGGAATCTGGATTACGAGGACGACGAGCTGTATGTGATGCGATCGCCCGGGCTGCCGTTGAATGTCAACGATAGCGGATTTCAGCTCTCGTTTCGGTACAACACGGTGGCCGAGCGCAAGCTGCGCACGATGGACGTCGTGCACGTCCACCATGCGTATCTCAGTGGGCCGCTGGCGTTGCGTTACTGCAAGCCGGCCGGGATCCCCGTGGTCTTCACCAACCACACCCGGTTCGACCTCTACTTCCAACATTGGCTGCCGATGGTTCCCGAAGCCATCGGCGAGACCTTTGTTCGAACGTTCATCCCGCAGCTCTGCCATCGCTGTGATCTCGTCATCGCGCCGTCACCCGGCGTGGCCGTGGTCATGCGCGATCTGGGTGTGAAGGATCCGATCAAGGTCATCCCGAACGGCATCGACTTCGCCCCCTACGACAATCCCCCGCGCATCTCACGCGCCGAGGTCGGCCTGCCCGAGGGCGGGGTGATGGCCATGTACGTCGGGCGACTCAGCCCAGAGAAGAACCTCAGCTTTCTCATGCGCGCGTTCCTGGGTGTGGCCGCGGCTTGCGATGACGCTCACCTGGTCCTCATCGGCGGCGGACCCGAGCAAGAAGACCTCGAGGAGATGGTCAGCCACTCGCCGTACCGCGACCGCGTCCACTTCCTCGGCAAGGTCCGACCCGATAAGGTACCGAGTTACCTGTTGCTGGCTGACCTGTTCGTCACGGCATCGAACACCGAGGTTCATCCGTTCTCGTTGATCGAAGCGATGGCCTCCGGCCTGCCGTCACTCGGTATCGACTCGCCCGGGATCGGCGATACGATCACCAGCGAGGTCGATGGGCTGCTGACGGCCGATCACGACCTGCCGGGCTTCACAGCGGCGTTCACGCGTCTTGTGCTCGATCGCGAGTTGCGCCTTACCCTGGGCGCCACCGCCCGGACGTCGGCGCGGCGCTTCGACATCGAGCAGACCGCGCCGACCATGCTGGTGGAGTACGAAAAGCTCGCGGTGTCGGTTGAGCAACGGCTGACCTGGTGGCAGCGCTTCAAGCGCTGGTGGACCCGCCCGATCTTAGGGGCTGAGGAATGACCTCCGCCCGCCAGGGGCTGGGCCGCCTTGGCGAGACGCTCGTCGCTGAGCGCCTGCTGGCCGATGGATACGAGATCGCGGCGCGCAATTGGCGCTGTGCCTACGGCGAACTGGACATCATCGCCAAACGCGACGGAGCCTGGGTGTTCGTCGAAGTGCGCACGCGTCGCGGCCGGGCGTTCGGCACGCCCGAGGAGTCGCTGACGTCCGCCAAACGCCATCACCTGGCGGCGGCGGCGCAACAGTTCCTGGCCGACAACGATGCCCTTGACGCCATCTGGCGAGTGGATCTCGCCGCCGTCGAGCTCTCGCCGTCAGGCACCCTGCTGCGAATAGACATGATCGAACACGCTGTCACGGGCGCTGATCTGTGAATCGCCACAACCTTCCTCCATTGTTGGTGCTCGTCGGCCCGACGGCTGTCGGCAAGACGGCGATGGCCATTCAACTCGCCGAGCGACTCAACGGCGAGATCGTGTCGGCCGACTCACGTTACCTGTATCGCTACATGGATATTGGCACGGCCAAGCCCGGGCCAGCTGAGCGCGGACGGGTGCCGCACCATCTCATCGATGTGACGACGCCCGACGTCGCCTGGTCGTTGGCGCAATATCAGGCGGAAGCCTTCGCGACGATCCAGGCGATCCACGCTCGTGGCCGGCTCCCGATCCTGGCCGGCGGAACCGGGCAATACATTCGAGCCGTGGTCGAAGGCTGGCAGCCGCCGCCCACCGCGCAAACGCCAGAGTTGCGCAATCAGCTCGAGCAACGCCTGATCGTCGACGGGCTCGACTCGCTTGTCGCGCAGCTACGCGAGCTCGATCCAGACTCGGCTCGCACAATCGACGTCTTCAATCCGCGGCGAGTCATCCGTGCACTCGAGGTCGTGCTCATGACCGGCCGATCGTTCGTGGGCCAACGTCGCAAGCTGGCGCCGCGGTTGTCGATCCATACCATCGGACTGAGCCTGCCGCGAACGCTCCTGTTCGCGCGCATCGATCAACGTGTCGATGCGATGGTGGCCTCCGGCCTTGTCGACGAGGTCCGTGGCCTGATCGCGCGCGGCTATTCGTGGGAACTGCCGGCCCTTTCCGCCATCGGTTATCGACAGATCGGTCAATATCTGCGCGAGGAATGCACGCTGGATGAGGCCCTGGAACACATTCGACGCGACACGCGCGTTTTCGTGCGTCGACAGGCCAACTGGTTCAAGCCGGATGAACCCAGCATCCACTGGTTTGACGTGAGCCAGACGTTTGCCGACGAACTGGCCGATACTGTCCGCGGTCTGCTGGCGAGCCACTGATCACCACTTCAGGCCCGAGACTTCTGCGCTCGGCGCCCGGGCGAGTGCGACTGCGACCCCCCGAGCCACGCCCAGCCATGCCTGATCTGTAGGCGGATCCTGTTGGCAAACCTCGCCTCGTGGCACTGATTTGGCTGACTTTGAAGCAGGCCCGGCCCGGGCCGATATCCGACCCGTGCGCGCGATAGTCGCAGCGCCTGCAGGTGAATCTCCCGCCTGCGTATAATCGAACGCGTGAAACACCTGTACCGTTGGATCCTGGTCCTCGGCCTGATCCTGGGCCTGGGCCAGCCGGCCGGCGCCCAACAAACCTCGGCTGCGTCGGTGCTGGCGCGCATGACACCGGCCGAACGCGTCGGCCAACTGTTCATGGTGACCTTCGACGGCGCAACTGTCGAGCCCGGCGGTGATATCGATCGCCTGATCCGCGAATACAAAGTCGGCGCGGTCCTGCTGCGCGCAGCTGGCGGAAACATCACCGACGAGACCAATGCGCCGGCGCAGGTGCTGGCGCTCACCAATCAACTCCAGGCCACGGCCGCGTCTGCCGCAGAAGCGTCGCGCACCGAGACGACCGGGGCAACTCGGGCGGCGCCGTTCGTGCCGTTGCTGATTGCGTTGCAACAGAGCGGCGGCGGCTCGCCCGATGACCAGATCCTCTCAGGCCTGACCGAGCTGCCTGCACCACTCGCCATCGGCGCGACCTGGGATCCTGGCCATGCTGAAGCCGTCGGTCGGATCGCGGGCGCAGAGTTGTCGGCCCTCGGCATCACGCTCTTGATCGGCCCGGCGCCGGACGTGCTCGACCAGGCGCGTGTCAACGGCGCGCGCGACGACGGCACCCAGGTCTTCGGCGGTGACCCGTACTGGGTGGGACGCATGGCCGAGTCCTACTACCGCGGCGCCCAGATCGGCGGCGGCGGCCAACTGGCGGTGGCGGCCCCGCACTTCCCGGGCGAGGGCGCGAGCAACCGTGACTGGGAGCAAGAGATCCCGACCGTCCGCCGCTCGCTCGACCAGTTGATCCGGGTCGACCTGTTGCCGTTCTCGCGCCTCGCTGGCGCCGGCGGTGAGGCCGGGGTGCACGTCGACGCGCTGGTCACCGGGCACATCCGCTTCCAGGGCCTGCTCGAACGCCCGACGACCAATCCGATCACGCTCGACGCACCGTCGCTTGAAGCCCTGCTGGCGCAGGGCGAACTGGCCACCTGGCGGGCGAGCGGCGGTGTGCTGATCAGCGACTCGCTCGGCGCGCGCTCAATCCGCCGCTTCCTCGACTCGACCGAGACCACGTTCAACGGCCGTGGCCTGGCGCGCGATGCCTTCCGCGCCGGCCATGACATCCTGACTCTGTCGGACTTTGGGCCGCGAGCCGATCAGACCGACAACATCATCGACGCCATTCAGTACTTCCGCGACCAGTACGCGCTCGATGCGACCTTCGCGGCGCGCGTCGACGAGTCGGTGCTGCGCATCCTCGAGATGAAGCTGCGGACCTCGGGCGGCACGTTTGCGCCCGAAGCGGCCCAGCGCGCGGAGGCCGACCTCGCCGATCGGCTCAACCAGAACCGCAGCGAAGCGTCGGCCGTGGCGCGCAAGGCCGCGACGCTCGTCTTCCCCAGCGGCGGCGAGGTGTCGACGCGCCTGACCGACCCGCCGGGCGCCGGCGATCGGATCGTGTTCATCACCGACGACCGCACCGTGCGCCAGTGTCCGTTGTGTGTGCCCGTGCCCGCGATGGATGCGCGAGCCCTGGAGAACGCCGTCCTCAACCTGTACGGCCCGAATGCGAGCGGCCAGGTTCAGGGGCGCAACCTGCAGAGCTTCACGCTCAAGGATCTGACAAACTACCTGGACGGCCGGCTGACGCCTCAGGTCGCTGAGGGCGATCCAACGCCTGAGCCGGCGGCGATCGACGTCTGGCTCGGACAAACCGACTGGATCGTGATCGCCATGCAGGACGTCCAGACCGACGTCTCCGAGACCGCCGTGATCTCACGGTTCCTGACTCAACGCCAGGATCTGACCCGTAACAAACGTGTCGTCATCTTCGGGTTTGGAGCGCCGTACTACCTCGATGCGACCGACCTGAGCAACGTGACGGGCGCGTACTACTCGCTCTACAGCCGCGGCAACGCCTTCGTCGACACCGCCGCCCGGATCCTCTTCCAGGACGTTGATGCCACGAGTGCCTCTCCAGTTGACGTCCCCGGGATCGATTACCGCCTGCTCGATGCGCTGCAGCCGGACCCGAAACAGAACATCGAGTTGTTCAGCGACACCACCGGGTTGACGAGCACCGAGGCGGTTTCGATCACCTATGCCGTGAACTCGCTGGTCAATCTGCGGACGTCGGTGATCCGCGATCGCAACGGCCATGAAGTGCCGGATGGCACGCCAGTGACGTTCGAGATCTCGGTGCGGACCGAGGCGGGCACGACCAACAACCAGATCGAAGACGGCACCGAGAGCGGCGTCGGCACCGCGACCTTTGTGCTCGATCAAGTTGGCTTCTACTCGGTGCGCGTGCGCACCACATCCGGCGTGTCGGGTTTCGCCTTCACCATTGACGTGCCCATCGAGGGCTCCGGCGTCCCGCGCACGGTGCTGCCGCCAACGCCGACGGCTACGGCCACCACGCAGCCCACGCCGACTCCCACACCGACGCCTGTGCCCACTGAAGAACCCGAGGTGCAGGTCGAGAACGCCAACAGCATCGACTTCGCCCTGATGTTGGTCGTGGTGGCGATTGGGATCGTCACGAGCTACAGGCTTGGTGCGCCGGAGATCAACCCGCGTCGCGCTCTGCGTCTGGCCCTGACGACCGTGATCGGCGCACTGCTCGGTTACAACTGGTTTGCGCTCGAACTGCCCGGTTGGGTCGCGTCGCGCGGCATCCTGGGGAACTGGGCCGGCACGTTGTGGGTCGTGTTGGGGATGGCGATCGGCCTGCTGGTCGGCTGGTTCATCTTCCGCAAGCGCACCTGACGGCGGCGCTGCTCTTAGCTGCGGAACGTCAGGATGAAGGCGAGCAGGAGCAGCAGCACGGCGCTGATCGCCAGTGCGCGTTCGACGCCGGTGGCCAATGAGGGCACCCGGATCGTCGGCTGCATGAGGATCAGGTCGCCGGTGTCGATCATGGCCGGGCCGGTTGAGTCTGGCCGGAGCGCGTCGGCCAGCACGGCCGCGCTCGGCGGACGCCCATCGGGGTGCATGGCCATCGCCCAGAGCATGGCCTTCTCGGTGCGCGGGCTGACGTTCGGGTTGAACGAACGCGCCGGCTTGAGCGACTCGGGGCGCAGGAAGCGCTGCTTGGCCTCGGGTGGCGGCTCGCCGCAGAGCAGGTGGTACAACGTTGCGCCGAAGGAGTACAGGTCCGAGCGCGCGTCAGAAACGCCCGTGTCGGCGCCGTACTGCTCGAGTGGCGTGTAGAACACGGTGCCAACGCCCTGGACGATGGTAACGGTGCGTTCGTCAGGCGCCAGTACTTTGACAAGGCCGAAGTCGACGAGTTTGATCAGGCCGCTCGGTGTGAGCTTGAGGTTCGATGGTTTGATGTCGCGGTGGACGATGGGCTGCGGCTGCTCGTGCAGGTACTGCAGGGCCGCGAGCACCTGCGCCGACCAGGCCAGGGCATCGGCCTCGGCGATGAAGCGCCCGTTCTGGCGGGCTTCGTCGATCAGTTCTTTGAGGTCGCGCCCGGGAACGTAATCCATCACGAGGTAGTCGCGGCCATCGTCGGCGAAGAAGTCAGACACCTTGGGCAGGTTGGGGTGGTCGAGGCGGGCGAGCACCGAGGCTTCGCGGTAGAACTGATCGCGGGCCTGCTGGCGTGTGCGTTCGGGCAGGCCGGGATCGTGCATGACTTCCTTGACCGCGCACAATCGCCCGATCAGACGCTGGTCCTCAGCCAGGAAGATGCTGCCCATGCCGCCCTGCCCGATGACCCGCACGATCGTATATCGTCCGCGGAGGACGTTGCCGGGTTCCAGGGCCGTGAACATGATCCGCTGATTGTAACCAACCCGGGGGGCGGAGCGCCAATCGGCGCTTCAGCACCATGATCGGGTGGGACGACAACCAGGTATAGGCCGCGCCTCACGCCTGTGTTGGTGAAAACTAAACCGCGCCGTCCGCGGTCAGAATCGCCTGCACAGGCAGGCCGAAAGCAGGCGCCTGGCCCGTTTTCCGCAGGTTGATCTAGAATGCTGTTCTGTCGACCATGATGAATGCACAACCCGACGACAAAGTCCCCATGCTCATCGCCCAGGCCGGGCCGGCGGCCGGCCACCACTGGCCGCTCAAGCAGTCGAGCCTGACCATCGGCCGCGAGCCGACCTGCGACATCGTCATCCCCGACCGACAGGTCAGCCGCGTGCATGCGCGGCTTCAACGCGACGACGAGGGTTTCACCCTTGAGGACCTGGGCAGCAAGAACGGCACACACGTCAACGGCGCGCCGGTGAACGGCAAGGTCCGCCTGCACGACGGCGACCTGATCCAGGTGGCGCTCGTGGCCAAGCTGGCCTACGTCGACTCGGATGCCACGATGCCGCTCGCCGGCGGCGACGACCTGGCCGCGCGCGTGGCTGAGGCCGAGGCGGTGCGCGGCGACCGCGCGCTCTTCGTCGATAGCGCCTCGCGTCGCGTCTGGGTCGGCGAGCAGGAACTCAACCCGCCCTTGTCGCTTCCGCAGTTTCGGCTGATTGAGCTCCTGTTCGAGAACGAAGGCCAGGTCGTCAGCCGCGACGCGATCGTGGCGCGCGTCTGGCCTGAGGACGCCGACGCCGGCGTAACCGAGCAGGCCGTCGACGCGCTGGCCCGGCGCCTGCGCGAGCGGATCGGTGAGATCGACGACGATCACGCCTATATCCTGACGGTCCGCGGCCACGGCTTCCGCCTCCAGAACAAATAGTGATGTCCACCCCGGCCCGGCCGGCCCGCGATCTCTTCATCACCGTGCGCGATGGTGCTCGACTGAGCGCGCGCCTGTGGCTGCCCGATGGCGATGGTCCCTGGCCCGCGCTGCTCGAATACATCCCCTACCGCAAGAACGACTTCACAGCTCTGCGCGACTCGTTGCGCCATCCCTGGTTCGCGGTCCACGGTTACGCCTGCGTGCGCGTCGACCTGCGCGGCAGCGGCGATTCGGATGGTCTGCTCCTCGACGAGTACCTGCCGCTCGAGCAGGAGGATGCCTGCGACGTGATCGCCTGGATCGCGGAGCAGCCGTGGTGCACCGGCGCGGTCGGCATGTTCGGCAAGTCGTGGGGCGGCTTCAACGCCCTCCAGGTCGCGGCGCGCCGCCCACCGGCTTTGCGCGCGATCCTGACGATCTACTCCACCGACGATCGCTTCGCCGATGACGTCCACTATCGCGGTGGGGCGGTGCTGGCCTCCGAGGCGCTCAGTTGGGCGACAACGATGCTGGCCTACAACGCTCGCCCGCCGGATCCGTTGCGACGCGACGACTGGCGCGAGGTCTGGTTGGACCGTCTCGAGCGCACGCCGCCCTTCGCCGATGCCTGGTTTGCGCATCAGCGGCGCGATGCGTTCTGGGAGCAGGGCTCGGTGTGCCAAGACTTCAACGCCATCGACGTGCCGGTGTTCGCGGTTGGCGGCTGGGCGGACGGCTACACCGATCCCGTCTTTCGCCTGTTGGCCGGGCTGACCTCTCCGCGCCTGGGCCTTGTCGGCCCGTGGGTGCACGAGTACCCGGAGGTGGCGGTGCCGTGGCTGGTCGACTCGCCCTGGGCGCCCGAGTCAACCGAGCCCGACGGCGTTGCCGGCGCGCCGACCCGAGTTGGTTTCCTGCAGGAGTGCCTGCGCTGGTGGGATCGCTGGCTGAAGGGGCGCGACACCGGCATCATGCGCGAGCCGATGCTGCGCGTCTTCCTGCAGGACTCGACCACACCGTCGTCGGATTACGACGTGCGGGCAGGGCGCTGGTCGACGGCCACAGTCTGGCCACCGACTTCTGCCGGCAGTGAGCACCGCCACCTGTATGACAGCGCCGCGCGACCGCTGGCCGTGCCCGCCGACCTGTCACATGGCGCGCGCGCCGGCATGTGGTGCGCGTACGGGTTGCCGGACGATCCGCCTGGTGAACAGAGCGACGAGGACGCGCGTTGTCTGCTTTTCGATCTTCCGCCGGTCGAGCGGGTCACGACCTACCTGGGTCAGCCGACGCTCGAGGTGATGTTGTCGTCGGATCAACCTGCCGCGCACCTTGTCGTCCGGTTGTGCGACGTGGCGCCGGATGGGACGTCGATGTTGGTGAGCAGCGGCGTGCTGAACCTGACGCACCGCGCCGGCTCGCGTGATCCGATCGCGTTGCCGTTGGATCGATCCTTTCCGGCGCGCCTCACGCTCGACACGATCGGCTACCGGTTGTTGCCCGGTCACCGCTGGCGTGTGGCGCTCAACCAGGATTGGTGGCCGCGCATGTGGCCGCAGCCGATCCCGGCACGGCTCTCGGTGCTGCAGGCGAGTCTGTCGCTGCCGACGCACGACGAGTCAGGTGCGCCCGTCCGTTTTGACCCGGCCGAGACGGCGCCGTTGATGGCCCATGAACGCCTGCGCGCGGGGAAGCGCAGCCGCGCGGTGTCGACAACCCCTGATGGTGAGCTGACTCTGATCGACGAACAAGACGATGGCCGTGTGCGCCTGGGGGATCCGGGTGGCATCGACGAGGCCGGGCGCGGCCTGAGCGGTCTGGAGTTCGACGCGCGCTCGCGGGATCAGTACACGGTTGACCCGCGTGATCCGGCATCGCCTTCCGTGGATTGTCGGCGGTCGTTGACGTTGGCTCGCGGCGACTGGCACATTGACATCGAAGCCGTCAGCGCCATGGTGTTGACGGCGGATGGACGCCACTTCCAGTTGATGCACAGGTTGACGGCGGCTGAGGACGGTGACGCGATCTGGAGCCGCACATGGGAGACGGTCATCGCCTTCGATCGCCTCGACTGACCGGCACGGTTACCCGAAACGAAAAGAGGGCGTCGTCCACGATCGGACGACGCCCTCTTCGTTGAAGGATCAGACAAGGGCCAGTCGACGGGCAGGGAGCTTGTGCCGCGGGCTGAGCGCGCGACTGGGCTCCATCTCGCGGAGCCACTCGATGAACGAACGGGCGCCGCGCTTCCAGCGAATCGCGCTGCCGTCTTTGGAGGCGAAGCGTAGGTCATCTCCCTCCCAGCGAACGTGGAGGGGTTCGCAGGCGCTGCCCTGGCCTGGTAACAGGTCGGCATAGCTGCCCGGGATCAGACGAACAATCAGGGTCTGCACCTGACTGTTGTCGAGCGTCAGTGTCGTGGCTTCATCTGAAAGATAGAGTTGGCGAGTCCAGTCGGGATAAATCGTCAGAGTTGCTTCGGCGGTCGGATTGAATTGTATGTAGCGGCGCATCGTGTCGCCCCCTTGAGTTGCCGGATGCCGGAACAGGCAATCCCTTCGCGTCATTGGCTTCGTCCTCAGCCAGAGTCTGGCGCGGAAAAGTATGCAATTTCAGCCTCAGATGTCGGCGTGATTATGTGTAAAAGGGGTGTGAAGCGCCATAAAAACGCCGTGAAGGTTGCGTAAAAGCGGTATGAATCGTGTGCAGAGGGCTGTCGTAAGCGCGTGCGTGGCCGACGTATCACGGCCATGAGGGGGTTCACCGGCATGCAATGGGTGGATCGCCCTCCGTCGCTCGATATCGTTCGACCTGCGCCGCGTCGCTCCGTCGTCGTGTTGACCCGACTCGCATTGCTTGTATGGAACGCGAAAGCATTGGGACGATTCTCTCAGCCTTCGTCGTTCGTCATGCGTCCTTCGTCCACTCTCGCGGCCTTCGGTTGCAATTCGCACAGAGGCGGTCTATGATGGCGCCGATCAACTTGAGCTTCTCATGACGTTGCCGAACTCCACCACATCGAACGCGCCGCGGCCTTCGACCTCGAAGCGCCTGGCTCAACTCCCAACGTACTTCTTCCAACGGCTCAACACGCGCATCGCGCAGCTCCAGGCATCGGGCAAGAACGTGATCCGCGTGGATGCGGGCTCGCCTGATCTGCCGCCGGCGCCGCACATCGTCGATGCGCTCGAGGCGTCGGTACGCACGGCGAGCCATCACGGCTACCAGTCGTACAACGGCACCCCGGAGTACCGCAGTGCCTGGCGCGATTTCTATGCCGAACGCTTCGGTGTGACCCTGGCCGACTCTCAGGTGACGTTGCTGATCGGCGCCAAGCAGGGTGTGTTCAATCTCAGCCAGGCATACCTCGACCCCGGGGACGTGTCGTTGGTGCCGGATCCTGGCTACGCGCCGTACGCGGCTGGCGCCACGTTCGCGGGCGCCGACGTTCACTACCTGCCGCTCTACGAGTCGAACGGCTACCTGCCGGACCTCGACTCGATCCCGGCTGACGTCCTGCGACGCGCCAAGCTGCTCTGGCTGAACTATCCCAACAACCCGACCGGCGCCGTCGCGCCGCCGGAGTTTCTGGCCACAGCGGTGCGGTTCGCCGCGCAGCATGGCTTGATCGTCGCGCACGATGCGCCGTACTCCGAGATCACGTATGACGGCTACGTCGCGCCGAGCATCCTGCAGGCGCCGGGCGCCCTCGACGTCGCTGTGGAGTTCCACTCGCTCTCCAAAACATACAACATGGCAGGCTGGCGGCTTGGCGCGGCGATCGGCAACACCGAGGCCGTCCAGGCGCTTAGCACGCTGCAGAGCAACATGGATTCGGGCGTGTTGCGCGGCCTGATGAACGCCGCTGTCGCTGCGCTCACCGGTGATCAGGCCTGGACGCTCGAGCGCAACGCCGTCTATCGACGGCGACGTGACATCGCTGTGGCCGCGCTGCGTGCGGCCGGCCTGTCGGTGAGCGCGCCTCAGGCCGCGATCTACGTCTGGGCGCGGCTCCCCGATGACGTCGATGACGTCGCCTGGGTGGACGGCCTGCTCGAAACGCAACTGGTCAGCGTCACGCCCGGCCAGGTGTTCGGACCCACGGGGCGCGGCTATGTGCGCCTGTCGCTTTGCCTCGATGAGGACCGGCTGAAGGAGGCGGCCGGACGGATCGCCCAGTACGACCGCCACACCTCATCCCCGTAACTGCGGGTGTGGCGCCCAAAAAAGGAGGTCTCATGCGCTCGTCCAAGACCCTCGCCAGGCCCGGTGTGCTGGTGATCACCAATGAGAACCCGGGCTGGCCCGACGACGACAGGGCCTGGAACGATCGCATGCTCGACCACATGTCGGCCGCGCTCGACCACCTGGGCTACCGACATGAGATCCACAAGGTCTTCGCCGACCTCAACCTGTTGGACCGATACGACCCGCGCGAGTGGATCGTCTGGAACTGGGTCGAGGAACTTGGCGGCAAACCCTGGACGGATGCGACGGCCGCGCGCACCTACGAGCGACGCGGCTTCGCCTACACTGGCGCCACCAGCCAATCGCTGTCTTTCTCGGTCGATCGCGTGCGCATCAAGCAGCGCCTGATCGCCGCCGGTCTGCCGACTCTGCCCGGCATGCGCCTCTCGACCGCGCGCCAGGCGGCTCGATGGAAGACGTATCCCGCGATCGTCAAGGGTGCGACCCAGCACGGCAGCTACGGTATCGATCACGCCTCGGTCGTGCACAACGCCGAGGAGCTTGCCGAGCGCATCATCTGGCTGCGCGAGAACCTGGGCTGCGACGCCCTGGTTGAGAAGTTCCTCGACTCACGAGAGTTCCACATCGGCGCCATTGCGACCACGGCCGGTCGCCTCGAGGGCCTGCCACCCGGCGAGATCGACTATTCGGCGTTCGAGCACGCTGAAGATCGCCTCTACTCATACGGCTACAAGCACGATGAGACCAACTTCGGCTACCACGCCGTCAAGGTGCAGGTGCCCGCGGAGGTCAGGCTGCGTCTGGGTCGGCGATTGCGACAACTGGCGGCCGGCGCGCTCGAAGCGCTCGGCGCGCGCGACTACGGGCGCATCGATGTGCGCATGGACGGCGACGAACCCATGATCCTGGACGTCAACGTCAACTGCGATCTCGATGCCACATCCGTTGTGATGCGCTCGGCTGCCGTGCGTGGCCTGACCTACACAGACGTGATCGGTCGCGTCCTCAACGGCGCGACGTTGCGCATGGGCGTTCGCGAGGTCCGACGCGTTCGCGCGCCGCGCGCCGCTCAGACGGAAGCGGCCATTGCCGCGGCATGATGATCCCGTCGGCTCAGTCGCCGACGATGAAGGAGAGCCATGAAACTCGAGTTAGCCACCCGCGTCGTCGCGGCGGAGTTGTATCCGGATCGTGCGCGACTGTCGCGCGAAGGCACTGTCGATGTCCCGGTTGGTCGTTGCTCGGTGCGGGTGAGTGGGCTGCCGATGGCGGCCGACGTTGACACCTTTCGTGCCTCAGGTTCCGGCGCGGCGACGGCGCGGCTGCTCGGGGTGCGGGCCGAGGTTGAAGAGTTCGTCGAGACCCCGTCGGAGCAGGTGTCTGCACTCCAGCGCGATCTCGAGGCAGCGCAGGACGAGGTCGCCTTGATCGCGGCCCGGCTCGGCATCCTCGAGCGCGATGGCCAGCACCTGGATGCGTTGGCCGCGCAGGCCGAGACCTTTGCGCGTGGCCTCGCGCTGCGCGAGCGCAGTGTCGAACAGCAGGGCGCCGTCTTTGACTTCCTGCAGAACCGCAGACTCGAACTGCAGACCCGCATCGCCGACACGCGCCGCGACCAACGCGCGGCCGAGCGCAAGGCGGATCTGCTCAAACGCCGGCTGGCTCAGGCCTCTTCTGGCGCGCGCCGGCAACGCCGCGTGGCCGTGATCGACCTCGACGTGAGCGTGGCCGGTGCGTTGACTTTGGCGGTGGCCTACGTCGTCAATGGCGCAGGATGGGAGCCGCGCTACGACCTGCGCGTCGTCGATGCCCTGATCGAGTGGCGCTACCTCGCGTCGGTGCATCAGACCACGGGCGAGGACTGGTCGGATGTAGCCCTGACGCTCTCCACAGCGCAGCCGGCGCTCTCGTTGCGGGTGCCCGAACTTGACCCCTGGCCGATCGCGCCACTCCAGCCGCCCGTGATGCGCAAGGCCATGCAGGCGTCGCGCGCAGCCGAGATGCCTCAGGGCGTGGAGTTCTTCGCCCAGGCCATGCCGGCTTCCGCCCCGGCGCCGGCCCCGGTGCTCGCCGAAGCCGCCGAGGTGCAGGACGCCGGTGTCGCCGTCAACTTCCGACTGCCGAGCCGCGCCGACGTCCCGGGTGGCGGCGAGCCACGCACCGTCACCATCGCCGAGTTCCCGCTCAAGCCGCGGTGGGACTATGCCGCCGCGCCACGCCGGACGCCGGCCGCGTTCCGTCGGGCCCGGATCGTCAACGAGACGCCCTATACCTGGTTGCCCGGGCCGGTGAGCCTCTTTGAAGGCGATACGTACCTTGGACCCACCGAACTCGAGTTCGTGGCGCGCGGCCAGGAGGCCGAACTGTACCTGGGCGTCGATGATCGCATTCGTGTGGAGGCTGAGCCCACGCAGCGGGATGTCGACAAGACTCTCTTTGGCGACAAACGCCGGGTGCGGATCGGGATGTGCTACGAGATCGAGAACCTGCGTGACGGCGCCGTGACCGTGCTGGTGCGCGACCATATTCCGCTCTCACGACATGAGCAGATCAGCGTCAGGCTCGAGACGGCCGAACCCAAACCTGCCTCGCACGACGATATGGGCCTGCTGACCTGGGAGGTCGACGTGCCCGCGAAGGGCAAACGCGAGATCCGGGTGGTCTTTGTCGTCGAGCATCCCCGCTCTATGTCGGTCACCGGTCTGCCGAGCTAAGCAAGACATCGGGAGTGTGAATGACGAGTCTCCAGGATCGAGACTCGTCATTCACACTCCCAATTTGTCGCCGCCATGCCATTCCAGCACCCGGTTTCTTATCCAGCCGATCGTCAGTACAATCAGGCCAGAAAGCGAGCCTGAAGTGAGCCGTACACCTAATCCCACACTCTCGCCGGTCGAACGCGCCTTTCTGGTCGGCATCGAGGTGCATTCCGAACCCTCTATCCTTGGGCTCGACGATTCGCTGCAAGAGCTGGCCCTCCTGGCGGACACGGCCGGGCTTGAGGTCGTCGGCGAGACCTACCAGAAGGTCTCGCGGCCGGATCCCAATACCCTGATCGGGTCGGGTAAGGCCAAAGACGTCAAGGACTTCGTCGAGGAGACCCTGGCCAACGTCGTGATCTTTGACACCGAACTGTCGCCGCGCCATCAGCGCGAGCTCGAGACCTTGTTCGGCGAGAACGTCAAAGTGCTCGACCGGACGGCCCTCATCCTCGACATCTTCGCCCAGCACGCGCACACCCGTGAGGGCGCGCTGCAGGTCGAACTTGCGCAGCTGCAGTACCGGTTGCCGCGGCTGACGCGAGCCTGGACCCACCTGGCCCGTCAGGCCGGCGGCGGCGGCGGACGCACGGGCAACGGCGGCGTCGGCCTGCGTGGTCCTGGCGAAACTCAGCTGGAGGCCGACCGCCGCGAGATCGGGCGCAAGATCGCGCACCTCAAGGGCGAGATCGAAAAGGTCCGCGCCCATCGGCAGCGGCATCGCAAACAACGCCAGCGGACGGCGGTGCCCGTCATCGCCATCGTCGGCTACACGAACGCCGGCAAGAGCACGCTGCTCAACGCCCTGACCGGCGAAGTCGATGGCGTGCTGGCGGCCGATCAGCTCTTCGCCACGCTCGACCCGACGACGCGGCGGGTGACGCTCTCGAGTAAGCGGCCGGCGCTCTTCACCGACACCGTCGGCTTCATCCAGAAGCTGCCGACCACGCTCGTCGCCGCCTTCCGCGCGACGCTCGAGGAGATCGGCGAAGCGGATCTGATCCTGCACCTCGTCGACGTCACGCACCCGAACGCGCGCCAACACATCGACGCCGTCGAAGAAGTGCTGGCCGAGCTCGAGGTCGGCGACATCCCGGTCCTGCTCGTCCTGAACAAGGCTGATGCGTTGACCGACGACCTCAAGGCCGAAGCCGATCAGCATCTCGGCGATGTGTTGGCTGACGCGCAGTTGATCTCAGCGCGTACGGGCCAGGGGATCCCTGAGTTGCTCGACGCCGTGGCCAACGCGCTCTATGCCGATCTCGTGCCGCTCGACATCGTCGTGCCGTACTCGGCCGGGCATTTCATCACGATGTTCCACGAGCAGGGCGTCGTTGAGGCCACCGAGCCGCTCGGGCAGGGCCTGCGCATGCGTGGCCGCGCGCCGGAACGCGTCGCCGCGCACCTGAGCGCCTTCATCCCGGCTCGTCGCGCGCCGCGCAAGTCAGCGCCGAAGGAATGACCGCCGATGTGGATCACGCGCGTCTCGGCCTTCTTTGCTCGATACAAAGGTCTGCCGATCCTGGTCGGTATCGGCCTGATCGTGTTGGGCTTCGTCCTGCAGTTCGTGCCGCTGGGGCCGTTGAGCTGGGTGACGGATAGCGATCTGCTCTTGTATCTCGGCGCCGCGACCGGCCTGCTCGGCGTCCTTGTGGCCGATGCCCTCGGGTGAGGGCGTCGGCCGCTTCTCGTTTCGGCCCGCTGGACATCGCCCATGACCGACTCTGCGGAAAACCCCTACGCCGACCAGGCGCTGCGACCGCCCGAGGTGACTCTCGAGCAGGCTCGCGAGTTGCTCGACACGGCCTACGGCCTGCGCGTTACCCGGCTGAAACCTCTGAATAGCTTTCGCGATCAAAACTATCGCGTGGATCTGACGGACGGGCCGGCGTACGTGCTCAAGATCGCCAACAGCATGGAGCCGGTCGGCTCGCTCGAGCTCGAGAATGGCGCGCTGAACCGGTTGGCGCGCGTGACCCCCGATCTGCCGGTGCCCCGTTTGATCACGGCTGTTGACGGCGCCGAGCTCGTGCGCGTCGAGGGCGACGGCCAGTCGCATTGGGCTCGTTTGCTCACGTTCGCGCCCGGGCGGATCCTGGCGGACCGGCCGATCTACTCGCCGCCGCTGATCGACTCGTTCGCGCGCAGCGCGGCGACTCTGGTTCGTGGGCTGGCGGGCTACGAGCATCCGGCCGCCGATCGACGTCTGCAGTGGGATCTGCGCGTCGCCGCCGACGTGGTGACAGCGTTCGCCGCCTATGTGACGGACCCGGACCGCCGCGCGCTCGTTGATGAGATGGTGGCGCGCTATCGGCGGCACGCGCTGCCGCTCCTGAGCCGGCTGCGTCTTGGGATCATTCATGGCGATCTGGTCGGCTGGAACGTGATCGTGGCAGCGTCGCCAACGTCCGCACCGGCGGCGACCGGGGCGCAGATCACGGTCACGGGCGACGGGGTCGAACATGATCCGGATCGGATCGTCGGCCTGATCGATTTCGGCGACACGGCGTTGTCGTATGTCGTCGGCGAGTTAGCGGTGGTGCTGGCTGACATCGCCATGCACACCGACCGGCCGCTCGGGCCGTTGTGTCAGGCGGTGCGCGCCTTCCAGGCCGTCTACCCACTGGAAGAGGCTGAGGCCGAAGCGCTCTTCGCGCTCGTTGGGATGCGCGTGTGCGTCACAGCGGTCAGCGCGGCGCAACAGGCGGCGCTTGATCCGGACAACCCGTACGTCTCTGAACTCAACGACGTCGATTGGCCGACGCTGCGCAAGCTTGCCGCGATCGACCCTGACCTGGGCCGCGCGGCCCTGCGTCAGGCTGCCGGCTTCTCGCCGCTTGCGCATAGCCAACAACTCAACACCTGGCTGGCCCGCTTCACGCCCGATGTGGACGTGGTTACTGGGATCGATGGACCGCTCCAGGCCCTGGATCTGGGGATTGGATCCGATCTCTTCATCGACGGAAACTGGGACACCGAGGCTGCGGTTCAGGCGAGTCTCGAATCGGAGTTGGCGCATCTGCGAGCCGAGCGCCTTGTGGGGGTGGGGCGCTGGGCCGAGCCGCGACTGATCTACGCCCAATGGCCGGCCATCGAACCGCCGCACACCGTTCACCTGGGCGTCGACGTCTTCGCTGCGCCGGGGACGGAGGTGCGCACGCCCCTGGCTGGCACGGTTCAGAACGCCGAAGACAACGTCGTTGTGCTTGCGCACGACACGCCTGCCGGGGTTCTCTACACGCGCTGGTCGGGCCTGCGCCAGGCACTCACTCCCGGTGACACGATCGGGGCCGGGCAGCGCCTGGGCGACGTGGTCGACGTCGACGATGAAGTCGCGTTGCCCGCGCACGTTCATGTACAGGCCGGCCTGCTCCTGCTCCACAACGACTTGCCGGCTCTGGCCCGCAGTGACGAACAGGACCTGTGGCTCGCGCTGTGCCCGAACCCGGCCACACTCCTGGGCTTCAAGCCCGCGGCATGCGCGTACAGGGTATCCTCCGAGCGTCTCGTGTCGCGCCGCGAGCGCGTGATGGCGCGATCGCAGGAAACCTACTACAAGGAGCCGCCCACGATGGTGCGCGGGTGGCGCCAATACCTGGTCGATGAACATGGGCGCGCGTATCTGGACGCGATCAACAATGTCGCGCACGTCGGTCATTGCCACCCGGTGGTGTCGCGCGCGGCCGATCGACAGACGCGACGGCTGTACACCAACAACCGCTTCCTGTACGACGTGATGGTCGAGTACGCCGAGCGTCTGACGGCGCTGCTGCCCGATCCCTTGCGCGTGGTGTACTTCTGTAACTCGGGCTCCGAGGCCAACGACCTCGCGCTACGCCTGGCGCGCGCTCACACCGGTCGAGGCGACATCCTCGCGGTGGCGGGCGCCTATCATGGCAACACCACGTTGACGTCAGATGTGGGCACGTCGCTGCTCGATAATCCGTCGGGAAGCGCGCCGCCAGCGCACATCCATCCCATTCCGCAGCCCAACCTGTATCGCGGCCGCTACGGCGCCGATGACCCTCAGGCCGGCGCCCGTTACGTCGCCGACGCCGCGGCCGTGATTACGGCGGCTGCCGAGGCGGGGCGACCGATTGGGGCCTTCATCGCCGAAGGGCTGTTGGGTTCGCCGGGAGCCGTCCTCCCGCCGGACGGATGGCTGGCGCGCGTCTACGACCTGGCTCGCACGGCCGGCGCCGTGTGTATCGCCGACGAGGTTCAGGTCGGCTTTGGCCGGATGGGCTCGCACTTCTGGGCCTTCGAGATGGCTGGCGCCCGGCCCGAGATCGTCACGCTCGGCAAGATGATCGGCAACGGCTATCCGCTCTCGGCCGTGGTCACCACACCCGAGGTGTCGGAGTCGTTCCGACGACAGGCCACGTACTTCAGCACCTTTGGCGGCAACCCCGTGGCCTGCGCGGTTGGCCTGGCAGTGCTCGACGTCATCCGCGATGAGAAATTGCAGGAGTCGGCCGCCAGCGTTGGCGCGGCCTTCAAGAGCGGGCTCGAGGCCATTGCTCGTGAGACCGAGTGGATCGGCGCCGTGCACGGTCGTGGGCTCTATCTTGGCGTCGAATTGGTGCGCGACAGGGAGGCCAAAACCCCGGCGGCGGCCGAGGCATTGTGGGTTGCCGAGCGCATGCGCGAACGCGGCATCATCGTCTATCCCACTGGCGATTACTACAACGTCCTCAAGATCAAGCCGCCCATGGTCTTCTCGCAGGCCAACGCCGAGTTCTTCTGTGAGCAACTCCTGACGGTACTCGAGTCGCTGTAGAGGAGTGGCCGGCGAGCTGCAGGGGCCATCGGTCGGGGATGGCGCCGTCCGCTGCGAGATCCGCGTAATCCGCGGCTGCTTTTTCCTCTCGCTGCTTTAACGTAACCGGGCTTCGGTCTTGACGAGGTGGTCGCGAAGATCGCGGATGGCGGCATCGAGCGCGTGATGGGCCGCGTCAAGTTCCTGCCGCGCCTGAGGCGGAAGATCTTCAGTATGTTGATGGACGTCGTTGAGGTACAGGCTCGTCGCGAAGAGCGATTGAAGCGTCGCGTCGCTGAGCGAGTGGCTGTCGCGCAGGTGCTCCTGAGCGCGCGCCAGCAAGCGCGCCTGAAGGGCTGAGGTCTCGCGTTCGGCCAACCAGCGCTGCAGGATGTCGAGCAGCC
This sequence comes from uncultured Anaerolineales bacterium, assembly GCA_964480865.1. GTDB lineage: Bacteria > Chloroflexota > Anaerolineae > Anaerolineales > UBA6663 > UBA6663. Next base: position 3,905 of record CAYZRP010000069.1, on the reverse strand, counting down.
AGAACACCAGCAGCGGCCCGGCGGTGCCATAGACGAAACCGTCGACGATGAACTCATAGCCCAGCACGCCGCCGCGATACCAGAAGGCCTCGAGCAGTTCGACGCTCAGCACGAGCACGGCCATCGCCACCGGCAGAATCCACTTCAGCCGGCTCAGCCGTTCAGTCGTCAGGGTCAGGTTCAATCGGTCCAGGACGTTCACAAAGAGTCTCTGCTAGCACTATAGAGGAGCGCCGGCCGATGCCTGAGTGACATTGATCTCCGAAATGGAGATAAATGTCATCTTTTATGGAGTTATCAATCGGTTGGAGCAGGGCGATCAGCGGCGCCCGATTTCGCGGGCCAGATCGCGTTCGGCCTCGCGCTTCTTGATCGACTCGCGCTTGTCGTAGTTCTTCTTGCCGCGGGCCAGGGCGATCTCGAGCTTGGCGCGCCCCTTCTTCAAGTAAATGCGCAGCGGCACGATCGTAAAGCCCTTGAGCTTGCCTTCATCGAAGAGCTTGCGCAGTTCCTTCTTGTGCAGGAGCAACTTGCGCGGTCGAAGCGGGTCGTGGTTCTGGCGCGAGGCCGGATCATACTGCGAGATGTGGCTGTTCAGTAACCACGCCTCGCCGGCATCGATGCGCACATAGGCTTCTTTGATCTGAGCTTTGCCATCGCGCAGGCTCTTGATCTCAGTGCCGGTCAGGGCCAGCCCGGCTTCGAATCGCTCTTCGAGGAAGTAGTCGAAGCTGGCGCGGCGGTTTGTGGCGAGGACGCGCTCGCCGTCGGTTGAGGAACTCATAGTGTCTGGCGCCTTGCCCAGTGCGGCAGGCAGGCCGATTCTACCGCTGATCGATGAGGTATTGAATGGCGGCTTGCAGTTGCGTATCCTGCCCGTCCGCGCCCGGCTCGACCGCCACGTCGGGCTCCAGGCCGTTGCCGTTCAGGTCGCGCCGGTCGGGTGTCTGCCAGGTCTTGGCGGTCACATGGATGCTGGATCCATCCGACAGGGTGAATACGAACTGCACCGAGCCCTTGCCGTACGTCTGCTGGCCGATGAGCGGCGCGCGATCTTGAGCCGCGATCGCGCCCGCCAGGATCTCGGCGGCGCTGGCTGTGTTGTGATTGACGAGCACGACCAGCGGTGCAGCCTTGAGCGGCGAGTCGCTGCTGGCGGCCGTGTAGGTGCGCTCTCCTTCGGTCTTGCTCTCCTCGTACAGCACCACGCCGCCGTTCAGCACCTGGCCCGCGGTCTCAACCGCCGAGTCGACCAGGCCCCCGCCATTGTCGCGCAGATCGAGGACGAACTCAGTGGCGCCCTGGGAAACCAGGTCCTGCGTCACGGTGCTCAGCTCGCTCGCGGTCTTGTCGCTGAAGCGCTCGATGTGGATCCAGCCCATCTGCGGTTGTCCGTTGATGATCTGGCCACGCACGGAGGGCAGGGCGATGACGGCGCGCGTCAGCGTGAACGACAGCGTCGCCTCGCCGCGGCGCACGCCGATCTCGACCGTCGTGCCGACCTGGCCGCGCACGGCCGACGTGATCTCGTCGGTTGGGGTATCGGGCGTGATGGCTTTGTCGTCGACGCGGATCAGGACGTCGCCGCGCTGCACGCCGGCGGTCAGGGCGGGCGAGTCGGGGAACGGGTCGAGGACCACTTCGTTCTGCTCGTTGCGGGAGAGCCCGACGCCGATGCCGCCGTACTCACCTGAGAGCGAGTTGCTCTCGATCTCGGCGTTCGGTGGATCGATGAAGACCGTGTATGGATCGCCCAGCGACTGGATGTAGCCGCGCGCGATGCCCTGATCGATCTTGGAAGCCTCCGGCAGGGTTCCGTTGAAGTGTTGCTCAACGAGAGCCTGGGCCTCCATCAGCAAGCCGTAACGCTCCGGACCAGCGGGAAGACCCGGCAGACTGAAACGCAGCAGCGCCACCTGGCCGCTGAAGGCGTGGGCGTAGTAGCCGGCGACAAAAGTTGCGGCCACGATCAAGAGCCCAAGGATGAAGAGCCCGGCCTGTTCGAGCGTATTGCGTAAGGTCATAAAGCCTCTACCGGAACGAAGCGATGGCAGCCGTGATCAGGTCGATCTTGGGCATCAGCACCTGAGCGCCGTCCTGGAGTTTGGTGGGTACAACCATGGCTTCGGTGATCGTCGTGCGGCTGATCGCGCTCTCCTGGATCTGAACGCCCGCGCAGCCGAGCAGGCCAATGTCGTCGACGGTCAGATCGGTGCGAGCGGCGCTCCACAGCACCTGGGCCAGCGCCGGGATCTGCGGCAGCACCGCCGGCGACAGAAGCTTATCGCGCACGGCGAAGAGCACTTGTTGCTGCCGTTGCATCCGTCGGAAGTCGCTGCTGTCGTGCCGAATGCGCGCGTAGATCAGGGCGGTCCCGCCGTCCATCAACACGCGGCCGGCCGGGAACTCGATCGCGATGGTGCCTTCGGTCGAGCGGCGCGGATAGTTCGGGTCGCGGATCGCCTGCGGGATGTCGATCTCGATTCCGCCAAGCGCGTCGATGGCCTGCTCGAACGCCAGGAAGCTGACGACGACATGTCGGTCGATGCGCACGCCGAAAGCCTGATTGAGCGTGGCCGCCACCTCGGCCGGGCCACCGCCCTCCACGCCATAGAGTTCGCCGTAGTGGTAGGCGCTGTTGAGGCGCGCCTCCGCGACTGGCAGCCCGTTGGCCATCGGCAACCACAGATCGCGCGGAAACGACACGAGCTCGGCCGTCTTGGCGCCAACGTCGATGCCGAGGAGCATAACCGTGTCGGCTCGCGCCGCGCGTGTGTAGTCGTTGCTGAAGCCGTCGATGCCGATCAGCAGGATGTTGATCCGGCCCGGGCCATCGCACGAGGTCGGGAAGGGCGCGGTCTCGGGCCAGACCGGGGTCGGGTCGATCTCGACCTGTTGCGGCACGATGTAGAACAGGGTCGGCGTCGGTTCCGGTACCGTCGGGGTTGGTTCGAGGGTCGGCACAGGGCTCGGTGTCGGGGCCACGGTGGCCGTCGCCGGCAACGTAGGCGCCAGTTCGACCCGGGCGGTGGGAAGCACCGTCGGTGTCTCGAGTTCTGCAACCGGAACGGGCGCGCAACCCGTCACCAACCCCAACGCCATGGCGGCGACGATGGCGTGTCGAGCGAAAGCGAAAACGGAGGATCCCAAGGTGGAGGTGGCAGGCATCTCGCGATTATAGGCGAGCCCTATGGAGTCCTTCGAATCATCATGTTTTCGCATCAATCAAAGTCGATCTTGAGAACGTATGGCGTTTCGCGAGATCCTGCGCTAGACTGCGCGATGTATCACCCATTTGGGTGTATCGGGGACAACACGCGACAATGAGAGGCAACCTCATGCACACTCGCGACTATGTCGCTCTCGAGGAGAGTTTTGGCGCTCACAACTACCATCCGCTGGATGTCGTCATCGAACGGGGCGAAGGCGTCTGGGTCTGGGATGTCGAGGGGCGCCGCTATCTGGACTGTCTGTCGGCATATTCGGCCTTGAACCAGGGCCACCGGCACCCGGCCATCCTGGCCGCCCTGCGCGAGCAGGCCGAGCGCGTCACCCTGACCTCGCGCGCGTTTCGCAGCGATCAACTCGGTCTTCTCTATCAAGACCTGCACGATCTGTTCGGCTATGACCTGGCGCTCCCGATGAACACGGGCGCCGAGGCGGTCGAGACGGCCCTGAAGGCCGCGCGCAAGTGGGGCTACGTCGCCAAGGGCATCCCGCGCCATCAAGCCGAGATCATCGTCGTCGCCGGCAACTTCCAGGGCCGCACGATCTCGATCATCTCGTTCTCCACCGAAGCCCTGTACCGCGACGACTTTGGGCCTTTCACGCCAGGCTTTGTCGTCGTGCCTTACGGCGACGCTGGCGCGATTGAAGCCGCGATCACGCCCAACACCTGCGCCATC
>CAYZRP010000068.1:0-36781 GCA_964480865.1 uncultured Anaerolineales bacterium | reverse complement strand
ATTACGTAATCAGTTACAGAAATCTGAGCAATGGCCACCATTCGGGATGTTGCCAAGCGAGCCGGGGTTTCGATTGCGACCGTTTCGCGCGTCGTGAACGGCAGCGAAGGGGTCAGCGACGAAACCCTGCAGCGCGTTCAGGAAGCGATCCAGGCGCTGCAGTTCCAGCCCGACTTCCTGGCCCGCAGCTGGCGCACCCGGACGACGCGCACGATCGCGGCGGTGGTGCGCGACAGCCGTCCTCACCATGGCCTGGCCCTGCGCGAGGCCGGGACGGTGGCCCTGCAGCATGACTACAGCCTGCTGCTGTGCACGACCTACTCGAACGCCGATATCGAGCGGCGCTATCTCGAAGGTCTGCGCCAGCGGCAGGTCGATGGCCTGCTGATCACGACCGTGGGCGAAGCCGATGACGAGATCCGCAAGTTCACGGAGCAGGGCGTCCCGGTGGTGCTGATGAACCGGCCGCTGCGCGACCTCGGGCCGCTGGTCGACTCGGTCTACGTCGACAGCTATCACGGCTCGCTTGATCTTGTCGAGCACCTGATCCGGCTCGGGCATCGACACATCGCCTTCGTCTACGAGGAGTCGATGCACTCGTTCCATACCAGCGAGCGCCTGCGCGGGTATCAGGATGCGCTCGCCAGGCATGGTCTGCCCTTCGATCCCAATCTGGTTCGCAGCACGCGGCTGGCGTCTGACGACGAAGCCACGTTGCCGACGGAAGATCTGGTCTTCTCGCCGCGCCCGACGGTGGTGTATGCCACGAGCTACGCCGTCGGGCTGGCCTCGCTCGCGACGTTTCGCGCACAGGGCCTGCGCGTGCCTGAGGACATCGCGTTCGTGACCTTTGACGACATCCCCGGTGCGGCGTTCATGGACCCGCCCCTGACCCTCGTGCGCAATCCCGCTGAGGATCTCGGACGGGTGGCAGCTGAGCTCGTGTTCGAGCGGCTTGCCGACCCCACGCGTCCCGCGCAGGAGATCAAGTTGCAGCCCAGTCTCGTCGTGCGTCGTTCGTGCGGCTGGCCGGGGCTTCGCCCACAGTAGTCGACGAGTCTGGTCGCTGTCGTCGGCGCCCGGCGCCGGGGATGGCCTTTGGGAGGTTGAACGCCCGGCTGACATCCGCAGAGTCTTTTCTGCCTGACGCACATCATCCAATTGATCGACACTCGTTTCCGTCTCTCAGAGCCATTGCCTGGAGGAGATCTTATGCTTCGCCATTTGAAGGCGCGTCTCAACGTGCTGACACACATGGTCGCTGTTGCCAGCCTGCTGGCGGCCTGCGCCACACCCACGGCTGCACCGCAGCCCACAACCGCCCCCGAGCCGACGGCCGCTCCGGCCGAGCAGACCGCCGTCCCGCCGACCCCGATCCCACTGGCGACGGTCACCTCGGCGCCCTCGCCGACGCCCGGCGCGACGTATGCTGAAGCCCCGATGCTGGCCGACCTTGTCGCGTCCGGCCAGCTGCCTCCGGTCGACGAACGCCTGCCCAAGAACCCGCGCGTGATGCCCGTCTTCGAAGAGATCGGCAGCTACGGCGGCACCTGGCGCCGCGGCTACAGCGGCATGGGCGACCGCAACGGCGTGAGCAAGGTCATCACTGAGCGCATCATGCGCTTCTACATGCCCAATCCCGAGAAGCTCGAGCTGGTGCCGAACTGGGTCGATGACGTTCAGATGAGCGACGACGCCACCGAGTTCACGTTCCACATCCGTGAGGGCCTGCGCTGGTCCGATGGCGAGCTCGTCACGACCGAGGACGTGCGTTTCTGGTACGAGGACGTTTTCCAGAACACCGACCTGGTCTCGAGCCCGTCCTCGACGCTGGTGATCAACGGCGAACCGGTCAAGATCGACATCGTCGACGAACTGACCTTCAAGGCCATTTTCGCCGGGCCGTACCCGCTCTTCCTCACCGCGCTGGCGGTCAACAGCACCGGCTCCCCGGGTCTGCTCCAGTTCGGTTTCATCCTCCCGTCGCATTACCTCAAGAACTATCTGCCCAAGTACGCCAGCCAGGCGGACCTGGACAAGGTGGTGGCGGATAAGGGTGTGAAGAGCTGGACCGAGCTGTGGGGCGATATGGGCCCGATCCAGAGCGAGTGGCTCAACCCCGATCTGCCGTCGATCGCGGCCTGGGTCGTCAAAGTGCCGCCGCCGGCCGAGCAGGTCGTGTTCGAGCGCAACCCCTACTACTGGATGGTCGACGAAGCCGGCAATCAACTGCCGTACATCGACCGGATCGAGTTCAGCCTGTTCCAGGACCCGGAGACCATGAACCTGTGGGTCGTCCAGGGCCAGATCGATGAGCAGGCGCGTCACCTCGACTCGGCCAACCTGCCGCTCTACAAGCAGAACGAAGAGACCGGCGACTATCGCGTCCTGACCTGGCGCAGCACCCAGATGCAGGTGCTCTTCCCGAACCTCAACGTCGCCGACCCGATCCTGAACGAGCTCTATAACACGGCTGAGTTCCGCGAGGCGCTGTCGATCGGCATCGACCGCACAGAAGTGCGTGACATCGCCTGGAAGGGCTTCGGCCAGCCGCGTCAGGCCAGCCCCATCCCGGGCACGCCGTACTACGACGCCGACTTCGCCAAGAAGTGGGTCGATTACGACGCCGCCAAGGCCAACGAGATGCTCGACGGCCTTGGCCTGACCGAGAAGGACGGCGACGGCTTCCGGCTGCGCTCGGACGGCAAACGGCTGAGCATCACGCTGGTGTACGTCGATGTGTGCACGTTCTGTGAGCTCGTCCAGAAGTACTGGGCCGACCTCGGTGTCGAGCTGCTGCCGAAGAACGTCGACCGCAGCCTGTTCGATCAGCTGATGCAGAACGGCGAAGCCGACATGTACGTCTGGTGGTGGGATCGCAACAACATCATCGAAGGCGATCCGCAGAACTACCTCGGCACCGACAACCTGTGGGCGCCGCAGTGGGGCAAGTGGTACGTCAGCGGTGGCGCCGAAGGCGTCGAGCCGCCGGCAGACCATCCGATCCGCCAGATCTGGGCAGCCTGGGAGGAAGCCACCGGAACGTCTGATCCCGAGGTCGCGCGCGCCGCGATCCAGAAGATCGTGTCGATCCATCGTGACAACGTCTGGGTTCTCGGCCTGGTCGGCGAAGACCCGACGGTCTATGTGGCCTCCAACCACATGCACAACGTCCCCGACAATCTGGTGCAGGACGAGGCGTTCCGCGAGGAAGGCCTGGCTCAGGCGCAGCAGTTCTGGATGGATAAGTGATCTGACTCGTGCAGGGTGGGGCGGCGCCGTCGAGGCGTCCGCCCCACCAAAACGGATCGCGGGGCGGCGTGATCATGTGTACGCCGCCCCGCATCTGGTTCGAAACTCCACACGCTCGAACCCCTCGGGCGCCCGGGAGGCATTATGCGCTTCGGGATCAAATCATCGCAGACCGGGAAGTTGTTGCGCTCCAGAGAAACGCCTGAAGACATGGCCCGGTTGGTGGCCGAGTTCGACCACGCCGCCCTCGTCGAAAGCGTCGTCGATGCCGGCTTCGATCTGATTGAGCTCGGCGGCGACATGAGCCTGTTCTTCCCGACCGCCTTCTCGCCCACCGCGATCGCGGATCTGGCTCAACTCAAGCGGCGACGCGGCCTGACCTACACCGTGCACCTGCCGCTCTGGTCCGTCGAGCCCTCGACGCCGTTGACGTCGGTGCGCGTCGGCTCGGTGCAGGCCGTGGTCGAGTGCATCAAGGCCACGCTCCCGCTCGAGCCCGTCAGCTATGTTCTGCACGCGACCGGCACGCTGGCGACCGAGTTCACGCGCATGCGCCCCGAGCAGGCGCGGTTGTACGTCCTCCAACAGTTCCAGGCGGCGGCGCGCGAAAGCCTGCGCGAGATCCTGCGCGAGACCGGTATCCCACGGCGTCTGCTGGCGATCGAGACGATTGAGTTCCCGTTTGACCTGACGGTTGCGGTGGCTGAGGATCTCGACATCTCGATGTGCCTCGACACCGGCCACGTGCTGGCCGGCTTCCCGGGGCCGTTCGAGCTCTTCGACGTCCTCGAGCGCCTCTTGCCGCGGCTGGGCGAGGTCCATCTGCATGATGCACCGTGGCAGGGACCCGAGCGCAACATCGGCTACGGCAAAGATCATCAGACGCTTGGCAAGGGTGACCTCGATACCGGGCGCTTCCTCGACCGTCTGGCGGCTGCGGGCTATCAGGGCCCGATCGTGTTCGAATTGTCGATCGCCGAGGCGTTGGCCTCGCTCGACGAGATCCGCAGAGTTCGCCCCGCGTTGGCGCCGCCGAAAGTGGGGGAGTCGGCCTGATGGCCAAGTTCATCCTGCAACGGGTGCTGATCGCGATCCCGCTCATGCTGGTGGTGTCGGTGCTGGTGTTCATCATCATCCAGCTCCCACCCGGCGATTTCTTCGATCAGTACCGCATCCGCATGGAACAGCAGGGTGACAGCGTCGACCAGGCCGTGCTCGACCGGCTGAAGGCCGAGTACGGGCTTGATCAGCCCTGGCCCGTGCAGTACTACAAGTGGATCGAGGGGATCGTCACGCGCGGTGACTTCGGCTACTCGTTCGAATTCAACCGCCCGGTCTCGACCTTGATCTGGGAACGACTGGCGCTGACCGTCGTCCTTAACATCTTCGTCATCGGCGTGATCTGGGCGATCGCGATCCCGATCGGCGTGTACTCGGCCACTCATAAGTACTCGTGGCTTGACTACCTCTTCAATCTGGTTGCCTTTCTGGGCACGGGCATGCCCAGCTTTGTCCTGGCGCTTGTGGTCATGTGGATGGCCTTCAGGTATTTTGGCGCCGATGTCGGTGGGCTGTTCTCGCGCGAGTATGTTTCGGCGCCGTGGAGCCTGGCCAAGGTGTGGGACCTTCTGAAACACATCTGGGTGCCGACGGTGGTCCTGGCCGTGGGCGGCACCTCGGGCCTGTTGCGCACGATGCGGGCCAACATGCTCGACGAAATGCCCAAGCCCTATGTGGCGACGGCGCGGGCCAAGGGCCTGCGCGAGGCGGTTGTGGTGCGCAAGTACCCGCTGCGGGTGGCGCTCAACCCCTTTGTCAGCAGCATCGCCAGCGTGTTCCCGATGCTGCTCTCGGGCGCGCAGCCGACCGCCATCGTGCTCAATCTGCAGACAACCGGGCCGCTCCTGCTGGGGGCGTTGCTGTCGCAGGATATGTATCTGGCGGGGAGTTTCATCCTGATCCTGAGCGTGTTCGGCATCCTGGGCACGCTGGTCTCAGACATCCTGCTGGCCGTGCTCGACCCGCGCATCCGTTACGACTGAGGCGAGGACACCGATGACAGCCCCGACCGCCGCCATCCCCGCCCCGACGACCGCCGACGACGCGATCTACGTCGCGCCACCGTGGAAGTTGATGTGGTGGAAATTCCGCAAGCACCGCATGGCCGTGATCTCGGCGGTGGTGCTGCTCCTGCTGTATGTCGCTGCGCTGCTGGCCGAGATCGTTGCGCCTTACGACCCGTTCGCGTTCGACTCGCGCTACACCTACGCGCCGCCCCAGCCGGTGCATTTCTTCGATGCGACCGGCCAGTTCCAGGGGCCTTTCACGTACGAGTACAAGAAGTTCCGCGACCCCGAGACGTTCGAGATTGTATTCACCGAGGACACGTCGAAGGCCCATCCGATCCGACTGTTTGTCGCCGGTGAGCCTTACAAGATGTGGGGTGTGATCCGGACGGACCTGCATCTCTTCGGCGTGGCCGACTCTGACAAGAACGGCACGATGTTCCTGCTCGGCACAGACGACAAGGGCCGCGATCTGCTCTCGCGCCTGATCTTCGGCACGCGGGTCTCGCTCTCGGTCAGCCTGATCGGCACCGCCTTGAGCCTGGCGCTCGGCGTGCTGCTCGGCGGCATCTCGGGCTACTTCGGCGGTTGGATCGACAACCTGGTGCAGCGCACCATCGAGCTCTTCCAGAGCATCCCGACCCTGCCGCTGTGGATGGGCCTTGCGGCCGCGATCCCGCTCAACTGGGATCCGCTCACCGTCTACCTGTTGATCACGGTGCTGCTCTCGCTGCTCAGTTGGACGAGCATGGCGCGCGTGGTGCGCGGCCGTTTCCTGTCGATGCGCGAGGAAGATTTCGTGTTGGCGGCCAAGCTGCTCGGCGCGAGCGACATGCGCATCATCCTCAAACACATGGTGCCGTCGTTCATGAGCCACATTATCGCGATCACCACGGTGACGATCCCGGAGCTCATCCTGAACGAAACGGCGTTGAGTTTCATCGGCCTCGGCCTGCGCCCGCCCGTGATCTCATGGGGCGTCCTGCTGCATGACGCCCAAAAAGTAAGCACAATCGCGCTGGCGCCGTGGATGCTGTTGCCGGCGGCCGTGCTGGTCGTGACGATCGTGGCCTTCAACTTCGTCGGCGACGGCCTGCGCGACGCCGCCGACCCTTACGTGCGGTGACGGAGACGACGATGAACCCAAACGCCGTCAAGGAACCGCTGATCCAGGTCGAAGGCCTCAAGGTGAGCTTCCACGTCAGTGAAGGCGTGGTGCATGCGCTCGAGGACGTCAGCTTCACGATCGCGCGTGGCCAGACTCTGGCCGTGGTCGGCGAGAGCGGCTGCGGCAAGAGCGTGACCTCGCAGGCGATCATGCAGATGGTTCCGTCGCCCGGCCGGATCGATGCGGGGTCCGTGGCCTACTACCGCCATCGCCCGGGACAGGAGCCCGAGTGCATCGACATCACCCGCCTGAAGCCCGACAGCGACGCGATCTGCAAGATCCGCGGCAACGAGATCGCCAAGATCTTCCAGGAGCCGATGACGTCGCTCAGCCCCGTGCACACGATTGGCGACCAGATCATGGAAGCGATCCGGCTGCACCAGAACGTCGACGCCGCCGAAGCGCGCCGGCGCGCAGTCGACATGCTCAAGCGCGTGGGCTTTCCGCAGCCCGAGCAGCGCGTCGACGCCTACCCGCACCAGCTCTCCGGCGGCCTGCGTCAGCGCGCCATGATCGCCATGGCGCTCTCGTGCAACCCGGCGCTGCTCATCGCCGATGAGCCGACCACGGCGCTCGACGTCACCACCGAAGCCCAGATCCTGCGGTTGATGCGCGTGCTCCAGGCGGATCTGGGCATGGCGATCCTGTTCATCACCCACAACCTGGGTGTGGTGGCCGAGATGGCCGACGACGTGGTGGTGATGTACCTCGGCCGCGACGTCGAGAGCGCGCCGGTCGACGACATCTTCTACGCGCCCAAACACCCGTACACCCAGGCGCTGCTGCGCTCGATTCCGCACATCGGCAAGAAACTCGACGGCGATCTCTACACGATCATGGGGTCCATCCCGGATCCGCTGCACATCCCGCGCGGCTGTCCGTTCCACCCGCGTTGCCCGGTGGTCAAAGCCGGGCTCTGCGATCAGGATCGGCCGGTGCCGCTGGTGCAGGTTGGGCCGAAGCACGCCGTGCGCTGCTGGCTGTACGCCGAGGAGGTGGCCTGATGGACGCCGCACCGACCGCGGCCAACGAGCCGCTCCTCGAGGTTCAGGACCTCAAGAAGCATTTCCCGATCAAGAGCGGGTTCATGCGCCGCGTGGTCGGGCAGGTGAAGGCCGTCGACGGCGTGAGCCTGTACGTCAACGAAGGCGAGACGCTCGGCCTCGTTGGTGAGAGCGGCTGCGGCAAGACGACGACGGCGCGCATGATCCTGCGCGCCTTCCAGCCGACGGCCGGCAAGATCCTGTTCCGTGACCGCGAACTTGGGCGCGTCAACATCCCGGACCTGGATCGCACGCAATTGACGGCGCTGCGGCGCAACATGCAGATGATCTTCCAGGACCCGTACGCGTCGCTCAATCCGCGCATGACCCTGCTCGAGACCATCGGCGAGCCGTTCGTCATCCACAAGGTCGGGTCGCGAAGCGAGATCAAAGATCACGTCGCCGAACTGCTCAAGCTGGTCGGGCTGCGCCCCGAGTACATGACGCGCTACCCACACGCCTTCAGCGGCGGCCAGCGGCAGCGCATCGGCATCGCGCGCGCGCTTGCGTTGCGCCCGCAGCTCGTGGTGTGCGACGAACCCGTGTCGGCGCTCGACGTCTCGATCCAGGCCCAGATCCTCAACCTGCTGCGCGAACTGCAGCACAGGCTCAAGCTCACCTACGTCTTCGTCGGCCACGACCTGAGCGTGGTCGAGCACATCAGCGACCGCATCGCCGTGATGTACGTCGGCAAGCTGGTCGAGATGGCGCCGACGCGCGAGTTGTTCGCGCGCCCGCTGCACCCGTACACCGACGCGCTGCTCGGCGCTGTGCCCAAGCCCGATCCACGCCACAAACGCAGCCACGAGGTGCTCGAGGGCGAGGTCGCCGACCCGGCCAACCCGCCCACCGGCTGCGCCTTCCATCCGCGCTGCAGGTTCGCGGTCGAGGCCTGCCGACGCGAGACGCCGCTGCTGCGCGAGCTGCGGCCCGGGCACTTCGTCGCCTGCCATCGCGCCGACGAGTTGGCCCTTGCCGGGGTCACGGCTGTGGACGGCACGGGCGCTGGCGCAGCGGAGGGAGCGGCGTGAGCGATTTCGTGATCACGGCCTACGGCGCTGTCGGCGACGGCAAAGTCGATAGCACCGCCGCCCTGCAGGCGGCGATCAACGCCTGCCACACGGCGGGCGGGGGGCGCGTGGTCGTCCCAGCGCCGGGCGTGTACGCGGCGGGGCCGTTCCAGCTCAAGTCGTGGGTCGATCTGCACGTCGAGGCCAACGCCACCGTGCAGGCGATCGTGGATGAGGCGCGCTACACCGAGCCGCCGTTTCAGAATCGCTCGGAGGGGTCGATGTGGATCAGCGCCCGCGGCGCCGAGCACATCGCCATCACGGGCCTTGGCACGCTCGATGGGCGCGGGACCGCGTTCATGGAGAACGAGACGCCCACGCACTTCAACTACAAATTCGTCGACGGCGTGGACTTGCGGCCGCACCTGCTCACGCTGATTGGCTGTCGGCACATCACCATCCGCGACGTCACGTTCGTCGACGCCGCGTACTGGTGCGTGCATCCGGCGGGCTGTCAGGACGTCGTCATCGACGGCGTGCGCATCTTCAACAGCCTCAAGGTGCGCAACTGCGACGGCATCGACATCGACCACTGCCGCGACGTGCGCATCAGCAACTGCCTGATCGAGTCGGCCGACGATTGCATCTGCATCAAGAACCGGCGCGACTTCGCCGAGTACGGCCCGTGCGAGCACATCACGATCACGGGCTGCGTGCTGACCTCGACCTCGTGTGCGCTCAAGCTCGGGAGCGAGAACGTCGACGCGATGCGCAACATCGTCGTGGTCGGCTGTGTGATCAAGGCCTCGAACCGCTGTCTGGGCATCCAGAACCGCGACGAGGGCAGCATCGAGAACGTGTTGTTCTCGGACATCGTGATCGAATCACGGCTGTTTGCCGACGTCTGGTGGGGCAAGTCCGAGCCGATCTACGTGACGGCCTTCAAGCGCGCGCCGGGCACGCCATATCGCTTCAAGCCGGGCGCGACGACGGGCGAGATCGGGCCGGTGCGTAACATCCGCTTTCGCAATATCGTCTGCCGCAGCGAGGGCGGCGTGGTCGTCAGCGGCTGTGCCGAGAGCCGCATCACGGGCCTTGTGTTCGACGATGTGCGGGTCGAGATCAACAAAACGTCGAAACATCCGGGCGGGTTGCTCGACCGGCGCCCGTGCGACGTCGAAGGCATCGTCGCGGCGCCGACAGCGGGCTTCCGCATCGAGGCCGCCGATGACGTGGCGCTGCGCAACTGTCGCGTTGTTTGGGGGCCAAACCGGCCCGAGTACTACGGCAGCGCACTGGTCGCCGAGGACGTGAGCGATATGGTGTTGGAAGGGTTTCGCGGTGAAGCCGCTCATCCCGAGCGCGATCCGGCCACCGTCGTGGCGCCAGCAGAGACCTTAAGAGCGCATTGAACCTGATCCTACCGGTGTTGGTCGCACAGGACGCGAACCGGCGCCGATGTTGATGACACATGCCAACCATTGAATTGCCACAGGGCGATACGCACGACCTGCGTTTGCCAGTGTGGGGGCCTTACAACAAGAAATACAACGGCATCGCCCACATCCCGGATCCTGCAAGCGGGCTGCGCTTCGAGCTCAGCGTCTTCCCCGCGTCGTATCGACACGGCGTCAACGTGCCGGCCTGCAAATGGGAGTCGAACGACCATCCCTGGGAGGCGGCGCCCGGGCTGACGTACTTCTCGTACCGCTACGAACTCGAGTGGCGCGATCAGGTTTACGCCGACGTGGCGTTCTTCAGGCTGCCGGGCGTGGCCGATGAACGCGCACGGGTGATCCGCTGCGAACTGGTCAATCAGACCGACCGCGCCCAGCATCAGGCCATGCACCTGATCGGCGCCTTGAGCTTCCCGCCGTTGCGCCCGTACTCCGACGAACCGATCGAGCTCGCGCGGGTCGACCTGCCGCCTGGTGCGCGCTGGATCGATGCGCTGGCGTACCGGTCTCTGGCTTTCGCCACGCCGCGCCCGACCGACACGCTCGTGTACGAAGGCTGGCGTCGCGGCGAGATCCGCGCCCATGGCTTCGTCGATGGCGTTGGGCTGGGTGAGGGCTTCGGCAGCGAGGCCGGCGATCACGTCGCCTATGATCTGCCGATCGATCACGCGTTGACCGACGGCGTCCTGCTCGTGCGCTATCGACTCGCCCGAGGTGCGCCGCTGGCCACGTTTGAGTTGCGCGGCCTGACGCGCGGCACCGTGGTCTTCGAGCCGGCCGACGACTTCGGGCTGTGTGAGATCCCGCTCGGAAGCATCGCCCAGGGGCGCTATCGGCTGGAATTCGTGTCGAAGGGCAGCGGGCCGGTTGACCTCGACGGGTTTGTGCTGGTGGAGCGCGCCGCCCTCGACCGGGTCCGCTTTCAGCGACATCGTTGGGAACCGACGCCCGAGCTGGTTGAGTCTGGCTCGACCCTGACGTTGCGCTATCCCGACGTCGAAGGCGTGTACGGCATCGCCTGGGGCGGCGATCGCTCCGAAGTGCGGCAGTACCTGACCAGCGAGCTCGACCGCACCTTCCGTTATTTCGTCAACGAGCACGTCGCGCGCAAGCTCGTCGGCGATGGCGCCGGGCACTTCACCGACGTCTTCATTCGCCCCGTGATCCTGGCGCCGCACTCGCGAGAGGTCATCTACGCGCTGGTGTGCCACGGCCCAGCTGACGAGGTGCGCACCCGGCTCGAGGCGTTCGATCCGAACGATCCCGCGCTCGATGCTGCCTACCAGACTGCGCGGGCCGGGCGCGTCGACTTCGCAGTCAATCCGACCGGCGAGCAACACCTGTTCAGCCAGGAACGCATGGCCGCGACGTTGCTGACGAACGTGGTCTACCCGGTCTACACGCGCGGCACCTACATCCGGCACTTCACGCCGGGCAAGTGGTGGGATTGTCTGTACACGTGGGACTCGGGCTTCATCAGCCTCGGCCTGATGAACATCGATCTGACCCGCGCCATCGATTGTCTCAACGCGTACACCACGCCGCCTGGTGATCAGCAGGCGGCCTTCCTGCATCACGGCAGCCCGGTGCCCGTGCAGATCTACGCCTTTCATGAGCTCTGGAACCGCACGCAGTCGACGGAGTTGCTCGACCACTTCTATCCGCGATTGCGGCAGATGTACCGTTTTCTCGCCGGGCGACTTGGCAGTTCGACGACCCGCCGGATGAAGTCTGGGCTGCTCAAAACCTGGGATTACTTCTACAACTCGGCCGGTTGGGACGACTATGTGCCACAGGTCCACGTGCATGCGCATGGACTCGAAGGCATGGCCACGCCGGTCATCACCACAGCCCACCTGATCCGCTGCGCGCGCCTGCTTCAGCAGGCAGCCCGGGCCGCCGGGGCTACGGCCGACGTGGCCGAATACCAGGCCGACATCGATCTGTGGGTCAATGCCCTCAACGCGTATGCCTGGGACGATGAGGCCGGCGTGTTCAGCTACGTGGTCCATGACGAAGCCGGGCAGCCAAGCGGGATCCTGCGCCACAAGAGCGGCGAGAACCTCAACCTCGGTTTTGATGGCGTCAGCCCGTTGTTCGCCGGCATCTGCACACCCGAACAGCGGCGCCGTCTGATCGACCGGCTCGCGTCACCCGAACACCTGTGGACGCCTTTCGGCCTGACGGCCATCGATCAAAGCGCGGCCTACTACCTGATCGACGGCTACTGGAACGGCACGGTCTGGTTCGCGTACCAGTGGTTCTTCTGGAAGGCCCTGCTCGATCTGGGCGAGGGCGATCTGGCGCACAAGATCGCGTCGACGGCCCTCAACGTCTGGCGCGACGAGGTCGACGCCACCTACAACTGTTTCGAGCACATCGTCGTCGAGACGGGACGCGGCGCGGGCTGGCATCACTTCGGCGGGCTCTCGGCCCCGATCCTGTCGTGGTTCAACGCCTATCACACGCCGGGCGCGCTGACCTGCGGCTTCGACACCTGGGTCGAGCGTCAGGCATGGACGCCCGATCGGCGCGGCCTGGTGGCGACGCTGCGACACAGTGGCAGCCAGGAACCGTGGCTGGCGCTGGTTGTGCTCGACGCCGGCAGCGACTACACCGTGACCTGGAACGGCGCGCCCGTGACGCCCGTGACGCGGGAACCTGGGACGCTCGAGATCGCGTTGACGGGTTCCGGTGAGCTTTCGGTTCGACCGACCTCGGCGTCGACCTCTGAACCAGCCACGGAGGCTGCCCGATGACGCGCCCCACAGGCCCCGTCGCGATCCTGCTGGATCTTGGCGACACCTTGATGGACGAGGGCAGCGAGGTCAAGGACAGCCATGGCACCACACTCTCGGCCGATCTGTTCCCCGGCACCGTCGAAGCCCTGAACACGCTTGCACAACGCGGCCATCGCCTGGCGCTCGTGGCCGACGCCTACCGCGAGGGTCCGCGCAACGTCCTGCGCCAGCACGGCCTGCTGGATCTCTTCGAGACGCTGTCGATCTCCGAGGACGTCGGCATCGAGAAGCCGGCGCCCGAGATGTTCCATCACGCGCTCGAAGCGCTTGGCATCGCCCAGGGCGATTACCCGCGCGTCGTCATGGTCGGCAACAACCTCGAGCGTGACGTCGTCGGCGCCAACCGGCTTGGGATCCGATCCGTGTTCTTTCACGCCAACGAGCGCCGCCGGACCCGGCCGATCAGCCGCGAGGAAGCCCCTCGCCACACAGTCTACACAGCGGCCGGCCTGGTCGAACTGATCGAACAACTGAGCGCTCCGGTGAGCGGCGACGCGCTGCCGGTCTGGCCGACGCAGGATGCGGATTTCATGCTGGCGCACAAGCACGCGCCTGTGATCTGTTTCGATCGGGCCGAACCTTTCATGCCCGAGGTCATCGGCTACACGATCCTGCGACGCGAGGCGCAATCGCCGTCGTTCTATCGCTGGATCGGGCGCGACTGGCGACCGGTCTGGGAAACCGTGATCGAGTACGCCATCTGGTGGGACTGGGACATCCAGCACCTCTACGAACTCGAACACGTCTGGGTGTACCTGGATGGGGCGGGGCGCGTGGTCCTGGTCGAGGCCAGTTCGCACGGCAGCTACGCGACGATGCAACGCGATAACGGTGTGTCGCCGATGCGTGGTGAGCGGCCGATCGTGTATTCGCAACCCGGCAAGCACGCCTTCGCTCCAAGCCCGCACTGGTTCACGGCTTTCCGCGACTCGGTGGTCCTGGCGGCAGGCGTTGGGGCCGGGAGCGACGGTGTGCTGATCAAAGCCGCCTACGCCCGTGAGGTGACACCGGACGCCACGGGCCACGCCGCCGTGAACGCTTGGCTTCGGCAACGCGCCTTCGAGCCGACATTCCACTTCGACAGGATCTGGGAGCCCGAGCCGGCCCGACTGGTGCCCTGGCCCGTGCTCGACCGGTGGATCCCACATCGTCTGAACGACTGGTTGCGCCAACTGGGGGGCTGAACAATTCGGTATGGCAACATCCTGGACTCTTGACCCTCATCGGTACTTCTCAGCTGAGCCTTCGGTGCGTCAGCTGGCGATGGGGCTCTACGCCACGGTCGCCGATCTACCGCTCGTCTGTCCGCATGGGCACGTCGATCCGCGATTGTTCTCGGACCCGGCCGCTTCATTCGGCACGCCAGTCGATCTGTTCATCATCCCGGACCACTACGTCACGCGCATGTTCTACTCGCAGGGCGTGCCGCTCGAGCAGGTCGGTGTGACGCGTCGGGACGGCGGCCCGGTGGAACGCGACCATCGACGCATCTGGCGTCTGTTCTGCTCGCACTTCGACCTCTTCAACGGCACGCCGAGCGGTCTCTGGCTCAAAGAGGAGTTGATCTCGGTCTTCGATGTGTGCGAACGACCCAGCGCCGACAATGCCGATCGGTTGTATGACGCCATCACGGAACGCCTCGCGGACGCGGCCTTTCAGCCGCGCGCCCTGTTCGAGCGCTTCAACGTCGACGTGCTCTGCACCAACAACCACGCCGACGATCCGTTGCTCGAGCACTCCGTTCTGAAGACTTCAGGATGGCGCGGCGATGTGCGCCCGACCTTCAGGCCAGATCGCGTGATCGACGTGGCATCGGCGGGTTGGGCGGCTGAGGTCGAGCGCCTGCGTCAGCGTTCCGGCGTTGATGTGCGCGACTATGCCACGTTCATCCAGGCCATCGAGGAGCGGCGCAGCGTCTTCAAGCGCATGGGGGCCACAGCCACCGACCACGGAGTGGAGGTGCCGGCCACAGAGTCGCTCAGCGCCGCAGAGGCCGAAGCGCTCTTTCAACGCGCGCTGGCCGGCCGTGCTGACTCGACCGACGGCGCACGCTTTACGGCGCATATGCTGACTGAGATGGCGCGGATGAGCGTCGAGGACGGCCTTGTGATGCAGTTGCACGCCGGCTCGCTGCGCAACCACAATGCCGAGGTGTACGCGACGTTCGGGCCGGATGCGGGCGCCGACATCCCGGTGGCCACCGAGTTCACGCGCCACCTGCGCCCCCTGCTGCAGCGCTTCGGGAATGATCCGCGCTTCGGCCTGATCCTATTCACGCTCGACGAGTCGACCTACGCGCGCGAGCTCGCGCCGCTGGCCGGGCATTATCCGGCGGTGAAGCTTGGCCCGCCCTGGTGGTTCTACGACAGCCTGAACGGCATTCGCCGTTACCTGGATCTCGTCATCGACACGACCGGGCTGTACAACACGGCCGGCTTCAACGACGACACGCGCGCTTTCTGCTCGATCCCGGCGCGGCACACGGTCTGGCGCCGGGCCAGCGCGAACTGGGTTGCCGAGCAGGTGGTGCGCGGCATGCTCGACGAAGAAGCCGCGGTGGGCGTGATGCGCGAGCTGGCGACCGATCTGGCGCGCCGCGCCTATCGTTTGCCGGAACCGCAGTCCACGAAACAGACGGGAGCCCGATGATGGACCACGCCGACTTCCTCGCCAACTTCAATTTCTCTGGACAGGTGGCGGTCGTCACCGGCGGCGCCGGGGTGCTGTGCTCGGCGATGTGCCGGGCGCTGGCGCGGGCCGGCGCGCGCGTCGTCGTGCTCGGGCTGCGGGCCGAGGGCGCCGAGAAGCTGGCCGATGAACTGCGCCAGACCGGCGCTCAGGCCATCGGGCTCGGCTGCAACGTCCTCGACCGACCGAGCCTGGAGGCCGCGGCACAGCGGATCCTGGCGGAGTTCGGCCAGATCGACATCCTCATCAACGGGGCGGGAGGCAACCGACCGGTCGCGACGTCGTCACCGAGCATGCCGTTCTTCGATCTGCCGGCTGAGGCGCTGCATGAAGTGACTGACCTCAACCTGCTCGGCACCCTGATCCCGTGCCAGGTGTTCGGCCGTCACATGGCCGAGCGTCGCCGGGGCACCATCCTCAACATCTCATCGATGAGTGCGCTGCGCCCGTTGACGCGCGTGCCCGCGTACTCGGCCGCCAAAGCCGGCGTGATCAACTTCACGCAGTGGCTGGCGGTGACGATGGCGCAGGAATACGGGCCGGGCATCCGCGTCAACGCCATCGCGCCCGGCTTCTATGTCGGCGAGCAGAACCGTCGCCTGCTGCTCAACAAGGACGGGTCGTTGACGCCGCGTGGCGCCCAGATCATCGCCAACACACCGATGGGGCGCTTCGGCTCGCCCGAGGACCTGATCGGCGCTGTGCTGTGGTTGCTGTCGCCGGCGGCCGCTTACGTCACCGGCATCGTCATCCCGGTGGACGGCGGCTTCTCGGCATACGCCGGGGTGTAGACTCCACGTGTTCAAGTTCCTCCACGCTGCGCCGGCTAATCCCATAGCCGGCGGACAATGAGGTATTGCTTTCATGACTGACCCAACAATCGAAGCGGCACCCGAACGCCCCGTGCGTTTCGGCGTGATCGGCCTCAACCACAACCACGTCTATGGCATGGTCGATCTGCTCTTGCGCGCTGGAGCGACGCCGAGTTCGTTCTACGCGCCCGAGCCCGAACTGGCGGCGCCGTTCGCGTCGCGCTATCCGCGGTTTCGACAGGCGGCGAGCGAGGCGGCCGTGCTCGAAGACCCGACCACTGACCTGATCGTCATCTCGGGCATCCCGGCTGATCGCGGCCCGCTCGGCGTGCGCATCATGCAGCACGGCAAAGACGTGCTCAGCGACAAACCGGGCTTCACCACGCTCGAGCAGCTGGCTGAGGCGCGTCGCGTGCAGGCTGAGACGGGCCGGATCTATTCGATCTGTTACAGCGAACGTCTCGAGGTCGGCGCCGCAGTGCGGGCCGGTGAACTTGTGAAGGCCGGCGCCATCGGTCGCGTGCTACAGACGATCGGCCTCGGCCCGCATCGCATCAACGCGCCCTCGCGGCCGGGCTGGTTTTTCGTCCGCGAGCGCTACGGTGGCATCCTCACCGACATCGCCTCGCACCAGATCGACCAGTTCCTGTCCTTCACGGGCTCGACGACGGCCGAGGTCGTGGCCGCGCAGATCGGCAACCTCGCGCATCCCGACACGCCTGAGCTCGAAGACTTCGGCGATGTGGTGTTGCGCGGTGATGGCGGGCTCGGTTACGCCCGCGTCGACTGGTTCACGCCCGACGGCCTGGGCACCTGGGGCGACGGGCGCCTGACCATCCTCGGCACCGAAGGCTACATCGAGCTGCGCAAGTATGTCGACCCGGCCGGACGTGACGGCGGCAACCACCTCTTCCTGGTCGACGGCAAGGGCATCCACTACATCAACTGCGCGGCCGTCGATCTGCCCTTCGGCCGGCAGTTGCTGCATGACGTCATCCACCGCACGGAGACCGCAATGCAACAAACACACTGTTTCCTGGCGATGCAGCTGGCCCTCGAGGCTGAGGCCAAGGCGATGCGAGTCAAGGAGGTGCGCCATGGGTGAGCCGCATCGCGTGGCGGTCGTCGGCGTCGGGATCGGGCGCGCGCACCTTGAGGCCTACAGCAGCCTCGCCGAGCACTACACAGTCGCCGCGATCTGCGACCGCGATGCCGATCGCGCGCGACCGGTGGCCGAGGCCTTCGGCGTGCAGCGCCTGATCACGGACTTCGACGATCTGTGCAAGCTCGACGACATCGACATCATCGACATCTGCACGCCGTCGTCGTTGCACACGCCACAGTCAATTCAAGCGCTGGCCGCTGGCAAACACGTCATCTGCGAGAAGCCGATCGGCGGTTCGCTCAAGGATGTCGACGCCTTGATCGCGGCCGAGGCGGCGTCGGGCAGACGCCTGATGCCGATCTTCCAGTATCGCTTCGGGCATGGCGCTCAGAAGCTCAAACGCCTGATCGAGCGTGGCGTCACGGGCCCAAGCTACGCCGTCACGATCGAGACCCACTGGCGCCGCGGGCCTGACTACTATGCCGTGCCGTGGCGCGGACGCAAGGCGACCGAGCTCGGCGGTGTGGCCCTGACCCATGCCATCCACGCCCACGATCTCCTGGTCTATTTGACCGGCCCGCTTCGCTCGGTGTCGGCCCGGATCGCCACACGCGTCAATGCGATCGAAACCGAAGACTGCGTGGCTGCGGCAGTCGAGCTCGGTGATGGCGGACTGGGCACGCTCTCGGTCACCGTCGGCTCGATGCACGAGATCAGCCGCCACCGCTTCTGCTTCACCAACCTCACCGCCGAGAGCCAGACGGCGCCATACTCCAACACCGCCGATCCCTGGACGTTCACGGCCGCCAACCCCGACATCGGCGCGATCATCGACGCCGTGCTGTCGGACTTCGAGCCGCAGCCCGAGGGTTTCACGGGGCAGTTCCTGCGTTTTGCGTGTGCCCTCGACACCGACGGCCCGCTGCCGGTGACGCTCGCCGAAGCGCGGGCCACTGTCGAACTCACCACGGCGCTCTACCATTCGGCCCGCACGGGCTGCGCACAGGATCTGCCGCTGTCTGCCGATCATCCGTCGTATGCCGGGTGGGGTGGGTGAGACTCAGGGGATCGCGATAGGAAGGTGCTGGGATGACAGATCTCACGCTCGGCGCAGATCAGGGCCAATCGCTGGACGACGACGCCGTGCGTCAGGCCGTGGCACAGCAACTCTCAGGCCAACTGCGCGGGCAACGCGTGCTCGTGCTTGTGCCCGATCACACACGCACCGCGCCGCTGCCGTTGTTGTTCAGGTCCCTGGTTGAGACCCTGCACGACGCGGCCCGGATCGACGTGCTCGTTGCGCTCGGGACGCACCCGCCCCTGAGCGACGAGCGGCTGAATGCCCTGGTCGGCATCACGGCCGAAGAACGCGCCGGCCGCTACGGCCACGTCGGTCTGCTCAACCACGCCTGGGAGGATCCTGCGGCGTTGGCGACGCTCGACGTGATGGGCTCCGACGAGATCCGGATGCTGGCGGGCCGACACTGGCACCCGTCGCTGCCCGACTCCGTGCCGGTGCGCATCAATCGCGCCGCAGTCGAAGCCGATCACATCATCATCGTCGGCCCAACGTTTCCCCATGAGGTGATCGGGTTTTCGGGCGGGGCCAAGTATCTGTTTCCCGGGATCTCGGGGGCCGAGATGATCCACGCCACGCACTGGCTTGGCGCTCTGGCGAGCGTGGTCGGCACGATCGGCTACGCGGATACGCCGGTGCGGGCGATGGTGCATGCTGCCGCGCGCCGTCTGAAGACGCCCGTGACCTTGATCGCGCTGACGGTCGAGGGCGAACGTCTCACCGGCCTGACCATCGGCGACCTGTACACCGCCTGGTCGGCCGCGGCGCAGCGATCCGCCGAGCGCCACATCCGCTGGTGCGATCGGCCTTACCGGCGCGTGCTGTCGTGCGCGCCGCCGATGTACGACGAACTCTGGACCGGGGCGAAGGCGATGTACAAGCTCGAGCCGGTCGTCGAGAAGGGTGGGGAGCTCGTGATCTTTGCCCCGCACCTCGATACGGTCAGCTTTGTGCATGGCCGGCATATCGAATCTGTGGGGTACCACATCCTGCCGTACTTCCTGAACGACTGGGATCGATTCAAGCACGTCCCGCTCGGGGTGCTGGCGCACAGCACACACCTGCGCGGTTCGGGCGTGATGGACGGGGACATTGAGCGCGCGAACATCAACGTGATCCTCGCCAGCCGCATCCCGCCTGAGCAGTGCGCGCGCCTCAACCTCGGGTACGCGGATCCTGCCACGATTGACCCTGTTCAGTGGCAGGATCGTGAAGGCGAGGGCGTGCTCGTGGTGCCGAAAGCCGGCGAGATCCTGTATCGGCTGCGCGCCTAAGCCACGACACAACACCTCCATAGGCCACGAGCAGCGGGCGCTGATTGAGCGCCCGCTGCTCGTTTTTTGTGCGGACGGCGTCTGCAAAAAAGGCGCTGGCCTGTCAAGTGCGATCTGCCATTCTGCGCGTGAAATGCGCGTGAGTGTTCCGGTCCTTAAACCTCTCTTTACTGACAAATCACCAATGTGAAGCATACGATCAACTTATGAAGACCCTGTCGCGGCTCAGGGTCATTCATCACTGTCGACTGCCGCAGTAGGAGTGGCGGAGACGCTATGTTTTCCAACTTGAAGATTGCAACCAAGCTCTACGTCCTGATCGGCGTCTTCGTCGCCGGAATCCTCGGGTTCGGCATCATGGCCTACACGACGCTGATGCGCGTCGAGGTCGGCGGCCCGGTGTTCAATGAGATCGTGCTCGACAAGGATCTGGTGGCCGACATCCTTCCGCCGCCTGCCTACGTCATCGAGACCTACACCAACATCCTGGAGCTCGAGGTTCTGACGAACGCCCACGCCCCCGCGGCCGATCTTCAGGAGCACCTGGATGCCCTGACCCGTCTCGAGGGTGAGTTCCAGGCCCGGATGACCTACTGGGATGAGAACCTGGCCGATGGCACTGAGCTTCGCAGGGTCATGCTCGAGGATCTGCGCAAGCCGGCCGAACAACTCTTCGAGGTCGTGCGCACAGAGTACGTCCCGGCCGTGCAGGCCGGCGACGCTGTCGCAGTCTCGCGGATCCGCAAAGACGAGATTGAGCCCCTTTACCTTCAGCATCGTGAAGCCGTGAACCAGGAAGTCACCATGGCCAATACGTTGCTGAACGATGCGATTGCTGCCTCTCAGGAGGAGACTTCTACGGCCACGCTCATCCAGCTTGCCGTCGGCGTAGCCGCTGCAGTGATTGGCCTCGTCCTTGGCCTGTGGATCGCCGGGTCGATCCGCAAACCCGTCAACGAGCTCAAGGCCGTCGCAGAACGGATCGCGGTGGGCGACGTCCAACAGGCGATCGATTTGCGCTCGGGAGACGAGCTTGGCCAGCTGGCCGAATCCTTCCGTCAGATGGTGGCCTATTTGAAGGACATGGCCAGCGCCGCTGACCAGTTGGCCACCGGGGATCTGACGGTCAAGGTCTCTCCGCGATCCGAAGCCGATCAGCTTGGCCGCAGCCTGGCGTTGATGGTGTCCAACTTCCACGGCCTGGCGAAATCGCTCCTTGGCAGCGCCGATCAGGTCGCCGAGGCCGCCCATCACCTGTCGCAGGTCTCTGAGGGCGCCGGTCAGGCCACTCAGCAGATCGCCATGACGATGCAGCAGGTCGCCAGCGGTTCGACCCAGCAGGCCGCGTCGATTACCACGACGGCGGCGTCGGTCGAAGAGATGCGTCGCGCGATCGACAGCGTCGCGCACGGCGCCCAGGAACAGGCGACGGCCATCGGCACAACCTCCGAGGCCATGGGCCGCCTCTCCAGCGCCGTCGCCGACATCCGCCGCGCCGCCGAGGTCCAGACCTTGGGGATGCACAAAGCTGCGACGATGCGCCAGGATCTTGCGGAAACGCTATTGCAGGTCGCGCAGGCCACAGATGCCGTGGTGCAGGAAGCGCTCAACTCGGCCAAGGCGGCCGATGAAGGCATTCGCTACGCGGTGCAGACGATGGATGGGATGCAGCGCGTCAACGACACGACTGAGCAACTGGCCACGCGCGTTCGCGATCTGGGGCGCCGTTCCGGTCAGATCGGCGTCATTGTCGAGACCATCGACGACATTGCCTCACAGACGAACCTGCTGGCGCTCAACGCCGCGATCGAGGCGGCCCGCGCCGGCGAACATGGCAAGGGCTTTGCGGTCGTCGCCGACGAAGTGCGCAAGCTTGCCGAGCGTTCGACGCAGGCCACCAAGGAGATCGGCGAGCTGGTGCGCGCCGTTCAGCAGGGCGCCGGCGAAGTCGGCGAAGCCATGCAGCAGGCCGGCTCCGAGGTGGCGTCGGCCCGCCAGTTGACCGAGCAATCCGGCGCCGCGTTCGAGACCCTGGCGGAAGGCGCCAAGGCATCGGCCGATCGTGCCAAGGGCGTTCAGGCCGCTGTCGTCAGCATCCGCGCCGCCAGCACCGGACTGGAGAGCGCGGTATCCGAAGCTGCACAACTGGCCGAGTCCAACGTGCGCTCCTCCGATCAGATGGCGACGTTCAGCGAGCGCGTGGTTGCCAGCCTTGATCGACTGAGCGGCGTGGTCGAGCACAACACGGCAGCGACCGAGCAGATGTCGGCCTCAGCCACCGAGGTGACGGGCTCGATCGAGAGCATCGCGTCGGTCAGCGAAGAGAACTCGGCGGCCGTCGAGGAAGTGTCGGCCTCGGCCGAGGAGATGACGGCGCAGGTTGAAGAAGTGGCCGCCTCGGCCGTTCAACTGGCGCGCATGGCCAAGGACTTGCAGGAGATTGTCGGCGGCTTCAAGCTCGACGCCGGCGACGAGAACCGTCAGCCGGCTCACCGCGATACCGTCAAGGCCGTTTCTGTTCAGCGCGTCGGCGCCCCGGTGAAGTACGGCCGCTGACCGCCCAACACATCGATACATTTCGAGCAAGGCCGCGATGTCAACCGATGTCGCGGCCTTGTCCGTTCTCCTGCCAGAGTCGCCGGTTGGCTTGGTGAGGTTCGCCGTTTGGCGATAGCTTTTGCATACCTGACGGTGATCGGGGCTACGCCGAATCGAAAAGCCCGGTTGGCCGCCATCGTTTCGACCGAGTCGTGTGAACGACTCGCCCCTCACAATCGAATAGCTCGCTTGAGTTCCTGCCGCTCGAGCAGGGAGGTCCTGTAAATCTCCCCGCGCACACGCATGGCGATGGTCGCTCTGCGTTGAGTTAGCCATATCGGCGGAAGGAGCTGACGAGATGAAGAAAGTCCCGCACGCACGCCTATCCCTCTTGCTGGCATTGAGCCTGGCGGTGATGGCGTGCAACCCCACGACAGCGACACAGACCCCAGCGCCTGGTGGCGCGACGCAGGATCCCGGCGGGCAGCCCACCACGGCCCCTTCGGGCGACAAGGTCACTTTGCGGCTTACGAGTTGGGCCGGCGCCGACGAAGCTGCCGAGTTCCAGGCCATCATTGACGAGATCAACGCCAACAACGACGCGTTCCAGATCGTCCATGAGCCGGCCCCCGACGACTATTACACAAAGGTCCAAACCTCCCTGGCCGGCGGCACCGCCGCTGATCTCATGTGGCTGTCTCAGGAATACATCGCCGGTTTCGCGTCTCAAGGCGCGCTGCTCGACATCACTGACCGGCTGAGCGGCGACACCGAACACCCCGCCGCCGATCTGAGCGATTACTTCCCGGATGTGTTGCAGACTGCCCAGTACGACGGCCGGGTCTACGGCCTGCCCTGGATCGCGCAGCCCGTGGTCCTGTATTTCAACCGTGGCCTCTTCGACGCTGCCGGCCTCGACTATCCCACCATGGACTGGACCTGGGACGACCTTACCCAGGCGTCCGAGACGTTGACGGTCGACACCGATGGCGATGGCGCCAACGATCAGTGGGGCTTCTCGATGAACGGCTGGCCGCCGCCGCAGATGTTCGTCTGGCAGGCGGGCGGCGACGTCATCACCGCCGACCGCACGGCCTCGCCGATCGATACGCCCGAAGCCATTCAGGGCTGGGAGTTCTACGCCAACCTGATCTACGACGACGTGCACACCCCGCCGGAGGCCACGATCTCGGAACAGGGCTTTGGCGAGATGTTCAAGGCCGGCAAGATCGCGATGTTCATGGGCGGCGCGGCCGACGACCTCGACCGGGTCGAGGGCCTCGACGTCGGCGTCGTGGCGGTGCCCTCGGGGCCGGCCAATCGCACGACTTTTGCCTGGACCGCGTCGACGGTTGTCTCGTCCCAGACGCCGAACCCGGATCTCGCCTACGAGGCGCTGGTCGAACTGACCGAAGGCATCCACCATTGGAAGATCGTGGCGCCGCGCAAGTCGCTGGCCACGGCCGAGGTGATCTCGACGTCAGAGCCGCGTAAGGCCGCCAACGCCCAGGCCATCGCCGACGCCGTCCAGTACATGCGCTCGTACACCAACCTGCCACGCCAGCAAGAGTGGGACAGCATCTTCTGGGGCGATTTCATGGATCCGCTGATCCACCACCAGGGCGCCGCCGCTGACCTCGCCGCGCAGGTCAAGCCTTCGCTGGAGGACGTGCTGCCGTAAGTCAGACCGCAGACGGCAGACCGCTGACCGCGGATCGATGAACATCCCATGACGAAGGTTGGAATGTCACCCAACCTTCGTCATGGGCCCTTCCGTGAGTGCCAAGTTCTGCGGTCTGCCGTCCGCGGTCCGCGGTCTATCTCTTGGAGATCACCATGGACGTCTCCGCCTGGGAAACCTATCTCCCGACGCTGATCCGGTGGCTGCTGGTCGGGGTCGGCATGGCCGTGTTGATGGTGGTCGTGAATCGCGTCCTGACTGCGCTGGGCGTGAAGCGCGAGGCGGCCTCGGGGTACGCGCTGGTGTTGCCCTGGATCTTGGGCCTTGTGATATGGAACCTGTACCCGTTCGCGTATTCGCTCTACCTGAGCTTCACGCAATACAACATCCTGCAGCCGCCGGTGTGGATCGGTGTCGACAACTACGTCGACATGTTCCAGGACAACTTCTTCTGGAGCGCGCTCTGGTTGACATTGTTGTACGCAGCGCTGAATGTGCCGCTGGGGTTGATCGGCGCGATCGGCATCGCGCTGCTGCTGAATAGCTCCAATCGCGGCATCGGTGTGTGGCGCACGATCTACTATCTGCCGGCGGTGTTGCCGGCCGTGGCGGTTGCGCTGCTCTGGCGCTGGATGTTGAGCCCAAGCTCGGGGCTGATCAACTTCATGCTGCAACCGTTCTACAGGCTCTTCTCAATCGAACCGCTCAACTGGTTTACGGACCCGAACCTCGTCTTGCCCTCGTTCGTGTTGATGGGCATGTGGGGCGTATTCGGCGCCAACTCCGTGATCCTGCTGGCCGGGCTCCGCAACATCCCGCGTGATCTCTACGAGGCGGCCGCCATCGACGGCGCCGACGCGCTGCAGCGCTTCTGGTACGTCACGATCCCGATGCTCAGCTCGACGATGTTCTATAACCTGGTCACCGGCATCATCGGTTCGCTCCAGATCTTCACCCAGGCGTTCTTCATCCCGATCCCGCGCCGGGCCGGCACCTTCCTCAACGTCCTGATCTACCAGGAGGCCTTCACGTTCCGCAAGATGGGCTATGCCTCGGCCATCGCCTGGTTCGAACTCGTGATCATCTTGCTGATCACGCTGCTTGTCTTCCGCTCGTCGGCGCTGTGGGTGCACTACGAGGCCGAGCGGTCATAGAGGATGACATGGTTGAGACCACGACACCGCCCCTTGCCGCCACTCAGTACCAGCGCCCGCAGCGTCGCGCCGGCCAGACGCTTTCGTTCATCCTGCTGGCGATTTTCTCGCTGTTCGTGCTCGTGCCGCTGGCCTTCATGATCTCCACGTCTCTGAAGACCGAGGATCAGTTGTTCGTCTGGCCGATCCAGTGGATCCCGAACCCGATCCAGTGGAGCAACTACCCTCAGGCGTTCGTCGAGTTGGGTCGGATCGCGCCCGGGCTGACGTTCTGGCGCATCCTGGGCAACACGTTGTTCATCACCATCCTGTCGATGACGTCGGAGTTGATCGCCGTGACCCTCGTGGCCTACGGCTTCGCGCGTTTTCGCTTCCCCGGCCGCGACGCGCTCTTCCTGATCATGCTGGCCACGATGATGCTTCCCGGCATCATCACCCTGATCCCGAGCTTTCTGATCTGGCGGAACCTCGGCCTGATCGACACATACGATCCACTGACGATCGCGACCTGGTTCGGCGGTGGCGCCTGGGCCGTGTTCTTGTTGCGCCAGTTCTACCTGACGATCCCGCGTGACATCGAGGAGGCCGCGATCATCGACGGCGCGAATACGTTCCAGGTCTACTACGCGATCATGCTGCCGCTCATCCGGCCGGCGCTGTTGGCGCTGGCCGTGCTGATCTTCCAGGGCAACTGGAACAACTTCCAGGGGCCACTGATCTACCTCAACACGACAGTCAAGTTCCCGATGGTCGTCGCGCTCAAGTTCTTTCAGGAGTCGTTGTCGAAGGAGGCGCCGAAGTGGCACTACATGATGGCGATGTCCACCGTGATGGCGGCGCCGATCCTGGCGCTGTACTTCGTCGCGCAGAAGTACTTCATCGAGGGGCTGACCGTCGGCGGCGTGAAGGGGTGAGGGACGAGGGGCGAGGAGCGAGGAGCGAAGGGCGACGAGCGCAGGCCGCCTCGCCCCTCGCCCTTCGCTCCTCGCTCCTCGCGCTCCTGCTCCTGGTTGGCTGTGCCGCGCCGCCGAGCCCTACGCCGACGGCGATGTCGACGCTGGTCGTCACGCCCGGCACGACGACGACCAAAACTGCACAACCGACGCTGCCCAGACCAACCTCTGTGGCGACGCCGGTGCGCACGCCTCCACCCGTCGAGCAGCCCATGCGTGATGGTTTGATCAATCTGGAACATCTGCAGCGCCTGACCGAGGTGCGCGAGTGGGGTGGGGTGCCTGTGGCGCTCGTGCACATCTACTCCGAGGCGCCCGATTACGGTTGGGTCGACGCCTCTGGTGAGGGCATCGCGGCCGTTGACGACGTCGCCCGTGCGGCGCTCATCTATCTCGAGTTCTACGAACGCACGCAGGATCCAGAAGCCCTCGCCCTCGCCCGCGCCTCGCTGAACTTCGTGCTCGCCCTGCAGGCCGACGACGGCGAGTACTACAACTTCGTCCGTGACATCGACGGCACGCTCAACCAGAGCGGTGGCACGAGCCTCAAATCGTGGGGCTGGTGGGCCGCCCGCGGCCAGTGGGCGCTGGCCGTCGGCATCCGCGTCTTCCGTGACGTGGACCCGGCTTACGCCGACGAACTCGAGGCCGCCTACCTCAAGGGCGAAGCCGCGCTCGAGAGCGAGATCGGCACCGTTGGCGAGTTCGACAGCCGCCACGGCGTCGATGTGCCTGCGTGGTTGATCGGCAACGGCTCCGATGTGTCGTCGCTGGCGATGCTTGGCCTGGCCGAGTACTACGCCGTCGAGCCGAACGATCAGACGGCCAACCTGCTGACCGCGCTCGGCGACGGCGTCGCAGCCTACCAGCTCGGCGGGCCGGGCGAGTACCCGTACGGCGCGCATCCTTCTGCCACGACTTCGACCGCGCTCTGGCACGCCTGGGGCAGTCATCAGGTGCATGCCCTGGCGCTGGCCGGTCGGCTGCTCGAGAAGCCCGAGTGGACCGAGTCGGCGCGCCGCGCCGCAGACGGCTGGTTCACACAGCTGCTGGCCACCGACCAGTTGATCAACGAGATGGCGCCGCTCCCGCAGCGCGGCGGTCAGATCGCCTACGGCGCCCAGATCATGGCGACTGGCTTTATGGCGCTCTACGACGCGATCGGTGACGAAGCCTACGCGCGCAACGCCGGCCTCGCGGCCGCCTGGTTGTTTGGCAACAATATGGCCGGGGTGCCCATGTACGATCCGGAGACCGGGCGCTGCTTCGACGGCATCGACGGCCCAAGCCCGCAGCGCATCAACCGCAACGCCGGGGCCGAGTCCACCATCGAGGCGCTGTATACGCTTCTGCAGGTCGTCGACAACCCCGTGGCAAGCGAGGCCCTGACGTATCGATCTGTTCCGAACGCCACGACCCTGATCACCGAGGTCGAGGGCGGCGAGACGCTGGCCGGTAGCCCGACCTACATCGCCCGCGATTGGACGGGCGAGGCGCGCTACTCCGGCGGTCATGCCTACGGTTTGAAGACGGGCGATCGAGTCGGCCTGACGGTCACGACCCCGACCGACGGTGTCTACCTCATCTACGCCGCTCACCTTCGGCGGGCCGCAGCGGAGAGTCAGGCCGTGGCCGAGGCGATCCGGGCGCCGACGGCAGTGTCCATCGACGGCGCGCTCGACGAGTGGGGCGACGCCCAGCCGTTGCCCGTCGACACCGCTGAGCAGGTGCTGCGCGGCGGGGCCGGTTGGCCAGGGGCCGAACAAGGGAGTTTCGAGCTGGCGTGGATGTGGGACGACGAGAACCTGTACGTCAGCGCCCGGGTCAGGGATCTCGAGCATCGACAGGATAACGTCGGCCCCGGCGTGGTGCGCGGCGACGCGCTCTGGCTGTATTTCGACACGCAGTCGAGCGGACGTCGCGTAGACGTCAAGCTGACTATGGCGCAGACGCCGGAGGGTCCGCAAATCTGGAACTGGACATCGTCAAGTTTCTTGCTGGATGCAGAACTGGCCTGGACGGAGGCCGAAGGCGGTTACACTTACGAGGCGACATTGCCGTGGGAGAGCCTCAACCGGGTCGAGGCAGGGCCCGATCGAGTTCTGGCGTTCGAGGCCGGTATGGGGTTTGGCAATGCCTTCATCGATTGGACCGGGCGCGATCCCGACGTGGCCAGCAATCTGGCGCCGTTGCGCCTTGTTGACGTGTTGTCCATCGAACCTGAGCCCGGCGCTGAGCCGCAGGCCGAGGTGGACGCCGTGGCTTTCGCTGTGACGCTCGACGGCGCAGAGCCTGTCGTGGTGTCGCAATCGACTTCGCCCGATCGCGATTATCTCTGGCTCGACACCGTGTTTGCGGGTCCGGTCGCACTCGCCGCCGGGACGCATCGGTTCGAGTTGACGTACGCAGGCGAGCAGGCCGACGGCGTCGCCGAGGTCGACGCCTTGGCCGTCGTGCCGGCGACGGTCTGTCGGGACTTCGAGAAACCGGCAGGCGGTGTGTTGAGGTTGTGCTACGACATGCAGACGGGGCAGGCTACATGGCAAGATCGTTGATATCGCGGATGCCGTTATCGGTGCAGGTGCTGGTGAACGCGCTGGGCACCTGGTGGGACGATTGGGTGAGCCAGACCGTGATCAACCTGGTCTGGGCCATCTGTCAGGTCACGATCGTGCTCGGCCCGCCGGCGACGTTCGGCATGGCGTACGTGGCCAACCGGCTGGTCCACGGCGAGGCCACCGGCCTGAGTGGTTGGTGGCAGGGCCTCCGTCGCTATCTGTTGGTCAGCTGGCTGTGGGGTCTGGCCAACCTGGTCGTCGCCGTCGTGCTCTACGCGAACCTCGCCATGTACGGGAGCATCGATGCCTTTTGGGGACCGCTCCTCCAGGGCGTTGCGTTGGCCGTGTCTGCGCTATGGGCGGTGGTTCAGCTCTATGCCGTGCCCTTTCTGATGGAGCAAACCGAGCCGAAGCTGTTGCAGGCCTGGCGCAACGGCCTTTTCACGCTCCTGGCCGCGCCAGGCTACAGCCTTGTGTTGATCGTCGCCGTGATCCTGATCCTGGCGCTCAGTGCCGTCACGCTGGCGCCGTTGTTGTTGGGCGGCCCGTGCCTGATCCTCGTGATCGGCAATCAGGCGGTTGTCGAACGCCTCGAGCACTTCGGCGTGCGTCAGCGCGAAGCCTCGGTCGCCGAGACACCCGAACCCTGAACTTGTTTCAGCGTGGGGAGCCGCCCATGACCTTGCCCGAGCCCGAGCTCAACCTTCTGCCAGGCGCCTTCGAGGGCAGCGGCGGGTGGATCGACATCGTCGGCGACGCGAAGCCCTATCGCGTTCGCCAGACGATCGCGCGAGACGGTGACGACCTCACCGTCGACTATGTGCATGACTTCATCGAAGAGGGCACGACGACCTCGGGTCTGTTCGTCTTCCGCCGTACGGTCGGGTTCCTGTTCGAAGTGCTGATGCTTGGCAACGTCGTCGGCAACGGCTACATGTTCGGCCGTCATTTGCACTTTCACCTCAAAGTGGGCGAGCGGTTCGTCCAGACCAGCTATGAGGTCACGCCGACCGGGCTGGCCGTGAACGGTTCAAGCACCTCGAACAGCCAGGGCCGCTATGTCGCCTGGCATGAGGCATTGGTCCGTCAATAACGGACGGCCGCTGCCGAATTCGCATGCCCATCGTCACGGGCAAACCCTGTCGATCCTCCTCTGGTCAGGCCTCGCCGTTCGCAGCACAATGAGCCGAGGGCTGCGTGTGTCGAACACCCGAGCGGCGAAGGCGACCATGACCAAACACGACGACTACCGAAACACGTTGCGGACCCTGACGGATTGGGAGCCCTTCCTGCTGAAGGAGTCGGGCCTGCCCGGGCCGCGGGCCAATCTGGAATTGATGCAGGCCGTTGCGGATGAAGGGGAACTGCCGTTGTTCCGACGTTTCGCTTCGATTTCGCCGGAGCACGCACCGACCAATTCCCCCGAGGTCTTCCTGGTCTGTTGCGGCGTGGTGGGCCTGGGCCGGCTTCTGGCAGACGGTGATGAGCGCCAGTGGAAGCCGTTGCGGAAACACGCCAATGATCCACGCTGGCGGGTGCGCGAAGCCGTTGTCCTCGGACTGCAGCGGCTCGGCGACGTCGACCTGAAGCGCCTGCTCACGCCGATGATCGAGTGGGGTGGGGGCAACTGGCTCGAGCAGCGCGCCGCGGTGGCTGTGTTGTGCGAACCACGCCTGCTGAAGAGCCCTGCCGCGGCCCAGGCGACGTTGCGCCTGCTCGACGCCATTACCTCCGGCATCGCTGCCGCCGAGGACCGGCGCTGCGACGAATTCGACGTCCTGCGCAAGAGCCTCGGCTATTGCTGGAGCGTGGCCACAGTCGCCTTGCCCGAAAAGGGCAAGCCGCTGATGGAGAAGTGGCTGGCGTCGTCCGACCCCGACATTCGCTGGATCATGCGCGAGAACCTGACCAAGGCCCGTCTGGCCCGGATCGACGCGGCCTGGGTCCAGACACAACGTGCTCATCTCCCCAACACTCGATAGCATCCGGTCTTGTGGGTGTGATCGATTGCGTCAATCGGTGCATTGATCTTTGTGGTGGCGAACCCCGCAATCTCGCCTGGAAATTCGGCAATTTGTCGCTGTATTTCGATCACTGCTAAATCGGCCTGGCGAATTGTATTTAGAGTGTCTGATTAGCCGTATTTTCGTGATCACCATCACGATCATCTGATGACAAATACGGTTCGTCAATGGATCGATTCTGTTTAGGATGTTCTTAGCGTTCGATTACCTCGATCGTCTGCGCAACCTGAGATCAGCGAAGGACGTGCTTCACATGAAGCTCCCTATCATCACCGGCGTCATTGCTCTGGCCATCGTGCTCGGCGTCGGGGCCTACACCACGAACTTCACGACCTATCTCGGCGATGACCCAACGTCCTGCAACAACTGCCATGTGATGGACAATGCCTACGAGGGCTGGTTCCATAGCGGACATGGCCGTGTCGCGACATGCAACGATTGTCATGTGCCGCACGACTTCATCGGCAAGTACACGATCAAGGCTCTGTCGGGCTTCAACCACGTGTATCACTTCACGATCGGCGACATCCCGGTACCGATCCGCGCCAAAGAATCCACGAAGGCCATCATCCAGGCGAACTGCATTCGCTGTCACACCGAGACGGTCAGTTCGATCGCGGATGGCCAGCCCGACTCGGAGCGCTACTGCGTCGCCTGCCACCGCGACGTCGCCCATGGCGAGCGCGGCCTGTCGCTGCTGCCGTACCAGGATAAAACCACCGTCGTCGTGCATCCGTAGTCCGTACAAGACCGACCCGCAGGGCCCTGACGCCTTCCGGAGGAGATCTGCCTGATGTCCAAATACGCCAAGTACATTCCGACCGCCATCATCATCATCCTGGCGACCGCCCTGGCTGCTGTGCTGTTGTTCATGTACAACCAGCCGGCGCCCCAACGCGGCATCGCGGCCAACGTCGAGGTTGAAGCCTACGAGCCCGACTCGTCGATCTGGGGCCAGAATTATCCGAACCAATACACGACGTTTGAACAGACCGCGGCCAACGTGGCCAAGACCACGTATGGCGGGTCCGAGAACTTCGACAAACTTCTGCTCGACCCGAATCTCCCGATCCTGTTCGCGGGCATGCCCTTCAGCAAGGGCTACACCGAGGACCGCGGTCACGGCAACGCGCTGACCGATGTCCTCGACTCGGCCCGTATCAATGACAAGACGCCCGGCACCTGCTACTCGTGCAAGAGCGCCAGCAACCCGGGGCTGTGGGCCGACATGACGATGGCGACTTACGACTCGACGTCGTTCGCCAATCTGACCCAGCACATCACCCAGACGATTGGCTGCTCGAACTGCCACGACGCGACCACCATGGCCCTGGTCGTCACCAACCCCGCGCTCGAGGAGGCCCTCGAAGCCCAGGGCAAAGACTGGCGCACGTTCACGCGCCAGGAGATGCGCACGCTGGTTTGCGCGAACTGCCACGTGGAATACTACTTCAAGGGCGACGGCAAGTACCTGACCTTCCCGTGGGAGCAGGGCACTCGCATCCAGAATATCGTGGCCTACTACAACGAGGTGGGCTTCAAGGATTGGGAATACCCGGATACCGGGATCGCGATGCTGAAAGCCCAGCATCCCGAGTATGAGTTGTTCTCGGCCGGCAGCACGCACTACGCCGCCGGTGTGTCCTGCGCGGACTGCCACATGCCGTACACGCGCGATGGCGCCGCCAAGTTCTCGGATCACAACGTGCGTAGCCCGCTGCTTCAGCCCGAGAAGGCTTGCGGGGCCTGCCACACCGAGGTGTCGTACGTCGTTGAACGCGTCAGCGCCATCCAGGATCAGACGCATACCGCGATGCTGGCTGCCGAGGCCGCGTTGGTCGACTCGCTCGACGCGATCAAGGCCGCCGCCGCTGATCCAAACGCCGATGCGACTCTGTTGAATGAAGCGCGGTCGATGCACCGCGACGCTCAGATGTACTGGGACTTCATCGCCGCCGAGAACAGCATGGGCTTCCACAATCCAGAAGAAGCTCTGCGCATCCTCGGCGAAGCCACAGACATGGCCCGCCAGGCACAGCTCAAGGCTATCCTGGCCGTGACGCCGAAACAGAGCGGCAGCCGCTGAATCCCGCAGAATCAGACAAAACGATCAGGGCGGTCCGGGTTCACCCTGGGCCGCCCTGATCGTTTGATTCCTCCAAATTGACGCCGCCAGCCAGCCAGGGTAACATCCGTGTAACACATGATTACACGCGGCACTTCCAAGTCCGAGATCAAACGTCGCAGCGGGGTGTCGCAACTGCCCTCGCGCCGGCAGAGCATCCTCGATACATCGGAACGTCTCTTTCTCGACAAAGGCCTGGAGCGGACCACCATGGCCGACATCGCGCGAGCCGAACGGATCTCGACGGTGACTCTGTATCGCTACTTTCCAAGCCGCGACCCGATCTCTTTCGAGATCGCGGCCCGCATGCTGCGCAAGATCGCGGCCTCGCCGCGGGTGAAGGTGCGCAGGCTGACGAATGAGTCGATCCGCCAGATTGCGCTCGGCCTGATCGATTGCTTCTTCGATTTGCGCGATGCCTACCGTTACATGGGGATGTTCGATCACCTGTACGGCGATCGCTATCCCGACGAGAAACTCGCTGCCTGGTACAAGGAAATGGTCCTGTCACTGGAGTGGGGCGGGATCTCGTTGAGCGACACAGGCGTTGCGTCGAAGAAACGTCAGAAGGCCGTGGTATTGCTGAACGCCGTCATCTGTTACCTGGAGCGGATGGCGGCCCGCGGCGACCTGTTGTCCGAAGAACAGGGCGTCCCGTTGGCCGTGCAACTCGAACACTTCCGGGACATGATCGCCGTTTATCTCAAGCGTTTTGCGTGAACCTATGACCTCTCCTTCCATCGCCCAACCCCGCAACAAAACCAGGCTGCTGATGCTCGCCTACGTCGCTTTTGTGTCGCTCGGCCTGCCGGCCGGGCTGCTCGGCGTCGCCTGGCCGACCCTGCGCTCCGAGTTCGCTCTGCCGCTCGACGCGATCGCGCTGATGTTCATCTCGAACACCGCCGGGTATCTGTTGTCATCGCTCTTCATCGCAAGGCTGATCAGCCGGTTTGGGATCGGGCAACTGCTGATCTTCTCGAGCCTGGCGTCGGCCGTGTCGCTGCTCGGCACGCCACTGGCCCCGGCCTGGCTCCTGATCATCCTGCTCAGCGCGATCGGCGGGTTCGGCTCGGGCGTCCTGGATGCCGGCCTGAATACTTATCTGGCGGCCGAATACAACGAAGGGCAGATGCAGTGGCTGCACGCGAGCTTTGGCGTCGGGGCCACACTGAGCCCCCTCATCGTCACGCTCAGCCTGTCCCTGACCACCTCCTGGCGCGCGGGCTACCTGTTCGTCGGCGCCGTGATGGTCCTCATGACCATCGCCTTCGCGGTCACGCAATCGGCGTGGAAGCGCTCGACGACGGCCGCCCCTGAACACGCGCACGGTGACGCTGAGCACGGCCTGATGGATTACCGGACGCCGTTGCGCGAGACCCTGCTGCGCCCGGTGACCTGGATCGGCATCGTCATGTTCCTGCTGTATTG
The DNA here is from genome assembly GCA_964480865.1 of uncultured Anaerolineales bacterium. Lineage (GTDB taxonomy): Bacteria > Chloroflexota > Anaerolineae > Anaerolineales > UBA6663 > UBA6663. The sequence goes on along the minus strand of CAYZRP010000068.1, from coordinate 2,566 downwards.
CGGCGCTGAGTTCACGCTCGGCAGCTGGACCTATACGCTGTTCACCGAGGGCCGCGGCATCGATCCCCAGCTGGCCGGGCTTTGGGCCGGCGGCTTCTGGGGGACGTTCACGATCGGGCGCATGATGGCCGGGCTCTTCGCGCACCGCGTGAATGTGAACACCCTGATGCTCGGCGCCATGACGACCGCGCTGGTCGGCGCGGCGTTGTTTTGGTGGAACCCGCACCCGTGGGTGAGCGTCGGCGGCGTCTTCCTGACCGGCTTCGCCATCGCCCCGATCTTCGCCAGCCTGATCTCGAGCACCAGCCAGCGCGTCGGCGCGCGCCACGCGGCCAACACCATCGGCATTCAGGTCGCGTCGGCCGTGCTGGGCGGCGCCGTGCTGCCGTCGGTGACGGGCTACCTGGCTCAGCGTGTGTCGCTTGAGGCCGTGCCGGTGATGCTGTTCATCGCGTTGGCCGGCCTATTGGCTCTGTATATCGCATCGATGAGCGGGCAGAAAGCCGTCGCCGATCCTGCCCTGTCATCGCTGACCGATTCACAATCGTGATCGCCGTGAGGGTACCATGACCACACTGTCCGCCCAATCCATTGAGGCTTACAAGAACCCGGCGCTTTCCGTCGAGGAGCGCGTAGCCGATCTGCTCGGCCGCATGACGCTCGAAGAGAAGGTAGCCCAACTGATGATGGTCGACGCGCGCAGCGACGACCTTTCGTTCATCAACACGCTGCAGCCTGGCTCCATCCTGCACATCCTGGGCGAGAAGATCGGGCGCGCGATGGATCTGGCGGCCAAGAACCGGCTGGGCATTCCGCTGCTCGTGGGCGAGGACGGCATTCACGGCCATTCCTTCTGGATGGGCGCCACGATCTTCCCGACGCAGCTTGCGATGGCCGCGAGCTGGAGCCCCGAGTTGCTCGAGAAGGTCGCGCGCGTGACCGCCGAGGAGATGGTGCCAACCGGCGCGCTCTGGACGTTCTCGCCCGTGCTCTGCCTGACCCGCGATCTGCGCTGGGGCCGCACCGGTGAGACCTTCGGCGAGGATCCGTACCTGATCGGCGAGTTCGCGGCCGCCATGATCCGCGGCTACCAGGGTCAGGGCCTCGATGACCCGACGGCCGTGCTCGCCACGGCCAAGCACTACGCCGGCTATTCGGAAACCCAGGGCGGGCGCGACGCCTCCGAGGCCGACATCTCGCGCCGCAAGCTGCGCAGCTACTTCCTGCCGCCCTTCGAGCGCGCCGTCAGGGCCGGGGCGATGACGTTCATGACCGGCTACCAGTCGATGGAGGGCGTGCCCTCGACGGCCAACCGCTGGCTGCTGACCGAGGTGCTCAAGGACGAGTGGGGCTTCAAGGGCGTGCTGGTGACCGACTGGGACAACGTCGGCCGGTTGGTGAAAGAGCAGCGCGTCTGCGCGACCTTCGCCGACGCCGCGATCGTCGCGATCCGCGCCGGCAACGACATCATGATGACCACGCCCGAGTTCTACGAGGGCGCGCTCGAGGCCGTGCGCAGCGGCCGACTGGCCGAAAGCGAGATCGACGCGCCTGTCGCACGCTTCCTGGCGCTCAAGTTCCGCATGGGCCTGTTCGAAAACCCCCGGCGGCCGGACCTCGCCCGCGCGGCGGCCGAGGTCGCGCGGCCCGATCACGAGACCGTCAACCTCGAGATGGCGCGCAAGAGCCTGATCCTGCTGCAGAACGACGGCCTGCTCCCGCTCGACGCCGCGAATCTGAAGTCGATCGCGGTGGTCGGCCCGAACGCCGACGACGCCGTGCAGCAACTGGGCGACTGGACGCTCGGCGGCTGGCAGTACCCGCCCGAGTTCGGCAAACAACCGCGTGAGAAGACGACCACGATCCTCGACGGCATCCGCGCCCTCGCGCCGGCCGGCTGCGTCGTGCGCCACGAGGTCGGCTGCTCGATCGTCGGCGACGATCTCTCCGACATCCCGGCCGCGGTGGCTGCGGCTGAAACGTCGGACGTGGTCGTGGTCGCCGTGGGCGATCACCTGGCCTTCATCGGCGAGACGTTGAGCACGGCCACGCTCGAGCTGCAGGGCGGGCAGGTGGCGCTGCTCGACGCGCTCGCGAAGACCGGCAAGCCCATGATCGTGGTGCTGATCAACAGCAAGCCGCTTGTCCTGCCGGCCTCGGCCAAACGCGCTGCCGCGATCATCGAGGCGTTCAATCCGGGCATGAAGGGCGGACAGGCCGTTGCCGAAACCATCTTCGGCCAACTCAACCCGTCGGGCAAGCTGACGATCTCGATCCCGGTCCATGTCGGCCAGCAGCCGGTCTTCTACAGCCAGGTGCGCGGCCAGCACGGCAGCCGCTATGCCGACCTGACCCAGGAGCCGCTGTTCTCGTTCGGCCACGGCCTGAGCTACACGCAGTACCGCTACACGAACGTCCGGCTGTCGACCGCCTCGCTGAGCGCGGGTCAGCCCGTGACGGTCAGCGTCGACGTCGCGAACGTCGGTGGTCGAGCCGGCGACGAGATCGTGCAGGTCTACGTCTCCGATGTGGTGACGTCGGCGACCTGGGTCAACAAGGCGCTCAA